>JBBDSY010000053.1:0-37326 GCA_040904705.1 Nitrospirales bacterium | reverse complement strand
GGAAATAGGTCGATGCATCACGACGAATTACTCCCGAATCAATTGTTACGATCCAGTAGTTATCGTTGGTCGGATTTCAAATAGTGATTTTAAAAGAATTTTATTCTTCTCGAAATCCACATCGCTTTGAGCCCCTTGCTCGTAGTGCATGACCTCAGTATCAGCTGCTGCTTTAGCGTGTTCCTCGAGAATACATACGAAAAAACTTGCGTAGCTCTTCTTTATTGAGAGAACAGAAAATTCTATCAAGGGTTAGTCTATTCGTGACCCCTGTGCTGAACCTGGAAGCATAGATGTTGTCCACAAGGGAACTAATGGGTTGTTTTAACCGAAAATCAACTAAAAGACCATATCCTCGCAAAGGCGAAAAGAAAAAATGCTGTTTCCCTCGGAAGAAACCAAAGGGTCCTACTAAACCAATTAGGGCGTGTTAACACTAAATGGTAAATGTGGTATACTGCGGCCATGGAACTTACCAAGTCGCAGTACCAACTCATTCAACCCTTTTTTCCCCGTCAGCGGGGGAATGTGTCATTAAGCAACCAACAAGTCCTGAATGCAATTTTGTATGTCGCGGAGCACGGCTGCAAATGGCGGGGATTACCGCCACATTTTGGGAACTGGCATACCATCTACACCCGCATGAATCGCTGGGCCAAGCAGGGCGTATTGGATCGCGTCTTTGTCGCCCTGCAAGAGCGACAGATTATTCAGGTGCGGGTCGAAGCCGTCTCGCTGGATAGTACGGCGGTAAAAGTCCACCCGGATGGCACGGGCGCACAAAAAAAAACGGACCGCAAGCCATCGGCAAATCCCGCGCCGGATGGACCACCAAGATTCATCTGGTTGCCGCAGATGCTCGACCGGCGGTGAACTTTTCCTTATCCCCGGGCCATGCTGGGGATGCGCCAGAAGGCCGAGCATTGCTGAAGCAGACGAAGTTGGCGGCTACCTATGTCATCATGGATCGGGCCTATGAGGGCGATGAATCACGCCAGCTCGTGCGTGAGTTGGACTGTATTCCGGTGGTGCCCCCGAAACGTCATCGGCGAGCGCCCTGGGAATACGACCGGCAGCGATACAAGCAACGGAATGAAGTGGAACGGCTCTTCCGCCGCTTGAAGGGCTTTCGCCGGATCTTCTCGCGGCTCAACAAACTGTATGTGGGGTTCGCATTTTTTATCTACCTGGCACTGATCACACATGCGCTCAATAGTGTTAACACTCCCTAGTAGGTAAAAATTGAAATATATTGTTTTAGCTGGCTTTTTTGTGGCGTTCGAGGACGACGAGGAGGAGAGAGATGGCAGCAGGCGTGACGCCGGAAATTCGGGAGGCCTGTCCGATAGAGGAGGGGCGGACTTTTTTGAGTTTTTCGGCGACTTCGTTTGAAAATCCTTTGATCCCCTGATAATCAAAATCTTCCGGCACGCGCCGGTGTTCTATTTTTTAAATGGCTCGATCACCCCTTCTGACGCTTATTATAGCCTTCATACTCCTCTTCGCCATTTATAAAAGAGCCAAAATAGTAAAGTAGCAGCACATAGAAGACGTGAAATCCCACCTTCTCATCGCCTTGGACTTAAGAGAAAAGAACATTTACTCTTGTAGAGTCTAAGTTGATTATTTACCTTGATCAGAAGTATAGGAAAATTTGGGGGGAGTGATGAAAGCGAAGGAAAAACGCGCAACTGTTGCGATCATTCCGCGAGAGCGATTCAGTCACACGGAAAAAACCATCCGCAGCGTGCTGGACAACACTCAAATTTCGTATGATTTGATTTTTGTCGATGGAAAGACCCCTGAACCAATTCGTACCCGGGTATTGAAAGTTTTAGAACCCGCAAATCCCACCATCATTAGATCCGACTCTTACCTGAGCCCCAATGAGGCGCGGAATCTGGCGGCAGATGCCGCCAAAACCGAATTCGTAGTCTTTTTGGATAACGATACCCTGGTCGGGCCAAGGTGGTTAGAGGAATTGATAGCCTGCGCGGACGAAACGGGTGCGGCCCAGGTAGGTCCACTTCAGTTTATCGGCAACTTCCAACGGCAAACGATTCACATCGCGGGGGGATTTCTACATGAGGTCAATGAAAATGGGAGGATAGTCCTGTATGACGAACAGAGACTCTTTGAAACTAAGCTCAAGGCCATCAGGGAACCGTTACGTCGGTTGCCCTGTGACTATATAGAGTTTCATTGTATGTTGCTCAAACGAGACGTTCTTGAAAACATCGGCGGGTTGGACGAGAAAATGCGGAGCATCCACGAACATATCGATTTAGCCCTGGAATTAAGTCGGAAAAACCAAAAAATAGTCTTTGAACCTAAAGCCTTGGCAACCTATATTCCTCCGCAAGAAATTCCTTGGTTTGATCTACCATATTTCGAGATTCGCTGGTGTGAGGAATGGGCCGTGCCCTCCGTGGACCATTTTCGACAAAAGTGGGGATATGCCCGGATGGGTTATATTGGCGAGCAACAATCAGAGAATTTGGTAGACGACACCATCGTCAAGTTTGTGCGCGGGCACCGTGGTTCCGTAGTGGGAAATCAGTTTGCGGCAGATGAGATCGATACCCAATCCAGTCTCAACCAGGGAGAATTTGAGCTCATCATCTCCGCTTTTCTTACAGTAGAACGCAATAGGTTTGATATCGTGGAGAATACCGGCGAGAAAAAGACAGCGTTCGCGTTCAAAAACCTTACCGCAGAAGAAATTTTTCGGCGCGTTGACTCGGAACTGATGGAGTTTTTGCAGGGCAAGACTAGCTTTGTTCTTTATCCTGCGCCATCCCCATACCCCAGGGTGCCCTGCCTGATTATGCTGCCAGACCTTTCCGTTTTGGATCTAGGCTCACTGGTCGAACATGCATTTCTTACCCTGAAAAAAAACGATAATAAGTACGACTGTTGGTTCGCCGTATCCTTACATTCGGGTAACACCCCAAGCAGCGTACGAGAGTTCGCAGAACGAATTGGCGCTCGTCTCGATACACGTGGTGATGGCAATGAAATTTATGTAAATAGACTCAATGGCACCACCCATAGGTTGCACGTACTCAATGCCGGACAAATACTGACTGAGGAGGTCGCCTTTTCTAAGCTGGCGGTGGGCCAGCACGCGAGCGCATTGGTTCTACCGGATTTGGCAACAGAATAATGCGGGTTGCTCAAACCAATTTACAGTTATACAACCAGCTGCTCGAACTGAATAGCACCAATGTCGACCTAGGTGATCTGCGAGCCGCCTATGAGCTCGCGCGAGAATTATTCTCTGGCTTATTCAGGCCGTCAGGGAAAACGTTTATCGCACATGTGATCGGCACAGCGAGCATCTTGGCAGACTGTCGGGTCGACATCGAAATCGTGAAAGGGGGTTTGATGCACGCCGCGTACACCGGCGGGGATTTTGGAGATGGCATGAAAGGGGTCTCGGATTTCAAACGAGCGCAACTGGTTCAGATAATAGGAAGTCGTGCCGAAGAAATTGTTCATGCCTATTCATTGCTTCCATGGCCGCCTGAACATGCCGATGCATATGGAACCCCGGTCGTTTCTGACCCGGCGACGAGGGACGCCACCTTGGTCCGCCTGGCCAATGAGCTGGAGGAATACATTGATCTGGGTGTGTGCTACTGCAATGAACGCGCTCGCAAAAGGATGGCCCTTGATCAGACGCTTCAACAGGCTATACTGGATATGGCAAGAACCTTTGATTATCCGGACCTTGTGACCGCCCTGGCTGACGCGTTTCAACAAGCCGCGCATGCCAACGTGCCCGCTGTTGCACGCTCTCAGCAACTGTCGGGACAATCCATTTTGATCCCGCCGAGAATGCACCAAAAGGTGATGCAAATGGTCGTGTCCAGGGTCGACAAGAAACTATGAGAGAGGGTTGTCCTCATGGCTCCTAAAGGCGTGTCGCCTTCGACCTGCGCACGAGTAGAGATACTTGCGACTTTCGTCGCCGATCCCGTCCTGGCCATGTTGCGTTATTGGTTTCACGAGTTTCGCTATGAGGCGGAATTCTTGCCGACGATTTACGGACAACTATTTCCTCGACTGTTCGGACCAGCCGAACCTTTTCAGGCAAGCGATATTCATGTGGTGCTGTTTGCGGTGCGGGATCTTATACCCGAAGCAGAAAAACCCCATGTCGCTCAGGAAACGCATCCCAATGTTGTGGAGTTTCTGAACGCTCTCACGTCCGGTGTGACCACAAGAGGAGGGACGTGGATTGTTGTGCGTTGTCCGGACCCCACCGCCCATAGTACTGAGGAGGCAATGGGCGTGTTCAATACACAAGCAGCGTATATCGCGACCCACGCAACCACATTGGCCCGAACCACATACCTCGACGCGACGAATCTGGACGCTACGTATCAGTTCACGTCGTGCTTCGATGATCTCACCGATCGACACGCTCATATTCCCTATACCGATGCCTATTACACCGCAATAGGGACATCGGTCTTCCGTGCGATCAGATCGCGTCTAGGGCAAGTCTATAAGCTTATTGTTACAGACTGTGATGGCACGCTCTGGGATGGGATTTGTGGAGAAGTGGAACCACGGAAACTCGGCATGCCGCCCCATTTCAGATGGCTCCATCAGTGGCTTCAACAAAAAAAATTGAATGGCATGCTGCTGGCGATGTGCAGCCAGAATAACCCTGACGATGTAGATGCCGTGTTTGCGGAACGTGGCGATCTGGGGCTGGCGCCCACCGATTTCACAGCACACCGAATCAATTGGAAAGAGAAGGCTGATAATATCCAGGACCTTTCCCAGGAACTGAAGATTGCCCTGGACAGCGTCATCTTTCTGGATAACGATCCGGTTCAACGCAACAAAGTCAGGGCCACCTTACCGCACGTATTGGTCCCGGATTTACCACCAGACCCGATAGCGTGGCCCTCCTATCTGGAGAAGGTGTGGGCATTTGATACTTTCGCGGTAACAGAGGAAGCCAGCAGACGAACTTCACTGTATCGAGAGCACGCCGACCGGGAAAAGGTCCGGTCGAACTCGTTCAGCTTGTCGCAGTTTCTTCATCAATTAGGTCTTCAAGTCTCAATAGCGCCCGCTACCGAAAAGGACATTCCACGTCTTTTCGAATTGGTCAATCGGGTCACGCAGTTCAATGCCAATGGCATTCGTGTCACGGAGACAGACATTGCTCAATTCATTTTGAGCGACCAGGAAGAATGGTTGGCGGTTCGCGTCGAAGACAGATTTGGGAACTATGGCCTGGTCGGTGCCATGGCATGTAGGTATGAGACCGACTTCTGCACGATAGGATCATTTCTACTCAGCTGCCGGGCGCTTGGCCGAGGCGTCGAACATCAGATGGTGCGAGTCTTAGGCAAACGTGCACTGGCCAAACAAATCGGCCTGTTACGATTTGTGGTCGCCAAGACTTCGCGCAATTTGCCTGCCATTGAATTTTACAAGCGCCTCGGCATGTCCGAGTCTGATCTTCACGCAGGATGGTTTCAATTAGGCGTGGCCGAGGCCATGTCACTACCTAATGAGGATAAATCTTTTCCAAGCCTAGATTCTGCCGATGAATCAGGGAGAGGGCCCGTAGAGCCTCAAAGGGCCCAAGTGCCGACGATAGCAAGTCTCTCAAGCGAATCCGAGTATATTTTGGCGGCAACCATCAGTGTGCAGGACATCCCCGCGTTGACTCGTAAAGCTCAATGGCTCGACAAACAACCAAACGGGGGAGTTCATAAGGTCCATGCCGCTCCACGCACTGAAGTCGAAAAAAAAATGATGGGGCTCTTTCAAGATTTGCTTGGTCACGACAATATTGGAATTGATGAAGAGTTTTTTGATGTAGGGGGCCACTCGCTTTTAGCTATGCGATTACTCTCGCGGATCAGAGATGCGTTCGATGTGGACTTACCCATACGGTTGCTATTTATGCAACGTCTCACCA
The DNA here is from genome assembly GCA_040904705.1 of Nitrospirales bacterium. Classification (GTDB taxonomy): domain Bacteria; phylum Nitrospirota; class Nitrospiria; order Nitrospirales; family UBA8639; genus Nitrospira_E. The sequence goes on along the minus strand of JBBDSY010000053.1, from coordinate 31,376 downwards.
TTGCTAACCTCGCCACCGTAGTTGAGGCTGGCTCTACGCCAGAGGAAAACACGGCCCACCTCGATACCATTAAAAATACCCTGGATTCGTTCTCTGAGAAAGAGATTGCCGAGCTATTTGGCGATTTAGGGTCACATGAAAACAACGAAGAGTAGAAAACCCTTTCTACTGATCTCATGAGCTCCTGGGAAAATTGAGCGTCAACCATGCGGATCCTACTCATTCACAAACTGCCATATGATGAGGGTTATTCAGGTGCGACCCGAACGGTGCGGAGCGGCATAAGAATGCTTGCCGCACGAGACCATGAAACCCTTGTGGTCAGCCGTAAATCCTTTGACAAGGAAGGAGAACCTTTAAGCGGCTCACCTCCGGATTCATCTAACACCTTGACTCTTGATGAGGGCGTGAAGGTGTATGCGATACCCTACGAAGTGAATTTTGAGAAGGCTCTTTATTATGTGATTGGTCAGTGGAAGCCAGATTGCGTTCTCATCGGGGAGGATCCAACCTATCTATCCCTGGCGGTGGCTATCGATACGGCAGTTAAAAGAATAGTGGTGCTGGCCCTCAGTCAGGCGACCTTGCCGTTTGGCCCCGAGGCTTTTTATCCCGATCCCAATCTCGCAAATTTATTCAAACCTCCGGTGGAGATTGTCACGATGAGCCAGTATGTCAGCGAATACATTCACCGGTGGGGCCAACTTGCAACCGTCCGCCTCCCCCAATTTCTGCAAAAGCATCGGCACGCACCTGCTCTCGGACATTTTGACAATCCCTATATCATGTTTATTAATGCCTCAAAAATAAAAGGCCTGCCTATCGTTGTTCAACTTGCACAAGAGTTTCCTGCCTCACGGTTTGCAGCCGTTCGAGGATGGGCAACCACATCCCACGACATCAGCGAGTTAAGTCGGCATGACAACATGACGCTGTTGCAACCAAAAGAGGACGTCGACGAAATATATTCTCTTGCGAGGCTCCTCCTTGTGCCCTCATTGTGGGGTGAGGCATTTGGAATGGTGGCATTGGAAGCCATGGTACGTGGCATCCCGGTCCTCGCCAGCGATATCGGAGGGCTTCCGGAGGCCAAACTGAACGTGGATTACCTGCTCCCCGTCAACCCTGTCAGTGGATACAAAAAGACTCTCGATGAGCGCTTATTGCCGGAACCTATCATCCCGGAACAAAACATGGAGCCTTGGAAAGAAGCGCTACGTCGACTCCTACATGACCGTGAGCGCTATGATCAGCTTTCTCTGGAATCACGGTCTGTGGCTTTGACGTATCTCGAAAGTTTGGATGAAAATCAATGGGTGGACTATTTAGAGGAAAAATAATTTATTCCCTCCACATTCCTCAGTGATGTTCAACGTACTCAATATTTTCACGCCACCAAAAAGAAAACCGGGAAGAGCTTTTCGGGACAAAGGTACGCTCAAAAGATATTCGTGTGAAGAAGTGAAAATCCTGCGTTAGCTCGCTTTTTTGTGGCGTTCGAGGGCGACGAGGAGAAGAGAGATGGCAGCAGGCGTGACGCCGGAAATGCGAGAGGCCTGGCCGATAGAGGAAGGGCGCACTTTTTTGAGTTTTTCGGCGACTTCGTTTGAAAATCCTTTAATACCCTGATAATCAAAATCTTCCGGCACGCGCCGGTGTTCTAATTGTTTAAACTGCTGAATCACCTCTTCTTGGCGCTTGATATAGCCTTCATATTTCACGGCGATCTCCACGGCTTCGGTGACCTCAACATCCGTTTCCTCTTCGCCATGTAAAAAAGGATGCAGATCTTTGTAGGAGAGTTCCGGCCTGCGAAGCAGTTGCAAGAGGGACGTGCTGGTGGGTGGTCCGTCAAAGGTAATATGTGTCTGGCGTTCAAGTTCAGAAATTTTAGTGTGGGTGCTGCCCAGCCTGTGAAGTTCTTTGTCTATTTTTTCCCATTTTTGTTGGAATGCGACGAATTCTTGTTGGGAAATCAGCCCTAAACGATAGCCAATTTCTTTCAGCCGATAATCGGCATTGTCCTCACGAAGGATCAGCCGGTACTCCGCTCTCGACGTAAACATGCGGTAGGGCTCGCGCGCATCTTTGGTAATGAGATCATCGATTAAGACACCCATATAGGCTTGCGAGCGATCCAAAATGAGAGGGGCGTCGCCGTTAGCTCGAAGAGCAACATTGATTCCTGCCATCATCCCTTGCGCGGCAGCCTCTTCATACCCCGAGGTGCCATTGATCTGGCCCGCGTGAAACAGTCCTTTCACGAGTTTAGTTTCTAAGGTTTCATGAAGCTGGCGGGGAGGGAAGTAATCGTATTCAACCGCATAGCCCGGCCTGAGAAAGACGGCGTGCTCCAGCCCAGTTATGGTTTTGACAAAGGCTTGTTGCACATCAATCGGCAGGCTGGTGGAAATACCATTGGGATAATACGATCGCCCGCCCAGCACTTCGGGTTCCATAAAAATTTGATGGCTGTTTTTGTCGGCAAATCGCACGACTTTGTCTTCAATAGACGGGCAGTAGCGCGGCCCTGTGGATTCAATTATCCCACAATACATGGGCGAGCGATCCAGGTTGTTCTTAATAATGTCGTGGGCCTGTTCATTGGTAAAGGTAATATGACAATGGATCTGGGGATTGGGAATGTGTCGGGTTTTGAAGGAAAATGGGCGAGGCACAGGATCACCGGGCTGAGGGGCCATCACATCAAAATTAATGGTGTCACGATCCAGGCGAGGCGGGGTTCCCGTTTTTAACCGCCCAACCTCAAAACCAAAGTCCAACATGCAATCCGACAGATGCTCTGCAGGCGGTTCCCCGGCCCGACCTCCGGGAAGATGCGTCAAGCCAATGTGCATAAGACCTTTGAGAAACGTTCCCGACGTGAGCACCACGGCTCGCGTGGTTATGGTATCCCCCGTACTGGTCTTCACTCCGGTCACCGCTCCATTGTGTGTCAAAATCCGGTCAACGGTGCCTGCCACAATGGTCAAGTTTTCTTGATTTGCCAACGTCTCCTGCATACTCGTGGAATACAATTCTTTATCGCATTGCACTCTCGTCGCTCGAACGGCTGGGCCCTTCCGTGTATTGAGTATGCGGAATTGAATGCCAGCCTTATCGGTATTCACGGCCATTTCGCCACCTAGGGCATCAAGTTCTTTCACCAAATGCCCCTTACCAATTCCCCCCACGGCAGGGTTACATGGCATCGTGGCAATCTTTTGCGGATCGATGGTTAATAAGAGCACCTGGCACCCCATCCGAGCTGCCGCCAAGGCTGCTTCGCAGCCCGCATGTCCCCCACCAACTACGACGATGTCATATTCTTTCATCCGGTCAGCCTATTACTTCTCTATTTCACCTAAAATTGCCTCTACTGCGACTTGCCGATACAACACTCTCGAAAAATCTGATCCAAAAGATCTTCGTTGGTCACGATTCCAACTACTGCACCCCTGGACTGGAAGGCCACTCGTTGTTCCCACAGAACACATTCGGCAGATTGCGTATCATTAATCGCCGGGAGGTCATTAGGCAAGGCCTCGGCTGATTTTAGTAGCCAGCCTAATGCTAACGAGGTCATACAACTTCATCTTATTCTGATTCCGTTCCTGAACCGACACTCCTTCATGGCCTTTTCTCCGCTCACATGCCCCCAGGGAGCACAAGGCGGGGCATGAGCCATGTCATCAGGCCCGCTTCGGCCCGTTTCGTATGTGGAGTCCCCATCCCGGATTCTTTGATACTCCCCCGCCCAGCAAACAGGCCTTTAACCTTACGACTTCCACGATTAAAAGCCCTAGAGGAAAGCCGGAATTGAGTGAACACTACCTTTGATATGAACACTGAATGACATAATTGCTCAGGCATGGGTATTTTTGTCTAGAGGTTTAAAGGTTGGCTGTCTGGTAATGGTATGGGATACAAAGCCTTTTATGATCAATCATTCTTATTCATTCCTAAGCCAGGAGGGGACAATGTTCATGATCAAAAAATCGTATTCCTTTATCGTGATACCAATTATCGCATTTGCCATGAGTGCATGTTCATTGATAGACGCCACAACTGATACGACCACGCAAGTAACGGATGGCGTAACTCATGCGACTACAGATATATTATCGAGCACTACCCCAAGCAGTTCCGATGACTCTGCCAATAATCGCGTGAAAAAAGTTCGGAAGTTTGCGAAGTACAATTTCATAAATTTGCAGCAAGATATCGCGCAGGGACGAGGCGAATATATGACATCTCTGGAGACGTTAATGGGAGTTCCCTCACAAAACCGAGAAGAGTTTGCTTTGTTTGCTCAAGCCAACTACGAGTCATTTTTTGGCTCGGATTATGGAACTTCGGAGCAACTTCTTGCCCAACTGGCACAATTTGGGTCTGAAGAGATACGTCAAGCCCTCATTTTTCAGGTGGCAACAAAATAACAAATGGATCAGGAATAACTTAGGGGCGCCTTTTAAATTTCTATTCCTTCTATGTCGCAATAAAAAATTCGCGAAAGATTTGATCCAAAAAATCTTCGTTGGCCACGAGGCCCCCTATTTCACCTAGGCACGGCTAGGGCGCTCGTATTTCCAACGCGACGCATTCGACCGATTGTGTCTCATCAATCGCCGAGGGCATTATGCAAAGCCTCGGCGCCTTGTTGAAGCAGAGGGTTATACCTCAACTGAGAGCCTAACACGGAATCCCCTTCTTCGTGCCGTTTCCCTAAGCTTGCCCACCAAAGCCCCTCCCCGTGCGCCGGCACGGATAGGCCTTATCTTTCTGACAGACTGAGCTCATCAAGTCCCGATTCCATCCACTTCGCTCCAGTTCACACGCTGAGCCAATAATCCGCCGAGAAGAAGGCCGAAGATCGCGAAACATTGTTGCCCAAGAACCCGAGGGACTTCAGCAAAATTCGCCGAAAGGACGCCAGTGCGAAGTTCCCAGCCAAACGCGTCGCCAACGGAACGATGAACATGGAGCTTGAGGTCAACGCACAATTCGAGCCCGTACACGAATTGCTCGCCCACTTTGATATGGCGGATGATTCGTTTGGAAAAACCGTGGGCGTGCCACACTCTGGGCGACAAGCCATTCCATGCCGCGCTGGTTTTCCTCTGCCGATGATGGTCTGTATCTCACGTTGTCTGGAGAAACCGTTGACACGGGCTTCCGGTTGACCGAGCGGGATTGGAATTTCACGGATCCACAGCAGTCTTTCTCAACTGGGACGCTGGCGTGAAAATCCACTGTGCCTATCCTAACCTGCAAGCCCGCAGTGGACTCGTCTCCATTCAGCCGGTTGTATTGATACGAAGGCCCTTAAATGTAAAGGCGTTGGAGCAATTGATCTCCGGCAGGAACGATTGACTAGACCGTCAATCCTATCCGAAGGATTTCAGTTGAATAAGCTCCCGTGGGCCCTGACACATTACCGGCACACTAAAGAACCAGGATTTCAGTGTCGAACCCAGCTTTCCCCAACCTGAATTCGGAACCGCCGACGAGAGTGAGCGAGGCGTGAGTATGGACAAAGCGCTAAAAATGCCACGAATGCTCAGAGTAAAAACAATGTGTAGCAAAAACCCGACCAATCCGTCAGATAATCTTTGCACAGAAATTTCCATCTAAGGGTCATATCTATTCCCGTCTGCCCCAAAAGCCATCGCCATAGTGTTGACCTGAAGACACTTGATAAATCTCAACGGTAAAGAAAACAGAAGATCGTTGAGTGAGTTCAACGGCATCGTGGAATGGTTCGAGTTTTCGAGGACAGGTAAATGGACATGGCTCTTGTCTTTTCCTCAGTTTTGTCCTTATCCCCGGCGGCCCGTGCTGCCGTACAATACGAAAATTGGAAGAAATTACATTATGCAGAAAATATATATGACGATTATTCAATTGGGTATCCTCTTCGCTGGAACCGCTGAGGCCGAAGCCATTCCGATCTCTGACCTGCTTGCGCCTCTTGTGGCAAAAACTTCAAGTCCCTACCAGCAAGACATAGAAGAGGTGTATTTGCAACGAAAGTACGAACCCTTTTGGGTTTCTCCACATCAACTCAATAACGAAGGCCAAGTCATTTTTCAGTTGTTAACTCACGTAGATGAGCAAGCTCTAGACCCTGACGACTACGACCGTTCTGAGCTGCAATGGCTGCAACGCAGCCTTGACGTGTTGGCGAAGGATCGAGAGAATTTTCGGGCCAATCTCCTGGCGCGATTTGAAATCGTCCTTTCCAAAAACTTAATGAAATTTCTTGATCATGCCTCTGGAGGTCGCTTATCTCCCGAGAGAGTGAATGGGAAATGGGATCTGCAAGAAAAAAGACGTCCTTTACCCCAAATGCTCACGGATGCCATCAATGATGGCATTTCCTCATCCCTGGAATCCCTAACAGGAGACCATGAGGGGTTGGCTCCTTTGCTCGCCAAGTTTAATTGGTATCGACGCATTGAATCAGCGGGGGGGTGGCCTATTGTCTCAGACGGTCCGCTCCTGTCCCAGGGCGTCAAGACAGCTCGGGTAAAAGCTTTACGCCTGCGACTTGCCGCATCAGGCGATTTGTCAAATAACAGTGAAACTCCTCTTCACTTCGATGAAGAGGTGAAGGAGAGCGTAAAACGATTTCAGAGGCGCCATGGTATGGCAGTGGACGGATTGGTCGGCACTCAGACGTTGCAAACACTCAATGTGTCAATCGAGTCCCGTATAAAACAATTGCTCCTCAACGTAGAACGGGGCCGATGGATGCCGCCCACCTTTGGAGAAACATACGTGTCCGTCAACATTCCGGATTTTAAATTGGTGGGCTACAGGGATGGAGAAAAAAAATTGACAATGCCGGTTATCGTGGGCAAACCGATGAATCAGACACCGATTTTCAATGATCATATTCAGTACATTGTGTTTAACCCTTTTTGGAATGTGCCACGAAGCATCGCAGAACAAGAAATTTACCCTAAAACTCAAGAAGATCAAGAGTACCTGCAGAAAAAAAATTTCGAGATTGTGGATGTAGAGGATCAGCCTGTGGGTATTGATCAGCTCACCATCGAAAATATTCAAAGCTACAGGGTTCGTATCCGTCAGAAACCAGGCCCGACAAACGCACTTGGTCTGGTCAAATTCATGTTTCCCAATGATCATGGCATTTACTTGCATGATACGCCTGCCGATCATCTGTTCGATGCCACCCAACGGGATTTTAGCCACGGGTGTATTCGCGTAGAACGGCCTTCTGATTTAGCTGATTTTCTCTTTAATGGTCATATATCTAAAGAGGAACTAATCCATAGAATTGGGGGTGCAGAACGACAGGAAGAGAAGCTTCCAGAATCTGTACCGGTCTATATTCTTTATCAGACCGCCTGGGTGTCTCAGGATGGCACGCTCCAATTCCGTGAAGATCTGTACGGACACGACCAGAAATTATGGGACGCCTTGCATCCGATTCTTTCCGATAGCGTCGACACAGTTCAATCTAATCCACCCGCCCAAGACCAGAGTCGGTCAGAGTCGTAAATCCTCATGTTTGGGAAACTGCAGAGGTCTTTCTTTTTTTGCTGCTATCAATTGCTGTTCGTGTTCGTAGGCCTATCAACTCCTGTCTTCGGCGCCCCGCCTGCTTCGATGTATCAACCTGAGCGAGTAAATTTTAGTGTGAAATTTAAAGACGAAATCAATCCCTATAGGGTATTAGGTATCTTTCTGATGCCTAATGAGGAAATCGAATTAGAATGTGTATTCACGAATCCTCACAGCGTGTTCCAAGCTGATGCCTCAAGTGGCCAACTTACAAAAAAATCCAAAGAACGTTGGCGATGGAAAGCTCCGTCCAATACGGGATTACACCCTGTAACCATCACGGACACGAAGACAGAGGCCACCATGACCCTCAATATGTTTGTCATGGTGACGTTCAATCACCAAAAGGATAACCTAAATGGATATCGGATTGGTCGTTACGAAAAGAAACCCTATAAAAACAACCCGGCCTATAACCGCCCACCCGGGTTTGTCGAGGTGACGAAATCCAATCAAGCCGTACCGGTCTCCCCGCACTTCACGCTCGGGCAATTCGTGGCCAAGCAGCCCAGTGACTATCCAAAATACTTACTTTTGCGAGAACGCTTATCATTGAAATTAGAAATGATTTTGGAAGCTGTGAATCAGCAGGGAATCCATGCCCCGACCCTCCACGTGATGAGTGGATTCCGAACCCCCTTCTATAATAAGTCTATTGGGAATCCCACTACATATAGCCGTCATCTCTATGGGGGCGCAGCCGATGTTTTTGTGGATATAGACGGCGATAATCGAATGGACGATTTGAACGCCGACAATAAGGTCACAATCGCCGATGCGTTAGTGTTAGCCGACATTGTGAAGAAAAAATCAAAAGAAACCTGGTATCGCCCATTTGTAGGCGGGTTGGGAGTGTACGGGCCCAAGCCCCATCGAGGGCCTTTTGTCCATGTTGATGTTCGGGGGCTTAAAGTCCGATGGAGGAATCCCTAAAATGTCCGCCTGTGAAAAAGCCGGAACCCGTCCATGCCTAAAGTCCGTCAGGATAGCTCATATACAGGCTTGAGGAAGATGGTCTTCAGCCCCGTCCGCTCACGCAACAAAGAAAGGAAGTTTTGCGATGGAGAAACAATCAAATAAAGAACAGGGATCCCGCTCCACCACATCTCAAACTCTACCATCAGGTTCTTCGTATCACGTGACAGCTAAATTGGACAGATTAGGGGAACATCGACGCCAACACCAAGATGGCCAATTCCACTCCGGAATGTCCACAGGGAAAGATTGCCCGTCATGAATCTGTCGATAGGTGCCAAACGGTGGGCTATCGCAGAAGGATATATCCCGGCTCAAAGTCATGGGCCTGAACCCCAGATGACGAGCCATGAAACGGCCTGTTTTCTCAATGTCTCCAACGAACCAGCGCAGGTTCGTATGACCATTTTTTATGCAAACCGGGAACCCGTCGGTCCGTATAAAATCACCGTTCCCCCGCGACGAACCAGCCATATACGGTTCAACGACCTGAACGATCCCGAACCCATTCCTAAAGACACGGATTTCGCCAGTTTCATCGAATCCGACGTGCCAATCGTCGTGCAACACACCCGGCTGGACTCCCGGCAGGCCGAGAATGCCCTGTTATCTACCATGGCCTATACGGATCATCACCAATGAATTTCCCCCGTTCATCCCGAGCTTCGACCGATTCCACCCGGGTATGAGAGAGGACTATCCCTCACGACAAAAATCGCTGCGCAACATCTTTCAAACGAAGCGGTCATATCACGAATGAAAGAGAATACCGCGTTTTGAGTCCTTGTTAAAAACTATCTGAGGTGAGGATCGTCTTATTTTATCGGAAACAAAAATAGAGTCGTTACTTAGAAAACCCCCTGCTCACAGAGGTAAAAGATTTTTGGGGAAGAGAAAACGAACAAACGGGGAGAGCGTTTCGTTGCACCCCAAGTTGGACAAATCAGGGGAGAGGGTGATTGCTACGTTGTTGGCGTTGGTTCGTACTCCCCTCACTTCCCAATGCAGAACTCTTTAAAGATCTGATCCAAAATATCTTCGTTGGTCACGACGCCTACGATTTCTCCAAGCGCCTGCAAGGCCACTCGTAGTTCCAACGCGACACATTCGGCCGACGGTGTCTCATCAATCGCCGCAAGGGCATTATGCAACGCCTCGGCCCCTTGCTGAAGCAGAACTTTATGCCTCAACCGAGAAACTAACACGGAATCGCCTGCTTCGTGCCGTTTCCCTACCGCCAAATTTTTGAGACTGCGTTTAAGTTGGTCAATCCCTTCACCCGTCACCGCCGAAGCTTGGACATAGGCCGTTTCATGCTCGTCCTTTGAAGCATTTTCCTCCACGATGGCTTGGAAATCCTCAAGGGAAAACCGTGGGGGAAGATCATGTTTATTCAGAACCATCACACGGGGTTGCTGTTTATAGCGTGTGACGAATCCCAGATCCTGTTCGGTCAGTGGTTGGCCTTGGTCAAACGTCATAATCAGGACATCAGCGAGCTTGATGGCCTCTTCGGCCCTTGTCATGCCTTCTTGCTCTATTTCGTCGTTGGACTCTCGTAGCCCAGCGGTATCGAACAGGCGAATCAACACGCCATCGACCATGACGGATTCTTCAAGGACATCCCGGGTTGTGCCGGGAATTTGAGAAACGATGGCCCGAGGAACATCCAGTATGGCATTCAAGAGGCTGGATTTGCCCACATTGGGGCGCCCGAGAATGACCGTTCGAATGCCTTCACGAATAATCCGGCCTTCTTGAGCTGACTCGATCAATGTTTCGATGGCTCCGACCATCTTCTTTATTTTGTCTTTTAATTCCTTCTGCTCAATGAATTGAATATCTTCTTCCCCAAAATCCATTCCGGCTTCCACATAGGCTAGGAGCTTTACCAACGCATCTCGATGCCTCTTGATGACTCCAGACAATCCACCTTGGAGGTGTTCTTGGGCTAATTTCAAACTGTGGAGGGATTTGGCTTGAATAGTGTCCAAAACCGCTTCGGCTTGCGTCAGGTCGAGGCGCCCATTCAAAAATGCCCGTTTGGTAAATTCTCCAGGTTCGGCCATGCGGGCTCCGGCATGCGTGAGAGCCTCGCAAACCGCCTGCACGATGAGCGGCCCACCATGGCAATGAATTTCGACGACATCTTCCCCTGTGTAAGAGCGTGGCGCTCGCATGATTACGGCCAGGACTTCATCTAATACTGTGGGGGAACCTTGTTGCACCTGGTCGCGTATTTGGAAACGATCCCAAAGAAATTTTCCCAAATACAATTGATAGGATGTTATTTCCGAAAGGGATTTAGCACATCGAAGCCGGACAATTTTAGAAGCGATGGGAAACGCTTGCGAGCCGCTTACTCGCACAATGCCCACTCCCCCTTCACCAGCGGGGGTGGCTACCGCACAAATGGTGTCGTCCAAAGCTCTCATACTTTAGGGAATGTTGAAAAAGCCCGGCAGCGGCGTTCTCGCTCCTTGGTCGTGCTCAGGTACTTTCGTACGCTCCGCGCACCCACGCAGCTGCGGCCTTGCTGGACGAATCTTTGTGAACATTCCCTCCCTCATGATGTTGGATAAAACCTGACAGATTTGGATCCTATTGAGCAACTTTTACGTTGCTCAAACGGCACTACTGACGCCTGAGGTTATGATTTTTTTGACTTACCTGATTGGAGAGAGGAAGATTTCTTTTTCCCTGGCTTGTCAGGCTTGTCAGGACCAGGCAATGCGGGATCTGTCTTGGCGACCTCGGTCGTTCCTGGTTTCTTGGGTGGGAGGACATAGCGATCTGTGACAAATTGCTGGGCGATCGTCAACACATTATTGGTGACCCAATATAATACGAGCCCAGCGGGAAATGTCACAAACAAAAAGGTCAACCCAATCGGCAGAATTAACATCATTTTGGCCATATTGGGGTCCGCCGTTGTGGGCATGATTTTTTGTTGCACAAACATGGAGGCGCCCATAAGCACGGGCAACACATAAAAGGGATCCTGAATCGACAGGTCGTGAATCCACAACATAAACGGGGCCTGCCGCAAATCGATGGTCATATACAAAATATTAAATAAGGCAATAAAAACAGGCATTTGGAGAAACATGGGTAGGCACCCGCCGACAGGATTGACCTTATGCTCCCGATAGAGCTTCATCAAGTCTTCATTCAGTTTTTGCTTATCGTCTTTATATTTTTCTTGGAGTTTTGCGACTTTGGGTTGAATATCCTTCATCCCCTGCATGGATTTGTAGCTTTTATATTGCAAGGGCACGAACAACAGTTTAATGCCAAGGGTCAAGATAATAATGGCCCATCCAAAGTTGTGCGTATAGTCATTGATATATCGAAGAACTGAAAAGAGTGGTTTGGCCACAAATTTCACCGGTGCCCAGCTGCCATAAATAAACCATCCGAAATCAATCGTATCTTCCAACCCGTTTTCAAACGATTTCAAAACATCAAATTGTTTGGGGCCGGCATATAAACGGGCTTTATGAACTTGCCCCTCCACTCCAACTGGCAAGTTCAGCGCAGCCGACACGACCATTTCATTTTCCAGTTTTGCAACAATACCGGTTGCCTCTTGTGGCATAAAGACACTGATGAAATATTTATCCTGAAGAGCTAACCACTCCACCGGCCCCTCCCGGCGAATGGTGGGGTCGTCCGCCTCCGGAGATTCTTTAACTAATTCCTCCCCGATCTTCCAGGCCGATCCCAATAGACCGATAAATCCCTGGCCCCATTCCACTACTCCAAAATTCGTTCCTAACACCAGGTCCAACTTCTCGGAAATTCCGCGCGTGCGGATTTCCATATCCACCACATAGGAGTCGTAATGAAAGACGAGCACCTTTTGTACCCACACGTCGGATTCATCCGACCCGTAGGTGAACACCACTTTTCCTGTTGGATGCCGTTCATCCAATACCGAAAAATCTTTTTTTACCCGATAGGGATGTTGCCGAAGAGTCGTGGTCAGTTCTTCATGGCCCTCAGACCTCAATGTCAGGGGCCCTGGATATTGTCCATTGGTATACACCAATTGGACTGGTGATTGAACCGGTGAATCTTCCTCTGGTTGCGTGAGGAATTTTTTTAATTCCCAGGAGGTAATGACCGCTCCCTGGCTTGAAAGTCCGACTCGGACCAAAGGCGTTTCAACCAATACCATTTCCTCATTGACTACAGCAGTCTGATCACCTCCGATCTCGGAGTGATCAGAAGAAATCGTCGGACTTTCTAAAGAAGAGTTGGATGAGGAGCGATCTGTTCGCGGTTTCTCAAGAGAATCGGGTTGATGAATTTCTTCATCGATAATGGGTGAATTGGAAAACGGCGAGTAGCCCAATTGCTTGAGTAATAAGTCGTACCCAAAAATTATGCCGAGAGAAAGCACCAGGAAGAGGATGACGCGCTTTTCCATCTCGTTAGTCCTGGAGTCTCATAAACACTGGTGGTAATTTACGGTTGAATGGGATTCGAAACCTGAGGTCAAGGAACTGGATCCAAGCCCCCGGAATGGAAGGGATGACACTTGAGAAAACGGCTCATTCCTAACCATAACCCTTTTACTGACCCGTGCTTCTCAATCGCTTGCACCATATAGTGAGAACAGGTCGGCTCAAAACGGCAGCACACACCCACGAATGGGGAAATCCCATACTGATAACCCCTCATGATTTTTTGTAAGATCTTGCTCATTTTGTCTGTATGGAATGCATCATTCCAATTTTGGTCAGCATCTGGGTCCAAACCTGCTCTACGTCCTGAAACTTAGAACGAAGAATCTTGACTTTGGGATAAGCGATACAGTGATGGCCGAAAGCCATATCGGAATGGGAAGCTCTAACCAGCTCTCGTGTAATCCGTTTTAACCGATTCCTCGTGACCGCTTTGCCTACCCGACGTCCCACCACCACTCCGACACGAGGACATTCATTTTGAGGGACGTGGCTATAAATAACAGTAAAAAACGAGTTCCGGACAACAGAACCCGTTGTTTTCACCCCATCATATTCATGTTTCTTTTTTAGGAAAAACGGGTGACCCTCCCATTCACGCACTATTCATCGGAAACAGTGAGTTTGGCTCGACCCTTTTTTCGTCGGCGAGCAAGGACTTTTCGTCCATTTTTCGTGCTCATCCGCTTCCGAAACCCATGGTCTCGTTTTCTCTTTAAATTCGAAGGCTTTCGCGACGTAAATGACATATACAGTTCTCCTTTAGACCTTTTTCTTATGAACCCACCATTCTATGGTTGAATGGGATGAGAGTCAAACGAATTTTCTCAGCCCTTTCTCGAATAACCTGAAGGCCGTTCGTTGACTGGGTAAGGGCGTGAAGATATAGTCGAAATTGATTTTCTTCCCGTTTTCCCGACAAAAAGAACAGGATTTTTTTGTGTTGCGATCCATAAAAGGGGTTAAGGACATCCTTCCCCATCAAGCCTCTCAATGGCAACATATTGAGACGGTTGCTCGGACTCTGGCCACTTATTTTGGTTTTTCTGAAATTCGGATCCCGATATTTGAATTCACCGAACTGTACGCCAGGAGCATCGGGGGAGCGACCGATATCGTCGAAAAGGAAATGTATACGTTTCCCGATCGCGACGGCAGTTCGTTGACTTTACGACCTGAAGGAACCGCTGGCGTGGTCAGAGCGGTACTTGAACATAAACTTCTGGATTCTCCTACCACCCGAAAGTTGTTTTATCTCGGGCCCATGTTCAGGCACGAACGTCCTCAGGCTGGGCGATATCGGCAATTCCATCAATTTGGGGTCGAGGCACTTGGCACGGAAGATCCGCTCATAGACGTAGAAATTATTTCATTGTTATGGAAATTTTTCTCGACGCTGGGTTTAAAAGATCTAACCCTGCATATTAATTCTATTGGTACCCTTAATGACCGAGAAGGTTATGTTCATGAATTAAAAGAATTTCTGTCATCTAAACTCAATGCCCTTTGTGGAAATTGCCAACGCCGGTATGCCACGAACCCCCTACGGACTTTGGATTGCAAGGTTTCCACATGTCATGAAACGACTCAGGAAGCACCTATTCTTATCGATTATCTTTCTGATCAGTCAAAATTTCATTTTCAACAGGTGCTAGACGGCCTGGGCGTCATTGAAATTCCCTATACCATCAATCATCGACTTGTCCGAGGATTGGATTACTACACCCGGACTACCTTCGAAATCACGTCTCCCCATTTAGGGGCTCAAAGCACTATAGGAGCTGGAGGACGCTACGATGGTCTCTTCCAAGTTCTTCAGGGACCGGCAACCCCTGCAATTGGATTTGCGGTCGGCTTAGAGCGTGTCGCTCTCCTTATCCCTGAAAATACCGGTTATTCACAAATCCCTTTATTTTTTGTGTCGGGTTTTGGAGAAATGGGAAAACCAGCAGCCTTTAAACTTCTCCACGCTCTTCGACAGGCCGGCATTCGAGCTGATACCGATTACAAAGGGAATACACTTAAATCTCTCCTCCGCACAGCAGATAAACTGGGTGCAGAATATTCCATCATTCTCGGAGATGACGAGGTGAGGTCTGAACATGTAATTCTTCGAAATATGCAAACAAAGAATCAGGAAACCATTCTCCTTAAGGAAATAATCCAAAGAATTCATAGAGTCTCTAAGACAATTTCAGATGGAATAATGACCTGATTTTTTCTTGACATTTTTTTTGTCTGGTGCTAGGGTTTTTTCTTATTTTTCAACAACAAACGAGAATCTCACCGGTTAAAAATTTCCTTAATTTTCGGGACAGAACTCAATGAGAAAATAATATTTATTTACGTATTTAACCTGGTTTAGCCGTCGAAAATGCCAAAACAACTGGTTGTGCTTATTCGTGAAGACCCAACTCAATCACATAGAGCTTCAGAAGCTATACGAATTGCGTTGGGACTTTCAACTGGACCAAACCCGATCACAATTATACTCCTCAACAATGCCAGGCAGTTAGTTACTGATGATGCGTATGATCTACCTGATGGAGAAATACTGGAAAAGCATTTGCCTGTAATAAAGAATTTGGAAATTCCTATTTTCCTTCCATTAGGCAGCCGAGAAATATTTCCCATTGACGAAGAATTCACCATTCAAGAATCGTCCTCTGCACAAATGGCCACGCTACTTGAACAGGCCGACCGTGTCCTAGTCTTTTAATATTTCTCATTGCTTATGAAGAAAATACTATATATTTCTACGAAAACTATGGAAAATTGGGAATTTTTCACTCCCTTTGCTCACGAAAATACCACTCACAGTACTAGGTCACTTCTGTTACTTCACCAAGAACAAAACTTAGAGAATGTCGATGTTTCTCATGTGTGGTATCTGACAAAGGATGAACCGAATCATGGAGATGAAAATATCCACAAGAAATTTTCCTATCAGAATTTCTTAGAACAGGTCTTTTCCCATGACTTGGCTGTGGTGATTTAACCTCTACTTCTTTTTTTCTAAAGAATTAAAGAAATAGTAGTCGTAGTCTTATTAGGCCCTGGGAATTCTGTGTATGGAAATTTTTCATGAGTTAGTTTCGTTGGTAGATAAGGCTTTGTTGATATTTTCGATTGAGGATAAATAGAGGGAAGATGTGTATAGATTTTGTATGTGCTCAGGGAAAGCTGTGCATGAATATAGCAGATGTCTTAATAAGCGAATAAATCCTCCATTCTTATTATTGAATTATTAACAATTGTGAATAAGTCTGTGGGTAACGTAAAATTTAATAATAAAAACATCAATAAAACGTGGGTTGATGTCTTAGAATTTATTAGTCCTAAGGTAGGAGATGAAGCTATTGAAACGTGGTTTCAACCTCTCGAACTAGAGTGCCTGACGGATGAACAGGCCACAATTCGTGTTCCTAATAGGTTTTTTGGGGAATGGCTTGGAAGAAACTATAAGGACTTATTGATTGAAGCTTTTCACCATGCGGAAAAAATAAAACCCACTGACATTATTTTTGTATTAAAGGAGGAACAAGAACGAGAGACTTCTCCAATTGTCAACTCGGGAAAGAAAGAGAGTCCTCAGTTTTCCCCATCTACGAAAAGCAGACGTCAACCTCTCCCTAACCCTAAATATACATTTTCCACCTTTGTTGTGGGGGCAAGTAACCAATTTGCTCACGCCGCCTGTCTAGCTGTGGCTGAATCACCAGCCAAGGCGTACAACCCCTTATTTATTTATGGCGGGGTGGGACTTGGTAAAACGCACCTCCTGAACTCTATTGGAAATTATGTGGCTGATCGAATGGATCAGCGTATTGCCTATGTGACCACTGAGCAATTTACCAATGAAGTTATTAATTCCATCCGCTATGACAAGATGATGGAATTACGGCGCCGGTACCGAAATGTGGATATGCTATTAATTGATGATATTCAATTTCTGGCCGGCAAGGAACGAACGCAAGAGGAGTTCTTTCATACCTTCAATTCCCTGTATGAGGCTGGAAAACAAATTGTCCTCTCCAGTGATCGCTTTCCGAAAGAGATGCCGTCAATGGAAGAGCGACTGCGGTCTCGTTTCGAATGGGGGCTGATTGCGGATCTCCAACAGCCGGATGTCGAAACGCGAATTGCTATTCTCCGAAAAAAATCAGAAGAAGAAGGAATCGCGATTAATGAAGACGTGATTCAATTGTTGGCAGCCAATTTAAAAAGTAACGTCCGTGAGATTGAAGGAGCCCTTATCCGCCTGGGAGCCTATGCGTCTTTGACCGGCCAACAAATTACTGTGGATATGGCCAAGAATATTCTGCGGGACCTTTTGGGGAGTAAACGAAAAGTCATTACTGCAGAGGACATTCAAGAGGCGGTGGCCAGCCGGTTTCATGTCAAAATATCGGATTTAAAATCCAAGAGGCGAACCAAAACATTGGTGTACCCGCGCCAAATTGCGATGTTTCTCTGTCGCGATTTAACGGATGCGTCTTTTCCTGAAATTGGGAGAGATTTTGGAGGCAAGGATCACACGACGATTATCCATGCCTGTAAACAAATGAAAAAAAATCAGGAAACGGATGCCACTCTTCGCTCAACATTGGAAAGCCTTAAAGAAGAAATTGGCAAGGCATAGCTTCCGCGTCTTGTAGGAAAAATCATGAAAATTCGCATTGCCCGAGAAGATTTATTGATTGCCTTGCAGCGAGTACAGGGTGTTGTTGAAAAGCGAAATACTATGCCCATTTTAGCCAATATCCTTTTGGAAGCGAAACCGGAGGGCTTGGATATTGTGGCCACAGATCTAGAAATAGGGATGCGCGGCTTGTACAAGGCTACAGTCGAGGAGCCCGGGGCTGTGACGTTTTCGGCTCGCACGCTTTTCGATATTCTTAAAGAAGTGCGACATTCCGAGATCGAAATATCGGTAGCCGAAAACCATTGGGTCACGGTGAGGGCAGGCAAGAGTCAATTTCGGGTGGTGGGCTTAGCCAGTAAGGATTATCCAGCACTTCCAGTAATTGAACGCGATGGGTTGTTATCGATTCCTGCTCACGGTTTATTGCAGTTGCTCAAAAAGACAGTCTTCGCTGTGGGCGAAAAGGACACGCGGTATGTTCTTAATGGCTTACTGATCACACTGCTTCCTGCTGGCAAGAAAGTCACAATACGGCTGGTAGGCACTGATGGGCACCGATTAGGCTGGGCCGAGCAAGAAGTCACACTCGATCAGTCGACCATTCCTTCCGACGAGGTCAAAGTCATTATTCCCAAAAAGGCGGCAATCGAAATTCGGCGTTTATTGGAAGAAGATGATCAAGAACCCCTTCTGGGTTTCACAAAAAATCTGCTCATTCTCCGAAAAAGTGGCCTCGTCCTGACGTCTCGAATTATGGAGGGGACCTATCCGAATTATCAGCAAGTCGTCCCGAAAGAATCTTCTAAGAAAGTAACTCTGATTAAATCCGAATTGGAGGGGGCCTTGCGAAGAGTGGCAATCTTGTCAAAAGATAAAGCTCATGCCGTCAAATTATCCTTTCATCCTGAACACGTTCATTTGTCTTCAAAAAGTCCCGATTTGGGAGAGGCCGAGGAAGAAATTGGCGCGACGTATAAAGGGGAAATTTTCTCAGCCGGTTTCAACGCACGCTACTTCCTGGATGTGTTGGCAGTGATAGAAACGGAGTCACTGTCTCTCCAAATGGAAACACCCTTAAGTCCGTGTTTAATTCAAGAACAGGGGAACCCCACGTTCAAAGCCGTTGTCATGCCCGTGAAGGTGTAACAGACTTGACCGCACGGACCTTCATCATTCTCCACGTTTTCACATCGTAAGCTGTATGGAATCACCAGAAAAACCAAGTCAAGAATCCGCCAAACATTCGGTTTCTTCACAATCAAACATCAATTACGATGCCGACCAAATCCGTGTCCTGGAAGGGCTGGAGGCCGTGCGTAAGCGCCCAGCCATGTATATTGGCAGCACCGGTATTGATGGGTTGCACCATATGGTCTACGAAGTGGTGGATAATTGTGTGGACGAGCATATGGCTGGATTCGGGAATGAAATTTTGGTCGTATTGCAGGTTGATGGAAGTGTCATGGTTTCGGACAATGGTCGTGGTATTCCCACCGGCATGCATTCCACCCAGAAAAAATCGGCTGCGGAAGTGGCCCTCACCGTCCTTCATGCGGGCGGTAAATTTGAGGAAGGGGCGTACAAGGTCTCTGGCGGTTTACATGGCGTGGGTATTTCGGTGGTCAATGGGCTTTCCGAATGGCTGGAATTAGAAATTTGGCAGAATGGAGAAGTTTTTGAACAAGAGTATGATCGTGGAAAACCCCGCAATCCTCTGGCCATCACCGGTAAAACGAAAAAGCGCGGCACGAAAGTCGTGTTTAAAACCGACCCGCTCATCTTTGAAGCGGTCGAATACAGTTTCGATGTCTTAGCCCAACGACTTCGGGAATTAGCCTTCTTGAATAAGGGGTTAGAAATTACGCTCAAAGATGAGCGAAAAGGCAAAGAAAAAGAACAAGTCTTTTGCTACAAGGGCGGCATCGTGTCCTTTGTCGAACATCTCAATGAGGCGAAAACGCCCTTGCACCCTCCGATTGTGATCGAGGTAGAAAAGCCCGATCTCATTTTGGAAGTGGCGTTGCAATACAATGAAGGATATGCCGAAAATTTATTTACGTTTGCCAATAATATCAATACCAGGGAGGGCGGGACCCATTTGATTGGGTTTAAGTCCGCCTTAACGAGAACCATTAATAGCTATGCCACCTCAACGGGGTTATTTAAAAAAGATACCGAATCTCTCAGTGGGGAGGATGTTCGGGAAGGCTTGACCGCCGTGGTGAGTATCAAAATTCGCAACCCCCAGTTTGAAGGGCAAACAAAAGCCAAGCTCGGCAATAGTGAAGTGAAGGGCATTGTCGAATCGGCGGTGAATGAAGCCTTGGGTAACTATCTAGAAGAAAATCCATCGGTCGCCAAAAAAATTGTCGGGAAATCTGTGGATGCTGCTCGTGCTCGCGAAGCCGCAAGAAAAGCCAAAGAATTGATCCGTCGCAAGGGCGCGTTGGAGGGCGGTTCTCTCCCCGGGAAATTAGCCGACTGTTCCGAGAAAGATCCAGCGAAGAGCGAGTTGTATATAGTTGAGGGCGATTCCGCCGGCGGGTCGGCTAAACAAGGTCGGGATCGACGGACTCAAGCTATTCTTCCGCTGAAGGGAAAAATCCTGAATGTCGAGAAAGCCCGATTCGACAAAATGCTTTCCAGCGAAGAAATTCGTACGCTCATTATGGCGATTGGCACGGGAATAGGGCGACCACGGGAGGATGTTGAAAAAGCTAAAGAAGACAAAGAAGCCTTTAATATAGACCGTGCGCGGTATCACAAAATAATTTTGATGACGGATGCGGATGTCGACGGCAGCCATATCCGTACGTTGCTCCTTACCTTCTTTTTTCGGCAAATGCCGGAACTCCTGGAACGGGGGTATATCTATATTGCCCAGCCGCCGCTGTTCAAAGTGAAAAAAGGCAAAGGGGAAAGGTATCTGAAAGATGAGGGAGCGATGAACGACTATCTCTCTCATCTTGCTGTTGAAGATGCCGAACTTTTTCTCGCTGACAGTCAAGCCTTCGTCACGCAGGACGTCTTGCTTCCCATCTTGGAGAAACTAGTGGCCTTTGAGGATTTGCTCACCCGCTTTGCGCAAAAACATGGGGAACCGTCCCTGCTTAGAGTCTTTGTCGATTGTCCACAATTGAGCAAAGACCTGTTAAAAAATCGAGGTGAACTTGACGTCCTCGTCGAAGAAGCCATGGCTGTGCTTCGTTTGGCCTTTTCTGAAGGAACAGTCACAATCGAAATTCAACCGGATGAAGAGCATGATACGCATAAAATTGTCTGTCGTATGGCCGGAAATGGAAACCATAAAACGATCGTCGTGAATCATGATCTGGTCGGGTCCGCAGATTTCCGGGAATTACAGAAGCTGGCGCCTACCGTTTTAGGCTTGGGACGACCTCCTTACCGTCTGAAACGAAAGGGCATCGAAGCCACGTATTCAACGAGCGCGGAACTCGTCAAGGAGATTTTGGAGTTCGGAAAAAAGGGCCTGTCCATTCAACGGTATAAAGGTCTCGGGGAAATGAACCCGGGGCAATTGTGGGATACGACAATGGACCCCGACACGCGGAGTCTTCTCCAAGTCACCTTAGAAGACGTGACGGGCGTCGATGAGATATTTACCATTTTAATGGGAGATGAGGTCGAGCCACGTCGAAATTTCATTCAGAAACATGCACTGGAAGTACGGAATTTAGATGTCTAGAGGCCAGGCGTGAAAATTGTTCTCAGCCTCCTCTTCTGTTTCTCACCAATTATTTCTCACGAGTCCGTAACCCATGCCGCCTGAAGACCGCCTGACACAAATTGCCATAGAAGATGAAATGCGCTTGTCCTATTTGGACTATGCGATGAGCGTCATTGTGGGCAGGGCTTTGCCAGATGTGCGCGATGGGCTGAAGCCCGTGCATCGCCGCATTCTCTACGGCATGAATGAAATGGGGCTGGGAGCCGCGCGCCCCTATCGGAAGTCGGCGAAAATTGTTGGCGAAATCATGGGTAACTATCACCCTCATGGTGATTCGGCGATTTACGATACGTTGGTCCGTTTGGCTCAGGATTTCAATATGCGCTATCCGTTGGTGGATGGCCAGGGAAATTATGGGTCGGTCGATGGAGACCCAGCTGCCGCTATGCGGTATACCGAAGCCCGCTTGACCAAGGTCGCTGAAGAAATGTTGATCGATATTGATCGGGAGACCGTCAATTTCGCCCCGACCTACGACGAATCCTCGGTCGAACCTGTCGTCTTGCCGGCCCGCATTCCCAATCTCTTAGTCAATGGGGCAGGGGGAATTGCGGTGGGCTATGCCACCAACATTCCTACGCATAATTTAGGAGAAGTCACCGCAGGGCTTATCGCCCTCTTGGCCCGCCCGGAATCTACGATTCAAGAGTTGATGGAATACATCCCAGGCCCTGATTTTCCCACGGCGGGATTCATCTATGGAACACAGGGTATTAAGGATGCGTATGAAACGGGCCGAGGTCTTTTAACCGTTCGTGCCAAAGCGGACATTGAAGTTGATGAACGCACGGAACGAGGTCGGATCATCGTGTCCGAGCTCCCGTATCAAGTCAACAAAGCCAAGCTTATTGAAAAAATTGCCGATCTCATTCATGAGAAACGCTTAGAAGGCATCTCCGATCTTCGGGACGAATCTGATCGGGACGGGCTCCGAGTCGTCATCGAACTCAAGCGCAACGAAAATCCCACTGTTATTCTGAATCAATTGTATAAACACACCAACATGCAGACCACCTTCGGCGTGATTATGCTGGCTTTGGTGCAGAATCGGCCGATGGTCCTCAACCTCAAGCAGATTCTTGAAGCCTTTATTGAGCATCGCAAAGAAGTGGTTGTCCGCCGAACCGCTTACGATCTGCGCAAGGCGGAAGAACGAGCGCACATTTTACAAGGTTTGCAACGGGCGCTTGATTCCCTTGATGCCGTGATTGCCCTCATTCGTGGGGCCTCATCTCCAGAAACCGCACGCCACGGCCTCATGGAGCAATTCGAGTTAAGTGAGCTGCAGGCGAACGCCATTTTGGATATGCGGTTGCAACGGCTCACACAGTTAGAGCGAGATAAACTGGCTCAAGAATATAGTGAATTGCTGGCACGCATCGCGCATCTACGCACGGTGTTGAGTTCCGAGGAGATGGTCAGAAATATCGTCAAACAAGAAATTCAAGATATTCAAGATCACTTTGCCGATGAGCGCAGGACACACATAATTCCGGTCGAAGCCGAATTGAATATGGAGGACCTAATCGCGGAAGAAGAAGTCGTCGTGACGATTACCCATGCCGGATATATCAAACGCAATGCCGCCTCCATTTACCGAGCGCAACACCGTGGTGGAAAAGGCAAAGTCGGGATGGGAGTGAAAGAGGAAGATTTCGTCGAGAAGATTTTCACCGCCTCGACACACGATTATCTCTTATTTTTTACCGATGCGGGGCGAGTGTATTGGCTGAAGGTCTATCAATTACCGGATGTGGGCAGGTCGAGCAAAGGGAAAGCTATTGTGAATGTCTTAGCCTTGAATCCCGGTGAACGTGTCACGGCGACCTTGCCCGTTCGAGAATTTAGCGCAGATCACTTTGTGGTCATGTCGACCGAAAAAGGATATATCAAGAAGACGGATCTTTCCGCTTTTAGCCATCCACGTCAAGGCGGCATCATCGCGTTGACGCTGGAAGAGGGCGATCGGCTGCTTGGTGTCGATATCACGGATGGGACACGGGACATATTGTTGGGCACACGTTTGGGGATTGTCATACGCTTTAAGGAAGAAGACGTCCGGCCTGTCGGGCGAACTGCACGTGGAGTTAGAGGTATTGCGCTGGCAAAAAATAATGCGGTGATAGGAATGGTGACCATCACAGGTGAATCGCAATCCTCCATCTTGACAGTAACGGAACGAGGCTATGGAAAGAGGACACAAGTCGAGGAATATCGTACTCAATCTCGCGCCGGGAAAGGCGTGATTAGCGTGAAGGTGACGGAGAAAAACGGACCCGCTATTTCATTTCATCAGGTGTGGGATGCTGATGAAGTCATGCTCATGTCGGCGGAAGGCATGATTCTCCGAGCCCGCATGACGGACATTCGCGAAATCGGACGAAATGCCCAAGGGGTGCGAGTGATGGATTTACCAGAAGATGACCGTTTAGTCGGAGTCGCGAAGTTGGCTGAAACGGATGAAGGAGATGCCTCTGACACATCTGGGGAGGATAGCCCAGAGGCTCCTGATTCTGGCTCTGAGCCCAGTGCCTAGCAGATATCTTCAGTGACAAAAATTTCACCGGTTTTCTGGGTGAGTGACACGTCAATGTTACTATGTCCTCATGAAGTCGAAGAAATCACGGGTAGACCCTATCGTCAAAATGGGTTTAGGCATCTTGCTCGGAGGATTTTGTCTGATTGCCTTCGGCATGTACCTTTCCCGCCCAGATCGATCCATTCCGCCGTATAGCGTTGGTGCCCAAAAGGGGACCTTGGTGGCCCTTCACGTACCCTCCTGGACCAGCGATCCAGAAATTGAAAGTTTACTCAAACGATTCCGCGAGGTCGGGAAGAAGTCTCGAGATTTTGCACACATGAAAATCCGGCCAACCACTCCTCATGATCCCCTCGGACGGTATCAAACAATTCAAATTATTATCTTTTCAGATCCGGCGTGGACTGAGCCGGATACATTCCAGCGGTATGTCAGTGGCGAAACCGAGAAATCAGCGACTTCGTCTGTCCAGGATTTTCGCCAACGATTTGAAGCCGGCGTTCGAGCCGGCTATCGCGCGGATGAGTCTGGCCATGCCGGATGGATTGGCCCATGGAATCGCAAGCAGTCAACAGACCGAACCCTGAGGATGCAGTGGATCTTTCAAGAGCCTTTGCCGCAATCCGTAGACCGGTCTAGGTCTTCTCAAGGGGAATAGGCGAGGATTGGGAGAGGGCTTTGGTAATGGTCTGAGACAACAGAGCTTGCAAATCAGGATTGTTCAAGCGTTCGGTTAACGCGGTGGCAAAGGGTGAGGGAAGGACCGGTGCTGACGGAGTAGCCGGAGGGGTGGGGGCGCTTGCAGGAGGCTTTATGGGGACGGGGCCAATTCGTAAAATAATGTCCGTGAGAGCCAAGTCCGGCATGATTGAGTGAATGGCCTCCAAAATGGTCGATTTTAAAAACACCAATTGTTGAAGCCAAATCGAATTATCCGCCATCAGATATAATTTTTTATAGCGAATACTCTCCGGGTAGGAATGCTTGGCAATCGTGGGACCAACCAATTTCTCCCATTCATGCTGTACCCGAACCTCGGATAATTTCTGTGCCAGGGCACTGCCCTTGGAGACATCTTGGAGGACGGAATGAATGGATTCAAAGGCGCTCATGACGGCCTCATTGTAGCGAATTGTCATGGGTGATTCATCTGTCATGAAACCCTTTTGGATATCCTGGATTCTTTAGACACATTCAATCGTCCAGGTGGGCCTCGCACTCCCGGGAGCTGGTCGTGATCAGGTACAATACGTCATGGCCACACAAAAAAAAGACTCTCACAACAAAGTGGTTGGCACCAATCGGAAAGCCACCTTTGACTATTTCGTCGAAGAAAAGATCGAAGCCGGCTTGATGCTGGTCGGCACCGAAGTCAAAGCCTTGCGTGAAGGACACCTTAATTTGCGGGATAGTTACGCTTCAATTGCCAATGGCAAAGCCGTGCTTCATAACTGCCATATCGGCACCTATAGCCATGGAAACCAAATGAACCATGAGCCTCTGCGACCTCGAACCCTGTTGCTCCACAAAAAGGAGATCGAACGCTTGATGGACAAGGTGAAACTCAAAGGTCTGACCGTCGTCCCCTTGCGTTTGTATTTTAATGATCGAGGACGAGCCAAGTTGGAACTGGCGGTGGCGCGGGGAAAGAAAACCTACGACCGTCGGGAAACCGTGAAAAAACGCGAAGCCTCTCGAGAAATCGACCGCGCCATGAAAGAGTCCCGCTCTTAAGTTTTTGTCGGGCTTGCCTGGGAATGGTAGGACTTTGCCAATGCCTGGGGATATTAATAGGAATCTTTGTATGCCCAATATAGCGCCCATGCTAGAAAATTGTGCCAAAATATTGAAAAATAAGGGTTATACAGTCAATTCGTCCATAAAATGAATCTCAGATAAGACCCACTTCGAACTTCTAAATATTCCACGTATTCCAACAGCCTTTTTTACTTTTAGCAGCATTTTTCGACCTTCTTAAAAGGATCTACTCTGATTATGAGTGTGTAAATGAACATTTGTACCTTTTATCTTTTTGTGTTATTTTTATTTTGTGTGGAACCATTCGGAGGAAAAGGATATGAGCCGTTTATCTATCGAACTCACACCGGAACAACATCAAAAAATCAAGGCTATGGCGGCACTCAAGGGTACCAGCATTCGTGAATATGTGGTTGCACGCCTTTTGCCGCCGTCTTCTGATGAGGAATTGGCTTTGAAGGAACTGGAAACGCTTTTGGATAAACGTATTGAATCCGCGAAAGCCGGTCAGGTAAGCCGGAGAACCGTAGGGGATATCTTTCAAGAAGTCTATCAAGAGACTCAGCCCTAAATGCCGGAGTATTTATCTTATGAAAAATACTACATCCTTTTTAGGCAAATGGACTTTAATGGATTTTCCTGCTAGGTATCCTTGTAAATCCTAGGTTAGGAATAAAAAATATGTTGCTTGAGATATGAAACTTAAATCTTGGGAAAGAACAGAATATAAAAAGAACACTCTTTTTGAGGTTATTTTTCAGGCGCGCTTTCCCAAGATTTTAAAAATTATTGATGAACGTCCTGCGAGCTTTCAGGAAAAAATTAGGAAAAATGGGTTTCCTGAAACTAAAGTAAAAAAGATATCGGCCCCTCCTGATTTCCCGGAACAATTACGCAAGGAATTAATTGGCGAAGACGAGTATATGTTTTTTTCGGAAGAAGGAGAATGGCAAGTTACCTTAACAAAAGATTTTATTGCTTTGAAATGTACGGCCTATAAAAATTACACTGCGTTTGAAACTCACCTAAAAACTATGCTGGGAATTTTTTGGGAGGAATATGAGCCAACTTATTTTAACCGCATTGGCCTCAGGTATAGAAATCTAGCAAACGAAAAGATTTTAGGGACCCAAAAAGACATTCGAGAATTTGTGCCTCCACATATAGCTCCGGAACTGCAGGAATCCATAAGGAATGAGGTTAAAGTATTTGAGAAAATATTACAGTTAAAAGATGAAACCTCCATTGTTAATGTACGCTATATTTATGGAGAGTTATCAGGAAAATTTGGAAAGTATAACCTAAATGATGAAAAATCCTATATAATTGACATAGACTCTTTTACTACTGAAAAGATACGAAAGGTCAATGATGCAATTGCTACAAGCAGGACATTCAATCAAGGAAACATTCGGAACATCTTCCAGTGGAGCATTACGGATGCCCTTCGAAATGCCATGGAACCAGTTTCAGGAAAAAACTGAATGGACCAGTGGTTTTGAGGATTTGAACGATGTTCCCACTCCTTCCAACGGGATGATCGTTGTCAGCCTGAATGAAGAATATTCAACGAGGGCTGAAGGGCCAAGGCTTTCACAACGAGAGCAACTTTATAAAACGTGGCAACAAGAAATTTACCCGTTCTTGTTGGATGCATTTAAAGAAAAACTTCAAAAAATAGGTGAGCGAGAAGATAATTGGGATGGCAAAGGTTCAAAAAAGCCTAGCCCCCTTTGTCTGAGTAAAGCTCATATCACACTAGAGAATTTCTTATATTCCATTGTTAACAGTGGGCGACTTTGGTTAACCCCATTTGTTTCAAGCAATGAAGATGGACATATTACAATTCAATGGATCAGTGGGGACCATGAACTTCACATAGAAATAAGTGACGAAGGGGCTGAATATATCAAGGTGTGGGGTGTGAACATTGAGCACGAAATGCATCTTGGTATGTTGAAGGGAAAAGAATTTTTTAATTTGTGGGACTGGTTAAACGAGTGAGCCAAGATTACGTTTCCAACGATGAAGAACTATATCGAAATGTTCGTGGGGAAGAAGAAGCGGACGAATATTACCATGACCCAAACACCAAGCGTTTGGTCATCACAAGTAAGGCCTTCCTAGATCGAAAAAAAGAGCCTTCCGTTGACCGCGCAAAATTAAAAAACTTTGATCCTCGAAATTCCCTACTAAGAGAAAATAATGGGATTATATCTCTTATCACCGAAGAGGTACGTCAGATTGGTAATGTGAGAAGTAATGACCAAAAAGGAAACGAATTTAGTCATGCGGTTGATGTGCTTGCCGATCCCAATCCCCCAGATGACCCTGGAAATAATGCTCACGCTTTAATCGTCGTTGAGCCAAAATACCTTTCCTCAGATAAAAAAGGTAAAGCCTTCCAACTTTTAAGAAGGTCTTTGGCCAGATTAGCTACAGAACGTGGTTGGAAGCTAGAGCCTCAACATTCATAGGCGCATTTTTCCAATAATGTATCTTAAAATAGCGGAAAGCAATTTTGACAGGGCTTTCGGTTATCCGCTTTAGCTTGGGCCACGCTTCCGTATGAACGCCAATTTAATTTATTGGCATCCTTCCGGCGAACCTGAAAACAATCAGGACAGTGAAACGGGCCTCGGCCTCATGGTTCAGTGGGATTTTCTGTTGCGGCAACGACCGGGCTTTGGGAGTGCTCATGGTTTTTGCAATACATAATCAAAAATCCTGTGGAAATTTAAAATTTCATCCTATTCTCGTTCTTTTTTCCACAAATTTTTTTGCCTCGTCAAAGGTATAAAATTTTTCAGCCTTATGCTTCATGGATGTCACCTCTCCATTTTGATCATAATATTTTGTCCCGGGGGCTTTGTGTTGTTGAGGTCCGAAAAAATCACGCATAAACTTTTCTATTTAGAACGTGCCATAGTATTTTTCCTTCACTCTCGTTAGGGTCCCCTTAAAACAGTTTTTTAAATTCCCGAATTTAGGGCGCTTTACGCTTCCGTTATTTCCTCTCAAATAGGGTGTACCTAATTTTCTTAATTATTCCCAATTCTCAAAGAGGATATCCTTCGCCATTCTTTGAGGAAATTTTCAGTTGCTTGTTTTGCATTTTGTCGAGACATTCCCTCATCTCGAAAAGTTTTAAAAATATTCTTTCGATGAATTTTTTCCCATTCCTTTTTAAAATGTTTAGAAGGAACTTCACATAGAATTCGAGGGTTATCCATCGTAGAACTGAGACGGTCACCGATTTTGCCCGGTTGAAGATAAAAACCTTCAGTTTGGATTATTAGATCAATGGCAGCTTTATGATCCATAACGTTAAACTCAAGAATGCATAAGCACTGACTGGGCTTTGTGAATTGGAGAAGAAGTCCAATTTTTTTGGTGCTAAATCGTGAAGGTGAAAACCAACTGCTTTGGACGTCGCCAGAACCTAGGTGCTTGTGAGCGGTAACCATATCTTCGATGTCTGGCCTTTGAGATGTATCGATGATTAGTACTGGGATGGTTCTTCCATCGCCCACTCCTTTTGTAGCCACGGCAGGATCAGAAATAATAGGGATAGGGATTTTTTCCACTTTATTTTTGATTTGGAACGTTCCTGTTTTCCAATGAATCATCAGACAGCTCCTTTAAAAATATTGCTTCCGTACCTGCTTTAAGGCCGAAAGTGTCCACAACTTCGACGATGTATGATTCAATCACGGAATTTTTCGTGAGATCCTCGGGTATGGAAAAAACCGCAACGCCCCCGAGAACTGATCGTGCAGCAATGGAACAAGGTATACTTAGAGGAACATTTTGAAAGATTTTTAAATGTTTCAGAAGATCAGCATTGTGAGGGATGGCAACATTGGAAAGAATCTCTCGGTCTTTGCCGTGTTCTATTACGAGTTGTAATTCGCAGAGAGAATTAGGGGAATCGGATGTATTTGTTATTCTGACCTGAAAAATGAAGATGCGAGGGATTGGTGGATCTGCTGGGCGAATGTAAGAGTCCACAATGTAAAGGTCTAAAGAAGGTTTGGTACGCCGATCCTTCTCTACAGATAGTACGTAAGATTCCTTGGCAATTTTAAAGCTTAGGAAGGACAACAGAAGCGCTATCAGTGCAATAAGAAGCGAGACAAGTGGTAGCCATTGTGACACAGTCTGTAAGTAAGAATTAATATTCACTCGGCGCTACTGTCTTTATGTTATGTAAGAGATCTCCACATTTAAGCCGGCACATAGGAGGCAATCTGGATTTTCCTGCCTGTTTTCGCATCTCTATTGCGTCATACCATGCTTGCATACGTAACAGTATAGCCATATTAAGATGAAACGCCTTTTTCAGTCGCAAAGCCATCTCCGGCGAGAGTGCCGCTTTTTCATTCACCAAATCAGACAGGGTGGCGCGCCGCACATCTAAAACTTCCGCGGCTTTCGTCACACTAAGCCCGAGTTCATCAAGCACTTCGGTCTTGATAAACGCGCCCGGATGGGATGGTTTCATCTCGATTTTTATAGCTTCTTTCTTCATGCCCACTGCTTCATCGGTTGTGTTATCGACCCGCAGACATTTCAACCTTTTCCGGAATCAAACGGTATCCCATGGCACGCATAATCGCGTTGATATTCTCAAATCGCGGATTACCATCTTCTGAGAGGGCTTTTTGAACACCATTGCGGGTCATTCCGGTTTCTTCGGCCAACCATCCGTAAGGAAGAGAGCAAGGCCGAGGTTGCCCCATCTTTCGCGTATTCTTCAAAACACACTTTCAGGTAGCTTTCAATCTCATCAGGATGCTCCCGATAGTATTCCTCTTCCACTTGATCAAAGGTTCGTAATTTTCGTTTAGCCATGGTCGCGACAACCTCCGTATGTTGAATAGTGGCAACTTAACAGTAGGTTGCCCAACACCCGTTTTCATCCATTAATATGCAACCAATCCCACTCCTCACAAAGAAGACCATAAGAGTTACACAGTAAAACCGTGCCGGTAGCCGCTAAATCGGGAATGCCCCGAAACAACCAAATAGACCGCCAAAGAGATTCAGAGTCGGAAATAAGGTCCTTGAGTTCTTCCAAACCTCGTCCAACTGGTCCCCCACCTTGAATGTTCACGTATACAAGGAGGTGCCCATTAAATCCATCAATTCTCCGAGCTTTCTCAGTTTTCTTGCAAATCACCGGAGCAATCCATTCTGGTTTCATTAGGGTTCCAGAGAGTGCTTGCATAGGAAAGAAGGGTCGTCTCCCATTTTTATACTCTTCTCTAATCTTGTAATCTGGCGGATACGCTGTGGTTATTTCAAATTTTAAAGAAGTATCTTTCTGGGATATAAGTTCAAAGTCTAGAAGTTTCTCGTGCACTTTTGCCATTCGTATCTGAACAGGCGATATGTGTTCCTGAAACACCAGCGCAAATGTAAAAGCGACGAGAGTTTCTTGAAGTTTTTGCTTGAAGTCTTTTCCGCGGGAAAGGAGATCTTCATTTGACATGGGGGATGCTGTTTGCTTCGCAAGGCACCACAAATCCCATGGGGCTTGTAACATACAAAATTTATTTAACAGCCTCTCAACCATCGTACCTGCCTATTCTGTTGAGATTGTCAAAAAGTTCGTTGAAATTTTCTGAGTGACTTCCATGGTTGTGTTAC
>JBBDSY010000052.1:0-37620 GCA_040904705.1 Nitrospirales bacterium | reverse complement strand
ACTTGGAGCTCTACCCGAACCAGAAGTCACCCACAGATTCTGCTGAAGAGCCACAATTTTGAAGAACGCGTGTGGACGGTGGCCAACCGCTTGAATCTGGGACTGATTGCCATGAAGGTTTATGGCGGGAAACAGAAATCCGGAGAGAGGGGCCTGAGTCATTGCCGGATGCCCGCCTCTCATTTAGATATAGCCTTTCGCTATGCCTTGAGTGTGCCACACACCACGTGCGCAGTCATCGGCATGGCGACACCAGGCGAATTACAGGACAATCTCCGACGGGCACGGACCTTGTCGCC
Source organism: Nitrospirales bacterium (assembly GCA_040904705.1). GTDB lineage: Bacteria > Nitrospirota > Nitrospiria > Nitrospirales > UBA8639 > Nitrospira_E. The sequence continues at coordinate 37,321 of JBBDSY010000052.1, read as the reverse complement.
TCTGACTTCCGGTGAAGAGCCATCATTGATGAAGATCGGACGCACTCTCGCGTCTGAATGGGGAGCGCATTTCGGATCGTTAGCGTAACCCTCCCTCACGTATCCTTGGTCTCGAAGCCGACTCTTGAATCCTGAAAGCTCGGGACATTTTTTTTGACTGCTCCTGGGCACTTGCCATATCGACGCGTCTCCCACAACCCTGAAGCCGAAGCCCAATGCCCCAAGTTGGGTTCTATGGACATCCAAAGAACGCCGCAGACCTACTTGTGCGCGATCGGCTTCTCTGTAAACAGAAAGTCCTTCAAATGCTTAGAAAAAGCCGGATCCTTGCGTCGAATCCATTCAAGCACCATAGACGCATGCTCCTTCTCCTCATCTCGATTGTGCGCAAGAATGGCCTTGAGGTCCCCGTCTTTGCATGCATTCGCGCGCTGATTGTACCAATCAACGGCCTCGAGTTCTTCCATCAACGACACAATGGCTCTATGCATGTCGCGTGTCTCATCCGACAATTCCTCAATGGGCTCATGATAGCCAACGCTAGCCATATTCTTCTCCTCTGTAATTGAAAATTAATGAGTGATGGGAACAAACCGATTACGCAAAAAAGGACACCAGAATTGAGATCTTGGTTTTTGCCGCATGGTCCTGATTCTAGCTGTCCCGATACACATCTCGCCTATGTCCCACTTTGACCACGATGATCACGAGATCCTCGTCCGATATTTCATAAATAATTCGATACACCCCCTGGCGCACTCGAAATCTTTCTTGTCCGGATAACTTTTCACTTCCTACCGGCCGTGGATCATCTGCTAAAGCCTCAATGAGCCTAAAGATACGAGCACATCGTGTTGCGGTATGGATCGAAAATCCGTGGTGACCGACTTTTTAAATGTCAGTCTATAACTTGCCATGCGCCTTTAGATCGTTCAGAAGTTCTTCATAGCTTAAAGTAGGCTCGTCTGCACGTTCCTGGAACGCAGCCAGATCTTCCTGATCCTCGGCAAGGGCCGATCGCACGGCATTATTGACGATATCAGATACCGATCGGTGGGTATGCACTGCCTTGAGTCGCAGTGCTGCATGGAGATCTTCATCAAAGTAGACCGTCGACCGCTTGGATGTTGTGCCCACTAAATATCACCTCCTTTTAAGCAGCATTATAGTGCTTAACGCTACAACATCAAAACGTTTGCATTATTATTAAGGGAATTCATGGCAGTCAGTTCGCTAGTGTTGAATAAAAAACCAGCAAACAAAATGGATATGGCCGCCTGCTGACCTATGGCTCACTCATGAGCTCGCCTCCCGATTCAATCAATTCGGCGTGTCGGGATATGTCCAGACTGGATGCGATGATTCCCATCGAAAATCCCGCAGGGCAAGCAGTTTGGCAGACTGCCTCGTTAAATCTTTGCGGGTTTTCCGATTTGAACTTCCAATGAACACACCCCGCCAGGACACCCGGATGCAGGTTTGCCTTGCAGGCTCACGTCAAGATTGGGAGGAACGCTGAATGTCCTCACAATTTCCTGAACGGTCAGCGGCGAGGTGCGATTCCATGGCAGCAAGGAAAGGGAACGTGCCAGTAGACAGTACCCGGAAAAACAGAGTAGCAGCGTGCCAATGGCCGGAACCCAGTAGAGAAATCGAAGCGGAGGCACAGAGAGCACGACCAGGAGAAGCCAATACGCGAGACGAAGTTGTGAAGGAAAAGACGAGGCGCTTCTTTCGCGGGCAAGAAATCATACGGCTTGGATGGTGGAGATGAGGATAGCGAGAAAGAAGTAAATCGGGTCAACCAGCAGGCCTGCCAGCAAGCTGCAGGCAAGGCTCAACCAGATCCACCAGGTATAATCGGAAAGGCGAATGAATCGCATCATGGAGAGTATATCTTTCGAACAGAATTATTTACAAAAATTTCAATATCCCCATGCAGACATTGAACGAACGAATACCGATTCAGAGAGGACTGAATCGCATTGTCATCCTGAGCCAGCGGCGAAGGATCTGTGCCCGGCACAATGCCCTCACCTCTCGAATCGCTCAAGCTTTTACACACTCAATCATATCCGTACAGCCATGTGGTCGTCCCGTGATGAACATTTTCGACCGAATGACATGCGCCTTTCGGAATGAATACCTCATCGCCCGGTTCAGCGATAATTTCTTCCTCCTCAATAGTCATTCGTAATGTCCCTTCAACGACGGTCACCAACTCATTGGTCGAATGGACGAAATCATTCCACTCTCTCCCTGGAGGATCGACAAACACGTCGCACGAATACCCACGCTGCCTCCAAGACTGGGCCACCTCTTCACGATTCAGGGGAACAGCAAACTTCTTCGTGGTGACAGATTTCATTGGGATTTCCCTCGAACAGAATGCCAAAGCTTACCGGCGCGAACACGGCCCCAAAAGTGTTGCATAGGATGGAGTACCCTCTCAGACACTTTTTCGAAGTGCCGCAATCAAGAGGTCGGCAACCGCACTGCCGGATTTCGGATTCTGCCCGGTGATAAGCCTGGCATCTTCAAGCGCAAATGAAGCCCACGGCTTATCCGCCTTCTGGTAAACCGCCCCACGTTTAACCAGTTCGGTCTCCAAAAAAAAAGGGACAAATTTGTCCAACCGGCGAGCTTTTCTTCTTCATTCGAAAAGCCGGTGACCTTTTGCCTTGACAACGTTCACGAGGAAGACTCGCTTAATCCCGCCGCTTGCCACGGTTTGAAATCTGCGCCTGCACGCCGACCTCGAGGGGCCTACACTCATCATGAATAAAGCACCCCCACCATCGCTACCGCGATAGTCGCGTTTGTAGCACACCGACTCCCGATCCCTTTTTATCGTTCGTTCTTCAAAGCCAAGGCCGACCAGGAACTTGCCCAGTTCGGCAAACTCGATGTTCGAGTCGGCGCCTCCAGCCATAATTTTTTCTCCCTGAGCTTTGAGTACTTTCCCATTCAATCATCCCACTTCATGACACCCGATGGTTCCATCTGAATAACAGAGTCCGCGGCTGAGCTGTGCGAGGTACGAGCGTCGCCTTGAGCGAATTAATAGGCTCGCGTATTACGGAAGATACCTTTCAATGTCCAGTGCCCCATGAAAAACACCTAAAACATCAATGAGGTTCGGCGACCTCAACAGGTATGCAATGCGGTAATGTCCATAGAGGAGAATTCTGATTTCACCCTCTTCCTCGGTACGATACTTGTGCCCAATTTCCGGGAAGCGGCGTAAAACCTGAGCTTTTCCCAAAATATCTGCAACGACTTTCGCGGCCGCCGTTGGGTTATCTGCGGCTATGTAATCATGGATGTCGCGGAGCCAACGTTCCGCCTCCTCGGTCCACCTTATTTCTGCCATGCGCGGATTCGACGCTCCATATCTTCATTCGATACAACGCGTCCCCGCCGAGAATCTTCGAGACCACGCGCCACCATCCTTTCAAACGCTAATTCACGCATGATTTCTTCGTACGTGGCATCATCCGGTTGAGATTGGATGACCTCCGTCATTTTTTCTTTCACATTCGACATGTCAGCCTCCAGTTAATAAGTGGCAAACGCTGAGTTGAGCTGCGCAGATCAAAACCTCTACCGAAAACACTATGCGGTAGTACCGCGTCCGCCATCGCCAGGCTGTGTGGGTCAATCGGTGTATAGCCCCCCCTTGGGACTGACATAATCCACCCCATAACCAGCCTCCTGGACTTTCTTGACGAAATGGACTGCCACCCCAAACCACAACCCGATCGCCCGATTCATATTTGGATATTTTTCAACGCTGGTGAGCACAACCAGTATTTTTTGGCTCATGATGTCACCTTACTGCTTCATGCTCAGCTGAGCATGTCTAAATGATTGTTCATTGGGACCTCCACCGATTTGAAACAAAAATTGCCAATGATCATCACGCCCCCCGTTTATTCGTTCCGTGACTTCAGGAGACATTATCAGTGTTCATTCGCTTGTTAGGATGGCGGGACTCTTCGCTTCCAGTATCCCGGCTCGCAGCTACAATGCATGACAGCCACAATGAGGATAGACTCCGGTTCTATGGTATGCATAGGGGAAGACATGGATGAGACAACGTCGGACATCCTCATCGAGGATCCTATACCGTTCTGGAGATTCGAGAATTCGTTGGATGGCATCCTCAACAGTGTCGAGGAATTTCAGAGCAAGCGCCGGATCACGCTCGGCGTAGTAGAGGGCTGCTTCCCGATATTCCTCCAGTGCTTCCGGGTGGAAATCACATTTCATCGGCGAACTGCGTCCCGCACCCTCTGAATAGATTCGGCTCCAGGGATAGGCTCGACGTGCCCCCTTCGTACTTCATCCCGCCTGCGCGTTGCCGCTGCAACCCACAGGCGATCGATCGGCCCAAGGTCATCCGCATCTAAACTTTCCACAAGAAGGTCCGCCAACCGCGCCCGCGATTCCGTTGGCAAACTCATGGCCTGCTCAGCCAATTGTTCCCAGGTTATAGCCATGACCGAAGAATATCCCAATTCTTATGAAGTCAACAAGTCAAAGACTTTGGCCGACACCAAGCTAACCTGCTGCTATATTACCGATTGATGACGACCGAGCGGAGCCGTCGCGAAGGAAGGGAGTGGGCAACATCGGTGACCACAGCTTGATGCGGATTACGTTCTCCGTTTAAGAGAAAGGGGGGGCAGGTTATTTTCTTGCCATCAGGACTCCTGTTGGGTGTACTTTGAACGGCTGCTTTTCCCGTGGCTTCTTAGGCGCTACACAGTAGGCCTCACACCTGGGCTTAAGTGGCTCGAGTTTGGGATGGTCCGTTTGAGCTTCCGTTAGAGCCTGCCCAGCCAGTATTGAGGGCGACGCCGGCTGTGAGCAACGGCCAGCACTTGAACACTGCCTGACGCTTCTCAAAACACTACCGCAAACGGGAACCGCTTCATTCGGATGCGCCGGACATCCGGTTGTTTTTCAACCGGGTATCTGTGTGGCGCTTCACAGGCTTTGCGCATGATTCTTTCAAACTCTGCGAGATACGAAGCACCCAGCCCGGCCTTTTGGATTCAAAGAACGCCACGGACTCCAGATGCTCAGCCTCTGCGGCAGGATGAAACCCGTAACTCATCTCAGCAAGGCCTGTGCTTTTTTTCTGACCTCTTCTGCCGGGATTGCCTGCACAGTGCCCTCGTCCAGCTCTCTGGCTCGGCGGTGTGCTTCGGCCAACCAATCTTCTTCTATTTCTGCGATAGTTGGTGCATCAAGGCTCAGGAGAAGCTTCTGTGCCAACGCTGCTCTTTTTTCCTCGGATAAATGAAGAGCCTCATCTTCTATTTGCTTCAGGTTCATATTGCTCTCCTCTATGATGTTTTTTCTCGCTCTACCATTGATTTTTATATTTCTTCTATCAACGGGGGCAGTGTAGGAATTTGGAATAATAAGATCAAGCCAACATTACACACAAAGCTTTGACAGTCCAATTGCTGGCGCAGGATTTGGATGGATTATTTAGATAGAATTGTTTGAACGTAAAAATGAGTTATCCGGTCCGCTTTAAAGCCAACCTCAGGAAGGGGATGCCCATCAAGGGCAAGGGTGTGATCAGTCCGCTTGATCGGTAGCCTTTTCTCTTTTGCTCATCGCATTGGCCATCCCATTGGTGTTGAATTTGCACTGATAACAATAGAGTCTCCAATCATCCCATTTTGAGGAAAAAGGCGACACTGAAATTTTGGCCATTATTGTCAGAAGCTCAAAACCAGGGAAGATCAGACGGATGTATTTTGTTATGATGAGCTATTCTTTGAATGAGATTCCCGATGAAGGAAATCTGGAATAGCAAATCCTACTGCCATCCCCGCAGGTGGTTAGCGCGGGATCCATCTGAAACGAACCCGGGATAGATGTCCGATGACAAACGTCGGGCATGACGAAAGAAAGATGGATTCCTGATACAAGATGTCGGGAATGACACAGTCCTCTAGCTATTCTTCCAGAAGGAGACATGTCCATTGTCGGGAATGAGAAGGCCTAACATGAAAGAAGCCCGGATCAGATAAAGCCCCCTGAGTCCTCCCTTTTTCTAAGGAGGAATATCCAAGGGGACAAAATCGGCTATGACACATAATCCCTACCTTATTCATCCGGCGGTGATCGTGGACAAGAAGCAGGAGTCCACGGATATTGTGACGTTTCGACTGCAACTCACCGACCCGACTCATCGCGAGTCGTTCCGGTTTGAGGCCGGACAATTCAATATGCTCTATGTATTCGGTGTTGGCGAAGTGGCCATTTCAATTGTCTCGGACCCGGACGAGCCGGAATTTCTTGACCACACGATTCGTGTGGTGGGTCGGATCACCAAAGTCCTGGGCACTATGCAGAAAGGCGAGAGCGTGGGAGTGCGTGGTCCTTTCGGAGTGGGATGGCCCATACAAGCGGCGAAAGGGAAGGACGTGCTCATTGTCACGGGTGGTCTGGGATGCGCGCCGGTGGTCGGGGCCATCGAGTATATGTTCCGGAGACGAGAGGCATATGGGGCACTCACTATTCTCCACGGGGTGAAGACCCCCCACGATTTACTCTACCGGGAACGCTTCGATGCCTGGCGGCATCAGCCCCGCACCCGAGTGCTCCTGACCAGCGACCAACCCGGCAAAACCTGGAGAAATCATGTGGGCGTGGTTACCGAATTGTTTGACCAACTGCAGTTGGACCCTGACAATACGCTGGTCATGATGTGCGGACCCGAGATCATGATGCGGGTGGCCTCGAATACGTTATCGCATCAAGGCCTTCGTCCGGACTCGATGTATGTGTCCTTGGAGCGGCATATGGAATGTGGCATCGGGCTCTGCGGGCATTGTCAGCTTGGGCCGTTTTTTGTGTGCAAGGATGGACCGGTGATGCGATGGGACCGGCTGGTGTCGTTTATGGGAAAAGCGGGGGTGTGAGCGGAGGATAAAATGAGGATTGGGAAAAAGATGGATTCCCGATACAAGATGTCGGAAATGACCCGGAAAAGCCAACCTCTCTAACCCCATTGTTAAAAAGGGTACGCTTTAAAAAAGATATGCCATTGAAATGACTAGCACAACCCTAGAAACACAGAATCCTCCAAGCAGGCATCGGCCACGGATTGCGGTGGTGAAGTTTGCCTCTTGTGACGGCTGCCAATTGAGTATCCTGAATATGGAAGACGAGCTGCTGGCCCTGGGAGATGCCCTCGACATCGCCTATTTTCCCGAAGCCTCCAGCGACATGCAGGCTGGCCCGTATGATATTACGTTGGTGGAAGGCTCCATTACCTGCCCGGAGGATCTCCCTCGAATTCTTGATCTCCGTCAACAATCGACAATCTTGATTACCATTGGCGCCTGTGCCACGTCTGGCGGCATTCAGGCTCTTCGGAACTGGGCCGATGTGGAGACCTTCAAACAGGCGGTCTACCCCAGCCCTGAATACATTCACAGTCTGAGCACGTCGACTCCCATTTCTGAACACGTCAACGTCGACTATGAATTGTGGGGCTGCCCGATCGATAAGCAGCAATTGCTTCGAGTCCTGACCGATCTGCTGAGTGGAGTCACGCCCCGCATTCCCGCGCATAGCGTGTGTCTGGAGTGCAAACGACAGGGGCATATTTGCGTCATGGTTGCGAAGGGCATGCCCTGCCTTGGACCTGTCACGCGCACCGGGTGCGGAGCTATCTGTCCCGGTTTAGGTCGGGAGTGTTATGGATGTTTTGGTCCCGCCGAACATGATTCGATAGCTCCCGGCGTGCCACCGAATACCATTTCCCTCGCAAAACAGTTTCATGAGCATCTTCACCTCATCCCGGTCGAAATGGTTCGCCGGTTCAGGGGAATTAACGGATCGGTTCAGCCGTTCCAGAAGGAAAGCGATGCGTGGGAATCCAGATAGGGAATGTTGAAAAAGGCCACCAGCAGTGTTCTCCTGGCTCGCAGGACTCTCCGTACTAGCCCGTACGCCTCGTCCTCCTCGCTGCGTGCGGCCTTGCTGGATGGACCTTTTTGAACATCCCCCTGGAATAAAAGGTTCTTTAATGTTTTCCTAATTGAAAATCGCAGGCAGGCAAATGAACGATCCACAAGCAGGCTCTGATAAATCGAGAACCATCAAAATTGACATGATGGCCAGGGTGGAGGGGGAAGGCGCCCTTCATATCACGGTCAAGGAGGGTCAGGTCCAGGACGTCCAACTTCGCATCTTCGAGCCTCCACGCTTCTTCGAAGCCTTTCTCCAAGGCCGCCATGTGAACGAAGTCCCCGATATTGTCGCGCGTATTTGCGGTATCTGCCCTGTGGCCTATCAGATGAGCGCCGTGCATGCGTTGGAAGCGATTTTCGGAGTAGAGATCCCACCAGCCATTCGGGATCTTCGTCGATTGCTCTATTGTGGAGAATGGATCGAAAGTCATGTCCTGCACATCTACATGCTTCAGGCTCCGGATTTTTTAGGTTTTGCCAGCGGGCTCGACATGGCGCGCGTCCATCCCGATCTGGTGAAACAAGGGCTACGACTCAAGAAGGCCGGCAATCAGTTAATAACCTTGCTGGGCGGGCGTTCCGTTCATCCTGTTTCCGTGAAGATCGGCGGATTTTCTCAAGTACCCACTAAGGATCAGTTGCTCGGGCTGAAAGACGAATTGCTTTGGGCCAGAGATGCAGCTGTGAAAACCCTTCAATGGGTGAGCGGCTTGGCGTTTGAAGACCCGGAGCAGGACTATACCTTCTTGTCACTTCGTGGGCATTCGGAATACCCTATGAATACCGGCCCACTGGTCACCAATGAAGGACATCATCTGAATGCCTCAGAATTTGAAGACCACTTCCATGAAGAACAAGTGCCGTACTCCACTGCCCTACATTGTACGTTTCAGGGAAAGTCCTATTTGACAGGGCCCCTGGCCCGCCTTGCTCTTAACCACGATCAACTCTCGCCTTTGACTAAAGAAATCTTTGCAGAGACGGGATTTTCCTTGCCCCTCAACCGTGCATCTATGGGCATCGTCGCCAGATCGGTGGAAGTGCTCTATGCCCTTGATGAAGCCCTTCGCATCATTGCAGGATACGAACAACCTGCCTCCCCATCAGTCCCGGTGACCATCAATGCTGGCACCGGCATAGCTGCCACGGAAGCTCCGCGTGGGGTTTTGTATCACCGCTATCAGGTCACTGAAGATGGGACCATCCAATTGGCAAAAATCATTCCGCCTACCTCTCAAAATCAGCGGCGGATGGAAGACGATTTGCGAAACATGCTTCCGAGTTTGTTACATCTGAGCGATGAGGAAACCGCCATCAAGTGCGAACGCCATATCCGCAGTTATGACCCATGCATCTCATGCGCCACCCACTTTTTGAAATTCACGAAGGAAGTGTTGCCATCATCCTCACAAACTTAACCTGGCGATCTTATTCAAGGAACATGGTGTGAAAAAGAAAATCCCCCCAGCTCCCCCTTGCTAAAGGGTGGACAATACAGTCATTTTTCATGACATATTTAATCCTTTATTTCTAATCTGATTCCCCCTTTTGAAAGGGGGGGATTACGCCCAAAGATATGACGGAAACAATGATCAAAATGAAAATTATCGGATTGGGGAACCCTTTTATGGGTGATGATGCCGTTGGGGTCTTGGTGGCCCGTCAGCTTCAGCCATATTCGTCTGCTCACGTTTCCATTTTAGAAGGGGGGTCGGCAGGGCTCAGCTTACTTCATGATATGGAAGAAACAGATACGCTCATTCTCATTGATGCGGTTCATAGCCATTCCAAAGCCGGGACGATTGTCCGTTTCACACTCCCACAAGATCTTGAGAACATTAGGAAACTGGCTTGGGGCGCATCGGCTTCTTCTACCCATGCCTTTGGTCTGGCTGAAGCGCTGACTCTGGCGCAAACGCTGAAAGTCTTACCGGCACACGTCGTCCTCTTTGGCATCGAGTTGGAGCACCTCCAACAAGGACATGCCTTATCACTTCCGGTCTCCAAAGCCATGACGACCGTGGTCAATCGTATTGCCGTCGAAGAATTGAGCCTGTCCCATGCATGAACTGCAATTACTGCAACAAGTGGTGAAGCAAGTCGAACAACTATGCCAAACGCGGCCAGGGACTAATCTGTCACTCATTCGACTAGAAATTGACAGCCACTCCCATTTAGCCAGTCATACCGCGGAAGAATTACAAGCCACCTTTCATTTCGCTGCTCAGGGCACTGCGGTCAATTCCGCCGACTTAGACATTCACGTGCGGGTTTCGACCGGGACATGCCAATCTTGCAAGGCGGTGTTTGATCGTGCTCCCGAGACCTACGGCTGCCCTCACTGCTTCTCAGGAGATATTGCGTGGGAAGACCACCCTGAGCTGCTCATTAAAGATATTGAATTCGAGGAGAGGGCCTCATGACCTCTGCCGTTCAATCACATATTGGATCTGACCAGCGTGAGCGAATACAACTGACGATTCGCGGAACGGTTCAAGGCATTGGTTTTCGCCCCTTTGTGTTTCGTTTGGCTCAAGATTTATCGCTCGGCGGGTGGATCGCGAATACCCCACAGGGAACGTTACTTGAATTGGAAGGGACTCAAAAAAATCTACACGCTTTCCAGAAACGGATCACGACTGAACTTCCTCTGACCGGAAGCATCCAGGCCATGACGTCAACCTACGTTCCCGTCATGGGCCAACGGTCTTTTTCTATTCGCCCCAGCCAAGGGGATGATCAGACGCAATCAGTTCTTGCACCAGACCTTGCGACCTGTGAAGACTGCCTTCAAGATATGAAGAACCCACAGTCACGTCGTTACCGCTATCCATTCACCACCTGTTCCCAATGCGGGCCACGATTCAGCATTACGCTTCGCCTGCCGTATGATCGTCTCAACACGACGATGGATCAATTCCTCTTCTGCGATAATTGCCAACGAGAATATGATGATCCTTCTGACCGCCGGTTTCATGCGGAAACGATCTCCTGTCCCTCATGTGGCCCTCAGGTTGAATTATGGAATCACGAAGGGAAGCTCTTGGCCCAACGAGAGGCAGGACTACAGGCCGCCTCAGAGGTCGTCAGGCACGGCGGCATATTGGCCGTGAAAGGGTTGGGAGGATTTCAACTCTGGGTGAAGGCTGAATCATCGGAAGCCGTTCAACGCTTACGCCAACGCAAGCTTCGGCCCACCAAACCGTTGGCGGTACTTTTTCATTCCCTGGGATCCCTCGAACATCATTGCTTGCTCTCAACCAATGAGACTGCCCTTTTAACCTCCCCTGCTGCCCCCATTGTGTTAGCAAGGAAAAGATCCACATCCACTTTGGCATGGGACGTTTCACCTAATAATCCCTACCTGGGAGCCATGCTTCCTCATACACCCCTCCATCATCTTTTGATGAATGATCTTCTCATGCCAGTTGTCGCCACGAGTGGGAACCGTTCGGAAGAGCCTCTCGTCATTGATGAACAGGAGGCCGTACATCGTCTTCACGGGATAGCCGATGCCTTTCTGGTACATAACCGTCCCATCGTGAGACCCGTCGATGATTCAGTCGTTCAAGTCGTCAACGACAAATATCTGATACGTCGTCGCGCCCGCGGGTATGTACCCACTCCCCTATCGGTGGCACCAAGTCTTGACGCTGCTCACAAGTTGCCGCTAATCCTGGCTGTTGGCGGCCATCTCAAAAATACGGTTGCCCTGACCACTAGCGATCAAATTATCGTCAGTCAACACATCGGAGATCTTTCAACGCCGGAAGCCTCGACTCAATTTGAACGAACCATTGCTGATATGCTGACATTGTTCCACGTCACACCTCAAGCCATTGCTTGTGACAGTCATCCGGACTATCGCTCATCAAGATTTGCTCAGCATTTTGGAAAAAAACACAACATTCCTGTGCTTCCCATCCAGCATCACTATGCTCACATCGCCGCATGCCGAGCTGAGCATGGATTACAAGGTCCTGTCCTTGGCGTAGCTTGGGATGGAGCAGGATTTGGATTAGACGAAACGCTGTGGGGCGGTGAGTTTCTTCTGTGTGATGATACCGACTTCACCCGTCTTGCTCATATGAAACCGTTCCGTCTGCCTGGTGGAGAAGTATGCATGCGAGAACCACGGCGTGTCGCGCTGGCCTTATTGTCTGAGGTATTCGGTGAGAAGGTGTTTGAATGGGATCTTCCGCCACTGCAATCCTTCGGCCCACAGATGACTCAATCTTTAGTTGCCATATTGGACAAAGATGTACATTGTCCATTCACCTCCAGTATCGGTCGACTCTTTGATGGGGTGAGTGCGTTATTAGGTCTCTCACAAGTCGCAAGCTTTGAAGGTGAAGCGGCCATGGCTCTTGAATTTTTAGCAGAGAGCGACATGGAGAAAACCCAGTCTCAACGCTATCGCATTCCCATAGAATCGCAGACAGAATCGGAAGGGCCTTGGGTGGCCGATTGGCGACCATTGATTACTGCCATCGTCCGAGACATCTCAGAACAAGAAAGGCCATCAGCAATTGCATTCGGATTTCATCAGGCACTTGCTATGTTGATTGCCAATGTTGCGGAGCAGATTCAGTGCCCTCAGATCGTTCTCTCTGGAGGCGTCTTTCAAAATGCCCTACTCCTCAAGCTTTCCGAATCAGCTCTTATCAAACGAGGTTTCGCTGTCTACACACCACAATTGTTTGGACCAAATGACAGTGGATTATCCCTAGGACAGTCCTTTATAACCATGAACCAGTTTTCACAACGAACCCACTCGGCATAAACGATATTTTCACACACCATGTGCCTCGCCATTCCAGGACAAATTCAATGTATAGAAGAGGATGAACTCCGCACTGGGACGGTGTCGTTTGCCGGGGTGACGAAAGAGGTGTGCTTGGCGTTGGTTCCGGAGGCTACCGTTGGGGATTACGTGATCGTCCATGTGGGCTTTGCTATTAGCAAAGTGGATGAGCAAGCTGCCACGGAATCGTTATCGTTGATTGAACAACTAAGTTCCGGGCAAACCGATGAGAGTTCTTCCTCATGAAATACCTGGATGAATATCGAGATCCGAAAGCCGTACAAGCGCTTTCCAGAGAAATCCATCACGTCACTCGCCATCCCTGGACTATCATGGAAGTCTGCGGCGGACAAACTCATTCCATCGTCAGATATGGGCTGGATCGGTTGTTGCCCCCCGCGATCACTCTGATCCATGGTCCGGGCTGTCCGGTCTGTGTCACTCCCATTGAATTGATTGATACCGCTTGCCAACTCGCTAAGATTCCCGAGGTCATTCTTTGTTCTTTCGGAGACATGCTGCGCGTCCCAGGAACCCATGAGGACTTACTCAAGGTCAAAGCCCAAGGAGGAGATGTGCGTATCATCTATTCTCCTCTCGACGCCGTCGCCCTCGCCCAAGCGAATCCCTCGCGCCAGATCGTCATCTTTGCGGTGGGATTTGAAACCACGGCCCCGGCTCAGGCCATGGCCATTCTCCAGGCGCAACGGATGGAGCTTCATAATTTTTTCGTCCTTGTGGCCCATGTGTTAGTCCCTCCTGCCATGGAAGCGCTGCTTTCTTCCCCTGAAAATCGCATACAGGGATTCCTTGCCGCTGGACATGTGTGCACGATCATGGGCTATGACATGTATGAACCCATCAGTCAACAATACCAGGTGCCTATTGTGGTGACCGGATTTGAGCCGGTAGACATTCTTGAAGGGGTAAAGATGGTCGTCCATCAATTAGAAGAAGGGCGTGCTGTCGTCGAAAATCAATACGCTCGATCGGTGCACCGCTCGGGAAACCTGGAAGCCCAAAAGGTTATTGATGACGTTTTTGAACCCTCTTCCCGCCACTGGCGAGGAATTGGCAGTATCCCCAAAAGCGGTCTGCAACTTCGATCGACCTTTGCCCAATTTGACGCGCTCCAACAATTTCACGATCGCATTCACCTGACTGATGCCAAGACTTCCCCTTCATCCGAATGTCAAAGCGGTCGAATTCTTCAGGGCCTCATGAAACCCTCAGATTGCCCTGCATTTGGGACTCGGTGTACCCCAGACCATCCCCTGGGTGCCCCAATGGTGTCGAATGAAGGAGCTTGCGCCGCGTATTTTCAGTACCGTCTTCCAAAGGTTGCTCAACACTAATTCATGTCTCAACATTCTTCCTTTACGGCTCAGTGTCCCCTCCCTCTCGCCTCGGATAACACCATTCGGCTCGCTCATGGTGGCGGTGGACGTCTGATGCAACAACTGATTCATGACATTTTCCTGGAGGCTTTTTCCAATTCATATTTGAACGCGTTACAGGACAGTGCTGTCCTGCCTGCCCTGGATGGTCGCTTGGCTATGACAACCGATTCTTATGTGGTCCAACCACTCTTTTTCCCAGGGGGTGACATTGGCAGCTTGGCGGTGCATGGCACCATCAATGACCTGGCCATGATGGGAGCGAGCCCGCGTTACCTGAGTGCCGGATTTATTCTGGAAGAGGGATTACCGATTGCCACGCTCAAACAGATCGTTTCGTCTATGGCCAAGACGGCACAGGACTGTGGGGTTCACATTGTCTGTGGTGACACAAAAGTTGTGGATCGAGGGAAGGGTGACCAGATTTTCATTAATACCACTGGCCTGGGTGTGATTCCTCTATCAGTCGATATCGGCCCGCATTGTCTGACCCCTGGGGATCGGATCATCGTCAGCGGAGACTTGGGCGCACATGGCATGGCCGTGTTGAGCCAGCGCGAAGGATTGGAATTTTCAGCAAACCTGCGTAGCGATTCCGCCCCGCTCCACGGCGTCATTGCCGACTTGCTCAATCACCATATTGAGATCCATTGTCTTCGAGATTTGACTCGTGGTGGGTTGGCCAGTGCCCTCAACGAACTCGCAACTGCTGCTCAGTTAACAATGGCGATTGAAGAATCGCGCATACCGATTAGCGAGCCAGTCCGTGGAGCCTGTGAAATTCTTGGGCTGGATCCGCTCTATGTGGCCAATGAAGGGCGATTCGTGATGTTTCTTCCACCCGAGAACGTGAAGGAGGCCCTTTTAATTCTCCGCCAACATGCCGTCTCACAAAAAGCCACGGATATCGGAGAAATTGCATTCATTGCATCAACGCCGCCTCAGCCACTCGTTACCCTGCAAACCAGGTATGGAACCCACAGAATTCTTGACCTTCTTTCAGGAGAACAACTCCCAAGAATTTGCTAACATTGAAAAAGTTCCTGATAAAGGGTGAACAGGTTAAAGTTTGAAAAGAGAGGGCCTTCCGCTGTCTATTCTGGAAAACGGAATCTCTCTTCCTCGTTATTCCCGACAGTTGTTATCGGGAATGACAGCGAGGCCGATAGTTCCCTCATTCAAAGGTCCCTTAATGACAAGGGTCGGCGCACCAAAGGAAAAGATAGAGAAAGACAATAACTCCCAGCGCAACCGCACCGAGGAGATACATTTTCGCATTCATACGGCTTCCCGCCTTTTGCGTTCCTTTATGAAATTCCTGAGCACTAGGCATTATTTCTGAGGCTTATTCATGCAGGCTCTCTCATGTGGTTCCATCTTATTCGCGGACCAGCAAGAGCGAACAGTCTGTGTGGTGGATGACCGAATGGGAGACACTTCCCAGAAAAAATCGGCTCACCCCTGATTTACTCTGTGGGCGCATGACCAACAGATCAGGATTTATCTTTTTGACCTCTTCGACAATCGTAAAGGATGGCGCCCCTTCAATGGCCACGCCTTTGGCTTGATGCCCCAACCGTTCCAGTTCTATGCACAAGACCTGGGTGAACTTCTCCGCATAACCGACCATCTCTTTGCGAAACGCTGGAGGGATCATCGCCCCCATCGGCCACACCGGTTCAACCATGGGAATCACATGAAGAACGGTGATGACACAGGGTTCCCGGAAAGGTTTTTTGCTGAAAAAGGTGAGGACCGCATCAGAATCTTCCTGACTTTGGATGGGAATGAGTAACTTCGTAATTTTTCGAATAGGTTGCTTGACCAGAAGCGTCGAGCAGTGAGCATGCGTCATCACACGATGTGACACACTTCCAAATATTTGCTCTCGAATACGCCCTAACCCCCGAGCACCCATGACCACCAAATCAACTTTCTCTTCCTGAGCCACCTTGAGGATGGATTCAGCCGGGCTGCCCATCTCCAGTTGTTTGGACACAGCACCTGGATGAAGAGGCAACAGAGACACGGCTTGATCCAACGTACGTTCTCCTTCTTCCTTCATCGCCAATTCGACGGTCGTGGCCAAATCTTTGGCGACATTGGTACCCATGGCCGGATAGGGGATACCTGGCACACTGACCACATGTAAGACCTTCAAGCTTTCGGCTGGGGTTAAGGCTTCAAAGACGCGTGTCGCATCTAACGATTGGTCCGATCCATCAACCGCCAAAAGGTATTTCATTATGGGTCTCCCTTCATGATTCGTTCTGTCATGTTTCCTTCTATCTGATTTCTTTGATCATATCAATGGCACCGGAGGGACATTCTTCCACACAGATGCCACATCCCTTGCAATAGTCAAGATTGATTTCATACCGTTTTCCCGGATCGAGTTTGATAATAGCGTTATCAGGGCATACGCCATAACAGGTGTCGCATTCAAAGCAATTCCCGCAGGAGAGACAGCGCCTGGCTTCAAGCAAGGCTGTCGCCACATCTAATCCACCAACTACTTCTTCAAAGGTTGACCGTCTTCGGGCTACATGCAAATACGGCTGATGGCTCTTATCGGCATCGGTGTAGTACCAGGTATTCAAACGATCGAATGTGGCGACAGAATTCGACGGTGGTTTTGCATAATGGTATCCGCGGAGATAGGCATCGATATGTCTCGCCGCTTTTTTCCCATGGCCCGTAGCCACCGTCACCGAACGTTCGGCAGGAACCATATCACCTCCGGCAAATACGCCCAAGCGCCCTGTCATCATTTTGTCATCCACTTGAATGACGCCGTCCGGCGAAATTTCTAATCCCGGCACATCCTGTAAAAAACTGGTGTCCACTTCCTGTCCCAGAGCCAGAATCACCATGTCCGCTTCCAAAGTTTCCATTCTCCCTGTGGGTTGGGGGTACCCTTTCGCATCCAATTTCATTTCCTCAACGGTGATCGCGTTCCCATCTACCTGCCGAATCATGCTCAGCCATCGTGTCAACACTCCCTCTTCTAACGCCTCTTCCACTTCAAAATCATGGGCGGGCATATGTTCACGATCACGCCGATAGATCAGCAGGGTTTCCTCTGCACCCAACCGCTTCGCCGTTCGTGCCGCATCAATGGCCGTATCCCCGCCACCATAGACCACCACCCGTCGACCAATTTTGGGAGGCTCTTCTTCTTCCATTCCTTTTAACAACCCTAAGGCATCGACTATTCGCCCAGTGTCTGGGCCAGGAATGTCGACCCGTTTGCTTAAATGAGCCCCAATGGCCAGAAACACGGCATCGAATGCTCCCTCTTTGATGGCCATCTCCAAATTATCGACTTTGCGATTCAACTGGACGGACACGCCCATGGCTTCAATCCTGGCAATTTCGGCATCCACGATGTTTCGAGGCAGGCGGTATTGCGGAATACCGAATCGCATCATGCCTCCCAGCTTTGGCCCTGCCTCATAGATCGTGACGGCATGACCCATCCGAGACAAATGGTAGGCCGCCGATAGTCCGCTGGGGCCTGCTCCAATGATGAGCACCTGTTTCCCTGTGGCTATCCCGGCTTCAATCTGCCAACCCCGTTCAATCGCATAATCTCCCAAAAATCGTTCGACTGAATGAATGCTCACCGCCTCATCCAGCTGACCGCGATTGCATACTGTTTCGCAGGGGTGATAACACACCCGCCCATGAATCGCGGGGAACGGATTATCCTCCATAATCTTGCGCCAAGCCTCTTCATACTTTCCTTCTTCTGCTTCATACAACCACCCCTGAATATTCTCCCCGGCTGGGCACCCTTGATTGCAGGGTGGCAGATGGTCGACGTAGATCGGTCGCATCGTGCGCCAATTGCCCGTATGATTCGCTAAACTCGAGGCAGGATCTAAGGTAATGGCAAAGGGTTTGCGTTCCATATCACGATTCCCTCGTCGGCTCAGTTGGCAGGAGGTCATACAGGTGAATATTTCGATCGGCCATCGCTTGTATGCCCACCAGCGCCTGCTCATCTCGCGGGTTCAAGAGATGCTTGAACCGCCCTTGAAGGGCTAAGTATTGCTCAACAGGAACTTGTTTCCTGATAGTTGTGCGGTCAGTCACCACTCCCCATTCCGCTTCAAACAACGGGAACAGACCACTTTCCACGGCCAATCGCGCAACCTTGATCGTTTGGGCCGGATCGGATTTCCACCCTAGCGGACAGGGTACGTGAATATGGATATAGCGGGCACCACGCATGGACATGGCTTTTGTCACTTTGGCTTCCAGGTCATGCAGATCTGCAACAGACGCCGTGGCCACATACGGAATACCATGGGCCATAGCAATACGTGGAAGATTTTTTCCGACACCCATGGGATTTCCCGGTTCGGGCCCCACAGCTTGCGTGGTATTAGTCCAGGCCCGTCCTGGCGTAGACCCTGACCGCTGAACCCCGGTATTCATGTATGCTTCATTGTCATAACAGATATACAAGACATCATCATTGCGTTCGAACATCCCTGACAAACACCCGAACCCAATATCCACCGTGGCGCCATCCCCACCTTGAGCGACCACTCGAATATCGGTCTTCCCTTTGGCGCGTAAGGCTGCGGCCACACCACTGGCCACTGCCGGCGCATTCCCAAACAAAGAATGCAGCCAAGGAATCTGCCATGCGCTTTCCGGATAGGGACTGGAAAACACCTCCAAACATCCCGTGGCGTTGACCGCCACAAGTTGATTGTGTGTAGCACGCATCACCGCATCTAAGGCATACCGGGCACCTAGGGCTTCCCCACAACCCTGACAGGCACGATGTCCAGAATTCAGGGAATTGGTGCGATCCTTCCGGGCTTGTACCGTGCGGTCCTCTTCACCCAATAGCCGGTTGCCTACCGTGAATGTTCCCGTTTGATAAAACTTGACGCGTTGATAGGACATAGGTTTTCCTCTATTCCTTACACAATCTTTCCACCCGATAGACCCATTTCACGAAGAAGATTTTCGGGCGTCGGACCAGATCGTCGTTGATTGACCTGTCTGGTTAACTCTCGGTCGATCGCCTCCCAATTCAGATCCAGAAAATGCGGCTCTTCCAGCCCTTCCAAGCATGCTGCCTTGACGGTAGCAATGACGGCGGCTTTGGAAATCGCACGGCCTCCAAGGCCGGCAATGACGGTATCCACAAGAGTCGGTAATCCCTGAAGGGCTAGCTTGACCTCACTGGACACAATCCCTCCCTTCCCTACTGCCAAGTCTTTTTCAATCACAATAATCCGCTTGGCATTATGGACGACATGACGAAGCACGTGAGAGGGAAATGGCCGATAGGAGCAGAGTTGTATGGCTCCCACGGGCCAGCCCTCCGCTCGTAAATCATCGACGGCATCTTTAATCGTGCCATTGACTGAGCCTAAGGCCAGCAGAAGAGTTTCAGCCTCATTGGCGTGATACTGCTTCAACAAATCGCCAGAGTGTCGCTGAAAGATATCCTGAAATTCTTGACTGATTCGTGGAATCGCCTCCAAGGCTTGCATATGTTTGTGATGCGCAAGGTAGCGCACTTCTGCAAAGGCCTCAGGACCAACCATCGCTCCAATGGAAACCGGATCCTGAGGATCTAACACTTGAACGGGCTCAAAGGGCGGCAAGAACCCATCAACCTGCTCTTGTACTGGGAGATCGACCGCTTCAAAGGCATGCGTGAGAATATACCCGTCCATGCACACCATCACCGGACAACTTAATTCTTCGGCTAAGCGAAAGGCCTGAATGTGGAGATCCACGGCCTCTTGATTATCCTCGGCAAATAGCTGAAGCCAACCGGCATCACGCATGGCCATGCTGTCAGAATGATCATTCCAGATATTGATGGGCGCACCCACCGCACGATTGGCAATCGTCATCACGATAGGTAAGCCTAATCCTGCCGCGTTATACACGGCTTCGGCCATAAATAAAAGCCCTTGGCTCGTCGTCGCCGTATATGTTCGAGCTCCCATAGCCGAAGCCCCGATGAGCACACTCAACGCCCCAAATTCCGATTCAACATTCAGAAATTGGCAATTCCCAATTTCTCCAGCCTTCACTTTTCGAGACAAGGTTTCGACAATATGCGTTTGGGGAGAAATTGGGTAACAGGCCATAACTTCTGGGCGACATAGTGCCACGGCGTGAGCGACAGCTTGGGAGCCTTCAATTTGTTGTTTCACCGGTTCCTCATTGTGAATGGACACACATTAGACTTGGACGGGATGAGACGCAACATAATCAAATGCCTCAGAGGCAACCTGTACGTTCAATTCACCCAATTTGCCCGGAAATTTTTCTTTGATGGCATTCTGAACGGACTCTTTGCTAAACGCTCCTGTTAGTGAGGCAAAACCCGATATCATGCCGACATTGGCTATTGGCCGTCCTAAGTGCCTTTCGGCTAAATCAGATGCCGGGAAGCTATATAACTCAACTTCAGGATGTTGAAGCATCCAATCTTTCAGACCGAGTTCTTCAACCTTTTTCGTAGAATTCATCAAAACAATTCCTTGATCAGAAAGCCCACTAAAGACATCCATCTGATGTAGCAGCGTCGAATCCAGAATAAGTAGGCCATTGGGGTGTGTTACCGGCTCTCTGCTGCGAATGGGATTGGCGCTGATTCTGCAAAAGGCGGTGACCGGAGCTCCCGTTCGTTCAGATCCAAAACTAGGAAAAGCTTGAGCCACCTTCCCATCTCGAAACGCAGCCGCGGCTAACAACTCTGCGGCTGTGACCACCCCCTGTCCTCCTCGCCCATGGATTCGAATTTCAATCATTGATTTATAAGATGTTTGGGTTGGGTTCCTGCTCTCCCACAGTTTTGTCATAAAGAGAGATTTGGCAAGAGATATGCCTTTTTCCTTTGAGAACAAAAATGCTCAGGGAAAGAGGAGAGATTTGTCTAAATAGACCTGTATTCAGAAGGAATAAGATTGTAATCTGTGGAAAAGAGCGCCAGTTGCATTGACCAGAGGTGTAGCTGAATGCGACAACATCTTTCTAAAATTTCCTTCTTTCTGTGGAGGTGGACGTCCTTAACCCGAGAAAATTGTGGACGTGTGATTTTTAAGTGGGAATGTGACAAAGGACTGGAAATTGGGTTGAGGAATTCCTTAGAATTCGAGGCTGTTTCTTGATAAGCTTTTTCTCGCTTTACCAAAGGATTCATCCATGAGATTCGCGCTTGGATTTTGCACCATCGCATTGAGCATTAGTCTGTCAACGCCAGTCTTGGCCTATACAGAAACGACCGTTTCAAACGGGGGCACCATTACCGGAACCGTTATGCTCGCCGGCAAAAAGCCTCCCCCTCTAGCCTATTCGCTGATCACGAATAATGACACCGAGTTTTGTGGACGGATTTCGACTGGAACCGGCTGGCGTTTGCTCGATGAGTTTCAGGTTTCTCCTAAAGGGGAATTACAAAACGCTGTGGTGTTTTTAGAGGGCATTTCTCAGGGCAAACCTTTTCCGGAGACACCCCCTGCCCGGGTCATGGTGGAAGATTGCGTATTTGCTCCCGGGCTTTTAGTCGTTCGTGACCCCCAGCCCATTCATATCGTCAACATGGATCCGATTATCCATGATGTCCAGATTTATGAAACCGCACCGTTTGGAACCAAAGTGATGCTCCATCGTCCACTCCGCCTCAACCCGTTTCATCCCAAGAATCTCCTCGGTGATCATCAACATAACCCGGGCGAGGCGATGATCGACACGATTCACCTGACCCAAGGCCGCCGGATTTTTTTCTTGGAATGTGGATTTCATCCCTTTATGCAAACATGGGGACTATCCGTACACAACCCGTATTACGCCATCACCGATGAACAGGGGAAGTTCACCCTACCCGACGTTCCTGAAGGCGTGTACAAATTGATCGCCTGGCACCCAGGCATGGCAGGGTTTTTGGACATGAAGGTCGTCGTACTGGCCAACGAAACGATAACGACGCGAATGGAATTCCCGGAACCTCGAGATCGTCGGATGGCTCATACGACTATGTCTGAGACCTATCGGTTTGGCACCCACGCATTAGAGCGGGAAGGACGGAAAATCGATATCCAGGTCACCCATGAAGCTCAAACGCATCAAGGAAGCCACTAAACCAAATCTGTGATTGGCAGTGTTTACCGAAGAAGGGGCTCCTTTTGCTTGTTCATGAGAAAAGCCTGTAATTCTTCACCGGTCATCACTTCCCGGGTGAGTAATTGCTCCGCCGCAGACAACAACACAGGGTGCAACGTCGCCAACATGGCTTTCACACGTTGTCCTTGCTCGTCGATGAGCCTTCGCACTTCTGAATCAATGTCTTGCGCCGTTTTTTCTGAATAGGTGGCCGCCGAATAACTTTCAGCGTTTGGGATAAAAGTCGGTTTAACCGATTGATCCAAGGCGACCGTCCCTAATGTCGGGCTCATGCCATAATCTTTGACCATTCGCTTGGCGATGGTGGTCGCCTTTTGTAAGTCATCAGCCGCACCGGTCGACGCTTCTCCAAAGACTAACTCCTCGGCAGCTCGCCCACCCAACAGCACCGCGATCCGATTTTCTAATTCCGTTCGGGTCAATAAATACCGATCTTCAGTGGGTAATTGGAGAGTATACCCCAACGCCGCAATGCCACGCGGAATGATGGAAATCTTATGAACCGGATCGGAGCCGGGTAACGATATCGCAATCAACGCATGACCGACTTCATGATGGGCAACCCGCCGACGTTCCTCCTTGGTCAAGACGCGGTTCTTCTTCTCTAGCCCCGCAATCACACGTTCGACCGCTTCTTGAAAGTCTTCCTGTTGTACGGTCTCACGGCCACGACGAATGGCCAGCAACGCGGCTTCATTGACGACATTTGCCAGATCAGCCCCAACCATCCCAGGAGTCATGGCCGCAATATTTTCTAATTCCACGCCAGGAGCCAATTTAATCGCCTTTGCATGAATAGCCAAAATCGCGGCCCGTCCTACCCGATCAGGGCGGTCAACCAAAATTTGCCGATCAAACCGTCCGGCACGAAGCAACGCCTGGTCTAACGTTTCTGGTCGATTCGTCGCCGCTAAAATAATCACGCCGACGCGAGGATCGAACCCATCCATTTCAACCAACAGTTGATTGAGCGTTTGCTCCCGTTCCTCATGCGCCATCGGGCCTGATCCCCTGGCCTTTCCTATCGCATCCAGCTCATCGATAAAAATAATACAGGGCGCCTTGGCTTGCGCTTGTTCAAATAAATCACGGACACGGGCCGCGCCCACGCCGACAAACATTTCCACAAATTCAGACCCACTAATGGAGAAAAACGGCACTCCCGCCTCGCCCGCAATGGCCTTGGCCAGCAATGTTTTCCCCGTACCTGGCGGGCCCACGAGCAACACTCCCTTCGGAATTTTTCCGCCTATTCGCGTATATTTTTCCGGTGTGCGCAAAAATTCGACCACCTCTAACAATTCCTCAGTCGCTTCATCGACCCCGGCCACGTCTGTCATACGCGTGGGAATGTCCTTTTCCATATACACCTTGGCTTTGGATTTCCCGATACGCATAAATCCGCCCCCCGCTCCCTGCCCGAGTTTTCGCAACAGCCAAAACCAAATCCCGGCAAAGACCAGGATCGGCACCACCCAGGAGGCCACATCTTTCCACAGGGTGCTGATCACCACACCCGCAAATTCAACATGTTTTTCCTCAAGCAGGCGAACCAAATCCGGATCATCCACCCGCACCGTTTGAAACCATTGAGAGCCTTCCGGTTCGCGATCCTGTTTCAGCTTTCCATGAATGATCTTCTCCGTAATAGAAACTTCTGCCACCTGATCTTCTTGAACCCAGTTCTTAAATTGGCTATAGGGCACCTCATCCAGATGTTGAGAAGCAACATAAATTTCCTGAAGAATAATTAACGCCCAAAAGGCAACAAGGAAATACCACAGCGAAACCCGATGTTTTTTCTCCATACATGCTTCCCCCTGTTATCGAATGTCCAAGGGACGTTCAAACCATTGATCCTCATGTTACTGTACCCAAGAATGCGGATCTCGTCCATGAACACTGTCCCCAGAACCGTTGCACACGATCATCTTCACGACCAATAACTCGCTACCTCATTCATGAATCTTGAAGAAATAGGTTGAAAAGATCTGCCAAGATTTGCCAGGCTAGGAGATCTTCCGAATGGTTTCTCGTCATACAAATTCTTATTACACATGAATATTCAGCAAAATCTTCAATACCTTTGGTGGATTCTAGCCGGTACCCTCATAGGGGGTGGACTTGCTTGGGTCTTCTGTTCTCTCATCTATCGAAGCCGTAGGCTGGAAGCGCTTCGGTCCCTCGACACTCAACTCGTCACCCGCACCGTCCAATTGGAAGACCTGCGAAACCAATTAGCGAACCTGCATCAAGAGTATGACGATCTTCGCAAAGAATTTCGACTCACGGAAGTCGCGAAAGTGTCAGCCGAAACAAAATTGTTGGATTCCCAACACCATATCGAATCTCAACGCGCCATGTTAGATGAGACCAAACTCACGCTGTCCGACACGTTTCGCTCCTTGGCCTCCGAAGCCTTAGCAGGGAATAATCAGGGCTTCTTGGCATTAGCCGAAGAAAAATTCAAATCCCTCAAAGATGAGACAGCGATCGAACTGAATCATCGCCACACCTCACTGGAAGCCTTAATGCGCCCACTCTCCGAATCCCTACGGACCTACCAACAAGAAACCAAAGATTTGGAAGACAAGCGGCTTCGTGAATTCAGTTCTGTGAGCGAACAATTGAAACATTTGGCGACAGCTCAGTCGACACTCCAAACCGAAACGTCCAAACTGGTGAATGCCTTACGTTCTCCTCACGTACGAGGCCGGTGGGGGGAAATTGCCTTGCGCAGGACGGCCGAATTGGCAGGCATGTCGGCATATTGTGATTTCCATGAGCAGCCAAGTGTTTTAACGGAAACAGGCCGTTTACGACCTGATATGGTAGTCAAGCTCCCGGCCGGGCGAGACGTGGTGGTTGATTCAAAGGTGCCACTCAGTGCATTTCTCGATAGCTTGGAAGCCAATACCGATGAATCCCGGGACATAGCATTGAAACGCCATGCAGGCCACCTCAAATCACATATTCGCCAACTCACCTCGAAAGAATATTGGGATCAATTTCCTTCGGCGCCGGAGTTTGTCGTGTTGTTTATTCCCAACGACTCTTTTTTGGCTGCCGCGGCTGAACAGGATCCGTCACTGATCGAGTCGGCATTGTCCCAGAAAGTTGTCATTGCGACTCCTACGACCTTTATCGCCTTGTTACGGGCAATCGCCTATGGTTGGCGGCAGGAACAGGTTGCGGAAGGGGCACAACGCATTAGCCTGTTGGGTCAAGAATTGGCTGAACGAATGGGCACCATGGCCGAGCATTTCTCAAAAGTGGGCCATGCCTTAGGCCGTGCGGTCGAGTCGTACAATGCGACGGTTGCGTCATTAGAAAACCGTATACTGCCCTCGGCGCGAAAATTTCAACAACTCGGCGTGAATCCACGAAAAGACATTCCCGACCTGCAGCCGTTGGAGCAAAGCCCCAGACCCCCTTCCGAAATCCAGAAATTTGCGGACGAGCTTCCCCCTCACCTCTAAATTATCCATGATTATTGCCGGGCTGGTATTTCTCAACACGGCTTTTCTGCCAACATAGGAATACGGCCTTTCTCTTTTCGAATGACCTGAGGCCTTGACCTTTTTTAGAATTTCGTTATTCTTAATACACTTTCACGATCTCCATAAATTATGGTTGTAAATGGCTTTGTCAGCGCATCAGGAAAGGAGGACTACGTTATGAACAGCACACCCACTCGCGCCAGAGGATGCGGAACGCTGCAGGTAAATATCTCTCGGACCAGATTGAGGAATGTGTGGGGTCGGCTCATGACGATTTCTTTCCTATTGAGCGTGGCAACCAACCCCATGTTATTCTGGGCCACACCAGTCGTGGAAGCCTCTTCACATCACGCGAAGGTATTAGAGTTCCCGCTCCCGACAGGGAGCATCCCAAAAACTTTAGCATTTCCCCTGTATGAACAGGGCCCCGGCCAATATTTTAGCGCCGGCTTAGGGAAGGAGGAACGGAGCCTCACTTACCCGCCCTTTCCCCTGAAATTAATTTTTGTTCAGGGAGAACGATCATTTTTAGCGGGAGTGTCTGTTCAGATAGCCAGGGAAGATGGAACGCAAGTCCTGAAAATCCCCGGGGAAGATGTCGAAGGTCCGTGGCTCTTTATCAAGATCCCAAGCGGTACCTATGTGGTCAGCGGAACCGACTCCTCAGGCGCGACCATCAAAAAAACAATCTCTGTCCAAACCGAAAAAACGACTGTCGTTCATTTCCGCTTTCCCTAAATATTCAGGCATTCCCCCTTTACCAATCTGTCAAAGGCCAGGGCCGCCTGCCAGCCTTGATTCTAAGAAAAATTATGCGCCAAAAACGGTAGACTGCTCTCGATCCTAAAACATAGGCTATTCACCTAGGCATTTTATCTGTAGCACCTTGAAAATTTCACCTCATTTATCATGATTGATACTGATTTTATTAACTTTTTTTAGTTATTATGTATTTTAAATTTAATTATGAGGATTTTTTAATATTTTGTTAATCTTGACTTAAGAAGAAAAGGCTATATCTAAAGGTATCACAGTCGCACTTTTTTTGAATTTTGGACTTCTTAGGAGAAAAACATGGGACACTACGGCATACAAAAAAAATCAACAAGTGGACGTGGAGCCACAAAACAGCCACTCAAATCTGAGCCAGTGCCCACCGTTAAAAACTCAACGCCGGTGAAACTTGAAAGCACAGCAAGCTCCGATGCCTGTACACGCTGCGGAGGCTTATTGGTTTCTCATTGGTGCATGAATGTAAATTATGATGCGGGTGGCATGGAAATCCTTACCAAGCGGTGCTTGCAATGCGGTGAGGTGATTGATCCTGTAATTCTAGAAAATCGCCAACATCCAGAACGCGAGGCCATGAAGAAGAAAACACGTCCCTTGTTATCTCGACCTCTGGCCTCATCCAAAAAAAGTGCCGGACTGAGCTGTAGTCCAGTCGCTTAATCAATCAACGTAGGTTCGGTTGAGGAACGGTTACATGGACCACCCACAAGGATGAGCCGGAATTTGCACCCTGAGGATATACAGACTGATACATTAGCAAGTCTATCCTCCCCAGGATAATCTCAGGCCGTAAGCTCCCCTCTTCTTGTGGGTCCCTTTGTCGGCTTGTCGTGCTATTCAAAGATAACATCAATTTGATGTACAATCGCCCCCAATGCCATATCACCTGCCTAACGACTGATTTCCCTCATAACAATTTGCAGTGAATCAACGAATAACTGGATTTCACCAGGATGACCACGATGATTGGGTTGCCGATCTACACTGTGGGCATGGTCAACACGTCCGACATAATCCGCCACTCAGCTCCCGCCCATGGGTTCAAACACGAGAAGGCCGACAGAAATTTATAGGAACCATACTGAATTGCAAAAAATGCGACGAGGCGGACCCACACAACACTCAGTATCTTGAGTGGCCATAAACTCATACAAAAAACTTGGATTCGTTTGGCAAGCTCCCAACCCCTCCAGTACAATCGATTGCGAGTTTAACAAACTATCACCAATCACATCCTACAAAGAATATGGATATCCCGATGCCCCATAATAGAACGATAGGCCTTAGACTTCTCATCGCTCTCTCGTTGGCACTCCTCTGCCTTCATGCGCTCGGCTGCTCAGAACCCAAAGAACCGTGGGACATCCATACCGAACAAGGTAGGATACTCATGGAACAGGGAAAATTTTCTGAAGCCGAACAGGAATTGAGCAATGCCCTCAAATTAGCTGAACATTTTGGCGATCAAGACCCTCGCCGCATCCAATCCCTCACCAATCTTGCCATTCTGGCCAATGCCAAAGGTGAACCCGAAGAGGCGGAAGCCCTGCTGCAACAAACGGTGTCCATCCATGAAAAATCGCCAACCCCTGAATCAGCAGACCTCGCCGCAAGCCTCAGCAATTTGGGTGCCTTGTATGTGACACAAAATAAATTCCACCAGGCCCAAGAGCATTTTGAACGAGCGATAGACATTCGTGAAAAAGTCCTAGGTCCCGACGACCCGGAAACCATCCGCGATATCGAAAACTTAGCGGGATTATTTGTCCGGCAAACCCACTACGACCAGGCCGAACCTTACCTCAAGCGTGTCCTTGAGAGTTCCGAAAAAGTGAATGGTCCTGATTCCCCGAACCTTGTGGAACCCCTCAACAATCTGGCACTCCTGTATCGGGCTCAGGAAAAATATGATCAGGCCGAAACGTTATTACTGCAGGCGCTCACCATCAAAGAAAAACAACTTGGCGCAACCAATCCTCATTTGCTTGGGAGTATAAATAACCTGGCGCTCCTCCATAGTTCAGCAAAGCGCTTTGCCAAAGCCACGCCGCTTCTCGAACGAATGCTCACAATTTCCGAGGAAGGATTTGGAAAGGACCACCCTCGCGTCGCAATCATTCTTAACCAATTAGCCGAAATCCATCGCCTTCAAAATCAGCCAGAGCAGGCCATACCCGTCATGCAACGCGCGATCAACATTATTGAAGAGGCCGAAGGGCCGGAACATTCCGGACTCACCGGCCCGATCAACAATTTAGCAGTTCTCTACCTGAACACCGGACAATACAAGGAAGCCGACCCGTTATTTCAGCGGGCCATCACGCTCACGGAAGACACCATGGGCAAAAGCCATTTCCGCGTCGAACGGGCTCTCAGAAACTATGCCCAACTCTTACGGAAAATGGACCGCACCGAAGAAGCCCTTTCCATGGAAGCACGGGCAGATGATATCCGGTCAAAGAATACCCCAAGCCCACCGACGAGTTGAGTAGTTTCTGCCACCCTTTGATGCCCGGCATGAGCCGGAAAACCATTCACCGGCCACCCCTCCACACTTCATCTTCAATACCTCTCAAGTTCCTTCATTAGATTGCAACATCTTCTTCCTCATTAGGACCTGGTTTCAGCCTTCATCCAACTATTGACACTTTTTTCCGAATCTCCTATGGTTCGCCAACTTTCGCGATAATGGGATAAATAAAGGAACAGTCCATACTTTTTGCAGGAACCACATGAGACATCCACAGACAACCCCGGTATACAAGAAACTCAAGATCCTCCTTAGCGGGCTACTTCTCTTCGGCCTCACCCAGGGATGCGTAGATCTGAAAGCCATCCAAGACTTTGCGAATATTTCGGCAGAATCCGCTGAGTACACCGCCCTCGTCGATAATTATGTGGATTTCCCCACTCGGCAAAAACGTTATCAGCCCGAAGACCGCCATGCACCATTGGAGGCCATGGAGCAAGAACGCCTGACTCGAAAAACTGCGCTCCTGCTTCGACACCATGTCATTGAAGAATACATGGAAGCACTAGGGAGATTAGCCGCCGATGAGATCGTCGACCAATCACAGGAGCTGTCCCAACTCACGACCAAGCTTCAAAACCAAGCGGGCACGAGTCAGGCCGAGACCGAGGCCTTTGGAAAGATTGCAGGCGTTCTCACGAATGCCATCGGGGATAAGTGGAGAAAACGACAAATTCAGGAATTGATCGAACGGTCAAATGGACCGCTGCAAACGATTGTGAAAAGTCTCAAACAAATTGTCGTCGATGGTTTTGGAGGTGATGATCAAAATGAACAGTTTGCCATTCAGTCGTATTATCGAACAAAGATCGCTCAATCGAATGATCCAGCCGGCATTGCGGCACTCATGGAATGGCAAGAACGTCGAGAAGAAAATTTAGCCGCCCATACGCAAGCCATTCAGTCCTATTCTGCCATCTTGGAAAAAATTTCAGAAGGCCATCAGAAGCTCTATGACGAACGGAATGATTTGGCCAAAGCCCAACTCATCCAACAGATCAAGAAGTCCGCAAAAGACCTAAAAGACATGCTGGACGCCATCAGAAAAATATAAGACGAGGATTGCTATATGCCACTCACCTCCGATGAAGCCTTTGACCTCTCCAAACAATTCCGGGACTTCGCCATTACCCTTGGGAACTACCGATTTGCGAATTGGGAAATGCTCACGCCAACACAACGGCGCGACATCGAAGATGAAGAATGGTCACTCATTAATTCCTCTTCCGATATGATCACCAAAGCTGTGGGCTTGGCCCTTGACGAATCAGAAACCAGCGTTGATTCAATCAACAAATCGATCAAGAAGGCTAAAAGCGCGATCAAAAAGCTAGAAAAGGTCAGCCACATCCTCACCGTGGCCGCGGCTGCTGTCGGCCTCGGAGCCGCCATCCTCTCCAAAGACCCCGGCGCCATTGCTAAAAACGCCAAGCTCGTCGTCGATGCCACAAAAGTTTGACCTACCTGAGACTCCTGCCCCCACGACTCATCGAAAGATGGGGCTCATTCCTTCATCGTTGATTGCATAAGTCTATTCGCTTGAGGGGGTGAGAACCCTTGAAATCCTCGATGCCTCTCGGTAAGCTCCAACACGGAAAAGGCCAGTCCATCCACTTGCTCAGGAACAGAAAAAATTTGTCGTAAGTCTCCACCACGTTCCCCAACGATCGTTCCCGCAAACACCACCCCTTTCACACTCAAACGCTGTATCGCGGCTTCAATGTCTTCTACAAGAATCGCAATATGGTGCAGAGTCCGATCCCCAAAATGAGTAACCCAACCAGGGATAATACTCGTTGCGCCTCGTGTATCCTCATAAGCCTGGTCCACGAATAGAGCCGGGCACCCTGGCGCCCGATAGATTTTTGCCCACCAATCGTCATATTCAAGCGTTTCCGAAAACGCATACCCCTGGTCAAGAAATTCTTGAGAACGATCATCAATCGACAACGTGCGAACCGTAATGTGATCCAACACAGGGAACAGGCCAATCCCAATTTCCTCTAAAGCATCTCGAACAATCAACGCGGCCTGATTCCGTGAAATATAATCTTCGACATAATCACCGATCACACGCTCAAGATTCGTGGCCTGATTCATGGTTTCTCCTCCTGTCGTGATTCCACAGAAAATGTTATTCCCTGCGCCAAAGGCATATCAGCGCCCCAATTCGTCGTATTGGTTTGCCGCCGCATGTATGCTTTCCAAGCATCCGAACCAGCCTCTCGCCCCCCACCCGTTTCTTTTTCACCACCAAAAGCCCCGCCAATCTCCGCTCCAGAGGTACCAATATTGACATTGGCAATGCCACAGTCACTCCCTTCGCCTGATAAAAACTGTTCCGCATGCCGCAGGTTCAATGTAAAAAAAGAAGAAGACAACCCCTGGGGAACCTGGTTTTGTAGGGCAATGGCTTCATCCAAGGTCTGATAGGCCATCACATACAAGATCGGAGCAAAGGTTTCTCGTTGAACCACTCTCCAATGATGGTCTGCCCGTGCCAGAGTCGGCTCGACGAAAAACCCTGGCCCATTCAGAACCGTTCCTCCAAAGAGAATCTCTCCGCCGTCCTGTCTCACTTCTTCTAACGTCATACGATATTCTTCCAAAGCCCGCTCATCAATGAGTGGCCCCATCAATACGCCGGATTCCAAAGGATCACCGACTTTGACCTGGCCATACGCTTGAATAAGACGTTGCACGACATTTTCATACCGTGATTCATGCACAAACAGGCGCCGAGTCGTCGTGCATCGCTGACCCGCAGTCCCCACCGCGCCAAATACAATGGCCGGAATGGCTAAATCTAGATCAGCAGTCTCGTCCACAATCACGGCATTATTCCCGCTTAATTCCAATAAGGTTCGCCCTAATCGCCCCGCCACAACCTGTGCGACCTCACGCCCGACAGAAACCGAACCCGTAAAGGAAATGAGTGGAATCCGGGTATCATTGACGATCGTCTTCGCCAGATCGACACGATCGGAAATACAAAGAGAAAAAATCCCTGGAAGACCTTGTCCTTCCAGGACTTGGTTGCAGATATGTTGTACAGCGACAGCACATAAAGAGGCCTTGGGAGATGGTTTCCAAATAACGGTATCACCGGCAATGGCGGCTAAAAACGCATTCCATGCCCACACAGCCACGGGAAAATTAAACGCGGTAATGACCCCCACAATCCCAAGCGGATGCCATTGTTCATACATTCGATGTTGCGCTCGCTCCGACTGCATGGTGAAACCATACAGCATTCGAGACTGCCCAACCGCAAAATCGGCCATATCAATCATCTCTTGCACTTCCCCATCACCTTCGGCCTTAATCTTTCCGACTTCCAACGAGACTAAGGAACCTAACGCATCTTTCTTTTTACGAAGCGCATTTCCGATTAAGCGAACCGCTTCCCCGCGTTTGGGGGCTGGCACTTTTCTCCATTCCAGAAAGGCTCGTTGGGACTCCTCTATCAAATCAGCATAATCGGTAGCAGAGCAGCAAGAAATGTGAGCCAACACTTCCCCTGTTGCGGGATTGACAGAATCCAACAACTCCGAATCCGTCGTTGAAGCCCACTGCCCATGGCCTGAACAGGCTCCGGCATTGCTTGGTTGAATCCCAAGTTGATTCAATATGTCTGTGGCATTAATCATTTCGGTGCTCTTCCAACCTCCCTATTAGATTCCTTTCATACAGAATCATCCACTTCTCCAGCAAAAATTTTTCCAAAACGATTGTCTAGGATAGCAGACAACTGAAAGGTCTCTTGGGTCACAAATCCCCGATACTGCCCGGGACGCCCAAAGACCATGTCCACCACACTGCATATCCCTGCCGCCGTCGTCACCTGAATCGCAGACCACAACTTGCCGGCAATCGTGCGCGGATACACTTTTTGCACAAAATTCTCTTCAAAGAGTTCTCCCTTTCGCATACCCGTCACCGAGGTATAGATCAGGACGACATCCTGCAGGGTCTTCGGCACGGCCTTTTCCAAAATACGTTTCAAGGTCTCCCGGTCATCATTGAGTTTCAGATCATTCATCAACAGTTGAATTTTTTCACAATGGCCGGGATAGCGAAGCGTCTTATAGTTCATCGTCCGTACCTTGCCCGCATAGGTATCCGCCAACGTCCCCAACCCGCCCGACGTGTTGAAGGCTTCGTACAACAATCCGTCAATCGAAATGGTTTCGTACCCTTCCAGAGGAAGCAGTTCCACTCCCCGGCTATTCTCAATGCCATAGCACATATTGCCATATTCATTAATCAATCCATCCGTCGACCACGTCAGGGAATATTTCAACACGTTGCTGGGATTCACCGGTAACGCTCCCACCCGCATTTTCACCATATCCACGGTATCGAATCGGGACATCAACTCATGGGCCACAATACTGATAAATCCGGGAGCCAGCCCACATTGCGGGACAAACGCCTTCTGCGCCCCCTTACTCAAG
Source organism: Nitrospirales bacterium (assembly GCA_040904705.1). Lineage (GTDB taxonomy): Bacteria > Nitrospirota > Nitrospiria > Nitrospirales > UBA8639 > Nitrospira_E. The sequence continues at coordinate 3,672 of JBBDSY010000052.1, read as the reverse complement.
GCCTTCATGCTTCTGGTGACTTCCACATCCTCAGTCAAATCGAAGTAATGCGCACCACACGAGCGAGCCTGCTCTCCCACCGCCCGGTTGCAAAAATACGGAAGACTGGAAATAATTCCCTCAGGTCCGACCGATTCAATAAATCGGCCAAGGGCTTTCGAGTCCTGCACATCGACGGAAGACACGTGAAAATGCTCATGGGTCAAATCCTGTTTTAGCCGGGCAACCACCTCCGGATCCACATCGCCCAGAAAAACTTCATAATCGCCACACTCAACCAGGAACGTGGCAATGAGCGACCCGATTTTCCCCCCTCCGAGAATACAAACCTTACCCATAGGCCACCCTTTCTCCATATGGTCTTCTTTTATTTTACTCTATTTAGCACGGATGGCAGCAGGGGTAAATCGCCAACAACAGAATTCTTTTCTAAAAATCCCTGGTCGACATCGGCCCAGGAACGAAAGAAAAATGGCATGAAAGAAATATGAGAGTATTGAATAATGAAGATGTTCACGTGCAAATTTGTCCAGAATGAGGTGACTCATCACAGACTCCGGGTCGGTTCAAAAAAGTCCGTCCAGCAAAGCCACGCATGTGTTAGCGTATCCCGCAGGGGACCTCCCTTTGAGGCGGGGAGCGTACAGCTGGTACGTAACCACGGAAAAATGGCGACCTGCCGCGCGCTTGCGCGTCGAAGCGCTTCAACGCGTAGACGTGAAGCCGCTCCGGGGAGGCAGGTAACCCCGCCGGCGGATCTTTTAAACAGACCCAATATGGCATTGACACATGGATCAACGGAAGATAGCGTAGTTTGAATTCGGCCTTCAAAATCCCAAACCGATGAATTCCACCGTCACTGTCTATACCGACTATGTCTGCCCCTATTGTTTTTTCGCCGAACATCTCCTCTCCCGGGTGGGCGACGACACCCTAACGATCGAATGGATGCCGTTTGAATTACGTCCAGCACCCCGCCCCACTCTCCGTCCTGAAGGCGAATATCTGGAACACGTCTGGCGTGAATCCATCTATCCTCTGGCGAAACAATTAGGTCTCCACATTGTGCTTCCGAACATTTCTCCACAGCCCCACACCGGATTGGCATTTGAAGGGTATCAATATGCCAGGGACCTGGGACAGGGACGAGCATACACCCATCGGATGTTTACCGCATTCTTTCAGGAAAAACGTCACATCGGAGAGCCGGCCATCCTGATTGAATTAGCTGGAGAGCTGGGCTTCGATACCCTGGAGTTTCGCACTGCGTTGGAAACAGGCCGGTACCGGAAGCGCCACCAGGAGGCCTTGCGACACGCAAGGGAGGAGATGCGCATCACCGCCGTCCCAACCTTCGTGAGGAACCACAACCGGCTTCAAGGGCTGCCGACTCTCTCTCAACTTCAAACGTTCCTAACACATGCCGATCGTTGAACAACCCAGGGTAAAAGGATGAACGTGAAAAGACAGAAATTGATGTTGGCCGGCTTCGTGGCCGGATGGATGCTCTGGGGGGCCGCCTTCTGCCTGGCAGGCTCCAACCTGAACCAGGATTTTCGATTGTGGGCGCCGGTGTATCTGAACTTTCCGGTCTCAGGACCGGTCAAAGGGTACATGGAGGCCAATCCGAGATTTTCCAACGATGTCTCAGACTTCGACCAACTCATCCTTCGTCCCGCTCTCGGGTATCAACTATCTCCGACACTGTCACTCTGGCAGGGGTACGCCTGGATAACCAATTACGAACCGGGCTACACGCAGGAACACCGGCTTTTTCAGCAACTCATCTACAGCAACAAATTTTCAACATTTAAATTACTCAGCCGGTCACGTCTCGAAGAACGGTGGCTGCAACACGCCATCGGAACATCCGTGCGCGCCCGAACCATGCTTCGTGGAGATTTTCCGCTACCGGCCTATCCCACAATCGCTATCGTCGCGTATGACGAAATTTTCGTCAATCTGAATACCATTCGTCAGGGACCTGAATCCGGATTCGATCAAAACCGGTTTTTTCTGGGCATCAACTACACCATCTCCCCCACCTTCAATGTGGATGTCGGCTATCAATTACAGGTCATCAATACGGCCCTGTCGGGCCTGGCCAACCAAGCCAACCATATGGTCCTTCTTCAATTGTTCATCAATCTCTAAAAAATTCTCAGGGCCGGCAAGTACCCGTATCCAAATACGAAAATGGCTCCGAACATTTGTCCATTTCGTCTCCACCTCAATCTGGTGCACAATAGCATTAAACAAGGAAGAGCCCCGCACGGAGGGTGTATTCATCCACTGCTTCAAACCAAGGAGGCTGTCATGCCCACATTCACTTCTAAACCTTTCCTGATACTCTCCGCATTGGTTGTGACATGCGCGTACGGAATGCTCCTGAGTCCGGGTCTGATCCTGGCGGATGAGGCGCCACGCCAGGACAAAATGCAGGTGGTGTATCATCTGGATAGTAACGATCCGGCCCTCGCTAAATACACAATGGCACTGATCGATAAACATATGGAGGCGGAAGGCGGACCGGACAAAATCGACGTGGTGCTGGTCGTCCATGGACCGGCGCTGAAATTATTTGAAAGCGCGACGGTGGATCAGGAATTAAAGGACAAGTTGAAACTCATCATTGATAAAGGCGCCACGGCCGAAATGTGTCAGGTCTCGATGAAACTGTACGGGACCCCCCTGGAAAAATTATTGGCCGGGTTCAAGCCCACCGAACACCCGGTTGCCGTGAAACGGATTGCCGACCTTCAACGGGCAGGCTATGTGTATATCAAACCCTAAGGAGGCAATATGGGCAATAGCTTTAGTCCAACAATGCGGCAAAAACCGCCCTCATTCAGCGGGAGCCTCCCGGGCTCCCGCCAGGGACGGGGGCGCACTTCACTCAGAAGCGGCATCGTTGCGCTCATCATGGTGAGCCTCAGTCTGCTCTTAGGAGTCTCCCCCGGCACCGCCGCTCCCTCCATTCCAGCTCCGGAATTCCAGCTTCAGGCGTTCGACGGGCACACACACAGCAAATCTTCCTTGAAAGGTCGCCCCACGCTTCTGGTCTTCTGGGCGCCATGGTGCCGGTACTGCCAAATCGAATTGCCGATACTGGCGAAATTTTATCAAGGCAACAAACCCGATCAGCTTCAAGTCTTAACCATTGCCTTCTCAGATACTCTGGCTCATGTGGAAGACTATGTCACATCCAACCCGGATACCTTTGTGTTTCCGACAGCCTATGACCGGGATAACGCTGTCGCCAAGGCCTTTGGAGTCAATGCCACCCCGACATTCGTGGTGATGGACGCACAAGGGGAAATGATCCTTGCCCATCGCGGTGCCGGAATCAACCGGAATCCTCAATACCAGGAGTTCCTCAAGAGCTTGAAGTAACAAACAGACGACGGCATCACTCAAAGTATGAATCCTATTCTCTTTTCCCTCTGTTTTTAATGAATCGGATACCGCTCCTTTGTTAAATTAATGCGGCGGACCGGGAACAGGAATCGGCAGAAGTCAAAAGGCAACCGGTAGGGAGTGTTGAATAATATAAATTTTCAAGGGCAAATTTGCCGAGGATTAGATTACTCATCAAAAGCTCCGGGTCGGTTCAAAAGAGCATGTCCTGAGCTTTTCGAAGGGTCCGTCCAGACCTTATATTAAGATAGTTGG
>JBBDSY010000051.1:0-37675 GCA_040904705.1 Nitrospirales bacterium | reverse complement strand
CAGCTGCCCCGCTAAACCAAACGCTTGAGTTGCACTTACGAGTTGAATTCAAGGACTTTAATAATTGACTGACGCGTCACTAACCGAGCGCCACCTATAAGCCGCGCGAGTGTACGAGCGTCGGCTTGAGGGGGGGTTATGCTTCATGGCCCATCATCACCTTCCAGCGCTTCTTGGGGTTCCAGAATCTTACGGCAGCGGGGTCGAATGCGTCGGGATGATAGGGAAAATAGTTCTTGGCGTGCCCCTTCAACCATTCAACCATTTCCTCGTGTTCTTCATCGCTGGGATCGGCTAAGATCTCCAGCAACCGATAGTACCCGGGGACTCCACCGCAGTCCTCGGGCGGACATGCACGTGCGCCACCTATGCACCGAGGATACTTGGCACCACGTTCCCGTGGCTCGATAGCCATGAGCTTGACCTCGTGTGACCAGCCGTCGCCGAAGTCGTAGTCGTATCTAGCGGCATCCCCCGGATTTGCAAAGTGTCGAACGATTGGCACAGTCCACCCCGCCAGGAATTCATCATCCAGCGGCCCTTCCGGTATACCAATGTGAACGGCGCTCGATTCTCCAGATGAATCCGGCCCGAACGCATGAAGATGGTAATCCAGCCAGCCCATGGCATCCTGAATGGCGACGTGCAGGTCCCAGAACGTATAAGTCTCTGGCACCTCTATGATCCGCCATATTTCTGGCTCGATGTCGAGAAGCGACACCTTGAATCGGCAGATTCGCAATTGGGGCTTGCTCATGGGGTTTCCTCTGACACATAACGCATCAAGGGTAAGCTGTGCGGCCCATGCTGCTGAGATCAATCTTTATGTCATCCGCGTCAGCGTCACCCCGATGTTAGGCGGGCGGCCGGCTGGGTGACGGCATCTTGGAGCGGCGCCATGCGAGCATGGTCATCCCTCCGAAAAACAGAGCGAGAAGGGGGAATAAGATCGCGGCGATGTACATTCCGACATGACCGAGCGAGCCCTCGCCCTCAAACGTTATCGCAGCGTAGATCAGCTGAATACCGTAATAGGTGAAGAACGCTGCTGGAATTGCGCACGCAGCAGCAACGAGCTTCAATACCGTGCGCCGTCGATCACTCATGAATTGAAAAGCTCCACCTAACTATGAGTAGATGGTTTCCGGATAAAATCCATCACCCCATGGGTTGCGGCAGAACTCCCCTATAGGGAATCACAAAAAGTCTTGCTGTGACAAAGGCTAATGACCTCCGCCCCCCTCAGCCGGGGAGATAGATGGTTTCCGCTAACACCCGGCCTCCGTGACAGGTCGTCGACGGGACTTTTGACGCCCCGGCCGCCACGGTTGAGGACATGGGTATAAATCATGGTTGCTTTGACGTCCTCATGCCCCAGCAGTTCCTGAACCGTTCGGATGCCTGCCTGTACCGCGAACGGCAGACAGGTCAGAGTCGCTTTCAAGGACATGTATAGCAAAGAAACTGGTGGCATACTTCTATGAAAATTTTTCCTCCCTCTCCCATGGAACTCCCGTTCACAAAAAGAAGACAGCCTCAATGAAAGGGATTCTTGAGGAATGGGCAAAATTTGTCAAGGATTGATCGGGTTTATCTTGCTCACATATGGAGTAGGCTTTTATAATGAAAGAGGAACGGGGTGCCCTGTTTTTTTTCGCGATTTTTTATAATTTTGAAAATTTAGAAAGGACGGGGAAAACCACCGTGACCAGAAAAAAGAACCGATAGAGGAGCTCTCTCCTATGAAAATTGTGTCACCACACAATCCTGGAAATATATTTCATTTTCTTCTTCCAGTCTTCATTCTGGGCATGTTTTCCTCCTGCACGCTCGAAAGTCACGATACAAAAACCAAACAGAAAATTCTAAAAGAGGAGTTGCGAGAGAGGGGAGAAGTCGTTGTCCTGACACGAAATGCCCCCACCACTTACTATAGCCGGTCTCAGGGAAAAGCCGGAATGGAATATGACATGGTGAATGCCTTCGCCGCCCATCTTGGCATCACCCCCCGATTCAAAGTCTTCGCAAACACGGCAGAACTCTTCCGGGCCCTCGAACAAGGAGAAGGCGATTTCATTGCTGCGGGCGTAACCATCACGCCGGAACGTCAAGACCAGTATCGTTTCGGGCCTCCCTATCAGCACATTCAACAGGAAGTGGTCTGTCATCGCCAGAGCAATCTCCCAAGAACACCCGCAGAGCTCTCCCGGGTGAATATCGTGATTGCCTCCTCCAGCAGTTATGAAGATCGCCTGAATGAATTACGGAATGTACAGACAGAGTTACAGTGGGTAGCGAACGACCAACTCTCCACGGAAGAAATTTTCCACAAAGTGGCCAAACGGGAATTTGATTGCACGATTGCCGATTCGCATATTGTGGCTATCAATCAACGCTTTTTCCCGAATTTAGTGGTGGCCATGCCCGTGAGTGAAGAACAACAGCTCGCCTGGCTGTTACCACGGGATGCGGAGGGATTGAACGGGCTCATCGAAACGTGGTTTGCCACCATGAAAGAGGCCCGGTTCTTCGAGAATGTACATCATCGGTACTATGCCCATATCGACGTGTTCGATTATGTGGATACCAAACGGTTTTACCGCCATTCCAGGAATCGCTTGCCTCGATATGAGACGGTGTTTCAACAGGCAGCCGAAACTCACAATCTTCCTTGGACACTTTTAGCAGCACAGGGATATCAAGAATCTCATTGGAATCCCAAAGCCAAAAGTCCCACCGGAGTTCGTGGAATCATGATGTTGACGCGAAACACGGCAGCTGAATTGGGCATTCGCAACCGGTTAAATCCCACCAAAAGCATACGCGGGGGTGCCCGCTATCTCAATCAAATGAAAACACGACTTCCGGAAGACATACAAGAACCGGATCGGACGTGGTTTGCGCTCGCAGCCTATAATGTGGGATTCGGCCATCTTCGTGACGCCATGAACCTGGCTCGGCAACTGGAGAAGGATCCTTATACGTGGAAAAATCTCAAAACCGTCCTGCCCCTTCTTTCACGAAAAACCTATTATCAACATCTCCCTCACGGATATGCGCGAGGAACAGAGCCGGTCCGATATGTGGATCGCGTTCGCCATTACCAGGACATGTTGGAACGACAAGAACGGGAAATTTAAACAGTATTGTTCATCTCCTATTCCTTTAAGAACACATCGCCCCTTATTCCCTTTCAAAAACTTTTCTCACGGGTCAACCTGAAATCCCTCACGGGAGGCGGCTTCCCGCAACCGCTGGTCACAAGACACACAAATTCGAGGCTGGGGATTTGACTGTCGGCCCAAACGAGCGCAGCCGCCAATTGCAGGGCATCCGCTGCCCGAAGGGGATGAAGCAGCAAGACACGCGAGGCCTGGTCTCGAACAAGATTACTGGGTCTGACTTCCGTCCATTGACTGCTCAACCGAAGAAACCACTGGCGGGACTGCATTTCTTCTTCCCCCGTTAGGATTTGCTCTCGTCGAAGACGAGCCAACGCGGAATACCCCTCAATCAGCGCCCCCCCACCAAACCACAAGATCACCATCTTGGTGGACGAGGCCCTGAACCTTTTCTGTTTGGGGCTCTTTCAAACAGAGGGGAAGGAGAGCCAAGGTATCTCAAAACTTTATCTTCCCTGATCCCGTTCATCCAGCAGGGCCTGTAATCCCCGTCCTCCTTTATCACTCGGCCGGGGAAGTTTCCGAATGTCTTGTGAAATTTCTCCAGTTCCCAGACTGATCAACCCATTTTTGGCCAACTCGGACATATGGGCTGACAGCCCCCTGGTTGCACTGAAGAAGGGAACAATTTTAGCAATCGGCCTCCCACGCTCAGTGACTACCACCTCTTCTCCGGCCTTCACTTTCGCCAACTGCTTACTTAATGTCGCCTTCAATTCCGAGACAGGTGTCGTCTTCATCGGTCCCCATGCCTCCCAAAAATCAATCAATATTCAGGCCTGACCCCATTTTTTAATGACCCATATCGATGTGGGCGCCGGCTTCTTCCATTTGCCGTCTGGCTTGCTCCCCACTTTCTGATGTGATCGGGCGAGTGGCATTAGCGATGAGAACCACTTCGAATCCCTCCCTGCAACCATCCAGCACCGTCGCCAGCACGCACACGTCCTCCGCGAGACCGGCGATCCAAAGTCGCCGGATGCGATCTCTTCGAAGCTGAACAGCCAGGCCCGTCTGGTCGAAGGCCGAGTTCTGGTCCTGATCAAATCGCACGCCTTTCGTGACGATGACGGTCGAAGCAGGGAAGGCAAGATCAGGATGGAATTTCGCGCCATCGCTGTCCTGGATACAGTGCGGAGGCCAGGGGCCACCACGCTCTTTGAAGCTGATGTGTCCGATTGGGTGCCAATCCCGCGAGGCGTACATGGGCACATTCTTGGCCCCCGCGGCGTACATCCAATCGTTGATGACAGGCACAATCGTCTCGCCGTCCTCAACCGGAAGTGCGCCTCCGGGGCAAAAGTCCTTTTGTACATCCACGATGAGCAAGGCATCGCCCGATTTCAACGCATCGTTGATCTCCCCCATCATACTCTCCTTCAGTGCGTTAACAATTGAATGAGCCTTCACCCTCACTCCATCCCTCTCCCTGAAAGGGCGAGGGAGTTTTGAAAGGTCTGGGTTGAAAGTAAAATACTAAATTGTTTCAGGCAGAACCGTCAGATCAGGTGGTGTGATCCTGTATGATCTTCTTTTGAAAGTCTGAGAGTGCTTGACTTACCTCGACCCGATAAGGCGGATCGGCGTGGTCAATCGCCCGTACGCGTGCAGGCAACCGGACAATCTGTTCCTGAGCATAGGTGCGTGCCGCCATGAGATCCACCCGTGCTGCGGGGAGGCGTTTACCCTCTCGCATCATTGGGACCAGCAGCGGCCGTCCAATAGGATCTTCCCCGGCACGCGCGATCACATCACGCACATCCTCACCCTCCTCCGCAATGCGGAACACCTGCTTTCGACCCGGGAGTATCGGCTTGCCCGTCGACAATTTCAATCGTCCTTTGCCGGCATATTCACTAAGCTTGTAGACAATATCCAGATCGGGGACATCCCTCGAAACGCCCATACTGGAGCCAACACCGAATCCGTCGATCGGCGCGCCCGATAATAGTAATGCCGCAATGGCGTCTTCATCCAACCCGCCACTGGCGAAAATCTCCACATTCCCCAGACCCGCCTCATCCAGCAATTGGCGGGTCTCCCGCGACAGCGCCAGCAGATCCCCGGAGTCGAGGCGTACGGCCTTGACGTGGAACTCATCACCCAGGGTTTGGGCCAGATCGATGACCTTCTTCACGCCCGCGAGCGTATCGTAGGTATCCACTAGCAGGGTGGTTTCCGGAAACACGTGCGCAAAGGCGCGGAAGGCGGCCGATTCATTCTCGTGAGCCTGGATGTAACTATGCGCCATCGTTCCGGCCACCGGTACGCCATAGAACTTGCCCGCCAGCACATTGGAGGTCGAAGCCACCCCGGCGATCCAGAATGCGCGGGCTGCCTTGAGGGCAGCATCGATTCCGTGCATCCGCCGGGTACTGAAGTCCACCACAGGCCGGCCGCTTGCCGCGGACACCACTCGCTGGGCCTTCGAAGCCAATACGGACTGCAAGTGAATCTGGTTCATAATAAAGGTCTCTAGAATCTGCGCCTGTGGCAACGGCGCCACAACCTCGAGGATGGGTTCGTTGGCGAAGACGGGAGTGCCTTCGGGAACGGCATCAACTTCTCCGGTAAAACGAAAGCCCAGAAGCCAGGTGAGAAAGGAGTCGGAAAAAAGCCCGAGCGTGGAAAGATACGCGAGGTCTTCTTCCCCGAAGCAGATGGTTTCCAGATAATCGAGGACGGTATCCACCCCGCAAGCCAGCAGAAAATTCCGCCGGGCAGGGAGGCGGCGAACAAAAAGGGTGAACACGGACTCCGCCGTCATGTTCTCCTCGAAATAGGCTTGCAGCATCGTCAACTCGTACAGATCGGTGAAGAGGGCAAGCCCATTGGCCTTCGTGCATTCGTTTAAGGATTTTGGGCGGAAGTCTGCTCTATCGGGATTCATGATCGTTCCTGTGCCTACCCCCAACTATTAAAAATTCTTGTCGGATCAGCATCGTATCAAATGAGTCCTCCGACGTGTAGGATCTTCAGTACTCGATCTCGTTGAGAATCCGTGCGAAAATGCCCTGACCCTTATCATCGAACAGCACGAAACGGATGTGGACGACGGAAACCATCAGTGGCATCTTTTCAAGAATCGCCGTCAAAGCAATCTGTACCGCGGCTTCCATTGGATACCCGAATGCGCCCGTCGAAATGGCGGGGAAAGCGATAGACCGGATGCCGTGCAGTTCGGCAAGCTTAAGGGCATTGCGGTAGCAGTCGGCAAGAAGAACGTCGGACGGTTCGTCCTGTCCGTAAACCGGCCCGAGGCAGTGGATGACGTGACGGTTGGGCAGACCGTGCCCACTGGTGATGACCGCCTGGCCGGGACCGATGGGTGCGAGCGGCTGACACTCTTCTTCCAAACCCGGTCCGGCAGCGCGATGTATCGCGCCAGCCACCCCACCGCCGATGCGCAACTCAGCATTAGCCGCATTGACAATGGCGTCCATGTCCGGCTGACTCGCAATATTCCCCCGAACACATTCGATCATGACACCGTTGAACGTTCGCTTTGTCATGGGTATGTATAACCTGCCTTGCGCCGAATTCCACTTTTCGGCAACGCTGATTTTCGCCATCTAACGAAAAAAAGATGGAGCGATCCGGCGGAGCTGTCTAGCTCCATCGCATGGTTAGGCCTTTGACGTATAATCATGCTTCATCCTTTTCCAATCGCTTGGCACTCGTGGTCTTCCGCTGTTTCTCATGGCTTGTCCCCGCCCGCCCGTATGAGCCTGACACCATACTCGTGTCTCGCCAATGTTAAAGGATGAGCCAAGCGCCGCTTGGAGATTCCGAAGTGGTGCAAGATTACAAGCCTCGCGCAAAGCATTGAAGGTAGCAAAGCCGAGGCAGATAACAAGTCTAGGCCGGACTATCTCGACCTGAGGCAGCCCGAACTCAACGGCAGCTCGGAGAAGATCGCGTCTGGGAATAGCCTGCCCCATATGTCCTGTCTTGATGAATGGAAACAGATTAGTCGCGAAAATGTCCTTGAGTGCGAGGGAAAAGTGGGTCTTCAGCAAACGAATAAGGTTCCTATTGGTCGGTAGGGCTGGGCTGTAACCGAGAGTAATAGAATCACAGTCAACAGGGCCCCGAATGGAGCTTTCCGAAGTCCAGTCCTGAAGGAAGACCATAATCGGAGAATCGAAGTTGGAAGCCGACTTCGTGTAGGGCGAGACGTACTTACACTCGTAAACGCCGCCATGATAATCTCCGATTCCCTTATATCCTAGCCATCGGGCACGCTTTCGCTTCCTAGCGAGTGCCACCAATGCTTTGTACTTGTCCATGCGTGCGACGCCCCTTCATGGTTTTCCAAGCAGATCGGCTGGACTCCGGACCCCCAAGTTGCCGACATGTCTTATTCAGTAAGAGATTAATCATGCCGATAGCACATCGGCAAGGGCGCGAAGGAGTTGTGCCCCATCCCCACGCCATGCGCTGCCGTGCATGCACGCAAGCGTGGACGGATTTGTTGAAGCCAACTTTTCAAGGAGTCCCCGTACATGCTTCGTGTGAGAGAAGTAATCCAATTGATGACGGAAAGCCTCGCTGGGTCCTAGGATGTCCGACTCCGTCATAGGAGGATGGTCAGTCCCTCCCTGCGTGAACAGATCTCCGCAGAACATCGTCGACGTCCGCTCTTCCATCAGTAAGCCGCATTCCCAGGCATGCGGTAGATGCGGTGTGTCGAGCCAACGCACAGAATGCTTGCCCAGAGGGAGCCGCTCTCCATCCGTCAGAGCGCGAGGCACCCGATCAGCAAGGTCAGCAATCGAGACCATGGCCGCCACTGTGCCACACAATGGGACAGACTGTGGAGCGGCCGCCAGCCATTCATTGAGCGAGCCGCACTCGTCGGCTTCCACATGAGACAACCCGATGTAACGAAGCTTCTCAACCGGCAACACGCTCGCCACCGCTTCACGCACGAATGGGAACATCTTTCGCGGGCCGGTGTGGAAGAGCAGTGGCTCCTCATCGACAATGAGGTATTGGTTGAACGAGAACCCCCCTGCACCTTCAATCGCCACCGGCGTGTTAATGCGATAAATCCCGTCCGCAATCTCATGCACATTCGTCCCGGACTGGCTGTTCGTCATCGTCATCAGACTCTCCTGGCAATCAAAATTGAACAATCGATTCGCCAGCTTTTATCTTTTTAGCTTCGACATCATGGGCTCTCCGAAAAGATATTGTTTGACCTGGCCTCAAAGAACCGAGTGCAATATTTTAGAATGATATTTGGATATCTGAGGAAATGAGTCAAGTGATGCTTGCGCCTCTCCCAGCCGATTTTAATGATATAAGCCAGCCGACATAGATGCACAAAGTTTTTTTGATGCGACCACCTTGGCCAATTTGGTATCCTTTCTCTTCCTTAAGGAGACTATTTCAATCCCCCTCCCACCGCACTTGGCAAAGGGGATATGCAAAGGAGTCGCACGCGATGTCGGATTTTGAAAAGCTGGGGACCTTTTATCTCGGCCGGCCGTATGACTTGGCCAATACAGCAGGTCAGCCGAATTATTTTCTGATGACCTTATTAAAAGGTACCAGGAACGATTAATGTTACGATTTTATCATTCATGGCACAATCTGAAAGCCTTCACGGGACGCCGCTTCCCGCAATCGCTGGTCTAAACACAAAAATTCGAGGCTTGCGGTTTTCCCTCCAGACCACACAAGCGCAGCAGCTAATTGGTGCGCATCTGCTGCTCGTAGGGGATGAATAAGAAGCACACGCGCAGCTTGATCACGTACAAGATTGCTTGGCTGCACTTCGGTCCACTGGCTACTTAATCGTGTCAGCAACAATCGTGACTGAATCTCTTCTTCTCCCGTCCACACGTCTTCTCGACGAAGACGCGCAAAGGCAGAATAGCCCTCAATTAACGTTCCCCACCAGACGACAAGATCACTATCCTGATTGATGAATTCTTGGAGTCGATCAGTTTGTGGCTCTTGCACGCACAGAGGCAATATCGCAGAGGTATCCCAAAATCTCATCGCCCATTTTCCCGCTCATCCACAAGAGCCTTTAACGCCCGTCCTCGCTTATCTATCGGACGAGGAAGTTTCCAAACGGCCTTTGGAACTTTGCCACGACCCAAACGGATCAAACCTTTTCTCGCCAACTCAGACATATGTGACGATAGGCCGATTGTTTCCCCACCGAGCGGAACTATTTTTGCGATTGGTCTCCCATGCTCGGTTACCACAACTTCTTCTCCGGCTTTCACTCTGGCTAATTGCTCACTTAATGTTGCCTTCAGTTGCGAAACCGGTGTCGTTTTCATCACATCCCTCTTTTGAATTATTTATGACTATTCTAGTCATTATAATATGACCCTAATAGTTTATCAATGGACTCCCTGAATCTACAGTCTCAAGTTCACAGATTATTAATTGCCAGTTTCTTTGAGAATTATCCCTAGGTTATGATGCAGGTCACCCAGAAGATAAAACCCACGCCCGCACAAACACTGAACACTCACAAAGCCCCTTCATTCATACACGGAGAAAGATAATGTCGGATTTTGAAAAGCTGGGGACCTTTTATCTCGGCCGGCCGTATGACTTGGCCAATAAAACCGCTAAGCCTGGTCTGCTCTTATATGACTCGAAAGACCTGGTGACTCATGCCGTTTGTGTTGGCATGACGGGCAGCGGGAAGACTGGCCTTTGCATTGGCTTATTGGAAGAAGCGGCTATCGATAATATTCCAGCCATTATTATCGATCCTAAGGGCGATATCGCCAATCTTCTGCTGACGTTTCCAGATCTACAAGGCAATGATTTTCTTCCCTGGATTAATCCCGATGACGCCAAGAAAAAGGACCTCACCCCGGAAGCCTTCGCGGATAAAGAGGCGGCCACATGGAAATCGGGCTTAGAGTCCTGGGGACAAGACGGAGCCAGAATTGCGCGGCTCCGTGAAGCGGCGGAATTTTTGGTCTACACCCCGGGAAGTACGGCAGGCTTGCCGGTTTCCATTCTACAATCCTTTTCTGTGCCTTCGCCTACCATTCTTGAAGACGCCGAACTGTTAGGCGAACGCGTGGGCACCACGGCCACCAGCTTGCTCAACCTGGTTGGGTTAGATACCGATCCCTTACAAAGTCCGGAACATATTTTGCTGGCCAACATTTTGAAGAGCTCCTGGGAAGCCGGACAGGATCTGACGCTTTCTTCACTCATCCAGTCTATTCAAACCCCGACGTTTTCCAAATTGGGCGTGATGGACTTGGAATCGGTGTTCTCCTCGAAGGATCGATTCGTGCTAGCCATGCGGTTTAATAATTTACTGGGCGCACCAGGGTTTTCGGCATGGCTGGAAGGCCAGCCAATGAACATTGATCAGATTTTATATTCCCCAAGCGGCAAACCCCGGATCGCTATTTTTTCTATCGCGCATTTACACGATACGGAACGCATGTTCTTTGTGAGCCTGCTTTTGACGCAAATGGTGAGTTGGATGCGCGCGCAATCCGGCACTACGAGTCTCCGAGCCCTCCTCTATATGGATGAAGTCTTCGGCTTTTTCCCGCCTACCAAAAATCCACCATCGAAAACCCCGATGTTGACCCTGCTGAAACAAGCGCGAGCCTATGGGTTGGGCGTGGTGCTCGCCACGCAAAACCCCGTGGACTTGGATTACAAGGGATTGGGCAATGCGGGAACCTGGTTCATCGGTCGATTACAGACTGAACGAGACATGGCCCGAGTGTTAGATGGACTGGAAGGCGCTGCCACCAGTGATGAAAAGTTCAATCGTCAGAAGATGGAGCAGATCATCTCCGGTCTGGGGAAGCGGGTCTTCCTGATGAACAATGTGCATGACGACCGCCCGGAAATTTTTGAGACCCGCTGGGTGTTGTCTTATTTACGAGGGCCTTTGACGAGAACCCAGATTAAGACGCTGATGGATCCGGTGAAAGCTGCAGCATCGTCAATGACTCAGGCGCTGCTTTCAGAACCAGCCCCAGCAGGGACACCTGTAGGCACAGCCAGCCATCCCCCGGTCCTGCCTCCCGAGATTTCGCAATTTTTCGTCCCGCTTCGTCGTCCGCCATTGACGGATTCCACGCTCGTGTATATACCACGGCTCTTGGCATCGGCAGGTGTCCATTTCCTGGATGGCCGGAAAAAGATCGATGAGTCTCGTCATCTGACCGTGCTTGTTCCTTTGGCCGATGATGCTGCTCCCGTTGACTGGGATACTATCGCACTCACAGATCTGGTTCCTGACGATCTGGAATCCCGACCTGAGGAGGAAGGCACATTTGAAGAGGTACCGGCGCCAGCCAGTCAGGCCAACAATTATAAAAAATGGCAGAAAGATTTCGTGACCTGGGTGTACCAACACCACGTCCTTAAAATCTGGAGCTGCCCGGCGTTGAAAATCACGTCGACGTCAGGCGAGTCCGAGCGGGACTTTCGCCTTCGTGTGCAACAAGCCACTCGCGAAATCCGCGACGCGGAAACCGAATCGTTACGTAAAAAATACGCGGCAAAAATGGCGATTCTGGAAGACCGCATCCGCCGCGCCGAGCAGGCCGTCGCGCGGGAGGAAGAACAAGCCAAGCAACAGAAATTCCAAACGGTAATTTCGTTCGGCGCGACGGTTCTTTCTGCCTTTCTGGGAAGAAAGGCGGTGAGTCGAACCTCCATGAGCAAAGCTACATCCACCATCCGTGGCATGAGTCGGTCGATGAAAGAGAGCCAGGATATTGAACGGGCCGGCGAGAATGTCGAGGCCCTTATCCAAGAATTAGCTGACCTTGAAAAAGAATTTACCAAGGAAACCGATGCCTTGGCCGCTCAATTACAAAGGGATTCCGAAGCGTTGGACACCATCGCCATTCGCCCAAAAAAATCCAACATTACGGTGACACTGTTTGGATTAGGCTGGGTGCCCCATTGGCAAAATGCGCAGAGGCAACACACTCCCGCCTGGGAGTAGCCGAACCTGGCGAACCGACGGTCTCAGATATTCATCGACTCCATTCGGCATCCCTCATTTCTCCTCGCCCCCTTTCCTTTGGCGACGTTGTTCCCGTATCCTATTTCGATTATCAACGAGAGCCTACTTTCAGTCGGTACACCTCTACCCCCTCTCTATTCCGTCAACGTGGGTTTGATTTCCCCTATCGGACAGCATATGTTCATACTTCAATCGGAGATACTTCTATGATGGCACTCGTTCAACAACTCGTCAGTAGTCTAGGCGTCAACGAAGGGCAAGCCAAAGGCGGCGCAGGACTGCTGTTCAATTTAGCGAAAGAGAAATTAGGTGCAAGTGAATTCCAACAGATCGCGGATAAGGTCCCCGGGCTCAGTAGTCTTTTAGACGCTGCCCCCGAACCGGCTGCACCGGCGTCTGCGGGCGGCGGTATAATGGGAGCGCTAGGAGGTGCGGCGGCTGCATTCGGCGCGAGCGGCCTAGGGGACAAGTTGGGGGGATTGGGAAATTTAGCCAATTTAGTCAGCGGCTTTTCCAAACTCGGCCTCAGTCCAGACATGATTGGAAAATTTGTCCCCGTCGTCCTGTCCTTCGTCCAGAATCAAGGCGGCGATGGAGTCAGAAGTCTGTTGGAAAAGGCATTGAAGCCCTCCTGATCGACCACCCGCTGAGTCGCCCCATGACCAAAAACCGCTTGCATAAGGATGACGTGATGTACCCTCAATATTCTCTTGTAGATTTTCGCAGACTCCTTCCATACCTGACATGGGGAATAGTCCTCTTGAGTCTGACTACCTTTGGTTGCCAGACGGTTTATTATGAGACCATGGAGAAAATCGGCTATCACAAGCGGGACCTGTTGGTCCGTGATGTGGAAAAAGCCCGTGACGCCCAACAGGAGGCCAAAGAACAATTCAAGTCCGCACTCGACCGATTTACTAAGACGCTCAACATCAAGGGGGGAGAATTACAGGACAAATATGACGTCCTCAATGCAGAATATGAACAGAGCGAGGCCAAAGCGAAAGCGGTTCGAGATCGAATCGCGTCAGTGGAAGACGTGTCTGAAGCCTTATTTGAAGAATGGGCCGCTGAACTCAAAGAGTATTCCAGTGACGCCTTGCGCCAGAGCAGTCAGAAAAAGCTGACACACACACGCACCCAATATGCCCAACTCATCAAAGCCATGAAACGGGCTGAAGTCAAAATGGATCCCGTATTGGCCAAGTTTAAAGATCAGGTTCTCTTCCTGAAACACAACCTGAACGCACAATCGATCGCGTCATTGAAAAATGAATTGGTCTCGGTGGAAAGCAATATTGCCTCACTCATAAAAGAACTGAACGCATCAATAAAGGAGGCCGATTCCTTCATTGCCGCGATGGCCAAAGACAGCGCATAACCTTTTGGGGCATGGCCCATTTCAACCCGTCCTCGCACTGCACAAATCATGAATGCCGGATGACGGAAATTTCAATTCATGTGTGACTCACAAGGAGGATCCTATGGGCATCATTTCCTGGATCGTGTTCGGCCTCATTGCAGGCATCCTCGCCAAGCTCATTATGCCGGGAAAAGACCCTGGAGGAATGATTGTCACCATCTTGATTGGTATCGCGGGCGCGATGGTAGGCGGTTTGATCAGCACCTCATTGGGATACGGCGATATCAGTGGGTTTGACCTGCGCAGTCTTGGCCTCGCGATCGGCGGAGCCTTAGTCCTCCTTTTTGGCTATCGCCAACTGAAGGGCTAACAGGTTTGACAGGTCTTGTCCTGATTTAATGGATACAATCACAAAATAGCAGAGAGCGTCTTGGGCGCCACACGCCGGGCAAAACCCTCGCCGCCCCTTCAAGCCGGAAAGATCGTATTTCGACAGATCAGTCCTATCGACAACCCACTCGGTTTCAACGTCGGTTGCCAACGTCGGGATTTTCTTCTTCATCGCCCCTCACGCATGAACTGCCTCTTCAAATCTTTTGACCTTGAGCTTTCCCGCCCTCTTACGCGCTTGCCATAGGTCAAACTGCATCTGCATCCTCAACCATGTGTCGGCAGTTCCCCACCCTGCTTTTTCAAGCCTGATAGCCATGTCCGGCGACACACCCGACTTGCCGTTAATAAGCTCAGACAGTGCCTTTCGGCTCACGCCGAGACCGTCAGCGGCATCCGTCACCGTCAACTTTAACGGTTCGATACAATCGTGCTTAATAACCTCGCCCGGATGTGAAGGATCGTGCATCATGTTTTGTTCTCCTTAATGATAATCCAAATAATCAACGTCAACAGCATGACCGTCCACAAACCGAAAAATAATCCGGTTGTTTCCGGTGACAGTCACCGAATAAAAACCTCGATATTCACCCTTCAATTGGTGAAACCGATACCCCGGCAGGTTTAACGCCTGTGGTTTTTCTGCCGCCTCCAGGTAAGAAAGGATACGCCTGATCTTCCCCACCTCGTCAGCCGGGAGAAACCGTGATTTCCCGTCCTCATAGAGCTTCCGTAAACCTTTATGCCGAAAACTTTCTATCATCCCTAATTGTAACCCGTCACGTTACAACAGGCAATCGCCTTTTACAGCGGTATCCACCTACCGCCCAGAGGAAAACTCCATCAGGCATAACTGCCCCGTTTCTGCCTTCAGACATCGCGGCACGATTTCCGCTCCAAGTCCTCCCTTCCTTTCTGTTGTAGCCATGACCGCCCTCCCGCCTGCGGGCTTTTCCCCTGCGCGGGTATGCTCTACGGCTTCCAGGCTGGTCCCCCTTACAAATGCGTTTAGCTCTCTGGGCTTGAGAGAGACCCAACCAACCTTTTTCAAATGGGGAACTACATGGCTACCCAAGATCGAAAACCTGCGACGGCATTCAGGTACGGAAACGTCAATGCCGCAGTCTGGGAGAACACCGGAGAGAAAAGGATTTTCTTCTCTGTCACCTTTTCCCGTTCCGCTAAGGATGCAGAAGGCAAATGGAAAACCTCGGCTTCCTACGGTCTCACCGACCTGGACGCCCTGGCCTCTGTTGCAGAAATGGCGAAGGACTGTGTCCGTAGACAAGCACGGTAATCACCTGCAACCGAAAGCTTCTGGCGGTCTTCGCCGGGGTTTCCCTCAACTTAAAGGAGAAACTCCAATGAAACCCTATCAACGCTTCGCTAAAGTCTTTACTCGGCTCCTCGGCTGCAATACCCGCCTCCGCCTCACCGTTAATGGCTACCTGCACGTATCCGTTGAAGACATCGGGCAATTCGCTGAAGACAACCGCCTGATTGCTATCTCTCACACCGGAGAACAGAACTGCGAGTTAATGCGCGATCCTGAAATGGTCTTCGAGATCTTAGCCAGGACATGGTGCACCACGCGATCGCGAAAATCGGCCGCAAAAATCTCCCGAAAATTGGGGTGCTTGAGGAGAAATTTTAAAATTCAAGCCCCCTGCCTTCCATCGATAAAACTGGATCCTCAAATTTCCCTTCCTTCCTTTACTTTGAATTCTCTATTGAATTTCAATGTCTTGAAGGTCAATGGCGTTCAGGAGCCCGGGTAAGACCCCCGACCGTGTGATACTCTCCGAAGTGCAAGTCTTGCTGGAGCAATACCTGTCCATTCGGGTTCCCCTGAACGGCGGGGAGCGCGTTATGACACAGGATGAGATGCGTTGACAGGAAAGGAGGAGCTTCCTAGAATGAACAGCATGATGAATGCGGATACCATTCTGTCCCCGGAAGAACTCTCACTCTTGTGGGCTGACCTGGCAGGAAATGATCAGCTACCTGATTGGTATGAACTCACCGAACATGGAGAATTGATCATGAGTCCGCGCCCGGAAACACGCCATCAACGCCTCTGCACCCAAATTGCCTTTCAATTACAGGCCCAATTAGGAGGAGAAGCCGTCGTAGAAGCTGCGGTCCTTACGACCACAGCCGGCATCCGAGTGCCTGACGTGATCTGGATGCCGGAGAGCGACTGGCAGAAAATTACCTCCCCAGAACAGCTCCTCGAAGCGCCGCCCCTCGTGGTTGAAGTCCTGTCACCGGGCAACCGCCCAAAGGAAATCAACCATAAAACCCAAGCCTACTTGGCGTCCGGAGTCCAAGAGGTCATCCTCATTGGACTGATAGGCACCATTGAGTACGTCCACCAGGATGGCGTCCATGCCACATCCAGCTTCAATCTCAATCTGACCCTTCCCTCGCAACTCTTCTCATAAGTAAGCAATTTCGCGGTTCAGTCACGAACCCCAAGGGGCTCTGTTGGAAAAAAATAGAGGAATGGGTTTATGAGGCGACGGTCATTCCTCGTTCAGTCAGGAGTTCTTGGATCTCACAAAAACTGAGACAGAAGCGAGGTCACAGCTACAACCACTGGTTGTTTAGGGAATGTGTTACCGCTTGTATGAGCAGACTCGTATCTGCCCCGCTAACCCAAACGCTTGAGTTGCACTTACGAGTTGAATTCAAGAACTATAAGACCAGAGCCATGTATTCTGTATGATCCGTCTTAACTCCAATAACAAAAGAGGTCTCTTCGCTTTCTGACAATAGGATTCTCCTCTTCCATGACTGCCGATACACTTCAACACGACAAACATCCTTCTCCAAAACCACCACGATCAAGAACAGTCGTGAAAGGGTTCGTCTGGTTAGCCGTGGGCATGCTGGCCCTTCTTCTCTGTGCGGGGTTGTTGTTGACCTATTGGTTTCCTTCCAACCTCGTACGGGAAGAATTAGAAGTTCGGTTGTCGGAACTCCTGCAGGACACCGTGACAATCCAATCCCTCTCGTTCAACGCCTTAACGGGCCTCAACGTGGGAAACTTGGCATTTCACAAACCCGATCACCCCCCACTCACGTTGGAACGCCTGAAACTGGACTATTCGCTTCTTGGATTACTTCGTGGCACGTTCACGATTAACGAAGTGACTGTTGAAGGAGCCGACATCTCGCTCAATCTACCTGAGCTCACCCAAGCTGCTCCTTCGGAACCACCTGATACTCCTCCACCGGCAGAACCCACCAGGCTTCCCACTTTTCCGATATCCATTGACCTGGATACCCTGGCCATCATTGATAGTCACGTGCAGGTGACCGTCTCGCCAGACCTGCAAGTGGAGTTGTCGAACCTCAACCTACTCAGTTCCGGAGCCGTTTCACCTGAGGACGCCAACCTGAAGGGTCAGCTCACCATTGACCAGGTAGCCATGGACTTCCAAGGCAAGCACGTACACTTGCCATTAGACATCACGTTTCACACGCAAATTGATCTTTCACGGCAACACTTCAACCTTCAGGAGTTGACGCTTGCCTCAACCCCCGGTTGGCGTATGACCTTTTCTGGAACGGTCAGCAATTTGTTCACACCGGACAACATCGATCTCTCCCTCACAAAGACCCAATTCAACCTTGACGCCATCATGAAGACGGCCCAGGATTTTGTGCCATCCGAATGGGCCTCTACATCTCTTCAGGGCTCTCTGTCTCCTACCTTTTCCATCAAAGGGGCTTTGCCTGAGGGACAGTTTCTGGGAACCATTCAAGCCGGTCTTCAAGCCAACGATCTCCGGGTCAATCTCCCGTCGCTGGCGCTCGATCTCGGACCAACCACTCTCGACATCCGAGCTGAAGACATTCGTATCCAACGAAACCAGCCAACCGAAGGAACCGTATCGGGTAAAGGCACAGTCCAGGATCTGACATTCCAATCCTATGCACTTCACAATCTTGACGTGGTTCTCGCCAGCGATGGCCACATGACTGGTCCTTTGTCAGCAGCACTCAACGTTCGTGGCTTAACGCTGATTCCTCCAGAGATCATGGGGACTTCTTTGACACTGCCTTTCGATTTCACCCTTGATGCCAAGGGCAATCATCGCACTCGTGAGGCGCACCTCAAGACACTTGACCTAAACCTCGGTTCTTACGGGTCCCTTCATGCCAAAGCAGATCTTACCCCCCAACCGTCGCCCAGTCTGAACATGGATGCGTCGTTGGAATTACAGGTTCGGCCCCGTCTTCAAGCACTCCTCCCGCTTCTCCCCCGGGACCACCTTCAGGGCATGGCCATCGAGGCGAGTGCAGAGCCTGAAAATCTGATCCTTCGGGCCACGGCCCTTTTGCAGCAGGATTTTCATCCTCTCCTGGCCACGGCTACCGCTGCACTCAAACTTTCGCCCATCAAGGCGACGTCGGACACCCTTGGCGTCAGGGGGAACGTTGAGCAATTGACATTTCTGCTGTCGTCTCACTATCAAAAAGAGGAAGGAGCGTTTCACGGAACGATGGGGTTCTCAACAAAGTTTTCCGGCATTCATGCCAAGAAAAGCTTGAGGCTTGAGGCGATGAACCTCATCCTCAAATCGTCCTTTCAGGGCAACCTTTCGCCAACGTTTCAACCCATACATATCCGGTCCCACGATCAACTGCAGATGGCACTTCGAAATATGGCCTTTTCCGATCCTTCTCTCACAGCGACGGTGCCGTCACTGAGACTCTTACTCAATACCAAAGAAGATTTGATGAAAAAAGATTTTGCTGTGGAACGTTTCGCAGTCCTGAGCGAAAACATTCTCGATCTCAACCTGCAAGGACGATTCTCACAAGAAACCCAACAATTTGACTTCAATCTCCAAGCCCCCCTCATCCATATCGGCAACCTGCTGCCCCATTTATCCGGACCCCTCATGGAAGGGATGGACGCCATCAATCCAAGGGGCAGACTTGAACTCACCATGCAAGGCGCCGGTCGCCTTCCCGAGAATACAGACCTTGAAAAATTCGCACTCCCATTTGGACTCAAAAGCACCTTAAGGCTTCATGATCTTGCAGGAGCCGTGGCCGGGTATCAGGTGGAAGGCGGGAATGGGACACTGGCCTTTGGGTACTCTCCCAACGCCTCACCTCAAAGCCAACTCACAACCGGCTTGCAAATCGACCGAATTGGGTTACCCAATACGCTCCCCATCCGGGCACTCACAGATATGGCCCTGAAACTCAACCTGACATCACCGAATCTCAATGAAGTGCATCTAGATCCGATTCATGTCACAGCCCGGGGTGTGGACCTTTCTACCAAAGCCGTCCTGGTAGGCTTACGGGAGTTTTTCTCTTCCTCGACTACTTCCCGAGGAACTCAACTCTCAAAGCTCTTTGTGCAATTGCACACGCAGCTTGGCCTGGACCTTGAACCCTTCCAAGCAGCCTTACAACCCTATGGGGTATCTGGAAAGGGAAAGACTCAGGTCGGGGTTCACCTGCACAAGCGAGAACAGGGGGATCTGAGCGCCTCAATAAACCTTGATGCGGAAAAGCTCTCCATTGCTCAAGAGGGCACTGAGTTGAAGAAGATAAACGGAGGTCTGCACATCAGAAAAACCCTTCGCTGGGATGCCGGTGGCCTCAAAGCACCCGCTCAAAAAAGATTTCTCCCATCTGACCGTATCGCCCAGCTCAAAATGCTGTCAGGGAAAGAACAACAGATTTCTATCGAGGAATTCACGCTTGGTCCGTTGTCGGTTCAGAAATTTTCCACCCATATCGCGTTTCAGCAACACGTGCTCAGAATTCAAAATTTAGCGATGAACGTATTGGGTGGAGGGATCGGAGGTAATATGGCTATTGCCGTTGAACACCCCCTCCGCGTCTCCGCCGACTTTGACATTGCCAACCTCAATATCAATGAACTCATGACCGCGAAGAATCGCATTGCAGGCGATAGCACAATAGCCGCGACCGTGGTCCTGGATGCCAATTTGCAGGACGAAACCGGAGCGGTGGATCTGAGCCGTTTGTCCTGTCAGCTCAACATCACCCACATCGGGAAGGACGCATTAGACCGGCTTCTCGTCTTTCTCGATCCCGAAGGCCGTAATCCGACTCTCTCGAACGCTCGTGCCCAATTACAACTCGCCAACCCCTCCCTCGTACACATCGACATTGCGAGAGGGCAATTAAATCTGGTCATTGAATTTCAGGGAAGTTTGATTCCGACATTTACCCTCAATCGAATCCCCATCGCCAAGATGAAAAACATCGAAACCCTCACCGCCGCCATCCCCAACTGGAAAACCCTCATCCCCTTATTAGACATGCTTGGGGCAGACACCTATAGTTTTTCTCCTGAGGGTGAATTGATCATGCGGTGAAGTAATTGTCATTCTGAGCCAAAGGCGAAGAATCTCGCTCAGCCATGGCCTCAGGCGATGGGGATCAGATCCTTCGTTCCCCTCAGGATAACAACGGGGTTTTGGATGGCTCAAACGGCTTTTATCCTAAGTATTGTCATGCTGGGTCGAAGGCAAAACATCTCGCTACGCCGTAGCACGGTTGCTATTGGCACAGATCCTTCGCTTCGCTCAGGATGACAAACCAAGGGGAACAAACCGTTCGGAGAACCTACACCGGGCAATGCAGGGTACCCAAGATAACCATTTGAACAACCTTCTCCAGCTGGAGTGTTACATTTGATATGATAGCAATCATGGACCACCCAGCATTCGACTATCTCATTCGGAAATTTTCCTACCTTTTTGCAGGCAGCTTCGCGCTGACGATACTCATTGGATGCGGAGGACCGTTGGTAGGCGTCACAGTGGTGGACGAACGCACGGCCTTAGAAAACCAAGTCCTGGGGACGTATCAAGAATTAAACCAGGAAGTCATGCTGATGGCCTCAGTCCGATATATCGATCCCAAAGGCAAATTAAAAAAAACCGCCGAACTGCCGCCAGGGAAAAAAGAAGTCACACGAGCATTGCAACGAATCTCCTTCAATAAAGACGACCTGAACCGTTTTAAAGCCTTGGGGGTGGTTGGGGAAAATACGACAGGGGGTGTCACGCTCTTATCTCCGGACAAGGTTCCCGTCAAGGACCAGCCCTTTCTCGACAATCTTCTGAAGGAAGAAAATGAAGACCGCCTGGTGGTGATGCACCGGGTCGTCGAAACCAATGAAACATTGACCCCGCAAGATTTGCCAAAAGTCCACAAGATGTTTGCCGCACTGAATCGGGACAAAGCGATAAAGGGTGAATGGGTTCAACTCGAGAATGAACAATGGGTCCAAAAGGAAGGAGCCAGGTAACCAGCTCAACCCCATTACAATCTGAACAAGACGCCCCCCTCTCCCTCTCAGCCCTTGGATTAGCGCATTTGAAATTGCCCATGCCCATGAAACATCCCACGTCACGCATCACGATGGCCTACGACTGTATCAGTGCGTTCACTCGACGTCGTGACCTGTATCTTTTGAGCCTTGCCCTCCTGCTTCTTAGCGCCACGCCATCTTTTGGCTCATCTCCACAACGTCTGACCTCCCATCCGGCTGCTGATTATCAACCGACTGTTTCAGCCAATGCTCAGTTCCTTGCGTTTGTGTCCACGCGTTCCGGCAACGAGGATATTTGGGTTCAATCCCTTAGCAAAACGGCTCTGGCGCTTCCCCGGCAAATCACCACCCATCCGGCCAGCGATCACAATCCCAGCATCAATCGTGATGGGACGCGACTCTTGTATGTCTCCCATAAAACCGACCCCCGTGGGGACATCTACCTGCGTGATCTTATTACCGGAGAGGAGCAACAACTCACCGACCTTCGCAGTGGAGATACCTTCCCCCAATGGGATCCGGAAGAAAATGCCTTCTATTATCTCAAAACGCCTCCGCTGGAAGGCACGTCTGCCATTTACCGGAAAACGTTCTCCGACAACCAGGAAGCACTCATTGTTCCTCATGCCACCAGTTTTTCTGTGGGAACCACCGGCGCGATTGTCTATACCGATCATAACCACGTGACGATCATGGACATCCACAGCAAACACACGACCGCCTTGGACTCTGCGTCGCCGGCTCTCGATCTCTGGCCCTCGATCCTTCCTCCGGAGTCTTCGGCCACCTCAGATCCCTTTATCTTTTTTACGCGGTATGAACAGGACACCAACGGAGATGGCCAACTTGATACCGACGATGAATCGTCTCTCTGGATGTACTCTGTCCCAGCGGGTCCGGACAACAAGACGCTGGACTATCAACTCACCCCTGCCCACCAATTCCATGCCTATCCGACCACAGCCGGAACATTTCTCTATTATGCGGACCTCAAACGGGGCGATCTCTTTCGAATCGACATCCCCGCCTTTTTGAATGACTATGCCGATTTGGATCAGGCCAAGGCCTTAGCCACGTCCTACCAGGACACCGGGCGATCCGATCAGGCCCTCCTGGTGCTGACCAATATTTCCCGCAATCTCCTGGGCACCCTCAGTCCCGAAGCCCAAGCCGACTTTGATTTTTCTCTAGCAGAAGCCTATGTCCGGGAACACAATTTTGCATCAGCACGACAGGTCATTCAGCGTCACCACACAGAACCCGGACGAATTGGCGTGCTGGCCTCCATCTACGACATCACCCTGGGCCTGCAGGAACGCGCCCTCACCGTCAGTGCGGCCGAGCGCAACCGACTCATCACGACAGCGACCAAAGAACTCCTCGATTTAGCCAATCAACACCAGGCCCAAGAGGAAATCTATGGCCACGCGTACATTGCGGCCGGCCGCCTGCACCTCTTTGCCAACCACCCGCTCAAAGCATTGGATTACCTGATCAAGGTGGAGAATCTTCGCAATAAGGACGTCCGCGCTCAGGCCTTATTCAGTCGTGCGGAGGCCTACCAGGCGCTTGGCGATAGAACGAACGTTCTCAAAGTCTTTATCGATGTGATTCATGTGTTCGGCGAAGATTCCTCCTGGGGGAGACGTGCCATACTGCGAGCCCTTGATTTGTCCCAGCAGAACCAAACCCCGCAAGAGGCCATCACGGCCTTAAATAGTTTCATGGCTCAACAGGCTGACCTCCCGGTCTTGTCTGCCACCGCACGTTTGCGCGTGGCGACATTCTATGATGCGTTAGGGGAACAAGGGCCGGCATTGGAATCGCTTGAATCTGTTCTGACCGCCACCAACGTGCCCCGTGACCTGACCATCCAGGCCTTTCAACACAAAGCACGACTGCTTTCTGCGGCGGAACGGTTTCAGGAGGCGGCCGACACCTATGCCGCTCTTGGGCAATTTACGGGAGAAGGGCATGGCCAACTCAAAGACACGCAAGAATTGTTGGTTCTGCAATTGGTGAAAAAGGCTCTCAAGGATCGCAAAATTGGAGAAACCCGCATTGCCGCCAAATCATTGAAACACCTGATCGACCAATATCCTCAATCGGTGGAGGCTCATCGGGCCTACATTGAAACCAAGTCCATGCTGAAAGACACCCAAGAGCTTCAAAGCTGGTACTCGACGTTAGTTAAGGCGGAACCTCAGAATGCGGTGTATCGCTATGGACAAGCCCTCGCCTATTCGTATGCGGAACCACCCAACCTTCCCCGTGTTCTGAAAGGACTCTCCAAGGCAGTGGACGTGGATCCCTCGATTGCCTATATCCATCAAACCCTGGGATGGGCATATGAACAAACCGAGCGGGTCACCGGACAGTCCGGCAATCTGGAGAAGGCGGAACGGGAATATCGCTTGGCTCTTGACCTCAACGACAGAGCCCGTTTGCCAGAGGTGGAGTCACAATTGCTTCTCAACCTGGGCAATACCTATTTAGCATTGGGTAATTTCCGTGAAGCCTACCGGCATTACCGCCAACGTGAAGACCAATTCACTCCGACAGGTGATAGCTCAACGGAAATGCTCTATCGCAAAAATTACGGAGAAGCCTGCTTCAAGTCCGGGCGCAGTCAGGAAGCGGTAGGACAATATCAATTGGCCTTGCGACGGGTCCCTTCGGATCAACCCGCCTTTAAGGCGCAATTATTGGAACGGTTAGGTCTCGCTTACCAAGACCTGGGCGAGCATGCTCAGGCCATTGACACGTATACCAAGGCCTTAGACATCAATCGAGAATTGGGGAACACACAAAATGTCGCTCTGCTGCAACGCAATATTGGCGTCAATCTGTTCAACCTCAGTGAGACAGATCAGCCAGGAAGCCGTGCCGATCTGAAGAGAGCTCTCGACAGTTACTTCACCAGTCTTGAACATTTAACCAGGATGGGTGGAAACACGATAGAAGCGGGAGCGGGCTTGATCAATCTTGAGGTGGGGTTAAGCGAAACCGCCTCGCAAGCGGCCAGCGGCTTCGACAAGCGAGGCGAAGAAAAGCTCATGTTCAGCTATATCGCCAATACCTATGAGCGATTAGCCGAACCGGGTCCGGCCAAAGACTATTTCGAAAAGAAACTGGCCCTGCTCAATCAGGCCGCATCCGATCCTCCCTCTGCAGCGGCGCTCACGGAAAAGGCCATCGTCCTCAACCGCATTGGGGTCCTCTCGCATCAGATGGGCCGACCATTGCAGGCCGTAGAATCGCTCCGTCAATCCTTAAATTACACGCGCACATTGAATATTCCATTCGGGACAAGCGTCAATCTCTATAATCTCTCAAAATTGGCAGTTGAGGAGATTGAAGAAGGACGTCTTCCTGAAGAAAGTCTCTTCGAACTGTTGACTGAGGGACTCGAGGGCCTCCATTCCATGGGCTATGAAGATCCTACGCTGTTTTATACGCTCACGAACACGGCACTGCTTTTGTCTCGACGACCCGAAACACCACAACACGGTACCGCCACGATGGAAGAATCCGTTCAACGAATCCATCGCCAGTTCCGTTATGACACCCTACCCTGGTCGTATTACACCCGAGCCGAATCCCTTCTTCAGAAACCCTCGCTGTTTCCGGACGATCAACGTGCTCCGCTCACCTTTCTCGTCAAACTCAATCAAGCCGAGCTGGCCAAAAACGCCCTACCCTCAACCACAGTCGATCACGTTCAGGACGATTTACAATCACTGGTGAACGATCACAAAGGCTCTCATGCCTGGCTGTGGTATCTCTTGCAAGCGGAAACAACTCAAGACGCTTCACGCCGACAAGAATTCTTGACCCACGCGGTGGATACGGTGCTGCAGTTTCCGGCTCAAACCGATTCTCTCGCAGGGATATCCGGGCTGTGGCCGGCCTACGACCGGCTCATTCAATTATCGGTCGACAACCTGGTCGCCGAAGGGAAATCGGCATCGGCCTTTGCCATCTCCGAACAATTGAGTCTCCGGCAACGGACCAGTGCCGTCTATGACATGTTAGGCGAGGATTTTTTTCTGAAGGGCCTCGGGGATTATGGCCCGGAACTTCAATCATTATTCGCAGAGATCCGTCAGGCCAGACTCAAAGGCGATGAAGAATCGCTGGAGCAACTCAGCCCGTTCCTCGAAGAACTGTTATATATTTTGTATGAAGAACAACCATGGGCAGCCGCCGCGTTCTGGTCCTATCCTCTGAGCAACGAACTGATCTTTTTGGCGGTCGATCGCCGGCACCCCTATGTGAAAATTCTTCAAGGGCAACAGGGCTACCATGGTTTTGTCCATAACGGAGAACGCCTCCATTACAGCCCGATTACCCTTAAGGACGGGAAGATGGTTGGGGACCAGGAATTTCATCAACGCCTGAATCAGGCTGCCTCAGCGTATGTGTCGGTTGCTTCAGAGCTGGAGCCGGCCCTGTTAGCCTTACCCTTGGGAACAACACCGATTACCCGAGTCAGCAGTGCCTACGACTTCATGACGGGGTTTCACCTACGTAGCTTATTTTTTTCCCACCTCACAGCACCTGAAAATTTTCAACCCCGTCTTGAACAAGGGGGCGGGGAAATTCCGTTCAGCTTGGAACCCTTTACCGGCAAACCGGACCACGACCGTGCCCTGGCTGCGTCATCGAATATTGCCGCCTTTCTTCATGCGCCGGATCGAGTCAGATTCGAAGTCGATCAAACACAGAACGTGCGGGAATCAGTTTCCGTGGTCGATTTCGCTGGAACCCAACACCATTCCCTCATCTTGTTCGGCGGCCTGGACCCCGATAGACCATCTCCCGACGTGGCAATCGCGGCCTTTTTACAGGCAGGATTTCCTCATATCATCGTGAGCCAACACCCCGTCAAT
The DNA here is from genome assembly GCA_040904705.1 of Nitrospirales bacterium. GTDB lineage: Bacteria > Nitrospirota > Nitrospiria > Nitrospirales > UBA8639 > Nitrospira_E. Next base: position 11,526 of record JBBDSY010000051.1, on the reverse strand, counting down.
TCCGAGGAGGCTGCCACATGGTTGAATCGTTACCTCCTTCATCTCCAACGCCTCCCGCCGGATGAAGCCGTGGTGGCTGCCTCGCAAGACCTGTGGGGTGCGAAAGCCGGGTTCACGGCATTCCATCATTACGGGTTTGCCGGCATGGCAGCCGATGAACGCGAGGAATATGCCACACTCATCTACGACCAGGAGCAGGCCAAGGCTATTACCGCCTTTGAAGAGCAGCGGTTTTCAGATTCCCTGACTCATATCGAACATACCTTGGCGCTCATGGATTATGCCGGCAAGCAAGGGGAGTTCAAGCCCCTGACCACCCTGGCGGTGGAAACCGCTTTTGAGATTGGCAATTATGAAAAAGGCCTCTTCTTCCAGCAAAAGCTGCTCAAGGCCTTAACCCCTGAAACATCCACCAATGATCGGGCGGAAGTGCTCTACCGCCTGGGTATCTTGTACTCCCGAATGGAGCGATTTGACGAAGCGGTACAGCAGTTGGAAGAAGCCACCCGCCTTTGGAATGAGAGCGGGGAGTTAGATCGCTTGGCCGAGGGCGTGGCGACCCTCGGGGTGGTTCGAGAAAATATGGGGTCCTACTCGGAAGCCTTGGAAAAATTTCATGAGTCGTTTTCGCTGTACGAAGAAATTGGAGAGATGGGCCAGACGGCCTTTCAATACCGCCGAATGGGTCGTATTCATTATTTACGATTGGGACGGTATGAAAAGGCTCGTGAACATTTTTTGGTGGCGCTGGATCGGTACCAGCAACAGGGTGACCGGCGGGGAGAAGCCGAAGTTCTCTATGAAGTGGGACTCACCTTTGAAAAAGTCGCCTTGTTTGATCAAGCGGCCAACTACTATACCCAGGGACTCACGATTGGGCAGGAGCTTCAGCAGCCATTCTTGATGGCAACCGGCCACTTATACCTGGCGAACCTGGCCTGGTTCCAGGGTGAGTATCAAACCGCCTTTCAACGGCTGACGCAGGCTGACCAGCAAGCCGCACTCACCAATGATGCCCAACTCCGCATTATGGTGAAAAATACCCGAGGGCTCATGTACTGGACGCTTAACGAGCCGGAAAAGGGGCTGCATCATTTGCATGAAGCGGTGAAGCTCAGCGAGGCCTCGAACATTCAAACGGAACTGGCCTCCTCTTTGAATAATCTCGGGTTGATCTATCGCCAGCAAGGCGACCATACCACGGCCTTGGAAAAGTTTACCCGTGCTAAGGAGCTGGACGAATCGCTCAAATCTCTTTGGGGACTGGGCTACGATCACCGCAATATCGGAATTTCCCTCCTGGCCTTGGGTAAATTGAAAGAAGCCGAAGCTCAATTTTTAAAGGCGGAACAGATCAGCGCCGACATTCATAATGTCACCAATTGGGTCAAAGCCCTGCTGGAACTCGGGAATTTGAATCATGCGCTGCATCAACCCGAGCAAGCACTGGAGTACTACCAACGGACATTTGATCTCGCAAAAAAGCACGGGATTCAAGAAGTCGAGTGGCGAGCCGCGGCAGGGATGGGAACCGTTTTACGTGAGAAGCACCAGACCACCGAATCCCTGTCCTGGCTATCCACCGCGGTGGAAGTTGTTGAGGGCATGCGCGCATCCTTAAAAATCGATGAGTTGCGCAACAGCTTTCAACGCAACAAGTTGGACTTGTATCGAGACATTATTACCTTGTTGATCGGTATGAACCGGACAGATGATGCCTTCAATTATCTGGAACGATCCCGGTCGCGGAGTTTCATTGATCTACTGGGCAATCAAAAAATGTCGTTTAAAAATGAGGCCGACCAGGACACCTGGACACATATCCATACCCTGGGTTCCACGTTGGACTCTCTTCGTTCGGAGTTGGGCTCCTACGATCAACCTCCGACAGATCTTCAACAACGCTACCAACGACTCAAAGCCCAATATGAAGAAGCGATTCTGGAGGTCAAACAACAGAACCCCAGCCTCAGCAGCTTTATTGCGGTCGATCCGCTCAATCTGAAAGGTGTCCAAGACCTCTTGGCCCCCAAGGTCGGCCTGGTGTCTTACTTCATGACTCACGACCAGACCTACCTCTGGTTCATTACCCGGCAACAGACACTGTTCAAGCAAGTTGCCGTCGGCGAGCAGGAACTCTTGACGCTCATTTCCCGATATCGTCAATTGGTTCAACACCTGGAGCCCGTTGATGAGGAACTGCAGCAACTGTACGGCTGGCTCATCAAGCCTTTTGAATCTGAAATTTCCAATCTGGAGGTCTTAGGCATCATTCCCGATGGACCGCTGCATTTTCTTTCGTTTGCGGCGTTGAAACATGGCCCGGTCTACCTGGTCGATGATATCCCCTTGTTCTACGCGCCCTCGGCCTCCGTCTTTCAATTTACCTTTGCGAAACGGCAAACCACGAAGAACGACAAAGTGCTGGCCATCGGGAACCCGGATTTGGGGAACTACAATTACGAACTGCCTTTAGCCGAATTAGAAGCCCAAAGCATGAAATGGAATTATCCCCAGATGGATATCTTGACCGGGGCGAAGGCGACCAAAGAATGGGTCATCGAGAATATTTCAAAATATGGGATTATTCATTTAGCCGCGCACGGGGAATTTGATGAATTTAATCCGCTCTTATCCAGTCTGTGGCTGTCTTCACCGAATCCTGAAAACCGTCGTTTGACGGTGAAGGAAGTCTTCGGCTTGGAATTGCACGCGGATTTAGTTACGTTAAGTGCGTGCCAAACCGGACTGGGCAAATTGGAAGCCGGAGAACTGATCGGCCTCAATCGCGCCTTCATCTATGCCGGCACCCATGCCCTGGTTTCGGCGCTGTGGCGGGTCGACGACCTTTCGACCTCGGTCTTGATGAAGCATTTTTACCGGAATTATGTGACGCTCAATAAGGCTAAAAGTTTGCGACAGGCTCAACTCATCGTCAAAAAAGACTTTCCACACCCGTCCTATTGGGCAGGGTTCACTTTGATTGGAGACTATCAATAATGGGAGTGTTGAAAAAATCTGAAACTCAGAGACAACCTGAAAATTCAATTGTCCTTTAACCATGCCCTACGCCAACGTCGAAAGGGGGCCTGCATGCCAAACCGTATCGCTCGCGTCATCTTCGGAATCATCCTTCTCACAGTGGCTGCGTGGATGCTGCCCTCAACCAATTGGGCTGCCACAGTCTTCGCCAAGCAAGATGGCGTGAAAGTCACAGCAGAAAAATCTCCGACCTCCGCCGTGGTTGCCACGTTAGCACTGGGAGATTCGGTCACCGTCCTTGGCAAAGAAGGGCGGCTGGCCCAAGTCAAAACGTCATCAGGAAAAACCGGGTGGGTCTTCACCTTCAGGCTCTCCTCAACCAAACCCAGCGCGCCAAGTGGCTCAGGCCTCTCCGGCCTCACGGGGCGACGCCAAATTGCGGCTCGCGAATCCCGCGCAGGAGGTAGCATTCGGGGCCTCAAGGAATCCACCGAGCAGTATGCCAAGGACAAACAGATCAAGCAGGAACACCGCGATGCGGTTGACCGTATGGAGGCATTTTCGGTGACAACGAATGAATTCACGCAGTTTAAGAAAGCAGGCAAGTTAGGAGAATATTCCGGAGGTGCCCAATGAAACAATTGATGATCATTTGTAGCCTCGCCATCTCGTGTGTCTTCCTTCCCGGAATTGGAATGGGTGGATTTCTGGATGACCTCATAAAAGCTCCACCTCCGGAGAAAAAACAGGCTACCCCTGCTCAAGAAGAATCGAAGGAGGAGCCTTCTACCGAAGAAGCGCCGGATACGATTCAAGGATTAGGCGAAGCCTTTGGGATGAAAAAGAAAAAAATCGACTTAATCAGAAAGGGTTTGGGCGTCGTGGAATCGCTCCAGCCGATTGGCGTGGAAGAAGAAATCACACTCGGGGAAGCCGTGGCGATCGAAGCCTTCAGCCGATTTGGTGGAGAATATCCGAATCAAGAATGGACGCGCTATATTAATCTCGTTGGGAAAACCGTCGCCGAGTTTTCTGATCGTCCCACACTTGATTACCATTTTGCGATCCTGAACAGTCAGGAACAGAATGCGTTTGCGGCACCAGGCGGGTTTATCTTCATCACGGTGGGGTTGCTCAACACCCTCAAAAATGAAGCGGAACTTGCCGGGGTCCTCGCCCATGAAGTCGCCCACGTCACCCACCGGCACATGCTGGAAACCATCCGCCGGGGAGCCATTCTTGGAAGTGTCTCAGAGTTCACCCTCTCCGCTATGAAAAAGAACCCCGAAATGTTTGCCAACGTCATCGATGAAATGACCGAAGTCCTCTTTACGAAAGGTTTGGACAAGGAGAAAGAATTCGAGGCCGATGTCATGGGGATCGAGTACGCCTATCGTGCCGGCTATCACCCGCAAGGGTTAAACGATTATCTGCAGACATTGGCCAAAGAAAAAGGACAGGTCGAATCCAAGTTCTTCACCACGCATCCTTCGACCACGGAACGTATTTCAAAAATCGATACGCTCTTAAAGAATTATTCGGACATCAACAATCTGCCGTTTCTCACGGAGCGTTTTCAGCAATATGTGAAGGCGGGGTAAGGCTCCGTCCCTCCTTTGGGCCAGCCGGAAGGCGTCGGATCAAAATTAAAGCTCACTGAGACAAACTCGCGGAGTTTACCCTGAGTTTTGTCGAAGGGCTCAAACAAAGTCCGCCGGTTCATAAGAGCGTCCGACCCAAAGACCGGACGGCAGGCGTCAGTCATCAGCGAGGGGGCACATAGATTAAAGAACCCTTTGGAAATTAATTGAAATTACTATAGGTTAAAGCTATGCTCGTTCGTATACTTATTAATTCAACCCACAGAACATAAAGGGGTGACACTGAAATACAGAGTGTTAATTGAACAAGACGAAGACGGGGCGTTTGTGGCTGAAGTCCCAGCTTTACCTGGTTGCCTTTCCCAGGGCCAAACTAGAGCCGATGCACTAAAGAACATTCAAGAAGCCATCGAAGTGTATCTTGAAAGTTTGAAAGCCCACGAGGAGTCTATACCGCAAAAAACGAATATCTAGCCACTCCTGCATGTGCTGTGCTGCCTTACATCTCGATTTGAACCTTTACTTGCATCGCCTGTTTACCTTGCTACATTCCTAGAACAAACTAAAAAAATTAATAAATGGGAGAATTTTCCAGTTGAATGTTCCATGAAAACGACAGGTTTAAACAAAATTTGTTTCAAACATAGATATGCTTGTACGCCTCAGTGCTTTGACATTGTATATTGACTGCATTTGTTCAAGGAAAATATTTTGCCCGCCATAACTTGGGTGCCTAACTTTCAAGATGCTACAATGATCCTTAAAGCGCATCACCGATTTTTCCGCATCATTACCGATCGCAACTATTTGCTTAGGCTGTATTAATCTTATTAGCATCGCCAGCAATTCTTCTCCGGCCATTCTCTCCTTAGAATTATGCGCTCGATTGCTAAAGGGGTCACCCACCTCATATGGGTGTAGTGGAAAAACATTCCAAAGCAAGATAGAATTTGAGATTTGATCAAGGACGCTCCAAATTACCGCAGCTGTTCTTTCCGGAATCGCTTGTCCTTTTGTCAGTCGACCTGCCTCTATCCCCCATCTTGCTGCATGGTGAGATAGATGCACATCATCGGTTAGAGCCAAGCCAGTCCGCCGTCCACCTCTATATCCTAAATCTCTACCTATCCAAATGGAGTCGACCTCAACTTTGCTAGCGGCGAGCAGAATTTTCCTTAGAAGAGCACTTCTTTTCTGTGGTGCATCATAAACATCATATACTTCACAGCGATCAGAGTAAGGATTAAACGTATTATCGAACGTCAAATTACTCAACTCACTCACGAAATATTCAGCCCCCATGTTATTCTCCTATTGGACGATAGCCGATTTTTCTGTTTTCTCTGTCACCGATTACTACACCGCCATTATTTTTCCGAACCTGCCTAAATACCGAATATCCCTGAAGAAGAGTGTCTTCCCATAATTTGAGAGGACATTTTTCTACTTCATAGCCTTGCACAAACTTCTGAATGATTTTCAACACATCAAAGGACACGCTACCATGACCTTCAAAATAGTCGAGACCTTTAGAATAGGAATAGAGCCAGGCAGTAAGACCCTCCTCAACGACGATTGCTCTTCCACCATCCTGGGCTTCATCAAATACTGGGTCACTTTTTCTTTTCTGATTGATCATGGCTCTAAATGTCGGTGACCAATGAAGAATTGCGGCATGCGCTAAATGAAAAACATCATGAAAGCGATATCCGTCAGGATCTCGCATATTGTCCGTTAACGGCGAGCCAATAAAAACACCATTCCATCTCAAATAACTTTGCCCACTCTTTCTTTGAGTTATATGTATTTCAAATTGTCTCGGAAGCTGTTCTTCCTCAGGAAATGAAGCGTCAAAATCTGGCAATGAATCTACGCTTGCAATAGAAAATCGACCAAGAACTTTTATTAGATTACCTTTTGCCACCTTGGCAAAAGAAAGACCTAACGACTGTATTGCTTGAAAATACAGGCGCGCAAAACTTACGAGGTTTTCACGAACATCAGACGAGTCTTTATCTATTTTAAGTAATTGAGCTGCCATATAACCCAAATCGATCAGCGCAGAATCTACGTTTTCTAGTTGAGCAGAGACGATAATCTGTGAAACGGGTGCACAAGCTTGATCAATCGCCGATATGTTTTTAAAACCTGCTTCATTAGGTAAAGCATCAAATATATCTGCCAATTTAATATTTAAGCGCCGGCACAAGGCAGAAAAATACCAAAGCGCGTCCCCAAACTCTTCTTCGACCGCCTCTTTATAGCTGGGATAAGCCTTTTTCTCCCGGCGATACTTTTTTGAAGCAGCCATAATGCTGCCAACTTCGCCATAAAGTCCCAAGAGAATTGGTATAACCTCTTCAATTGAAAATCTATCAGTTTCGACTATTACTCTTTCATACTCTGGAAGTGAAATAGGGCCTTTCAATTCATTTAGGTTCTCTGGCTGTATAATGTCCATGGCATATTATTACGAATTTGTATCTTCAGTACTTAGTGGCTTGATTTCTGTTGCCGTATATTGTGTTAATCCCATGCTATTTACCCTTGAGCCCTTTTAAGATCAAATAGACACACTCGTCAACAAAAGGCGATATCATCAAGCGCTTGTATTCATTATCATCAAGGCCACAGCGAGACGATAACTCGGGTATGCTGAGGTTTCGAATAGATTTTGTAATCGCTTCAAAGTCACTGGCATGTCCGTAAGAACGTCCTAACTTTTGCAAATCCGAATAGCCCTCATTATGGGATATCTGCCAATCTTCACTTAACGTCTCTGGCACTTCGGCGGTCAAGATAAGTTTACAAATATCGCCAACCACGCCACCAAACGCCCCAAGCAAAAATATTGGCTTCTGTGCATTGAGAGCCAATACTATTTCCTCTAAAACACCTGGCATTTTACCTTTATACCCAGAAAGTTTTCCTCCAGCGCAAATTCTAGCTGTCGAAGAGGAAATAGACTTCTCTCGCATTTCCGTCAAACATCGAGACCAGATGTATGAATTTCTTGGGGTATTAGGCAGTAGAAACGTATCTTTATCGAGGTCGGCAGCTACGTCACTAGGAATTCCATGTTCAACAGTATCCATGACATGGTGGTATCTAGCCCTCCATGAAGTAATTTCTGGGTCAGATATATATAATGGCCATGCCAAATGATTTTCAACATGCAGCGTTGCTTCCCCTAACCTCTCCTTCAGCATACTAGCTTCATCAAGAATAAATTCCGTGAAACCACCAGGCCGCAAGTCTCCACCATAGAGCAATGTTGCGGATCGCGCTAGCAAATGCCTGCCGAGGTCTTGTGATAGGCGAACTAGATGATCTGCATGAATATGGTGATCAGAGAAAGATTCGTAAAGAACATCAGAAATGGATATACCAATTCGCTCTTTAGAAAGGACGTCCCGCTCTGTTTGACTCCAGAGTGGAGTAAAGGCTTGAATCCCTAAATCCTCATGCCAATCTGCCTCAATGGAATATATAGGCGGTTCGGGATAGCATATTTTTTGCCTACCATCCTTCTTAAAGCTACACACCTGCCGGAGTTCAGGAGGCCGGGCAGTTAGCTCACAATCTCCATAAATCCACCCCACATGCCTATATGCTTCAAGGCACTGCATTGAATAGCAATAACGAATTGTCTCTATAATCGCTATGGAAAGAATGCGTAAAATATCTTTTTCACAAATTGGAACAGTAGAAGAAATATGAACACACGGGACATTTGAAGAAGCAGGGAAAATGCGATCAACGTAGTCATCGAGACAATTAACTACAACAACTGGACGATTGAGTTTTTTTGCAATCAATATTTCGCGTTGACACCAATATCTAGAGGAATAAGCATCACTTTCTATTGCGAGTAATGTCGAATCTTGTATGTGCTTTTCGATTTCTTGATCAAAATGATATCCAGGCGAGATTTCGTTCGCATCAAAAAATCGATTCATGTTTGTGTTATCGATAAAGTGCTTTATTTTCTCTGAATGTGGCTTGCCAGTATCGCCTACCTTCGAATAACTTAAGAAAATAGTTATAGAAGATTTTATTCCTTTATCTTCGGGGGGCAATGATTTACAGCCAAACCGGTAAATTTCGTGGGCTAGTGCGAGCACCGCATGGAGGTCTCTGTTTTCTACAGGCCAATCATTAGTGCGAATACAATTCAATCCCTCTAATGCCCCTCCATGGCCATATCCTTCACTATCTATTGCAATTGGTACGATATGAACAGAAGACGATTGTGGCAATCCTTGTATGTAATTTCGCCATTCTTTCCTGCCAACAGTATTCATACTTGTAAAAACAAAGATAATATTACTCTTTGCCAATTGTTCTGGATAATCGGAAGGGGTTTCGTCACTGTTTTGGGAGCTAAAGAAAAAGAGTGGTACATTAAGGCCACGTGAGAAGGGTCTGTCCTTGTCCCTAGCAAAACTCATTCTGATAACATCAAGAAGAGGGGTTACGTTTTTCGAATCAGAAGGATGCCAAATGAAATTGATTACGAGAGGAGGCGAATACGCTATTGCCATCAATGTGTTCCTCCGAAATCATTAAATTTGGCATCGTATATCAGCATAGTTATTGCCATTCTTTACGAGATTTTACCAGTACGTTGGTCCACACGCTGATGAGAGTCCATAAATTGGCATGGGTCTGAAACTATCCAATTTATGTTGCTTCGATTCTCTCGAAACATCGACATTATTAGATTACGAGCTTCTTCAGAATCTGAGAGGCTCGTTTTCTTATAATCTCTAATCCTTCCATACCCAATTGATTCGAGGTCGACAGTTTGCGCTTGGCTACCGAAGTATAAAAAATAGCGTGAAATTAAAACCTGATCAGAGTTTTCAGTATCACGATTTAAGTTCACACGGTTTGGTGTGCCATCTGGATTGCTATGATGGGAGTCCTCCTGTATCCAGCAACCGTCTTCGTCCCTGTGATATATGTTATCGCCGAGCATCCGCACTCTACTTCCATTGCGCAAAGGTTTTTTTAATGAAAAACGATCATCTTCCCAGTAATCCTGAAAACTAATCTTTTCCGACACTTTCATCAGAAGTATGCATTTCCTTTTCACGGTTCGAAGCTTGCTGCCGCCAACCCCCATGATCCAGTCACCGACCTTAGCTGATTGACGGATGCCAGGCTTACAAGTTGCTAACGTGCATAAACCGTGAAAGGGGTTTGGTGCAAAACCAAAATCTCTGGTAATGGCATACGTGTATAAATGAGAGGTTTCCTCTATCAACATTTTACATTTCCGCCATCAGTTCTCGGGGATGGCGTTCCATCTGGGTTTTGAAATTGTTTTTTTCCCTCTAGAGCATCGATGATAGATTCCGATCTCCACCCAACTCTTGATGTAGCATATTTTCTTAAATTATCTGGCATTTCGACTTGGTCCTTTAATCCCTTCTCATACACACCAATTATCGGTTTCCCAAGTTGATGGGCGGCTTTAACTTCCCAGTTTACCCATGGCCGTTCATGCGTCTTTTTGCCGATAACGACAATCACTTGGCTAGCCCATCGCATTTTCATTCGCAAAAGCCGCGCAATAGTACGATCGCTAACTTTGTTTTGATCAAGGCGTGCCTGATTTTCTGGTTTGACCCGAATAGAGCTATTCCTTAATTGATATCCCTTGCTAGATAACATATCTGTGAGGGCATCAACGCTCGCGTCATCTTTATGATGATGACTTACAAAAACGTTTTTAATTTTATCAAGCATTGTTTTTTCCAGAAGCCGCGCCGAAGCCCGCGACAGCATAGAACAACTATGTCGCTGGCTCGCCTTAAGATTATGAGAATTGACCAAGACTCTGGGATTTCAATAAAGGAAAAGGCCCAACGCACTCGAGGGCCCTGGCACTACCTTACCCTGAGCTGACTCGAAACCCGCGACATCTATTACGCGACTAGCCATGGCGCAAGACGGCTTTTGGAATTGGGAGGGTCGCCTTGAGCTAGGAAACATATTCTTCATTTTTTTGATTCTGTCGATTTTCTCTCTAATTTATTGCGCCTAATAATGTTTAGGCTGATCCGCATAAGAGCCGGATCTGCGCATTTCTGTCTGTATAACACGCCATCGAATTTTCTGAAAATAACGACATGATTGTTGACACTTCACTAAGTTCACCCGAATGGCATCCGGTGCCATCTTCTTCCCAAACGTGTCCATGGAGTTTTCTTGCATTCTAGGTCACTTATGTCTGCTCTCGAAAACCCTGGGCCTCAACAATACAGCCAGTCTCGATGAGACGGATTCTTGTACAATGTTGAAAATATGTCAAGGATGCGGATTTTCATTCACACCGCTTCCGGAGTTCTCTCTTTGCCTCCTGACAGTCATTATTGTCTTCACTGTTCCGACGCCTGCCGTCTGGCCCAAAGGAGGGACGCTCTCATTACCCGGCTGACCTTGTTTGAGCCAGGCGAGTTGGTCAGCCCTCCGCAGGCTGGCGTCCGTTCGCTCCCATGAGGCCAGACGGGGCGTCAGTGGTTTTGGGTCCTTTTGCCGAAACAAAAGTGGCTCGCCTGCCGTGGCAAAACCCGGCAATACAGAACATTGCGTTGGCACGAGAGTGGGGAACGCGCGCGCCTTCACCTGCCCACACGTTTTACTGCCAGACTCAGGACATATTTCAGGAAAGATTTCGCTAGACCCTGGCTATTCAACCTGGGCACAGATCCTTCGCCGGTGCCTGCCCTGAGCGCAGTCGAAGGGGCTCAGGATGACCGCCTATTGATGGCTCACACTTCTCCTGTTTTCGAACCTAGAAACTAAAAAATGGCCGTGAGACTTTTCTCGCGTGTCATTCCCGTCATTTGCCCCGTCGCCCGAAAAACTTGAATGACAAATTGGCGATAGCTCTTAATCAAAGATGAAGCGGTGTTCTGGAACAAAAAAATTGGGT
>JBBDSY010000050.1:0-131002 GCA_040904705.1 Nitrospirales bacterium | reverse complement strand
TTTAACCCGCTAGACATGCTGCTGTTACTGCGAACGGTCAGGTCTTGCAATACGACATCTTTGGGGCCTTGCCTTGGTCGCTCCAGGGATCTTCTTCCCTTTCCTGTTTCTCTTGGCCGGGACGGTGTTGGATGGGAAAGGGATTTTCTTTCTGGCTTTCTTACGTCTCGATCTGATGGCCAAATTGAAGAAAGATCCCCGCTTACTACCTGCGGAGATGACGAAGCCTCTACCTCCCCTTCGCCCCTCCTTACAAAAGAGGGAAGGGATGCTGACAAGAATGACGATGGGGAAAAGATGGAAGCCCGCTGACTACTGGAGAGAGGTTTTCGCTGAACTTATGTGATTTCGGTTAAGGCACAGATCCTTTTCAATTTTCATGTTTGACATCTGTCTTTTCATCGAGAGGCAATTCGAAATGGCCGTTCACGATTCCAAGGACGGTAATGTCCTCATCTAAGTTTTCCCAGCGTAAAGCATAGCCATTGACTTCAATTTTGACTTCTCCCAATTCCTCATTTGTTGCCTTCCGAAGTCTTCGAAATCGTGACGCGGGAAAACCGATAATCCTCCCATCGTAGAGTTCGATGAAAATGGTGCGTTGTTCAGTCCACGCCCGGCAGGCTACGGGTTCTTGTCGTAACTCAACGTTAGCGGTTGTGGTATTCATGGTATTTCTCCATTAAGAATTTTTGATTTTGAAAAACGAGGCTGGCAATCTCATTCAAACGATGTGCGGGGATACCGCGATTTTTTGCGAGAATGATGGGGGCAAGCCAAAATTTACATTCGCTATCTCCAGTCCGCACATGAATGTGAGGTGGTTCATTTCGCTCATCCGAATAAAAATGAAAGCGGTAAGGACCTATTCGTAATACTGTGGGCACAGTTTCCTCCCCGAACGTCTGCGATGAGGTATCGAACGATACGCAGTGCAGGCTGCGGGGTTTTCGCTCACCTCGATTACATGGCTATATAGTGATTTTTTCTCTGCAACCCTCCGATTCTCTATTCATTGCATTTCTATTACATATAATGACTCAGTGGATTGCTCAGCCTATCACAACTTCCTCACCTTGAAATTTCCAACAATCCTATAATCCTATAAGTTTTTCGAATACGTAGCAAGAGTTCATGCTTGGAGTCAGGTCTTGTAATACGACATCTTTGGGGCCTTGCCTTGGTCGCTCCAGCGATCTTCTTCCCTTCTCCTGTTTCTCTTGGCCGACATGGTGTTGAATCAAAAAAAAATCTTTTTTCGATTTTCTCTAGTCACGATCGGCTGAGGGAATGAAGCTTTATGCCCCGCCCCCGCTTACGACCTGCAGGGATGACACACACATGAGAGATTCCTGCTAACGTCCCCGGGCATGACGACTGGGGAAGGCTACTCGCTCACCCTGCACGGTTGCACCTGGGCACCGATCCTTCGCAAGGCCTCAGGATGACAACTTGGCCCCGCTGAAACATGTCGGGCATAAAGGGGGGGCTTCCTTAAAATTTTTGTTATCACCAGAGTCTTTCTTCTTTCCAACCCAAGACCACGGTGACCTTACCAAGGTGATATTCGGTGACCCGGGTTGATGTAGAAGGCCGAACATTGGCATCATGGCGGGTGTGCTATCGAGAAAGAGACCACGCTGGCGTAGAAAGATCTGGAGCGTTTAGCATGCGATTCTATATTTTACGTAATCAGGAGGTCGTTCTCGCTTCCGGCGCGAAGGAATTTGGCGAATGGGTGGAAACGGCCGATCGGGTGGTGAGTCACACACAGGTTGCCGACATTGAGGTGTCGACGGTTTTCCTTGGCATTGATCATCAGTTCTTCGCCGGTCCTCCTCTCCTGTTTGAAACGATGGTATTTGGTGGCGACCTTGATCAAACTTGCCGTCGCTGCTCCACGTGGGATGAAGCTGAGGCGCAACATGAAGCAATCTTGTCCGAAGTCTTAAACCGCGTATACGGCTATTATAAGCCAGGTTGAATCTGTTTCGTTCGGCCTACCAGCGGTCTATACTCCTTCCACCCCTAGCATAGGGTACTCACATTCACACCGGTCACCCTCATCAGAATCTTCACGAATCACAGGGGGCATCATGTTCGGAACCATTCGTAACACCGAAAGCGAAACGATCGACTATACCTTCCAACAAGGCCATCACACTGAGCAAACTATTATCGTCCTTGGGCACGGGGTCACCGGCAATAAGGATCGTCCGTTCCTTGTCGCGCTAACGGAAGCCCTGGCACAAGTTGGGATCTCGACGCTGAGGATGTCATTCTCCGGCAACGGCAACTCCGAAGGTCGATTCGAGGCCGCCACGATCTCCAAGGAAGCTGAAGACCTGGGCTGCGTGCTCACCGCGCTCGACGGATGGACCATCCTCTATGTCGGTCACAGCATGGGTGGAGCGGTCGGGGTTCTCCGGGCGAGTCAAGATTCACGCATTCGCGGACTCATTTCCCTGGCTGGAATGGTTCATACGGAAGCCTTCGCGCAGCGGGAATTCCGACACGTGACGCCTGATCAGGGTTTCATGTGGGACGAGCCAACCTGTCCGCTCTCACAGGCTTTCATCAACGACATGAGTGCCATCACAACCGTTGTCACCCACGCTCCGTCTATCCGGGTCCCCTGGCTGCTCGTCCACGGAACCGAGGATGACGTTGTCCCCATTCAGGACTCACTCGATATCTTCGAACGAGCCAATGAACCCAAGCAACTCGTCCCAATTGAAGGGGCAGATCACGTGTTTTCCGAGCACACACCGAACATGATCAAGATTGTCACCGAATGGGTTCGTGGACAGATCACATCAATCCTTCGATAGCCTCAGGATGACAACTTTGCCCGTTTGAACATGGGGAGCTGACGATGGGGGTGGAAAGATCTGCTTGAGCTGCTCTTCGAATCTTTCTGTGTAGATTTACTCGGTTGACGGAGGCCTGGTATGACGATAGCATGATCGATCAACAATTTGTATGGAGGGTTCAGAATGGCCACGACGACGATTTCACCGAAATTCCAAATTGTGATCCCCAAGGACGTGCGAGAGAAGCTCCACCTCTGTCCGCAGCAGCGCTTACAAGTCATTGAAAAAGGCGGGGTGATTACCCTTGTGCCGGAAGTGCCCATCAGAACTCTGAAGGGAGCGCTTAAGGGGATGTCCAAGACCGACATTCGGGAAAAGAAAGACCGCCTGTGAAAATTGTGATGGATTCCAGCGGATGGATCGAATTCTTTACAGGAGGTCCACTCGCCGATCGATATGCCGCGTATTTTGCCCCTCGATATGACCGCATCACACCCACCATCGTCATTTATGAAGTATACAAAATCATTAAACGGGAGAAAGATGAAGAGACCGCCTTATTATTTTCTGCCCAACTCAGTGCGAGTCATAGTATTGAACTGACAGAATCGATTGCCTATCTCGCCGCTGACCTGAGCCTCCGACACGGATTAGCCATGGCCGACGCTATTGTGTACGCAACGGCAAAGGATCAGGATGCACAAGTGGTCACGGGAGATGCGGATCTGAAGGACTTACCTGGAGTCATCTACGTCAAGTAGGAACACAGTGTCTGGAGTCATCTTGGAGCCTATCGATCCGGCCTAGACGCAGATCAGGGCTGGCATTCACCCATACACACCGGCAACTTCCAACATTCCTGAATTTTCAGAATGGGCTACTGTTCTCTGCGGGTTCTTGTGGGGGAGGGCTTCCCAGAAAAGATGGATGCCCGATGACGACTGTCGGGCATGACGGGAGGAGGAGGGATTTTCACTGACCCTGCGTGACTTCGCTTCGCACTAAAGTGATGTGCTGTCACTCTCTAACACTCAGGTCTAACGGTTTGAAGCCACGGCGAGGCGAAATCCCAATGCGTGAAGAAGCGCATCGAGGCTTCTGAGTTCAGGATTGCCGCGCTCGGAGAGCATCTTGTAGAGGCTTTCGCGGTTGAGTTTTGTCTTCTCGGCAAGTTGCGCCACACCCCCTTGAGCTTCGGCCACATTTCTTAATGCCAGCAGAAACAATTCGGGATCGTCCTCCTCTAACGCCGCATTCAAATACTCTTCGGCCTCGCCAGCATCCCGCAAGCTATCGATCAAGTCTGGTTGATAGGGTTTACTCTTTTTCATGGTTTCCTCCTGTATTCGTTCCAAAATCTCTTTGCGGTTTCAATATCTTCGGTCTGCGTACTCTTGTCGCCCCCACAAAGAAGTAAGACGATCGATGTTCCCTTTTGTCCAAAATAGATTCGATAGCCTGGACCATAATCGATACGCAATTCCTGTACGCCTTCGCCTACTCCATGGCAGTCTCCAAAAATCCCCAAGCTGATTCGATCCAGACGCACTCGGATTTTGGCGCGAGTCTTGATATCGCGGAGCGAAGTAAGCCATACATTTGTAATGGCTCCTGGCCCTCTGCGGTAACAAAAACGCGAAGTTCTTTGGCCCTTGCTTCCACAGGTTTAATTGCAGCTTATAAGCTACACTATTGCAAGGGATGGGTCGGGGGAATGTCATATTCTTCCATCCACATATTCAAATCGATCAAGTGGTGTGGCTTGGGACCGCTTTCATGGAGAGGGCGATGCGGTTGCGGGGAATGTCGACTTCCAACCCGGTCACTTTGACTTGTTGGTTGACCTGGACGACGATATTGGGATCGCTCACAAATCGATTGGCCAGGTGACTGATATGATCGAGGCCTTCCTCATACACGACTTTTTGTGATGCCGGAATAACGTCAGCAGAGTGAGACTCAAACGCCTCCTGCCCTCCTGCCGGCTTGGCAGGCCATGACCATCACCACCAATGTGTCCAAAAAAAGGTGAACGCTTCACCATCACCAAACACGGCCATCCAGTAGCCGAACTCATCCCCGTGACTCGAAAGGATCCCGAAGCCGTTCGCCAAACGATCAGCGGCATCCGCTCTTACCGGGAAACCCTTCGTAAAAGAGGGATGACCACTCAAGGTCTTCTCAAAAAGAACGAAACGCTCCGCGACTTGGCTCATCTCGGCCATCGTCACTGATGCCGTTTGTCCTAGACAGTTCGGTCGCATTGGGTTGGATTCTTCCCGATAAAACCAATTCCACCCTTGATGCCCTCTGCGACCGGCTCACCGATGACATAGCTCTTGTTCCACCCGTTTGGCCATTAGAGGTTGGCAATGTCTTACTCATTGCAGTCAAACGAGGCCGGCTCGCCGCAAAAGATGTCAGTCAGTTGGCCAGGGAACTTCGAGCATTACCGGTGGAAATTGATGCCGCCTCAACCGAACGCGCCATGGAAGAAACGCTGGCCCTAGCCAAGAAGTATGACTTAACCACCTACGACGCTTCTTATCTCGAATTAGCCCAACGACGTCATCTGCCTTTAGCGACACTTGATACCAAGCTTCGCCAAGCCTGCCTATCCGCTAACATGTTGGTACTGCCTTCATAAATCCGCCTGCTGACGCACCCTGTACAGGAGCGCTCATTCGTTCACCCAGAACACTCAAGGCGTTCCGCTTGGGACCGCTTTCATCGAGAGGGCGATGCGGTTGCGGGGAATGTCGACTTCCAACACAGTGACTTTGACCTCTTGGTTCACCTGCACGACGGTATTGGGATCGCTCACAAATCGATTGGCGAGTTGACTGATATGGACAAGGCCATCCTGATGCACACCGATGTCGACGAACGCCCCGAAGGCCGTCACATTGGTGACCACGCCGGTCAAGACCATGCCGGGCGTGACCTGCTCGATCGATTGGACATCTTCGGCAAATTTGACGGCTTCAAATTGCTGACGGGGATCCCGCCCGGGCTTGGCCAAT
This sequence comes from Nitrospirales bacterium, assembly GCA_040904705.1. GTDB lineage: Bacteria > Nitrospirota > Nitrospiria > Nitrospirales > UBA8639 > Nitrospira_E. Next base: position 125,166 of record JBBDSY010000050.1, on the reverse strand, counting down.
TCGGTCAAAATATCGGTGAGCGTTGGTTTACCTACTTCTTCTGTGATGTATCGAGTGAGATCGATGGTCCGTTGCCGCTCAGGATCCTTCATCAAATCCGTCACGGTGCAGCCCAGGTCTTTGGCCATGGCGTTGACGACCGGGTACCGTTCGGGGTGGACAGCGCTGGCGTCCAACGGATGTTCACCATCGGTGATCCGTAGGAACCCTGCGGCTTGTTCAAAGGCCTTGGCTCCCAATCGAGGGACTTTCTTGAGTGCCGTTCGGCTGCCAAAGGGTCCATGTTCCTGTCGATAGGCCACGATATTTGTGGCCAGTTGCGGCCCGACACCCGAGACGGCGGTGAGCAATTGCGGGCTGGCCATGTTGACGTCCACCCCGACCCGATTGACGCAACTCACCACCACATCCTGAAGCCGCTGCTTCAAGATGCCTTGATCGACATCATGTTGGTACTGCCCGACCCCGATGGCCTTCGGATCGATCTTCACCAGTTCGGCTAGGGGATCCATGAGTCGCCGCCCGATCGAGACCGCTCCACGCACGGTGATATCCTGATCAGGGAATTCTTCCCGGGCGACCGGGGACGCTGAATACACCGACGCCCCGCTTTCGTTCACCATGACGATAGAAATGGCTGGAGGTAATTGTAACGCACGAACAAACGCTTCGGTTTCCCGGCCTGCCGTCCCGTTGCCAATGGCAATCGCCTCAACGTGAAAACGCTGACATAATTCGCGCACGGTGTCCCCGGCTTTGGCGGCGCCTCCCGGTCCCTGATTGGGATAAATCACGGCTGTATGACGCAATTGACCTTGCCGGTCGAGACAGACGACTTTGCATCCGGTTCGAAATCCCGGATCGACGGCCAGCACGGCCTTTTGGCCCAAAGGCGGCGCCATGAGCAGTTGCCGGACGTTTTGCGCAAACACGTCGATGGCTGTCTGATCGGCCTTGGCTTTGGTCTGTAGACGCGTTTCAGTTTCCATTGAAAGGGACAACAATCTGGTGAAACAATCCTGGATCGCCAGCGTGACCTGCGTTGATGCCGACCCATTCCCTTTCACAAACAAGCGAGACAGCAGTGCCAACGCGGCCGGTTCCGGTACGAGCACTCGAAAGGTCAGGAAGCCTTCCTGCTCTCCCCGGCGCATCGCTAAGACTCGATGGGACGGTGCGGTCTGCACCGGTTCTTCCCATTCGGCATAATCTCGATACTTACTCCCTTGCACATCTTTCCCACGCACGCCTGCGGTCTTGAAGAGGCCTTGCTCCAGATACAGGGTGCGCATCGATGCGCGGGCCTGCTGATCTTCATTCACCCATTCGGCCATGATATCGCGCGCGCCGGCCAGCGCATCCTCAACCGAGTCTACGCCCTGTTCGGGCTTACGATATTTCTCTGCTTCAGCGCTCACCTCCAATTGCGGATCTTGTTCCCACACGCATGTCGCCAACGGCTCCAACCCTCGTTCTTTGGCGATCATGGCTTTGGTCCGTCGCTTGGGGCGATACGGGAGATACAGGTCTTCCAGTTCCGTCATGGTGGCAGCCGCGTCAATTTGGCCTTGCAGCACATCGGTGAGTTTGCCTTGTTCTTCAAGAGAGGACACAATGGCCGTCCGCCGTTTGTCCAATTCTCGTAATTGGGCCACGCGATCTCGAATGGAGGTAATAAGAACCTCATCCAACCCGCCCGTCACCTCTTTCCGATAGCGCGCAAGAAACGGTACCGTGGCTCCATCATCCAACAGCTCAACCGTGGCCGCCACCTGCTTGACCGCAAGGCCCAGTTCCACGGCCATTCTTTTCTCATGTTCTGTGTCAATCATCGTTTCATACCATTATAAAATATGTGTTCCACCGTCTTCTTTTTTTAGGGGTCAATGGGGATTCGGATGATCGTAGATTTATTCCAGCAAGAATTCAAAGTCTTGTTGCGTAAGAGAGGTTCCGCCGCCTCGATGGGCCGCTCCTTCTAACACCGCATTGTAGAGTTCCATTTTTTGTTGCTTGAGCGCCATCATTTTTTCTTCAATGGTATGTCGCATCAGCAAACGCATGATAGAAACTTTTTGTTTTTGCCCAATGCGATGCGCGCGATCCGACGCCTGATTCTCGACCGCCGGGTTCCACCACGGATCCAAATGAAAGACATACGACGCTTTCGTCAGATTTAATCCCTGCCCGCCGGCTTTGAGACTGAGTAAAAAGACCAATGGCTTTTGTGAATCTTGAAATTCCTGCACAATTTTTTTGCGTGTGGCCGTCGGGGTCGACCCATCGAGTCGAACGAAGGGAATATGCTCCGCGTGGAATTCCTGTTCGACGAGGTCCAGATAGGACGTAAATTGCGAAAAGACCAAGGCACTATGTCCTTCGTCCATGAGTTCCTGAAGCCGCTCGATCACACACCCCAATTTTGGAGACGTGTCTGTACTGTCTTTCTGAATGAGTCGGGGCGAAAGGCAGATTTGCCGTAATTTCAAAATGGCCGTCAACGCAATAATCCGTGCCTGCGAAGACGTTTTGGTGCGATACGCCGAGGCAATGGCGGACCGAATGGTGGCCACGGTCTGTTGGTACAGCGCTTTCTGACGATCCGTGAGCTCCAAATAAATATCGGTTTCGGTTTTGGGGGGAAGCTCTTTCAGAATTTGTGCTTTCGTGCGACGGAGGACAAATGGCCGGGTTCGCTGCATTATGGTATTGAGCACATCCGGAGCCGGCGCTTTCAACTTTCCCTTGATACTGTCGTACTCGCCCAGTAATCCCGGCACACACAGATCCATGAGGGAATAATACTCTCCCACATGGTTTTCCAATGGCGTCCCGGTCATCACGCACTTGAACTGCCCCTTGAGCCGCCGTGCGGCACCCGTCGTGCCCGCGACAATATTTTTGACGGCCTGCGCTTCATCGAACAGAATGACATGGAACGTCAGGTGTTCCAGGATCTCAATATCCCGGCGCACCAAGCCATACGTGGTCAGCACCACATCCGCATCTCCAAATTCCGTCAGACGTTCTTTTCCAATATACGTGTACACCTTTAAGTCGGGATAGAATCGCGCAATTTCTTGTTCCCAATTAAACAGGAGACTTGGCGGCAACACCACCAAATGAGGACCGCGATTCCGATCATGGGATGGAATGATGCCTTCACGAATGCCCGCGAGCAAGCTAATGGCTTGAATGGTTTTGCCCAAACCCATATCGTCCGCCAGACAGGCCCCTAACCGATGCTGATACAAAAACCCCAGCCAACGATAGCCATCTTGCTGGTAGGGACGCAGGGTGGCCTTAAGTCCTTGCGGCAAGGGGCGGGGCTCAATCTGTTCGAAATTGAGGAGGCGTTCCACTAAGGCTTCATCATCGGGCGGGAGGATGACCCTGACTCCACGCTTACGCAGCGCGACCCAATCCAAAATCTCTAATTTTGGCACATGCACGACGGGTTTCTTCTCGTCGGATTTTTGAGTTGGCTTCGAGGAAGATAGCGCCGTGAATGCACGCAGGATTTCCTGTGTGTTCTGATCCATGATGCGCACCTGTCCGTCGATTTCCATGATGCCACCGCGTTCCAGAATCGTCTGAATGGCTTGTGCCTCAAGACGGACGCCATCACACATGATCTCCGGTCGCAGTTCGAACCAATCGATGCTCGGTCGCCGCCGTGCATCGACCGAGCAATCCCACTGACCGGTTGCCACAGGCTTGTCTTGGAAAAAGAGTTCTATGCCCGCCTCGGCCGTTTTGGCATAACATTCGGGCAACCCGGAATACAGCGCATTCCGGGAAAGAGACATGGCTTCATGTCCGATCATCTTTTCAAAGATGGGCAGTCCCCAAATTTCATAGGGAATCGCATACAACTGAGCTTCCTTCGCCCAATCGTTTGAGACGAGACACCATTGCCCCTCATGCACCAGTACCCGCACCGTGTGTTCTAGCAGTGGCGCCGAAAAAAACTGGAGAATCTCCTCCGCTTCGGCTTTGATGCGAAAAGGACGAAACTCTTCCTGGCGTAAGCAGGCTTTGATCAGCTTTTTTCCCTCAGCCGGCGTCTTCACGCGACAGAGTTGGAAGAAGGTGTCATACAACGCCGCTCGCCGCTTCTTGGTTCGTAAGCCACTTGAAACCGACGCCCCCTGCTCCAGAAACGGGAAGAGACTGAACACCTGCTCACTCGTTCCGCTGAAGCTTGCTCCTTGCCAACACTCCGCAACCAGAGACGCGGTATTTGGTTCCAGGAGCGGCATATCCACCAACCAGGGCTCTGGCATCACGGTGAGACGATATCGTGTGGGCAGGTTATGATCTTTCAGCTCAGATTGGACAAGAGCCACCTCCTGTCCCGCAATCTTGAATTGAACATTCCGAAAAAGGTGAGAAGATTCTTTTGTCGGAAGATCGATTTGTAAACTGGCAAATTCTTTTAGGGGGATAGACAATATTGGCCGCGTATCCTTCCCCCGGAGTTTTTCATGGCCTTCCAAAGATGACAGTCTTAGCGTTCCTGGCCCTCTGTTGAGAGGAATCCGCGAGGGCATGTTGTCTCTCTCATAGTAATGTTCCGCTACCAGGTCATAGAGGGTCCATCCCAGATCATTATCTAATGGTGCAAGCTTATTCGCATCAAGATCCACGACCATGCCCATATACAACTGCGCATGCTCCTGGGCCACACCAAACCGGAAACTACGGGCGGCCACGGTGACCTCCTCTCCACGCACGTCCAATTCTGTTTTAATGGTGTAGGCCATCGACGGAGCCCATTCCACCAATGTTCTCCCCTGAGAATTTTCGAAATAAAGGGGAAACGCCTGTCCATGATGTTTAAGAAAATCTCGAAGGGCGTCCTGCACCGACCAAGCCGGATCCTGTGTGGCCCGCAAGAGGATAGCCAATTCCGTCGGCATTCCCAAAAACGTCTGACAGACGTGTCCATGATTGGTAATGGCAATAGATCCCTGGCCTTGGCGATCGATCAAGTTCACTTCAAATCGTGGAAGAACGGAGGGTGAGCTCGGCACAGATTGAGAGGCAGCCGAACCCTGCAACAATTGTTGGGTGAGCTCTTCTTGACTGGTCTTTCGCGTGGTCGCGACTCGAAAGGCATCCGGCACTAAGAGATTGACCGTCGTCAACAACGCACAAATGACATGTTTGCACTGGGTCGAGGCCGTCCATGCAGGACACCGGCAGGAGTAGACGAGTTCACCCTTCTCGACAGAGAACGTGACGGCATAATACTTGGACCCTCTCACCGATGCCGCAAGAATCGTTCTCGAATGATTCCAGCTATACGACTCCAGACGACCCTGCGCATAGTACTCGTAGCCACGCAGCACATACGCTTTGGATGCCAGAAAGTAAATGTGATTGGGTGAGAGGGCTTTGAGATGCGCGAGGACACCGGAAGATTCTATGGCCATAGGCGATATGATGCTGGCACCTCGTATCGTGACATTTTATTGGATGGGCAGAACTACAGGGCGTCTGGCCTGTTTGTGCTTGAGTTTCTCGACCACGATTTGTGCGGCAGGCGTCGCAGTAAAGAGGTCCAGTGTATCGAGCTCATCCGCCTGGACCGGCTGCATCGCCCTGTCAACCTCTCTGGATACCGCCCCCTTGACGACCTGCCGATAGGCCCGATGAAACATCGCATAGAGCCCAACATAGCGACAATGTTTGGAAATAATTTCCCAGCCATACCGCGCATAGAAGACCAGCACACTTTCTCGCGGCAAACCCGCTCGTCGATCGCGACGATATTTCCGGCGGAAGACTCCGCTATCCATCGGGTGTATGCCCTCGACCTTGGCTGCAGCATAAAACGACAGCATCATCCACTTCACTTTATTCATACTGAACTGCCAAGCTTGCGCGCGGCGAATAACGGTCTCAACATGTGCCGGCGTATAATAGGTATCCCACGCCTGATGATACGCGCCCAACAATTCCTGCTCGGACATCCGGGCATGGGGCATGGTGACATGAACGGAATCGTAGGTATTCATGTCCGAGGCCAAAGCCACGCCCTGTTCGTAGAGTTCCTTATGATCCTGCGAGCCCGGCAATGGGGTCAAAATAAAAAAGTACAACAGATCAATCGGCAGTTCCTTTTGAATAATGTGAATATCCCGGGTAATACTTTCGGGGGTATCTGTCGGAAATCCGAGAATGAGCCCGGCCAGGGTGAGCGCGCCCACTCTATGCCACGCGTGGAGCATGCCCCGATATTCCGTAATTTTATTTTGATGCTTTCTCGAACCTTCCAAGGAATCGGGATTGATGCTTTCCAATCCAATAAACACCCGATCCACGCCGGCGCGTCCTGATTTTTCGATAAACCGGGGAATTTTATGACACAGGGTATCGACTTGAATGGTGACCTTAAATTGCAGTCCTTCTTCTTCCCGTAGCTGAATCAACCGATCCAAGATCGGTTCCCAGGCTTGATTCCTTGCAAAATTATCATCTGTCACAAAAAACTTATGGATCCCTTGTCCAAGATTGGTCCGCACTAATTGTTCAATATCATCCGGCGAACGAAACCGGGACTTGCGACCCTGAACATTAATAATCGTACAGAAACTGCAAAGAAACGGGCACCCGCGCCCCGCATCAAAACTGGTACGCGCACCGGACATCCGATGAACCAAATGGGCAGGAAGATAGGGAACCGGTTGGCCTTCAAGGCCGGGAGGATCTTTCATCACATTATAGAGGGGTGGCAACTGCCCTGCATACGCATCCTGCAGGAGCTTGTCTAATTGTCCCTCGACTTCTCCGGCGAATAAAGAAATCCCTTCATCCATCGCCTCTTGAAGGTCAGGCGGAATGGTCGGCAACATGGCCAGACACCCACTCACATGAAATCCACCGATACACACCGGCAGGTGAGATTGCCGAAATTCTCTGGCCAGATCCATGGCCCGTGGAAATTGATTGGTTTGAACACCCACCATGGCAATCAGACCGTGGCCACCCGCCTCCTGAACCATACGCCCCAGCTCACGCGGTGTGACGCGGGTATTGGTTTCATCCAAAGCCGTAATGGACAACTGCACGTCTTCCCCGAGGACATGTCGTTCGGCACAATCGAGCGCAAGCCCATACATGGCCGCTATGGTGTTGGAAGGAATAGACGAACGCAACCATTGGATCACATAGCCTTCATCATCGTAATGAGAAGGTTTAATCAGAATAAGATGAAATATTTTTGGTGTAATGGGGGATTTCACAGAGTCAGTTCCGAGGGATCACTATACTAACATGCAGAACCCGTCCGGTCATCTTGACTCCTCTATCCTGCTCAAAGTGGGGAAGGCTCCCTAGAAATACATGAGACCAAGGTTAGGATTTGACTGGGTAGGCTAGGGAGAAGTTTGAACGGTCACGGATCCTTGCATGGACCCGAGATGAAGATCGCAGTGATAAGGAAACGTCCTGGGATGCTTGAAAACATGCTCAAAACGCTGTCCGGGCTTATTCAGGCTCAACCCGCTATTGAACTGTTTCCCTCCACCCGAACAATCGTTCACCTTGCAACCGCCACTGGTGACACTATGTGGTTCTTGCGCCCCGTCGGCATAGACCCAGACAATCTTTTCCCCTGGCTTGATCGTGACATCCCGCGGCAAATAAAACGTGGTGGCTCGATACACCACCACGACTGCGCCAATGGGTGCCGGGAGAACTCCCTCTTCGACAGAAACAGGAGCGCGCGGCTCACGGGCAAGGACCAGGAATTCATCCCGCGATGGTTCAATGTCACACGGCTTCCCTTCAGCCGCCGCCACCACGACCGCCTCAACCTTCCGATGCACGGCATGGGACACCACGCCATTCAACAGACCATCATCATGCACGACTGTGGTGAGAACGGCATCTGCCTGGTTCGAGGCTTCTTGAACCTGGAGCAGGCAATTCTGGGAGCTCAACTTCCAGGTGAGTTCAATATAAAATGGATGGCCGACCTCCTCTTTATCGACTAAAACCCGCTGTTCCCCGGCCTCTAAGGCAAGTCCAAAATCCAGCACCATATCTCCAATTTCCCAACCTACTGTGGCATACGCAGAAAGCGATTGCGCAGACCAGAATAGGAACACGAGAATGGCGAGGAGCGGCAGACGCGGACGTCTCGTATGCATGACTCCGATTCCTTATCGTGGCCAATCCAGCCACGCTGAAACCCGGCCGTGTCGAATCACTGCTTGAACACGTTTTCTTTTGATGAAGGAATTAGGTCAGGTCCCGATTTTGGTCGAAAGAAATTCCCGCTTTTATACCGTTCATCATCAGTCCCCCAGTGAACCGGTTTATCTTTTTTCTCCAGTAACGGGATATGTTTGGAGCAATGGATATAGGCCTCTTCCACATGGACCATGACCCAACATTCCGGTTTGTGAACACCCTTGGCGGTAGAGTCTTTCTGAAAAACCCCACGCGCATTGGACATTTCAGAAAGGCGATCGTCATCGATAATCTGTATGGTCCCATTGACATGTAATCCTATTGTGGTCTGAAAAAAATCTATAAATAAGAGACCGATATGGGGATTCTCTAACATATTACCGACACTGGCCATCACACCATTCCCCCGATATTCCGGGAAGGCTATCTGGTTAGTAGTAAGAATATGAACAAAACCGGGAGGTCCTGCCCGAAAAGAGGAGTCCGAATTTCCCTGGGAATCTGAGGTGGCGATAAAGAAAAACTCTTGTTGGAGAATAAATTCCTGCATCACAGCATTAAGCTCGGAACAGACCTGTTGTCGATAAAACCCAAGTGCGCGCTGGGTGGTCCCAAACCGAGTTTGTGCGGCTCGCTCCGCCGGTGAGCCACAGGATGAGCCCTCGGCATGTTGTGATGATGAGTCCATAGGGGTTTCAGTCTTCGTCATGCTACGAAATGGTTTTGCTCTGACGCATTCATTCAATCAACAGAATACGGATATCATATATTTTTATACGATGAAGGAAGTCCGGCTCGCGTGATTAAAATCCAATCCCGATACCTACCCCGCCACCTACACGTCCTCCTGTGCCACCGCCGCCAAATATGCCAAAACTAGGACCTGAAGACCCCGGTTGATTGAATTCTGGTTCTGGCCAGATATGCAGATGTTTAATTTTGACCGTCGGATAGCGGTACTCCATCTCATCAAGATTGGCGTTCGTGACACCCGAGACTTCACCGACAAGTGTGACCCGAGTATTCAATGGAAGAGTGGCGGGATCAAGAAAAGAAGACTCAAAGGCCAAGAATCGACCTTGAGAGACGGTCTTATCAAAAACAGGCTGTTCCGAGCTGTCTAGGGGAAGTTGCAGAATCTCCAAACGGGTACCTTCTGGCAGCCGTTTAGCCGAAAGAACCTCGCCACCAAACAGCACCACGGCTCCTTGATGATTGTCCGGTTCTTGAAGGATCTTCGAAAACGTGAGGGAAGGATCAATTTGCGTTTTGAAAGGCTCAGGCACGACGTCCGGGCCCGACGCACACCCGTGCCCGTACAATAAGAGAAGGCTCAACAAGATTCCAGATCCTCTTAAATCCATAATAGACCATATTCTACCAGTTGGAGTCCCTGCTTCGCTTGAGCAGAATGCCCTAGCCCTTTGGCTGACCTTACAAGACGTTCAAAGTTGGGAAAGAAGAAGAATGAAGCCTCAAAAAGGGCATTTAGTACAGGGGAGCTTGAGGACCCGGCCGCAACCCAATCAAATCGGGATCTTCACCATCCAAGACGGGTCGAAGTTCTTCGTTTTCTGTTTTGCGTTGCTCTCGTCTGGCTTCTTTATCTTGTTGCTTCATTCGTTTTTGCATCTCACGATTACGTTTTGCTTGAGTGACTTTTGCTGGTCGTCCCATATGGGGCCCCCTTTCATTACAAGCCTACCATCGCCTAGGCTCATGCCTGAAATCCTGAAAAAGATTAGCTGAATGAATGCGCACGAAAGGCTTTAACGCCATCTTCCCAAGAAGAGATGGCCAGCCTACCACCCCGCTGGAACGGAGTCAAATCTCAGGGATGGGCATTTCTTACCATGATCGAAGAGCCTTTGACATAGCGGTTACTTCACTTTTTCTCATCATTTAGAGTGCGACTTCTTCCCCCTTTGGCGTCCACTCTTTCGCCAATCGTTTGGCTTCTTGAATCTGGTCAGGGGTTAATTGTTGTTCTAAAAAATCCACCGCTAACGCCGCCGGCTCTACCCCTTGTTGCGCCGACCGGTAGGCCCACTTATAGGCCTGGATCACATCTTTCGCGACACCTTCGCCTTCGAAATACATGAGGCCAAGGTGATTTTGCGCACCACCATTGCCTTGTTCTGCCGCACGACGAAACCACCGCAAGGCTTCCTCATAATTTTTTGGTATCCCCAAGCCTTGGCGATACATTGCCCCTAAATTGTTTTGGGCCCGGGCATGTCCCTGATCTGCTGCTAACCGATACCACTGCCGTGCCTGGTCAAAATCTTGCGGCACCCCTTGTCCATACCGGTACATATACCCCAACATGTTTTGGGCTTCCGCATTTCCGCTCTCCGCCAGAGGTTGCCATTCTTCAAGGGCCCTTACAAAATCTTCCCGTAAATAGGCATCTTCACCCGTAAGAAAATCGGCCCAAGATGGTAAAGCACCAACCATCACGATACAAAAGAGGATTTTCAAGAAAATGACGTTCTTCATGAATGCCCCCTGTTTCGGCCTTGTATCTCTGCTTGATTCCTGAGACATACCAACATGCTGCATAGGCTCATGGTCCCGATCCGGTATCACGGGGCGGCAACTGTCCACATTGTTATCCTCACCCAAGCATATCACGCCCTCACCGATTGGAATAGGCTTGATGCTTCGCCTCAAGTTCGGCCCACCGCGCATAGAGTTTTTCCACCACCCGTTCAGCTTCCTTTAGATTATCATAGGCTTCTTGAAGGCGAAGATGGTCGGATGCCACAACCGGCTCTTCAACCTTGGCGCGACCGGCATCTCGAGCCATCTCTGCCTCAAAAATACGCTTCTCCATACTCTCAAATTCCTGTTGTTCCTTAAACGAAAGTTTTTTCGGCTTGGCTCCTCGTGCAGCTCCTTTGCGTGATCGTGAGGAATTTGATTCCTGATTGTCTCCCTGCCGTTGACGGCTTAGCCATGATTCCCATTGTCCATAGGTGGCAAAATGCCCATGACCACCACAACCATCCAACCCCACAAACTCCGTGCACACCTTTTCCAACATGAAACGATCATGTGTCACCAAGAGCAATGCTCCAGAAAACTCTTTAAAGCTCTCCTCTAAGATCTCTCTGGTTGGAATATCGAGGTCGTTCGTGGGCTCATCCACGATAAGGACATCGGCAGGCTGCAACATAAACCGCGCCATGACCGCTCGGGCTTGTTCCCCGCCTGATAATCGTTCAACCGGAAGATCCAATTGCTCTGGCTGGAAGCAAAACCTCTTGGCCCATCCCACCACATGAATGGTCTGCCCTCTATAGGTCACGGTATGTCCTGTATCTGACAAGGTGCGTCGCAAGGTCATCTTCGGGTCCAAGAGCTCACGCTGCTGATCGAAGTACACCATCTGTAATTTGTCCGCATATTTGACGATGCCCTCGTCAGCTTCCAATTCTTTCGCCAAGAGTTTCAGGAGGGTGGATTTGCCCGAACCATTATGTCCGACAATCCCGATGGCCTTGCCGGGAGAAATCATCAGCTCCAGATTATGAAGAAGCCGGCGGGAACCAAATGATTTGCTCAGACCGGCCACTTCAATCAACTGCTTGGTTTTTCGACCGGAAGCCACGAAGTCAATGCCAACGTCCTGCTGACGTAATCGTGTCGAAGTCTCCGCTAGTTCCTCTTGCAAGGCCTGAGCGGATTCCACCCGATACTTCGCTTTTGTTGTCCGCGCCTTCGCCCCCTGCCGAAGCCAGGCCTCCTCACGTCGCACCTTACCCGCTAAGGCCTGCGCTTGCTGCTCCTGGGAATGCTGAAAGGCTTCCCGCTTGTCGAGAAAACTTGTGTACGTCCCCGGGAAGACCAGGATTCCATCCTCATATCGGCTATTCAATTCAGCCATTTTGTTGGTCGTTTGCTCTAAAAACCACCGATCGTGACTCACGAGCACCCACGCCCATGAAGCTTGCAGCAGGACTTGTTCCAACCACAGAAGTCCCTCCACATCCATATGGTTGGTCGGTTCATCCAGTAAAATCACATCCGGGTCTTGAACGATGGCACACGCAATAGCCAAACGTTTTCTCCATCCACCGGATAGTACATCGACTCGCTGGGACACATCGGAGAACCCGACCCGTCCTACCACCTCATAGACCCGAATCTCCGCCTCGCCCGTGGGCAATCCTGCTTGCCTGGCGCATTCATGCAAAATTTCGCCAACCGTTAATTCTGGTGAAAATGGCGTATCTTGAGAGACAAAGGCCACTCGTAGACGTTGGCGTCGAGTCACGCTTCCTTCATCTGGTGACTCCAATCCTGCCAAAATTTTCAACAAGGTAGATTTCCCAGATCCATTCGGCCCGACAACCCCGACCCGCTCACCATCACCGATACCGAAGCTTACCCCGTGGAATAACCGTTTCGCCCCGAAGGACTTTTGTATTTTTTGTGCATATATCAACGCAGACATAACAAACGCCGTCCCCGTGTACTTTCCTCACACTGATGGGGGAAAAATTGTTTCTCCCTCTTCCCTTTTGTGAGGACACTTCCAGTACAATGGCAGACCAACTCCTTTCTTCACTAAGTCAAGATTATGGGTATTCTACTTTCTGAGTCCTCTACATGCTTTCATGTCCCATATGGCCCTGCTATCACTGACGGCTCTCTGGAAGCTCGCTTCATTGACCTCAAAGCACACCCGGACATGATTCCGGTTCTCCCACCTTGTGTCGGGTGGCCGGAAACTCAAGAACTCTTAAGACAGGTTAATAAGGCGCAGTCCCCATTTATGACCCTGGCTGCCGACCAGAGTTATGCTGAAGGTCCCGACCCCCTTCGTCCCGTCATTCTAGTCTCCTTCGTGAGTCTCTGCTTTTCAGAACTATCGCACAACACCAAAGAGTTCCTATCAGATCTTGTCCACTCGCTCAAGCGCGACATGGATGGCCTGCTTCAAGACGTGAGCGATATTCTTGACCATGCGCTCGATGTAGAAATTGTGCTGGAAATTCAACCCACGCAATTTCACCATCATCTTCAGGCCTGGAGCCTCACCGTTATGATCGTGGCTTCGGGGCAGGAACATCATGCCGTCCGCGGCACCTGGTGCTACGCCATTCATGCCCTCATTGATGGCTTACACACCTATGCCCCCCTCGAACACGGGCTCCCCCTAGAATAGCGCTGCCTTCCGACTGTTGCTCTCCACTCTCCACGCTTTTGCTACGCACTGGGTTTCTCGGCTAATGGCCAGTGCAATCGGTGCAGAATTCGATTCCAAAGACTTTGATAGGTTTCCTTCCCTTGCAAGACTTCACAATACCGATGAAGGACACGTCGATAGGCATCAGGATATTGTCGTCCCGCCCAGCGATGCAGGACACGCGGCATCCCATAAACAATCTTGCCTAATCTGCCGGCCACGCGAAATTCCGGACCAAACTCATTCGCCACTAACGTTTCATAATGATTCAGGCGGCTTGCGATTGGGTCCTTCAGCATATCGGCCACACTTGTCGCCGCTAACTGCCCGGAACGGATCGCATAATAAATGCCTTCACCTAATAACGGATCGACAAGATGCCCCGCATCTCCCACTAACATGGCACGCCCTCGCACTAATCGTCCCACCCCTGTCTGCCCGTTTCGATAAGCCTGGGGAGGCGCGATCGGTATCGAATAGCCCAACGGCGTAGGAATTTTCAAACCGGCTAAGGTGGGCTCATGCCCGATAAAATCACGAAAACTTTGCTTTGGACGTTTGGCGCCTTGTGCAAATTCCCCCACGCCCAACGAAAGACCATCTTGCTTGGGGAAAATCCACCCATAGCCTTTTTTGGCTGCTTGCAAACTAATGAGTGCCGTCGGCATGTCTTGAAATGGATGCGTTCCCCCTTCGTCCACCTCACTTTCTAAGGCTGGGATTTTCGGCAATGGTCGTCCAGGGAAACATTGCTGTGCCACCACACTCATGACTCCATCTGCTCCGATGACCGCCCGGCTTCGATAACGGTCATGTGTCGTGACCACATCCACACCATCTTCTCCGTTTTGAATCTGAACGACACCCTCCCCTTCATGAATGGCGGTCCCGGCTTGTCGGGCTTTCTCGACCAACCATTGGTCAAAATCCTGCCGCATCACCATATAGGCAATGGGATACGACGATTCAATCAAGAATGATTCTTGCGCCCCATACCTAAATTGCACCCGCTTAACGGTTGCTTCCACTATGCCGAGAAAATCTGCAGGCAGAATCTTCGCGATTCGAGCAGAGAGCCCTCCTCCACATACTTTATACCGCGGGTGAACCTGTTTATCAAAAGCCAGAACAGACACCCCTTGTTGGCGCAATGCATAAGCTGCCGATGCTCCGGCCGGCCCCATGCCCACCACAATCACATCATACCTCTGTAAAGAAAGGGGAGTTCTCACAAGAAAACACACACACGTTTGACAAAAGGAATGGATAGGCGTGAGGGCATCGACAGATAGACAACCTGAAAATTGCCGCTCACAGAATTAAGGATAGGCACTGTACTGGAATCTCTACCTCATTGACTACTGAAGAATGTTCTCGATGCTGGAGAACGGTTGGGCGGATTGGGGACCAAGATTCATTCCCACAAATATGGATTTAACGTGTTCTTGGGGATTGACAAGGATCACTCGTCCCTGCAATTTCTGAAACGTCCTTGCCACCACCGTCAGAATGCCGAGACCCACACTATCCACAAATGTGATCCCCTCAAAATCTAAAATTATTCCCTTTGTCTCCGTACCTTGATATTTTTCTGCAGTTTCCTTCAACACATTTTTGGAAAAAATATCAAGTTTCCCGTGGAGACTCAGTATAGGCAACCCGTTCACTGTTTTTTCCTTGATAATCACGAATCCTAGCCTGCTTGAGGGGAGACATGTCCTCAAAGAAGCTTTAGGATCGTCCCAACTTCACCGAAATTGTGTGCTGCGTGTCCCCTCGATGAACTCGTAAGACGACCGTCTGCCCGGGTTCCGTACGTTCAATGAGATAGTTTTTCAATTGCGCCGGAGTCGATATGGCGACATCGTCAATGGCCATAAGAATATCACCTTTTCGAAACCCCGCATGTCTTGAAGGACCCGTGGCTTTCGCAACACCCAATACCCACCGATTGCCCTCTTTGACCGTTTCAAGGTGAATGCCCAGCACGGAAAATCCGGGGGTCTTCCCGGCCAACACGGCATCGACCACACGCTTGACCAACCTGCCGGGAAGGGCAAATCCAAATCGGCTACACCCTCGCTCTGCCGGCAACGTTTCCGTTTGAATAATCGCATGGACAAGGCCAACCAAGTGCCCTGCATCGTTGAGTAGGCCCCCACCGGAATTTCCTCGACAGGCAGATAGATCTACCTGCACTAATCGACTTTGAACCGTGCCCAAAAAGGTGTTAGGATTCCCCACCCTGCCAAAGGAAAGCGCCGGGCCCCGGCCCATCGGATACCCCACCGTAAAGACATTCTCCCCATAGGTGACATCGACTTCGGAAAACGTGACGTGGGAGATGGGCCAATCAGCTTCCTCCCCTTGCAGCCGATAGACCGCCACATCCAAATAGGCATTGGCTCCCTGACGGGTGGCAGGCAACTCCCGCAAATCGTCCGTCAACACATGGATTCCTTCAGGAACCACAACTTTTCCGCCCTCTGTGCGTTCGACCGCATGCCGCGCCGTGATGATAATACCTTTCCCTATATGAATACCGGATCCTCGAATGGTGATGGGAACCCCAAAACCTGCCTCCTCGGTCTGGACAGAATACGCTTGAAGAATGCCCACGGTAGCACGCTTCGCATGCTCAATCACGTACGCAGGCCTGTCAGACGGATCGCCAACAGCCAGTACGACCAGTGGAAGCTGGAAAGTCAGGCTGATCAATATGGTCAATACGTACGGCATTGTTTTTAGAAAAGTTCGATTCGATTCACGCAACACTCCCACACGCCGAATTGGCTCTCAACGGTCCATTAAGAGCCCTTACGGTGTCCCTACCTGGGGCAATCTCCGAGAGAGACGTCCCGTAAATCAACAAAAAGTTCTTGCATGACCTGATAAGGATAATGAGCATTTCTTCCACTGGGGTTTGGCAACACATACACACGCACACCGGCAAGGGTCATACGTTGTAGCCCCGTCCGGATTCGTTCCGTGGCGACTTGATTGCCAGAAGACCGCGTTTTCTCTGGAGCCAACAGCACCTGAGCCACACTCATTCCTAACACAGCGACAATGTGAGGTTGATAGTGCTTAATTTTTTCGAATAACACATCCCGCCCTTGTAAAAAATCTTGTTGCGTCAAATCTTTCGTCCCCGCAGTAGGCTTGGCAATCAGATTCGTGAGGCCATACCCGTATGCCAACAATCGCCCGTCATCTTGACATGTCATGCGATCAGGAACAAGTTTCGCGTCGTACAACAATTTCCAAAATCGATTCGAAGGCCCGGCATAATGATGGCCGACTTCCGACGAACGAAGCCCCGGGTTAATCCCCACAAAAAGAATGGAAAGACCCGGGGCCAGATGGTCAGGGAGCCCACCGTGAATACAAGACATAGCCGTCGATGAAAGAAGGTCTAAAAAAATAAATCTTTGGATTCCGGGTGAGAGGCTAAAGTGGTAAGCTGATTTAGCGAGCCATGAGTTGAGATTGGATTTCGGAAAATGTTTTTTCGGCCTCGGGAAGGAGATCCACTCGGTGCTGTTCTTTAGCTAATTCCAGTGCTCGTTTGGAAAGTTCAAAGGCTTCCCGATGTTCACCACGCCCGGCACACTGACGCGCGACAACCATACGAGCATTAATCGAAGTCGGTTCTTCTTTAATCACCTGCCGCAACATGACTTCACCCTTGGCGTCATCTCCTCCAAGAAATTCAGGAACCTCAATGAGAATGGTCCCTTTGGAAGACAAGGCATCAAGATGGTTGGGGTTTAAGACCAGGGTTTGATCCAAGGCATCCATCATGCGTCCGTAATCGAACACCGAGAAAAAAACCTCTCCATTGGCGCGCATCCGTTCTCCAATATTGCAAAACAATGAAAATTGCGCATCAGCCGATTGCTTATCCATCTCTACAGCCTTTTCGGCTAAGGCGCGTCCTCGATCAAAATGCACACCCCGGCTATCGGCATCCTTCGCTCTTCGACCCTTTTGACATTCTTCCATCGCTTGACTCGTCAACGCTTGTACGGATTCCTCAGCACCTACCGTCGGAATACTTAGTACACTGCACATAATGGCTATTAAGGCGATACCGCTTCCTCTTCGCATGACTATTCCCTTCATTTGTAGCATTGGCAATTTAATTCTTTTCGGATGATTTAATGAAATTCTGAGTCCCGGTTCAAAAAAATTGATTTTTATACCCAATGCATTGTTACTCACCAATAGGATTAATTTATAACACTTATTTCTTGTTTCGCAGCAAAATCATTGCCACTTCACCGTTCAATCATGTCATTCTGTTACTTTTCCTTATGACAAAAAAAATGCTCTTCAGTTGGTGAACGCTTTGCACGAACAAGAGTTCAAGGAAATTATTCGAGGTGATCTTGGTCCTGACAAGGATCCCAATGACATCTTATCATAAACTGAGCAGGCTCAGAGACCACGCAGTCTTCTCATACGAGAAAACCTACAAAAATGGATCAAGAAGAAATTCGTCAATTATGGGCCGAGGGGGTAGATTGGATTATCAAACTTCAGAATTACCAATACTTTCATCGCCCCGACCAACAGTACGGTGCGTGGAAGCAGGCCTACCACCCGGCGTGTTTGCCATGGATGTCGCGACCCTCTTTGATGAGTAACAGCTCTCATCTCGAATCCATGAGCATCCACTGTTCAGTCTCTTAATCATCACTCACCCTACCCGCTCTTCCCAATTCCCTATCCTTCCAGGTACTCTGAGTGATGCGTTTATCCGGGCGAATCATTGGCCTCCTGAAAGAATATATGCATGATTTGGTCGAACAGGCCAAGCAAGAAGAAACTTCCCATATCGCATTTGGATTCGCCACTCAGCCGTATCGACCGGATCAAGCCATTTCCGATTTGCTCGCGATTTTAGACGATCGCATCGAATCCGAGGGAGTCCAGGTCGGCCTACCGATGGAATTTCTGCATCAGATGTGGACCTTATGTAATTCAGCGAACGTACACCTTGCCGAAACCGTGTGGTTGCAAAAAAATATCGATGGTGGGGATGGCTCAAAAGCCGAGGTTCGACAACAGACCTATCGCGCCCTTATTCGGTTTCTCGAATCGCAACCTGACGACAATCAGGCAGAGGACATCACACCAAATTGAAGAGCAATCCAGCCTTCACGCTCGCGAGTGGCTTTTTGAGTCCAACCCTGATTGGTCATATGCTCCACAATCTCGAACTCATCTTCTTTCAGCAACCCGGATAAAAGGACCTGGGTTGCCGACAACCGCAATCTGGAAAATCCCTGCGAGATTGCAAGAATCGTCCTCCGATCGATATTGGCCACAATGATGTCAAATGTTTGGGGAGCCACCTCATCGATTTGGCAACACCGCAAAACCAGTTCATCCCTAAATCCATTTATCGCGGCATAGTCTTTCGCGCAATCCACAGCCACCGGATCAACATCGATTCCTAGGGCTGACCGGGCTCCCAACCGCACCGCCACCATACTCAAAATGCCACTCCCGGTCCCGACATCCAATACTCGAGAATTGCTCAACTCCTCCATCTCTTCCAGCCATTCAAGAAGAAGGTGAGTCGTGGCGTGGTGGCCCGTCCCAAATGCTTGCTTCGGATCTAGCACAATTTCAATCCCCTCCTCCGGCATGTCCATCCTGGCCCAACTTGGGCGAATCCCAATACGGCGACCAATGCGAATGGGCTTCACTGAAGCAGCCCATTGGGCGTTCCAATTTTGATGTTCGACCGGTTGTACCTGAATCGTTGGATTGGCAATCGTGACATTGAGTTGGGCCAGAGCCTCATGGAGGCATTGACGCAGGGAAGATTCACCGCCCTGCCAATAGATCGTCAGTGCGCCCTCCTGCTCCCACAGTCCCAAAAATTCCTGGCAGGCCAAGAGACCAGACAGTTCGGCGCCATCGACGCAGGCCGGGATGTTGGCCTCTAACAGAGAAGGACGTTTGACCATGGAAATTATTGACGGACGTATGATGAGGGGCTAAGGTCTCAAACTGTATGAAATCTTCTCGAGCCGACCACCGCCGTGACGCCTTAACCCGCCTTCTACGTCGGGGGAACCGACTCACCACACACGGAAATGCCGCCAGTCAACGATTTAGCCGATGGCGACTCGCCATTTTTCTTCTTGGCGCACTCACCTCTGTCGGCCTATATCAGCATGCCTGGTTTCACAGTGGCAATATCGCTCTCTTGTTGTTTCTCTCTATTTTCTTAACCACAACCTGGTTTCATCAACGATTGAAATCGCGTTTGCGCCGATTGGACCTATGGATCGTTATTAAAAACGATCTTCTGGCGCGGCTGCAACTGAGGTGGTCAGACATGCAGGTGCAACATCATCATCCCCCACCCCATCACCCCTACGCCTTGGACCTGGATCTGACCGGACCCCATTCGTTGTTAGCCTTACTCGATACTACGTTTTCTTCAAATGGGCATGCCCGACTTCAGGACTGGATCTTTCAAGCCAACAATCCCGAGCCGGACGGAATAGACTGGCAGACTCGCCAAACGTACATCAAAGAACTCACACCCCTCTCACGCCTCCGAGATCGCTGTTATTTAGCCACACGCCTCATCAGTCCTTATCCTCTAGATGGGACTCGCATCCTTTCTCTTCTCCAGGAACGCATTGCTATCCCGAATCTCTTCTGGCTCATCATGGCCGCAACAGGCCTCTGTGCGCTCACCATTATCCTAGGGCTTGCGACACTTTCCACCGGAATACCGAATTTTTGGGTGCTCTCATTGATCGTGTATGTGATCCTGTATTTCTCTTTTTCCGGCTCTATCGCGCCACTATTCGGCCGCGTCCTTGCCCTCCACGTCGAACTCGAAAAACTCGTGAGCGTCATCGCAACACTGGAAGCCTCGTCATTTTCCCATCAGCCCACGATCCTTCGACAATGCAACGCGATCCTCACCCAGCATACCCGGCCCACAACATGCCTCAAACAACTGAGTCGCATCTGCCAGGGTCTCAGCGTCAAAGCTCATCCACTCATTCACCTGGCCTTGAATGCATTCATCCCTTGGGATTTACTCTATGTCGGAAAATTACAACGGCTCATCGCAACCATGCATGGGACACTGCCAACATGGCTGGAAACCATCGGCCAATTTGATGCCGCTAGCGCCTTGGCACGTTTTGCCTATGTGAACCCCGACTATCAATGGCCTCAATTAGAACCATCGGAAAAGCCCGATCGCCAGCCTGGCCTCACAACAGAAGGTCTCGGCCACCCACTCATTCCACGCTCCCAACGCGTCCCCAATGACCTCGATCTCCGCGGAGAAGGCCATATGGTCCTCGTCACCGGCTCAAACATGTCCGGGAAAAGTACCTTCCTTCGAACCGTTGGCATCAATCTCTGCCTCGCCCAAGCTGGCGGTCCGGTCTGCGCGAGACGTTTTTCATGGTCATGGCTTCAACTCTATTGCTGTATCCGAGTCACCGATGCCTTAGACGAAGGGCTGTCGTATTTTTATGCAGAAGTCAAACGACTAAAAGTTATTTTGGACGCCGTGCACGCCATCAACTCATATCCGGTCCTATTTTTGATTGATGAAATTTATCGAGGCACGAATAATCGTGAACGGCTAGCCGGCAGTGAAGCCTTTGTTCAGGTGCTTCAAAAAAGCCGGGGGCTGGGGATGATTTCCACACACGATTTGGAACTTACTCGACTAGCCGATCCCAACGGACATATTCGTAATGCGCACTTTCAAGAATCTGTAGAGGACGGGACCCTGAATTTTGATTATCAGCTCCGCCCCGGACCGTGCCCCACCACCAATGCCCTCCGCATCATGGCCCAGGAAGGCCTCCCTGTTCCGAATGAACCATAAAAAGTAAAAAGGGAACAGGATTTTCGTGAAGGGTGAAAGGTCAGGCGTGCGAGGACGAAAATCGCTCTCTTTTCGCTCAACGCCTCAAACTTTTCGTCTTAAGGGTGCCTTGGATAATGTTGTTCTCAACGGGCCAATGCTCCCATGGCAACCTTGATGAGCAGATTCTTCGGGTCGATTCAAAAAAGTCCGGCCAGCAAGGCCGCAGCCATTTTTGCGCAGGAGCGTACCCTTCGTACGTGAGCACGGGAAAATGGCGAGAACGCCGCTGGCGGCTTTTTTCAACCGACCCGTTAGGGCGCAACAAGCCCCCCACCTTGCGCCTGATCGGTTTTGGAACCGGTGGAAGTGCCACACTGGGCACAGAGGTATTCATAGAGATTCCCACTGGGAAGAACCAGCAGCAGCTTTTCACGAGCCGGCGTGGCCGTTTGACAGGTAGGACAAAATAACAACGACGCGCGGAGTGATTCAAATTGCTTGGGATCGCCTTGAGGGCTGGTCGGGCGGCGGGGTTGCATCCCGTGAGTAGGGCGAGGACCGCGAGGAAATGGTGGCATCGGCATGGAGGAATATTAGCGAAGGACCCCTATTCGGTCAAGCATTATTCAAATCAGCTGTTCTCCATTACACGCCATTCTTTCAGCTAGAAGGAGTTGCAGGCGAAGTACCCTGTGGTGAAGATGTCACTCCTCACCGCCAAAATTATTTTTGACACGAACCTATTCTAGGCGAATATTATCGAGATACAGCGTAAATTCTTCCGGCGGGTTGCGTGCAAGTAGCATCACCGCTTTTATTGCGCTGAGATCCATATTGCGGCCAACACGACCCGCGCGAATTTCATCTAATGAAATCTGAATCTGATTGAAACCAGGGATCACATGAAGGGTTTTATTGAATCCATCCTCATATCGGTAATTGTGATATTGGTCATCAATTCGAATGGCAATTGGTACTGAAATTGGCAATTCAGAAAAAATGTCCAGTTGAAAATAAGAATACCCCTCCCAGTCGGGATAGGGCTCATCAATGCGAATACGAGGATATTTTTTCGTATGAAACGCCACCTGCCCTACCCCATCATCTGCTGATTTCACCCATCCAAGCGGCGGCGGCACCACTTGCAGATGGCTATCTGACGTATTGACAAACTTCATTTCCCAGTTAGACGAAAATTGAAGAATCGATGGGAAGCGATTGCCTCGATCCCAATAGGCATACGCCCATTCAAAAACCGGAAGAAACGTCATGGCCATGACCAACGCCACGCCACAAGCTATGAGCATCCGGCGCGGAAACGTTCTCCATCTCGACCACTTCCCTGACAGAGAATGATCAGTGGTCACAGACCACCCCAAGGCACACATCGCGCCTAACACATCATGAATCACGTCGGATACTTGCGGCTCTCGCATCGGCATCAACGATTGCAAGGCTTCGGTCAACAGAGCCAAGACGATGACCCCGATAAGTGCAACTGCGTAATGGCGAATAGGCGGCCAACTGAGTTTTTCAGTCAATAGCCGTGAAAGATTCAATAACAGCATGCCCACCATCATGAACAATGGAACATGGCCACTGTTATTGACAGCTTTCCAAAAGAACGTATGCGTGGGAACTGGAATAAATAGTAGTGACAGCGCCCCGACAAGCAACATACCCAACCAGAGAGCCCGAGCGGGACTGTGAGAGCAACCAGCCTTGTGATTTTTCAATTTAGGCTAAACTCATGACGGGACGATGGTCACAGGTCTGCGCTCCACCTTGAAACACAATGGATTGAGAGGAAGTGGAGGAGATGCGGTCGCCAGGCAGGATGATGCCGACAAGATTGAGGGGGTCCGCAGGTGAAAGACGGATTTCTTGTGCCCCGGCTGTCGGATCTCGCCGGACGGCTCTCAGAGATTCCAATGCTTCGGGCAACGCGAATTGCTCGCCGGTACACCCCTCTACAAAACGCCCACCGCGCATGTCCCCTCGCCATTCCATTTTTCGATATTGGATAAGCAACTCACGCCAGGTCATCGGCAAGGACTCCCGTTTTAAGACATCGCGAAAAACGACCCCATAACGTCTTGCCAATTGTTTGGCCCATTGCTCATGTGGATGCATGAGCGGATCTGTCTCTGGATCATCGGCATATGATTCAAGCAATGCCCAGCGTCCGGCACTATGTCGAGGGCGCCGGGCACGGTCTTTCCCTACCGCACGGCGACGGCGAGGATCGATCAACGCCCTCAAGGGATCAAACCCATCCGCCGTCACCAACCCTCCCGCGACTAATTCCCACAAGGCCTGTTCCACTTCAGCGGCCAGATGTCCGGTCCGATTGGTGAGATCGACAAAAAAAGATGCCCCTCGATTGTCCAAGCATTCATAAATGTCTTGTGCCACACCACTCAAACTCAACCGAATGCTCAGTGGTCCCGACGCTCTTCCAGGTCGCGCCATCCCCAACATCCAGGCAATATCGTCTCGACGAACAAAACCGATGGGGGCGATGCTCGAGGGGGTCAGGCGACGGAACGGCTCTCCTTCTACCACAGACCTCAGGCTCGATTTCATGTCAGGTGGTGTCAGCCGTCCCCATGCCACTTCACCTCGCAAACAGAGATTGTCGAGCCATTCAGGTTTGTAATTGGCGATTCGGCCTTTAAGCAGAGAAATCTCCCACGCTGAAGCGGACGCTTCAAAGCCGGCAAGTTGTCCAATGATCTCACGAAGTCCAGCCTCACCATGCAACTGCGACCCTGGCGCGCAATGTTGCCACGTAAACAGGAACCGCATGAAATCCGAAACCGCCACCGGCTCAATTTCTCGACGTAAGGCCTTGACGGTTCGACGATGAATACGAGCGAGGAGGCTACGATCGCACCATTCTTCTTCTACTGAAGAAGGACGGAAGTGGCCACGTAGCACTTGTCCTTGACCTTCAAGCTGTAGCAAGGCCTGCTGAACGTGAGAAAGGACCATCCCGACGCGTTCTGCAAATTCCTGGGCAGTGACCGGACCGATATGGGGCATCCACCCTTGCGCCACAGAGAGGGCTGCCGATTCACGTGAATGAGTTTCGTCTTCTTCATGGCCACACACATCTCGTATTCCATCAAGAATTTCTACCTGAGCAAACAGGACGTTGAGGCGTGCAACATGTTCCTGGGTGGTCCATCCTTCAATACTATTGGCGTCCAAAGATTCGTCGGGCCGGACACGAAGAAACAAGGCTCGGCCTTTTGCCACAAGAACATCCAACTCGTTCCGCCAGAGCTCCCCATCTCTCAATGGCATCCACGCCATCACCTGTAAGACATCGAAGGCCTCGTCGTCGTCACGCACAGTTGGCCAGGCTTCCTCCAGAACCGTCTCAATCGCTGAGGAATCCAAGGTGCCCATGTTCCCGTCGAACGAGGCCGGTAAGGCGCGTCGAAGATTGACGGCACGCGCACGTCGTTCCTCCAATGGCGCGTCATCCAAAAACGCATAGGGGTTGGCATTGAGAATTTCATGCGCGAAAGGAGACGGCACCGGAGACTCCACAGCTCGCACGTGAATGGCCTGCGAGTCGATCTGTTCCAGTACGTGGCGTAGACCTTCCACATCCATGGCTTCGGTTAAACAATCTCTCAGTGTTTGTTGTACCAGCGGATGCTCCGGCACGGAAATATCGCCGACATGGTTATCACCACAGGCGGCCGCCTGGGGGAAGGCCGCCGCAAGAAAATCTTCGGCACGCATCCGTTGGAGATGCACCGGTACTCGTTTGCCATGCTGAAACCGCAACAGGGCGAGAGCACGACTCACATTCCACCGCCACCGCGTCATAAACAACGGCGTCGCCAAGGTCGCCTGAATTACTACGTCGTGAACGGTCTTGGGTTGAAGGAATTGAAAGATCGTCTCCAGAGGAAAACTATGGTGTTCTCCGAGGGAAAGCACTAACCCATCGTCCGTGGCCGCCGCTTGTAATTCAAAATCAAAATTTACACAAAACCGTTTGCGCAAGGCCAAACCCCACGCGCGATTGAGTCGCCCCCCGAAGGGCGCATGCACGATCAGCTGCATGCCACCAGCTTCATCAAAGAAGCGTTCGGCAATGAGACACTTCTGCGTGGGCACACCACCCAAAATCTGCACACCCCCAGCCACATACGCCAGGAGTTGATCGGCCCCTGCCGCATTCACACCACATTCTTCAAGCAACCACTGACGGGCCGAAGCATCCCCGGGCGTCGCACCGTCCTCCAACAACCGATGAATAGCGAGCCGCACTTCTGCCACAGCATGCGAGAGTTCCTTGGATCGTGAGGGAGCTTCGCCTCGCCAAAAGGGAATATTGGGTGGCTGACCATGCGCGTCTTCCACGCGGACCCTTCCGGTTTCAATGGCCCTGATGCGCCACGAAGTCGTCCCCAGTAACATAATGTCGCCAGCCACACTCTCAATCGCAAAATCTTCGTCGACGGTTCCCACAACGGTGCCGTCAGGTTCGGCCACAACCGAATACGTAGCAGTTTCAGGAATGGCGCCACCAGAGGTTAATGCCGCCAATCGCCCGCCCCGCCGTGGCCGCAACCGTCCTTCCCGCCGGTCATAACTCAGATAGGCGTACAAACGCCGCCGCCCAGGAACAAACCCTTCGGCAATCAGTTCTATCAAATTTTCAAAGGTTTCCCAGGTGATCTCTCGATACGGATAGGCCGCCCGGCACAGATCAAATAATGCGTGTACATCCCATTCCTGTGCCGCCACCTCCGCGATGACATGTTGAATCAAAATATCCAGCGGTGCCGACGGAATCTCAATGGATTCCAATTGTCCCTGTCGAATGGCTCGCACCACCGCCGCACACTCCATCAACTCATCCCGCGTTGTACAAAACACCCGGCCTTTCGGCACCGCCCCGACCCAGTGGCCTGCCCGTCCCACTCGTTGAAGACAGGTGGCAATGGCTCGAGGCGAGCCAATCTGACACACCACATCAATAAACCCAATATCGATCCCCAACTCTAGGGACGCCGTCGCCACCATGACCTTAATTTGCCCGGTCTTTAAGCGTTGTTCCGCCGCGAGCCGCAACTTGCGCGATAAACTGCCATGATGCGAGGCCACTTGATCCTCACCCACCCGCTCACTCACATGATGGGCAATCCGTTCGGCGAGCCGACGCGTATTCACAAAGACCAGCGTGGAACGGTGCTGCCCAGCCATTGCCGCGATACTGTCATAGATTTCAGACCACATCGCATTAGTCGCAATCGCGCCTAATTCATCGTCAGGCACCTCGACTTGCAGGTCCAAGGTTCGCCGATGTCCCACATCCACGACATGACATGGCGAAGATTCAAACAGCGACGCGTGCCGATCTTTGGCGCGATGAGAAGACTCACCCACAAGAAACTGAGCCACCTGCTCCAAGGGCCGTTGAGTAGCCGATAAACCAATGCGGACCAACCGCTTTTTCGTCACGGCATCCAACCGTTCCAACGACAACGCCAAATGGGATCCGCGTTTGTTTGGCGCCAGCGCATGAATCTCATCGACGATTACCGTATGCACACCGCCCAGTAATTCCCGGCTCCGCCTGGCGGTCACCATAAGGAATAACGTTTCTGGAGTCGTGACGAGAATATGCGGCGGGTGGGTTAGCATGCGTTGCCGTTGTGCCGGAGGCGTATCCCCGGTTCGAACTTCTACCCGAATATTGGGACTCAGCAACCCGGCAGACAGCGCAAGTTGACTAATTTCGTCTAGAGGCTGTTGTAAATTTTTATGGATATCATGACTGAGCGCGCGAAGGGGAGAGACGTACACAACTTGAATGCCCTCAACCAACTCCCCATAAATCGCCTGGTGTAACAACCGGTCAATACAGGTAAGAAAGGCGGCAAGGGTTTTCCCTGAACCGGTCGGGGCCGAAATCAGCGTATGTTTCCCGGACTGAATCGCCGGCCAACTTGCCTTCTGGACATCCGTCGGTTCCCCCAACGTCGTCGAGAACCATTCCTGAATCACCGGATGAAACGATTGCAGCGGCATAGGCTAGGGACTCATTCGGCCAAGAAAAGCAAAGGCAAGATTGTAGCAAGTCTCTGTCGGAAATCCATCTTCCGGTTGAATGCGCATTCTTCTTAAAAAACCTCCTGCTTTGTCAGGAAGGGATAAGGGAAGGTAGAGTCACAGATAGGTTTCACCGATAAACGGAAATGTACACATCATCGGCCTTGTTCTTCATCCAGGGAAATCGGAATAAGGTTCGGATTTGGCTGGAGTATTGCCCGATATTCACTCGTTGCCAGATGCCCTGTTTGAAATAATCCCGATTCCCGTTATCACTCAAAAATCCCGCATACCGCTCTTCTGTAAAAAAACTCACCGCCCAACTATTGGTCCAGGAAGGTTGGCATTGCTGCACATAGTCATTTACCCGATACAGGAGCGCTTGCATTTTAGGGATATCGATCATTGTCGATTCAGGGGTCCGAAGAAACAAGACGTCGTGGCCTTCAGGAATTTTGATAAGTCCAATCTCACGCTCTAACTTCTGACACACAGCGGAATCAACGGAATATGCAGTTGGCTTCCCGGCGTCGCCTTTCGGAATCTTCACAACTTGCGGCGAATCCTTGTAACAGATAAATTTCAAAGAAGCCGGAGGGCAGTCCCAACGCAATTCCACACCGAATTCGGCGACATCATTCAATAACGACGGTATCCGGGGATTCAACACCATCGTATCTTGCATCGATTCACCGGGGAGGATTTGAACCACGCGTGATCCAAGATGCCAATCTTGAATGTGTTGCCTCACCGGACTCTCTTCCCCATTCATACGAAAAACGGACAACCACTTCGAATCATTCGGCGGATTCCACGGCAAATCCCGAACATTCACGGTCACTGGCTCAGAACTGATATTGGTTAAATACACATGGAGTTCATACACCCGCGCCTGCGGCTTCTTCAAAAATACCTCCATCGCCAGAGGCAACCGCGGCGTTTCTTTAGGATCGGCAGCCAGGCCAATTGAAGGGAAAAAGACGAAAAATAGCCCCCATAAGCACAATAGAATAGTCCGGAAAGGTCTCATGAAATATCCTGAAAAATTATACTGGAAAATTCTTTATTAAGGAAAAGCCCTCGTTCAAAATCTACCTATAGCAAGATATGACCATTTCCGGCGAATGGTCAAATCACGTACGAAGAAAAAGGCTTGAGAATTGAGCTGGCGCAGAGCAGCTAATCAACAGGAGGGGGCCTGTAAGAGAAAAGTCCTAACCGGTGAAATATTGACGATCTACCTCGCGGGAGCAAGGCCTGTGTGGGTTCTGTTCGAACAGACTGGCATGAACATTCCACCGGGGAGGGTTATTTTTCATCACAATGAGAAGGGATGAGAAGCTATAGAATAATCGAGTGAGAAAAGAGTGCAAGGGGGTGCATCTTTAGCCCATGAGCTAACAGATGATTTTTCGTGGGGGCAAATACGGCTTCGTCGATTTAGAATGAGGCTGGGTCAATTCCAATTGAACACATCTAACTTGGGGTCCCCTTCTTGTTCAGGATGAATAAATGTAAACCGGTCTGGCTCTTGGTAATCCAGGGTAATTCCTTGCATGCGCGGGGCACTCTTCCCCTCAACTGCCACGGTCAATCCCTTCACCTCCTGCACCTCGTCATCAGGCTGAACCTTATCTTCAAGGGTAATGTTGTACGACAATCGGCCCTCGTCGAGGTCCCGCACCATCAATCGGACAATGGGGTCTTCCGGGTGTTCGAGGATTAAACCCTTGAGCTTCATCACAGCCTGTTCCGTAAGAAAAATCATAGCGACCATTCCTTTCATCGAGGATTCCACATTGGAGTTCCCAGGGCGCTGTCGGCCTAAGGAAAATTGGACCCTGGGCGGACAATTCGTCGAGAGATAATCCACTGATATTCAGGGATTAAGTTGCCGGTTCCATGCCCAGAACGTGCCCAATTCTGCTTACCTTCCCGACGTCACCGGCTTTCGTCATCTATGGCCACAGCGATCACGAAGAGAACCGCGTAGTCTTGCTTCTTGCATCCCTCGACTGGAGGCATCGCTCCCCCTGGAGTGATTGGAAACGCAGTCTTCTGCACGTTTACCGGAGAACACGAACCATCACCGGTCGTTGAAGTATAGCGCGCGGAGCGGCACCCCACGTGCGTCACGTCGTAGAGCGTCGCCTGATCACCGAGCTCCCAGGGCCTATTACCATTCTGGTCAGCGGGATGAATGGTCAGCACGGTCGTGACCTCGCGGTCACCCGTAACCAGGTATTGGCCGGGAGGGATCGGAAAGCTCGGCTGCTCCATGATGAGGCCGTGTTCCTCCAGCCACCAGTCTGTGTGGTCAAATTTCCAGCGAGCGGGAGCGACGCCCCCATCCTCCTCCAACTGCTCAAAGCTGCTCAACCTCACTCCCCGAGGGCCCGGATCCAGATGCCATAGCCCCCACAACTGGGCGCCGTTCCCGGAGTTTGCACCTGGAGCACCCAATGCTGCAACGAACTGCGTCGAAATGCGCTGAAACCTCACCTGCCCTCCGTCTGTGGCATGAACCGACTGACCCAAGGCGGCCATCATCACGAGCAATACCGTCGCAAGGCAAGCGCGGCTACTCAGGCGCATCGTGCCTCGAGGTGGCAACCACACAGTACCTCGCGGTAAAGGCGTTCGAACTCTGAGAATGATATGGCTTGAAATCATATTTCGACTTTCCCCCTTGGGAGGGTAAGTAACAGCCTAGCGAGTTAGCGCGCTTCCCACAAGATGGTGTCCGTCGCATCCAATGAGGAAAAAATGGGGCTTCAATGGCTTGGGGGTCATTTTGCCACATCAAACTTGGACGCGCCCTACGAGACGCACAAAACAACAAGCTCGGCTGCCGGGCCGAAACCTGGCAATCATAGTGAGATTCAATTCCCTACAACCAGAAGGCATTGGGATCAAATATGAGAAGACAGATTCCCCCATTACAAACGTCGGGATTGACAATATTACGATGGGCACCGACCGAACCAAAGACCAAAAAAAATTTTGTCTAGGGTTTTGCTTCCCTCATAACGGGGACTCGAGTCTGGTTCGATTAGACACCCAGGGAATCAGACGGCCCCATGGGAAGCATTTGAAGCGGATTCGAAACTTATTATCGGCGAATCTTTCTCATGTCGCTTAAACGAGATGCTGGAGAGGAGAGAATAGACCAAAGCCCCACACTAGCTTTTTTTGAACAAAAACCCATTCGACATCCATTCAATTCGCATCAGGACTGGTCGATGGTCGATTCTTGTGCTTAACCTACCGAATGTGCGTTCGCCCTCACCCCCTGCCTTTATTCCTCTTTCACACCAATCCCTTAAGGGGCGAGGGAATAGTCGAAATGTCCATGTTGGTCGTTGGGAGCTGGTAGCCTGCCTCTCAACGACTAAAGTTTTAGCGTTTGGGCCACTCGGCACTTGCATGCCAACCTGACTCTTTATACGCCTACGACCTTTTTGCCGTGCTTCACAAATTCTTCTACGGTTTCTTTCGCATCTTCCGTCCATTCTTCCATTCGTTCGCTCGCATCCAGCGCCATGTCGTGAAGTTGACGTCGCGTGCGACTTCCGGATTGTGGAGCCAGTAACAGCCCACAAACAAATCCAAGCGCTGTCGCGGAGAGTATAGTCACCAGACCCACGGCAATTCGTTTAGGGGTGAATACTTTCTTCTCTTTCATAGTTTTCATTTTCCTTTTTCCACAACGTTGGAGGGTTAACATTCCTTCGCATTCACAGGTTCAAGCATCACCACGATGATGCGTATGGTTTCCGCCATGAAGCTAGCGCTTTTCTAAGGGTTCCTGTGGATTCATTTTTGGTTGATCTTTTTTTTGACGACTTGGAGCAGTCGGCTTGATCTGCCCATTTTTATGAGTCACTGGTTTATTGGTGTTCACCTGTTCTTCCCCTCCCTTCTTGGTGAGCGCATTGTGGGTTTCTCATACTCAGAAACTAAAGCAACCCACATGCCACGGGCTTCGTTGACGAACCAGTGCAAAGCTCGAAGAAAACGATAACCAGACCGGAGGCTGTGCTTGAATCATCCACCGCAACACGGACAGATTGTCCTGGCAAAAGACAACCTGTCTGCTTTTGTCAATCGCCATTCTCACCTTCCACAAAAAATTCCGTGCGGATGGTGAAGGAAACGGTAAAAGATTGAGGTTTTCCGGAGAGAGGCTTTGAAGAACGTCCGATTGTATTCAAGGGCTTGTCGTGGAATGAATTTTGCGAGTGCATTTCCAAGCATCCCCCATTGAACCCGTAGAAAGGCGCCACGAAGTGGAAGAAGATAATGAAAACAATTCTTATCGTAGATGATCAACCTGAATTGCGATTGTTGCTCCGAATAGTGTTGGAAGACGAGGGGTTTCTATGTCTCGAAGCAAGTGATGGCGAGATGGCCATCCAACTGTTAACCGACCATTCGCCGGTCGATTTGGTGGTCACGGATTTCCAGATGCCTCGAATGCACGGGCTCCAACTCCTGAATCGATTGATGACTCACCCTGTGTTGCGGAATATTCCAAAAATATTCATGACGGCGGAGAATTCCCTTCAACTTCGCCTCAAGGCCTTTCAGTCTGGCGCCAACTTGGTTTTCTTTAAACCCTTGGATATCATGGCCTTGAGGGCTTGCGTTCAACGCCTGTTCACGCCCCGGCGAGCGGCATAAGCCTTTTTTCTTCTCGCTGTGTTCTCTTACCCATCACTGGAAAGTACGATGCCTACCGTTGCATGTCATGCCATTTTTTTGGGACAGGTTCAAAGTCGATCTCCTCGTGTCATGTCGCCGTTCTTCAGGGGCATCTATTAACTACAGCCGACAGATCCGAGCACCAGGCTGCGCGACACCTCCCTCTCTACGTTTCATTCCTCAGATAGCCAATTCGAAAGTAGTGACTCCGTCTATCGAAGACTGAGCCACATCCTGGAGAGGGAGACAGGCCAAGTTCTTCAGCGACAAGTCGAAGGCGTGTTGAAACTTTTTTGATCGGGCTCGTGTTGGAGACGAGAAATTAACGAGGAAGAAGATCAGGGGATTCAGGGCCTTATAACGACCCGTATTCTTTGAGTTTACGCTGGATTGTTTTGCGATGAACGCCCAACACTTGAGCGGCTCGCGCTTCGTCGCCCTGATAAGCTTCCAGGACACGAAGAATATGTTCTCGTTCAAGTTCCTCTAAAGTTTTCCACCCATTGGGCGTGGTCTTTATGGTACTCGGTGTGCTGATCGCTTCGGGCAGGTCCTGGGGCATGATGGTCGATTGACCGGTCATGACAATGGCATGTTCAATCGTATGCTCAAGTTCGCGCACATTGCCTGGCCAATTGTATTGCATGATGATGGCCATGGCCTGTGAGCTGACACCCGTCACATGCTTTGAGGCGGTCTTGCCATATTTTTCAAGAAAAAAGTCCACCAATACCGGAATATCTTCCGGCCGCTCCCGAAGCGCCGGTAAAACAATCGTGACCACGTTCAACCGATAGTACAGGTCCTCACGAAACTTCCCCTCTTTCACTAAATTCTTCAAGTTCTTGTTGGTCGCGGCAACGATTCGTACATTGACGGGTATCGAATCAACCCCCCCCACATAACGAATTTCATGCTCTTGAATCACCCGAAGGAGCTTGCCCTGCAAGGCCGAAGAAATATCGCCGATCTCATCCAGAAAACATGTCCCATGTTGGGCAGATTCCATTAATCCTTTTTTACGGGATATAGCCCCGGTAAAGGCGCCTCGCTCGTGGCCGAACAACTCACTTTCCAGAAGGGTTTCGGCAAGTGTTCCACAATCCACGGCTACGAAAGGACCGTCTTTGCGCAAACTATTCGCATGAATAGCCCTGGAGATCAGCTCTTTTCCGGTTCCGCTTTCTCCCTGAATTAACACCGTGGAATCCGTAGGGGCGACACGAGCAATCAGTTTATAGACCGCCACTAAGGCAGGACTTTTCCCTTGGATATGATTCAAAGGATTCGATGGAGCCACCCTGGCACGAAGCGTGCGGTTCTCCTCAAGCATGCGCTTATGGTCCAACGCTTGACGAACCACCACTCGAATCTCATCCAACACAAAGGGCTTGCTGAGATAATCAAAGGCGCCAGCCTTAATGCCATCCACGGCGGAACTCAACGATCCGTAGGCGGTTAAGAGGATGACTTGGGTGGCGGGTTGCTGCTGATGAATCGCCATCAACAACTGTATGCCATTCATGCCAGGCATTTGGATATCGCTTAACACTACATCAGGATGTTGGTCGATTACCCGATCTAAGGCGGTTGAACCATCATGGGCGACCTGAACCTCGTATCCCTCTTTTTCCATGATTTCACGGAGCAAGGCGCACGTCTCGATTTCATCATCAACAATCAAGACACGAGTCGGTACCATTACGTTTTCTCATTCCATGCTGGAAGCCATAGGAAGAACTTCGTCCCTTTTCCCTCAATGCTCTCCACCGAGAGATGACCGTGATGTTGTTGGACGATTTCTGAGGCAATGGCTAATCCCAGGCCTGTGCCCTCACCGAAATCTTTGGTGGTAAAAAATGTTTGAAAGATTGATTCAAGGCAATCCGATGGTATTCCTGTCCCGGTATCATGAATTTCTATACAGATTCCTGGTTCAGGAACGAGGGAATTCTGACCATCTTGAGGTCGGACACTCACCGTCAATTGTCCCCCATGGGGCATTGCATCAATGGCATTATCAATAAGATTGTTGACGGCATCCTGAAGTTGTAAGAAATCTGCACAGGCTAGCGGCAACGATGCCTGATAGTGTGTGCTCAAGAATATAGATTGTTTGTCAAATATCGGAAGAAACAGTTGCAGGGCTTGGTCGAGGCATTGAGGAATAGAGACCGGTTCCAATGCCAGCACGGGCGTCCTGGCAAAATTCAATAAATCTTGCATCACCGTATTTAACCGATGCGTTTGCCGAAAGATGATCTGAATTCTTTGATTGACTTCCGAAGAAAGCTGCGGATCCTCTAGTAACAGTTGTAGATGCCCCGAGATGGCGGTTAACGGAGTCCCGATTTTGTGGGCAATGGTCGCCACGAGTTTTCCTAGCACCACCAGGCGCTGTTGCCGAAGCAATTCACGCTGATCCACCACGGGCCGTTCGGTGACAAGGGTCAGCTCCTCATTGCGTTGTTGGAGGTCTTGCGGGGCATCCGCAGCAAGGCCATCATCCCGCTGTTTACTGATCACGTCAGAACTCCTAACGAAATCTTTGTTCGCCCTTCCCAATAGGACATTGTTCCCCCCGCCCGCACTCATACGATGGTATCCGCTGGCTGTCACGTGTATTTTAGGCATGGCATGAACCTGCAGCAAGCTCTTGATGTTTACTCTCTGGGGGCTCTGTCGCTTCTCGAGCCCTGATGTTTTTCTTGCTCAGAATCCATCAGTCGATCAATAGTCGGCCGTCGGGGCGAACCGGGGATGAGTGGATCGTCTTTTTTTAAGGGCAACAAGTTGCTTCATCAGGACAAAAGAACAGGGAGAGGACAACTCATGTTGCGTGGTCGATTCATAAGCCATTTGCAATGCGTGTGGCCCCACATTCAGACTTATTCCACATGATCCCATCATGAATGGGAATATTGAATGTCTGTCATTCACATCGTTCGACACGTAAATCTTGTCAATGCAAGGGGAATACCCATTTACACACCTATTCATCTACACGTGTGAATGACGGCAATCGTCTAAGAAGTGCCCCACGCACTTTCTCTTTCCCGCATCCGCTAGGCTCCATGACTGATAATTTTAGGACAACTTGTCCATGGCCTCCGACACCTTGTCCGTAATTTGGCAAACACACCAGAATCTGGTGAAAGGCAAGACACGCAATCTAAGGCCACTAGTTGGATATTTCTCTTCTCTCCCGCAACCAAACCATTCCAGACTTCTCCAACTAAACTGGTACGTCTTTTGCTCATAGTTAGATGCGTGCTACGGGAAACTTCGCATTATTCACTTCCTCAGTAATCATGAGGACTCACCGAAAGCACCTATTCCTGGGGTGACACGCTGGTTGCCCTCGCGGACAACAAGACGCGTGGGTTCTTCTGTTATCTCTGACGATTACGATTTAAATTGGTGTGGCGGCCACAAGTCTTCCCTTAAGACTCCTCCGTACCTAATTGGCCAATTCCTTTTGTTTCAGAATGACATTTCAACGACTCTTCCTTGCGACCTGCCCAAACTCTCTCGACTTGTACAATCTGGTAGAGAAATGTTTACGGTCGGAGATGCCAAGCATTTATTCCCGTGAACCCTTACCCCAGGAGGCTTAACGGAAACCACGAATTAGGCATGTAGGCTTGCTGGGATTCCTAGTAAAAAATCTGGCTTTCGGCACGCCTCACGTCCTTCTTGATCTCAAAACCCGTGACATCCCTGCCCTCCCCCGCTAAAACCGCACAGAATCAGACCTGGATGGATCTACTTGGCCGTTATGGCACCCTACATGCTTTCCTTGATCTAAGATTTCCAAAAGGGAGAGAATAATGCAGACCTATTCAGTGAAACCCGCTTCTATGCATCAATGCCGACACCCAAGGAAAAGCGATGCCTGAGAACATGTCACTTTTCATTCCTGCTTTTGTCCGTGATAACGAGATGAAACTCATAACAGGAGTTGACGAAAGATTCATTTCAGCCTTGACCCTATCAGTTAGCCCGTTCTCTTTATGACAATGGAGACTCCATGACCACTCACACCCCCATGGCCATTTTCGGGACCGATGCCAAACGAATTGTTGGGGATCGCACCCTCGGTCAGGAACGACAACTATTGTTTATCACTGGATTTCTTTCAAAACGGTGGGGCACGAAAAGTAAAGCCCTGGTGGCGTTATGTCGAGAACGTCAGTGGGGTTTTTGCTGTTTTGATTTTCGTGGCAATGGAGATTCGGAGGGAAGATTCGGAGATTACACGCTGACCGATTGGCTTGATGACGCTCGTCAAGTCCTTCAAATAATGGCGGACGGGCCTCCCGTCACCATCGTCGGATCGTCTTTAGGCGGATGGCTCGCTTGGATCCTTGGACAAGAAATCTCCCATGTACACCAACTCGTTCTCCTCGCCCCGGCCTTTAATATGATGGGCAAACGCGCACAGGACATACCGGCTTCTCGACGGGACGAGTGGGAACGCACCGGATGGATGCCCTGGGCTGATGATGCCCTTCACCGAGATTTCCCCCTCTCCTGGAAATGGGTGAGAGAAAGTGAATCGTTGTGGAATCAACGCTTTCAACAACTCGGTCGGGTGCCCACGACGATCTTGCATGGCTTGCAAGATGATGTGATTGATCCACAAGGCAGCTGGAAATTTTCCGAAGAACTTCTGAAGGTAGACCCGCAATTTCCCATTGAACTCCTGTTCAAAACAGGGGATCATCGATTCAGCAGTCCTTCCAATCTTGCGACCTTCTTGGGGTTGGCCGCATTGCCTCCAGAGTAATTGTTCATCTTCGCCATAGGGCTTTTGCCTTAGAGACCAAGCTAGCCGGGATTTGATACCGTGCGTTCCCCATGGAAATTGGAATCGTCGGCCTTCCGAACGTTGGCAAATCAACTATTTTTAATGCTCTGACCTCCGGTGGCGCTACGGCCTCCAACTACCCGTTTACGACCATTGAGCCTAACGTCGGGGTTGTGGCCGTGCCGGATTCACGACTCGCGCGCCTGACAGAACTCTTCCAACCCAAAAAGACCATTCCTGCATCTTGTCGATTTGTGGATATCGCCGGTCTCGTCAAAGGAGCATCTCAGGGCGAAGGTCTCGGCAACAAGTTTTTAGCCAATATCCGTGAAGTTGATGCCATTCTCCACATGGTTCGTCTTTTTGACGATGCCGATGTGGTGCATACTATGGGCAGCGTCGACCCCAAACGCGATATTGAGGTGATCGAGATGGAGCTGATGCTGGCTGACCTGGATACCCTCACCCGGCAGTTCGATAAAGTGGCCAGCAAAGCGAAATCTGGCGATAAAGCCTCGAAAGACACGCTAGCGATCCTTGAAACTCTCAAGACTGGATTAGAAGACGGGAAGCCTGCCCGTGCACTCGGCATTGAACCGGCTATTTTGAAGGAATATTTTCTATTAACGGCCAAACCCATTTTTTATGTGGGCAACACCGATGAATCACCAGCCTCGGATGTTCTTGCCGATTTTCAAGCCTTCACCAAAGCCCGCGGCTCAGAGTCCGTCGTCATCTGCGGCAAATTGGAAAGTGAGATTGCCGAACTGTCTGGTGAGGACCGCACCCTGTTTATGAAAGATCTCGGCATGGACCAAAGCGGCCTGGAAAAGGTCATTGTCGGCGCCTATGCGACACTCGGGCTGTCCTCTTATTTTACGTGTGGCCCGCAGGAAGTTCGGGCCTGGACTATCCCCATTGGGGCGAAAGCGCCTCAAGCTGCTGGGGTCATCCATACGGATTTTGAGAAGGGCTTTATCAAGGCCGACATCTATGGGTGGACTGATATCGACCAACACCGAACCGAGCCTGCCTTGCGCGAGAAGGGACTGATCCGCTCCGAAGGCAAAGAATATATCGTAAAGGACGGGGATGTTTGTCATTTCAAATTCAACGTCTGAGTTTTCGATCATTGCGCTTTGCTCTGACCCTACCCGATCGACTTCTTCATAATTTCTCGCGTTTTTCACACCTTTCTTTTCTTAGTGCATTGCCATAATATTAATGAAATACTTTAACTTATTCCTTTTTCCCACCCCACACATTAAGACACAATTCAGTGATTAAAAA
Organism: Nitrospirales bacterium; assembly: GCA_040904705.1. GTDB lineage: Bacteria > Nitrospirota > Nitrospiria > Nitrospirales > UBA8639 > Nitrospira_E. The sequence goes on along the minus strand of JBBDSY010000050.1, from coordinate 87,024 downwards.
ATCATGGATTTAGCGCAGGGAACACCTGAGATAACATCAATACGAGAAATTTAGAGATTCTGATTTTTCTCTCCCAATTCCGCCCTTATTTTGTTAGGTTAGGCCACGTATTCTAAGGAGACCTATGGCAGCACGCGTGGTGATTACAGGCATGGGGATTGTTTCTCCTATAGGAATCGGGATTTCCCATTTTTGGAGGGCCGCCCTTCGAGGAGAATCTGGCATATCGACAATTCATTCCTTCGGCGATTTTCCGATGAAAGACTACCGCTCACGAATTGCCGGACAAATCCCCCAATTCCAACCGCCTGACCCTAGTGAGGACAAGTTTTCTTCCCGGGTGGACCGATATGCCCAAATGGCCCTCATGGCTACAAGAGAGGCTATTCAGGATAGTCGCTTATGCATAGAGTATGAACGAGCAGAGCGCCTTGGGGTTATGGCTGGAGTCGGCATGGGCGGAATGATGATGGGTGAACGAGAACTGACCAATTTATATGAATTTCATAAACCCCATCGCGTGCATCCGAACTTTATTCCAACGATCACTCTCAACTCCGCTTCAGGCATTATCGCGTTGGCGACTGGCGCCAAAGGACCGAATTTGACGGTATCCACGGCTTGCTCCTCAAGTATTCACGCCATCGGACATGCCATGCAGTGTATTCGCCAGGGGCAAGCTGATATGATGATTGCTGTCGGAGCCGATGCCAGCATTACGCCCCTGGTGTTTGCTGGCTTTTGTTCGTTACGTGCTCTCTCGACGAAATATCAGGACCATCCCGGTCAGGCCTCCCGTCCTTTTGATCGTGGACGTGATGGCTTTGTGATGGGCGAGGGGGCCGGCACGTTAGTCTTGGAATCGCTTCAACATGCTACGCGCCGGAAGGCCCGTATTTATGCTGAAGTGGCCGGTTATGCGGCCACGAGCGAAGCCTATCACATGGTGATTCCGAAGGAAGATGGATTAGATATCGCTCGGACTATGACGCTGGCCCTACACGATGCAAAGGTCGAACCCAAACAGATTGATTATATTAATGCCCATGCCACCTCTACCGTCGTCGGAGATGAAGTGGAAGTGAAAGGCTTACGTGCTGTCTTTGGCAAACGTGTGGAGAAGATTTTGATCAATGCGACGAAATCTTTAATTGGACATACTCTGGGAGCGTCCGGGGCCATCGCCACTATTGCATCGACCCTTTCCCTCGACCAGAATATCATCCATCCAACAGCCAATTATACAGATCCCGATCCCAACTGTGCTTTACCGGGAATCTCGTCCCAATCGCAGAAAAAATCTTGCCGGACGGCCGTAGTCAATGCGTTTGGATTTGGCAGTAATAATGCCGTACTCGTGCTCAAGAAATATTCATAACCTATGTCCCTACCCTCTTCCAACGGTCTTAGCCAGCAAGTCTATGCCACGTTAGGGGACTACCTCCGACGCGAACCTGAGACTCTTCATCCGGAGGATTCGCTACGGGATGATTTGGGCTTAGATTCTTTGCAAACTATCGAATTGGTGTATCAAGTTGAGTCGACGTTTGACATTCAAATTCCAGATGAAGACTTCGGGCGATTACGGACCATTGGTGATGTCATGACCTACCTGGATGAACGCCTGGGCCAACCCCTGAATCATGTCGCGCAATCTCCCATTAACACCACAACCCAAAAAACCGGCACCAGTGCATCAACCAAACCGAAGAAACCCGTGTCTCGCTCCAAGGCGTCATCCCAATGAAAAGCTCAAACCTAGCTTGCCCTTCTCCCATTCCCATTGAAGAACTAGCACAGTGTGTCCAGGCTACTCTTCATGGATCTTCTGATGTGTTAATTTCTGGGTTATCCCACTTGGAAGGAGCGTCCTGTGGTGATCTGTCCTTTGTGTTGAAACCAAAATTCCAGGAAGCGGCTAAACATTCCCTAGCTGCAGCCTTTCTCACGGCTCAGCCCATTCCGGATGACCCGCGCCCTCAATTGATTTGTCCCAATCCCATGATGGCCCTCGTCGCACTGGCTCACAAGTATTTTCTCCCGTCCCCTCCCCCACGAGGCATTCATCCAACCGCCGTGACCGGACATGATGTGCGCATCGGGCCGAATGCGTCGATCGGACCATTCGTGACTATTGGGGATCACGCCGAAATTGGTTCAGGCACGACAATTTATGCCGGCGTGCACATTGGAGAGGATACGGTCATTGGAGACGATTGTACCTTGTATCCTCATGTCTCTTTACTGACCAACTGTATCCTTGGGCATCGAGTCATTCTTCATAGTGGAACGGTCATTGGCAGTGATGGATTTGGATACGTCCAACATGAAGGGCGTCACCATAAAATTCCGCAATTGGGAAATGTCGTGATTGAGGATGACGTTGAAGTCGGTGCGAACGTGACCGTAGACCGGGCAACCTTTGGAAGCACAGTCATTAAGCAAGGCACGAAAATCGACAACCAGGTGCAAATTGCCCACAACGTCGTCATTGGAGAACATTGTATTATTGTGGCGCAAGTCGGGATTGCCGGGAGTACTCATCTTGGGCACCATGTGATGATCGGTGGACAAGCTGGACTCGTGGACCATCTCACGATCGGAGATCAGGTAAGAATTGCGTCAGGGGCAGGGGTCACCAATCATGTAGAATCCAAACAAACCGTTGGCGGACGACCCGCGGTGGCTCACAATACTTGGCGAAAAGCTCAGGTGCTGCAATATCAACTGCCCGAGATGCGAAATGAATTACGGGCTCTCAGAAAAGAAGTGGAAGCCTTAAAGCAACGTCTCCACCCACGCTCGTCTACTCCCTCTTCGACCTGATTGGCCTTTGCCCCTTAGACGCTGAAAGGTCAGGCTCAATAGACAGTCCTTCATTTTTTCACTGGGGGCAACACCAACCCTTTCCAGAAAAACATTTTGGCCCAAAAATAACCGGCCCACGGCAACGAAAATGCCGCAACCGGATGCAAAAATCCTGTCCACACACAGATTCCTGCGAGGGTCAATAGAGCCACAAACCCAAGAAAATACCACAAGAACACCAATCCCCGGCCACGATGCTCAATCGTCACATCCGAAACGGTTTTCTTCGCCTTTCGGACAGAGCGTTGCGTAAAGGCCTTCATCCGATTGGCAAAGTATCCTGGAAATTCGCGCAAAAGATATTGTTGATACTTCGTCTGGGCCAATCCCAATAACACACCAGCAATCAACAAGGTAGAGCTATAGGTAAATGTCTCCCACCCATATTGTCCTTGAAATAATTGGTACCCCAAAGCCACGACTCCCACCAGGATAGCAATGAGCCCCAGAAGGCTCGCAGGGAATAAGATATATGTGCGGACAAACTCTTGGGCTTTCTCCGTCTCGTCCTCATGGCGTCGGGCTGTAATTACTTTAGGCATGGGTGTCGTTCCGAATAGAAATTTTCACTTCTCCGTCTCCCGGGCACCGTTCGAATCCAAAGGGTCATCTTGATCAGAGCTTTCATCTTGCGGAATACGATAGCGTTCATCAAACCATCCCTGCAAATCTATTAATCGACATCGATCAGAACAAAAAGGCCGGAACGCATTGCCTTCCCAGGAAACGGCCTTATGACAAGTTGGGCAGCTATGTCTATTCTTTCCCATTCTTGAACCACTTTGTCACCATATTGTCAGACATGAAACTGCGCTTCATACAGTCCGGCATACAGGCCGCCCTTGGACAGCAGGAAGGTATGATCTCCTTCTTCTATGATGGTTCCACGATCCAATACGACGATTCGATCGACGGACTGTAAGGTTGACAGCCGGTGGGCGATAATAAATGTGGTGCGTCCCCGCATCAGCTCATCCATCGCGACACGAATATCGACTTCCGTCTCGGTGTCGATATTCGACGTGGCTTCATCCATCACGACAATGGGCGGGTCTTTTAATAACACGCGCGCAATGGCCATCCGTTGTTTTTGACCAACGGATAACTTCACGCCCCGCTCCCCTATCCACGTGTCATAGCCCTCAGGCAGGGCCAGGATAAATTCATGCGCTTGCGCGGCCTTGGCCACCGCTTCAATTTGTTCATGTGAGGCGGAGATATCTCCATAGGCCAAATTGGCCCGCACGGTTCCATTGAATAAGAAGGGTTCCTGTTGAACAAACCCGATTTGTTCTCGCAATGTGAAAAGCGGAAGATCTCGGATGTCGTATCCATCCAATTCGATCGCTCCAACACTGACGTCATAAAAACGGAAGAGCAGCTTCATGAGGGTACTTTTCCCGACTCCACTCGGTCCGACTAAGGCTATATGTTCACCAGATTCAACACACAAGGATAACTTGGTAAAAACCGGCAACTCCGCCCGGTACGCAAAGCTCACCTGTTTCCATTCAACTTTTCCTGACAACCGAGGATGCTGAAGTCGTATCGTACCCTGATCCGGTACCGCAGGCTTTGCATCTAAGACATCAAAGACTCGCTCTCCGGCGGCTAATGCATGTTGAAGCAGATGATTGACGGAATGGATTTGATTCACTGGCGTATAAAATAACACGAGGTACGACAAAAACATGACCAACTCTCCGGTGGTCAGTCGCCCAGCCATGACTTCTTCTGCCCCAAACCAGACGATCAACACCGTCCCCAAACTTCCAATAAAAATCATACCGGGAGAATACATCGACCACAGATACATGGCTTTTAAGTTCGCTTGGCTATAGTGCTCCGACATTTTTTGAAAACGGGATCGCTCATAGGGTTGCCGATTAAATCCCATGGTTTCGCGTATCCCCGACAACGCATCTTGAAGATAGCCATTGAGTTCCGCCGCATGTTCTCGAATTTCGCGATAATACCGGTGAACACGACGGGTGAAATACATACCTCCCACCACTAAAATCGGTATCGGGAGCAACACCAAGAAAGCCAGCTTCCAGTTCATCACAAATAAAATGGTGGTAATGCCCACCAACGTCAATGTGGCCGTGAGCATACCTTCAAACCCATCGATGAAAATGCGCTGGACCGGTTCCGTATCATTCACCACCCTCGACATAATTTCTCCGGTTGACCGATTTTCATAATAAGTCAACGATAGTCGCTGAAGGGCCTCAAATACTTCTTGACGAAGACGATGGACCACCCGTTGTTCAAGCATGTTATTAAATCGAATGCGAAGGGAATTACAAAGATTTTTCAGACCATACGCCAAAACGAGGCCAACCAGTACCCATGACAACAAATCCATATTTTTGGCAGGGAGCACATCATCGATCACCACTTTTATCAGCCAGGGCGGGAGGAGCTCCAATACGGTGGTCAGCGTGGCGAAGAAAAATGTCAACACGACCAATCCCCGATAGGGACGGAGATACGTCATAAAACGTAGGAGTGATTTCACAAGAGGCTCACAAGACGCATGTTTTTACAGATCGTGACACCTGGAGAGGGAATTCCAAGTTCTCACTTACTTGATAGGTGGATGTGGGCAACTCGAGAAAATGGGGAGAAGGATCATATTGACGTGTCGTTAAATCACCGGAGACGATTCTTCCTTCCAATAGGCATCAAACTCTTCCAATTGCGTCAGGGTGGACATGTCGGTCATTCGATCAATAAACAACTTCCCAAGCAGGTGATCCATTTCATGTTGAATACAAACGGCATAGAGTCCATTGGCTTCGATGTCCTGGAGCACCCCCTGACGATCATAGGCCTGCACACGGACCATGGATGGTCTCATAACTTTACCCCGCATGTTATCAATACTCAGACATCCCTCCCACATTTCACTTTGGTTCGGTCCGTAGAACACAATTCTCGGATTTATGAGGACGGTTTTCGGGATGCCATCACTCCCTTCACACTCCATGACAACCACCTGTTGGGATTGCGCCACTTGCGGAGCGGCCAAACCAATTCCTTCAAAATGGACCATCGTTTCAAACATATCATCAAGAAATTGTTGGAAGGGTCGACTCCCAATTATCGCAGGATCAACAGGCTCGGCAATGTGCCGAAGAATGGGATTTCCTACTTTGGCGATCGGTAGCACGGCCATACCACATTACTCCTTCTTCTCAACGTTTATATCCTTCATGAAATCTTATCGGAAAAATTGAGACGAACACCTGTCCGTGAATCTGGAAGGCTTCATTAGCCTGCTTGTAAATTGGCAGGAGGTGGGGGAGGTGTCGTTAGGCCCGGCCCATTATCAAATCGCGACTTATTTTCTTCCCACCATGCCCACCATTCTTTAGCCCATTCTTTTCGTTTTTCGGGCGTGGAGATTTCCCAATCATGGATAGGACCGCTGAATCGGGTGAGAATCCAAAATGAATCCCGAGCGGTAATGGAGACATATTGTTCAGGATCGGGAATCAATCCAATAAGAATAGGGAGGATTTCCTGTCGATGCACATAACGAGCTTCAAACGCCGCGGTGTTGCGAATGGTGGAATTGGGATCGTTAGCCATCCCTTCAATAGCAGGAATCACTTGGTTCGGATCCAAGCGAGTCGCGACCCGTAACGCATGTGAGCGTACTTTGGATTCCTCATCGGGCTGCAATGCCACTTCCACCAAGGCTGGGACGGCCAAGGGATCCTTAATCATCGACAGGGTTTCGACCGCATTAAACCGGATGCGGGATCCCGGCATCTTCAGCGCTTTAATTAAATGCGGAACTGAATGGTTCCCAAAATGGACAAATTCGCCGATGGCCCACAATTCCTGATTCCCGGACAATAAGGGCACAAGAGAGTTTAGGCGCTCCTCTTCTTGCGCATTTAATTGCTCCGGAGCCGGCGTGGCGGCTTCTCCGGGTGTATAGTCGGGTTGAGGGGGAGGTTCATAGGGCAGTTGCGCGAACAATGCCCGTGGCAGGTTGTCTCCCTGTCCCGCCCACGCGAGCCCGTTGCCCAGGAAACACACCAAAGCCACACAGCACAGCCATTGTATTCTCCCCGTTCTTTGCACAATCATGAGATGCCCTTTCGTCAGTCTCAAATCAAACACTCCGTATGATTGAGTCTAGTGGCAGATCCCTAAAACGGTCAAGCCAACGTCGAGGCGGGCGCAAAATATGTGATTTCTGCATGTCTTCTAATGAACTTTTAGTTCCGTCCAAGCCCGATCATAGTCTCGTGTCGCTTCTTGAACATCTTCCATCCATTCCATTCTGGGGAGCACGTCATCAGGAGGATATACGGCGAGATTATTCCGAATCTCAGGAGGCAATTGCTGCCGAACATACCGGTTTGCTGAGGCAAATAACAGTCGCTTCGAGGTCTGAAGGGCCACTGGTTCGCTTAATAAATAATTCATAAAATCCATCGCCAACTCTTTCTGCTTGGAACTGGCCAACACCGCCAAGCAATCGGTCCAAATCGTGCCACCTTCACGAGGGATGGCATACCGAATCGAAGGATCTTCCCGCATCGCCCGTGCCACCGGACCGCCCCACGCATGCGCCAACACAACGTCGCCGGATACTAACAGTTGATCAAATTGCTCGCTCGTATAGGCTTTGACCAGTGGCTTTTGTCGGATAAGTCGTTCCTTTGCTTGTTGAATAAATCTCGGCTCTCGACTATTTAATGAATAGCCCAAGGACCGTAACGCCAAACCGAACACCTCACGCTGATCATTGAGCATACTGATACGACCGGAATACTGTGGGTCCCACAGCACATTCCAACTGGTCGGCACAGTGGTCACGACCTCTGCGTTATATCCGATTCCAACGGTACCCCATAAATAGGGAATCGCAAATTCTTGCGTCGGATCAAATGGCAGGTTGGTCAAATGTCTTTCCAAATCCTGGACGTGCGGAATCCGTGACAAATCTAACATCGCTAAGAGACCCAACCGACCCATAATGCCGGCCATAAAATCAGAAGGCACGACCACGTCATAACCAATCATGCCGGTTTGGATTTTCGCTAATAATTCTTCATTGCTACTAAACGTATCCACCACCACACGCACACCCCGACTGGATTCAAAGGCAGCCAGGATTTCAGGATCGACATAATCCGACCATGTATAGTAATGAAGCTTGGGCGGATCAGCCGCTCCAGATTGGGAGGTCGATGATGATTCGGAACACCCTCCAAGCAGCAATCCAATCCCAAAGAAGAGTAACGTCCACAACGGTGGTATGATCGAATTATGAGGATTGGGCATTTTTGACCGGGGAGGAAGGTGCCTGTTGTTGAAACAGCCACGACAAGCCCACACAAACCATTGAGACCACCACCATGATCGCTGATAAGGCATTCACCTCTGGGGTCATTCCTGTCTTGATCATGGAAAACACTTTAAGGGGCAACGTCGTCGATCCCGGACCGGCTACAAAAAACGTCACGACGAAATCATCCAGCGATACGGTAAAGCTCAAAAGCGCGGCTCCCATAATCGCGGGGCGCAACATAGGCAGCGTAATCCGCGTGAGAACATTCCATGAAGTCGCGCCTAAGTCCCGCGCCGCATCTTCCCAATCGGGATCTAATTTGCGGAGACGGGCTCGAAGAATCACGACGGTCAACGGCAAATTAAAGACCATATGGCCAATAATAACCGAACCGAACCCCAAAGGGACTTGCAACAACACAAACACCATCAATAACGCGACACCCATTAAGATCTCTGGAATCACCAGAGGCAGAATAATGAGGGTGTTCATCCATGCGGAATATCGACCTCGCCACTTCTCCAACCCGATAGCCGCCCCAATGCCTAACAAAAGAGAGCAGGTCGTGGATGTCCCTGCGATCAAGAGACTGTTGACCGTCGCGTCCACCATTGAAGAGTCAGCCAACAATTTCTGGTACCAATGAACCGAAAAACCTTTCCAAGCCACTCCCATGGTCGAGGCATTAAAAGACAGTCCAATCAGGATGATGATCGGCAGGTACAAAAAGAGTAGCGCCATGACCCCGGCAAAGAGCAGCGGTTTCGGCATTGGTCTCATGCCAAATGCTTTCCTAAACCACGCCGGTTGACAAGAAACCACATTATCAGGGCCGATCCCATCAATCCAAACGCAAGAGCGGAGCCAAACGGCCAATCCCGGGATACAAGAAATTCCTGCTGAATAAGGGTGCCAATCATCATCTTTTGTCCACCACCCAATAAATAGGGGGTGATAAAAGCTCCGATGGAAGGAATAAACACGAGGACCCCACCCGCTATAAAGCCGGGCTTGCTTAGCGGCAGAACCACATGTCGGAACATGGCACTCGTCGAAGCATACAAATCGTAGGCCGCTTCTTCCAATCGAGGCGAAATTCGTTCAATGGCCACGATTAACGGCAACACCATGAACGGAAGATAGCCATAGATCAACCCGATGGCCACCGCAACATCGGTAAACACTAACGAAAGCGGTTCTGATAGAATTCCTAGCCAAAGCAAAATCCCATTGACCAAACCATCCGCCCGTAAAATTAAGATCCAGGCATACGTTCGCACTAAAAAATTTGTCCAAAATGGGATCATCACGAACATGAGGAACACCCATTGCCAGCGAGGGGAAGCTCGGGCAACCATATAGGCTAATGGAAATCCAATGACCCCACAAGCAATGGTGGTCATACACGCAAAAAATAAGGAGCGCAGAAAGATCACACCAATCAAGGAATCGGCCAATCGACGGTAATTGTCCAAGGTGAGGACCCATTCAACTCCGCCGTAGAGACCTCGGCTCGCCAGACTCATCCCTAACACCATCATCAGCGGACACACAAAGAAGAAAAGTAAAAAGAGGCCCGCTGCCAAGAATGAGCATTTGAGCGGTACTGGCCATGAATGTGTGGAAGGAGGCATCACAAGAATTACAGATCGTGGCAATTAGTGAGAAAGCGCAAATCCTTCATGGGTCGCCCATTGAAGATAGACCATTTGACCGATAGATAATGGGGTGCTCTGAGCCTCGACAATCGGCACACGACCAGTCCATAGGGCTTCGTTCGTTAGGCGAAATTGATAGAAGACTTCATTCCCACGAAAGGCAATATGATGCACGACAGCAGGAAGGGTGTTCTCGTATTCAGGATGAGAGCGCTCAATCGAAATATGTAGACGCTCGGGCCGAACCAGCACCAACGCGGGACCAGGCTCGAGGCCCCGTGGACAATGGGCAACCATTGGCGGAAAATTTTCCTGCTCTATCCAACACACACCATTCTCTACGCGCGTAATCGTTCCGGATAGGGAGTTTGAGAGCCCAATAAACTTGGCAACCGTTGAAGATACCGGCTGTTCATAAATTTCTTGAGGGGTCCCAACCTGTAAGAGTTTTCCAGCAACCATCACCCCAATACGATCCGAAAGCATGAGCGCTTCATCCTGCTGATGAGTGACACAAATAAAGGTTGCCTTCACTTCCCGTTGAATACGTTTAAGCTCCGTGTGCATCTCCTCTCGTAACTGCTGATCGAGCGCGGCCATCGGCTCATCCAGCAGTAAGACAATGGGGCGATTCACCAGCGCTCTGGCCAATGCAACCCTCTGCTGCTCCCCCCCAGAAAGTTGCGCTGGAAGCCGCTGAAGCTTTGCTTCTAGGCGCACGAGAGTAGCCATCTGCCCAACCGCCAACCGAATAGCCGTTTCTGCCTGCCGCCGCATTTTCAAACCAAAAGCAATATTCTCAAACACGGTCATGTGGGGAAACAAGGCATACTGTTGAAAAACCATGTTCACGGGACGGATATGGGGCGGATCAGCATTGACGATTCGCTGCTGAATGGTAATCGTTCCAGAATCAGGACTATCCAAGCCCGCAATTAACCGCAAGAGGGTCGATTTCCCTGAGCCGCTCGGCCCCAGGATTGAAAAAAACTCTCCGCTTCCAATGCTCAGAGACACGCCGTCAACGGCGACAACCTGCCCATGCGTTTTTCTCACATCCTGAAGGACGACCGTGGATGACACAGGAAGGGCTCTCTCAGTTAAGGAAAAAAACCAGGTTGGTGTCGGCTGGGATTCTAGGGAGAGCGGAAAAAGGAGTCAATAAAGAAACGGATAGCGAATGATGGCTTTTACGAAATCCTGCGAGTAGTCCTCATGGATACGCTATTCGTTCTTGACACTCATGCGCATCAGGGATTGCAATACGGCTTCTTGAACAGTCAAGCACGGGTCTTCCAGAGCGGTTGTTAACGCTTCAAGTGCTAATCGTTGATCAGCAATTCGCTCCGCATCACCACCCAACTGAAGGGCCGCATCCAATCGACTATCTGGATCTTGATGACATAACAACGTACGTGATGATCCTTCGGAATTCTTGCGGCCAGTTTTAATATACATGGGACATCTCCTCGAGCTAATCAACTTGCTACAAAAGAACCCATCGGTTTTGTTTTCAGGTTTCTTGAGCGAATAGTGGAGGATACGGGAAGTTCGTAGGTATTGAGGATGCTGGCTGCTTAAGTATTTTTACTGTCGCCCATCATTGATGCGCAGGGATATAAGGTGGCGTCATTCAACAGGAAGGAGAAGGCCTCTTCAGGAAAAGGGAAAACACCGTTTACCTTCGTGCACTTGAATGAAGTTTGGAAATTTCATTTCCTTCAAACTTCGGGCCTACTATTTCATCCAAAGAATCATAAATCTGAACTAATTTTGAGAAATTCACAAACTCCAGCATTTCCCGAACCATAGGCCGAGGATTCACCAGACTCAATCGAATGTTCTGGCGATTGAGATGATGATACGTTAAAAAAAGTTTCCCCAACCCACGGCTATCAATCGTCGACAACGCCCGGAGATCCAGGATGATATGTCGACCCAGGGCTTTTTGTGCCTGATACACAGCTGACTCTAAGAGATGTTCCGCCTGTGCATCCAAACATGCCCCAAGAGTAATGATATGCAGAGCGGAAAGGTCAGGTGGGTGGGTGGACACGTGATTCATAACTGGCCCGTCTTTTCGGTGGTCCACGACGACAACTTAAGATATCGACGACACTCCCCCACCGTTGATCTAGGCCACCGACCGGACTTCTGGCTTGTGTTGCACAATCGGAATGACCGTAGCTAAATTCACCAAATGCAGTAATTCTTCAACGGACGGCCGAGGATTCATGACGGTGAGTGCCGAGCCTTTTTTTCTCAGGGAATGATAGAGCAGCAATAATTTTCCAAGACCAGCACTATCCATTGAGGAAACTTTTGAAAAATCAAGAATCACGTGTTTACAGAGACGGCCGTCTCCTGCCGCTAACGCCGTTTCTACCGGCACCCGAGCGGCTTTATCAAAACGCCCTGATAACAATAATATACGCGTCTCTTTGTCCCACTTCGCCATGACGAGCATCTGGTCTCCCCCCTTTTCTTCAGAACCACATTTTTCAGGGACACATCCCTCGTCTCTACCTTCAGCAACCTATATGCCAGGTTATCGGCCCTCACCCATGCTCATTGGACAAAAAGGTAAGCTCAGAAAGTCTTCATAAATTCTCGCAAATTTCAAAAATGTGGTCTCTTCGAATTTCTTCGATCGATTCATTTAAGATGCAGACCTTTCCTATTAGGAAAAAACGTTCTATCACTCTCTTTCGGTTTTTTTAGAACGAAAATGTCGGTAGGACCTCCAGCGACGATAGCCCCCTTTTTAAATCCGGCTATTGGATATCTAAGCTCTTAGGGACCACAGGACCTGTTGGATCTGATGAACTCCCTGGGAGGGATTGTGATTCAATAATGGTTCCCTTCAGAAGCTCTCCTTTCAGGCTCTGTTCGCGATGCTCCAAAGCCTGGTTGACACAAAACCGTAAGCGCTCTAACTCCTGCATGGCCAGACTATCGGGATTCTCGCTGAACCGATTGGCCAAGTCTTGACACTGAACATCTGTAAGCTGGGCAGAGACCGTGCCACTACTGAATGTTATTCCGAGGAGTAATCCGATTAATACGTATCTCATAGACGACCTCCTGTGGGTTAAAACTAAACCTTCCTATCGTTAGGTCAGCTACTCTACAAAACCTGACGACTAAAAGGAACGGGAAGCCCACGTCGTTCGCCTCAGGTATTTCGTGCGCAGCTTGTTTCTCCCATTCTAACAACTGGATGACCCAACATACGAACATCTTGGCAGGAGGCGACGACTATCGCCCAGAGTCAGAAAAGCTTGGGGATCGACGGGATAAGGCATATGGGTATGCAAAAAGCCGCTAGGTTTCTGGCAATAGTTGGAGCGACTGAAGATAGGACTGGCAGGAGCTTAGCTGAAGAGGGAATCACGCTTGAAGATGAGATGTCGTTTGTGTTGGTTGCATAATGCCAGGTGATCGGGAAGGAATCGATCCTGTCAATTATAACCACCACCTGAAATGCCGCTCTTCTCGACACCCTCGCAACAGCCAGGCAGAATACTCCCCAAGGCCACGATCCCGATGAGACATTACCAGCAAAGCGTTATTTTCAGGAACACAGAAGTATCCCCGCGACGAGAGTTAACCAGCAGCAGATTTCGTATGGGGATTGTTCCCCCACACTTTGATAGCAAAAACGTTGTCGATACCATTGCCTACTTCTTGAGCGTCTTCACGGTGCCCATACAATCTAGCCTTCGCCCAGTACCGCAAGGAACGAGACTGCATCCACGCATGACAAAAATGATGGGAAAATTGGCAAGGATGACAACGGTAGGCAGGCTTGTCCCTTTCGAGGAATGATACCATCCACATTGAACAAGGATACTTCTAGGGAATTGTATTCGGGCACTTGAACGTAAGTGAAAACAGGTTTAAGCAATTCCGCCCGGTAGGAATGTAACCCGCCACCAGAGGTCATGGGGTTTTTAAAAAACCGCCTTGCCTTCTCCTGAGGACTCACCTATTCCCGATTCAAGAAACGAGACGCCATAGCGGAATACCAGTCACCACCTTCTACATGTGGGTTAGTCAAATCGAGATTTCCTCTTTTAAAATGGGCTGGATGGCGAAGTTTGACCCCATCAAACTGGAGGAGTGGATCAATAAGCAAGCGGTGCTGAAGATTTCTATGGGGAAACCCTAAGGCGTGTTACCCAGGATCCACTTGGTCCAATGCTTCATCTAGGGACCTATAGATCGAGACAATTTCTGCGAGATGCGTCCAATCTTCGTGGTACCGGATATAGGGGGAGGGCTTCACAACACAAATCTTGATCTGTTGGGACTTCGTATTGTGATACCAGAGAAATAACTCACTGAGGCTGGATGAATCAATTTCCGTGACGCCGGAGAAATCCAGCACGAGGTTGTGACGCCCCGTTTCTTGCGCAACCCCAATCATGGCTTGGATACCTGTCATGGCCCTATGATCAAACTGCCCGCTTAGGGTGAAGGCTTGCGTCAGGCGATGCCGTCGTTCTTTAACCTGAAGCATGCAACCTACTCCGGATTATTAAAAGGATTAAGCCCTTAGTGAATCCCTTTGGACAAAGCGAAGCAATTCACCAATCGGTGTAGGTGAAACCCTGTATGACTAGACTTGTATCAATCAAGGGTCTCAGCTTCATGAGTTTCGGCATACCGCAATTTCCACTATGCAACGCGCGGGCATTGCCCATTCGACGACTATGCGAATCTGTGAACTTAAAAACCAAATTTGGCTTCTACCCTGTCAAGCAGCATTTGGGGACCAGCCCTGCAGACTCTTGTTCACCAATTCAACACGTATCTGACACCAGGTAGACACCCCTTTACAGACCGCTCCTCTCCTAGGGGAAAGCCTCGCTTTAGTTGTAAGTTTCATTGGTGCCGGAGACCGGACTTGAACCGGTACAGCCCTTTCGAGCCGAGGGATTTTAAGTCCCTTGCGTCTGCCTGTTCCGCCACTCCGGCAAGGATCAGGTGGGTGCGCTGACTCTACCACTCCCTCTATATCGGTGCAAGATTCCTTGAATAATTTCAGCCAACTCGACAGATTTGCTCTCGAACGAACCGAAAAAGAATACCATACGACAGGGAATGTGAACGAAAAAAAGGAGGACACGAAATAGTCGTGTCCTCCTTTGATAAGTCCGACCCCTCATTAACATAGCAATGAGGGTATTGGGGAATTTATGATTGATTCATTCGAACCACCATATGATTTCGACGATTCTCTTGAAAACAGCTTTCATTATCCTTTTGACAGAAGGGTCGTTCCTTCCCATACGAGACAATTTTGATCCGATGCGGTTGAACACCCAGATTGACTAAATATTCACGAGCCGCTTCCGCCCGTTTTTTTCCTAACACGAGATTATAGTCTTGCGTCCCCCGCTGATCGCAATGTCCTTCAATCGTCAAGGCTTTTTCAGGATGGGCATGCAACCACTTGGCGTTTTCTTCCAAATATTTGGCACCTTCGAAAGAAATACTCCAACTGTCAAAGGCAAAATAAATATCCTGTACACGACCTCCAAAGCCACCGCTGATATCGCGAATTTCTACAAAGTCTGCGCTTGTATCCTTCATTCCCATGTGGCCAGAATCAGGATTCCTACGCGCTTGTGCAATGTTCGTATCGGGGTTGACATATTCAGGTGAAGGCCCGCCGTTTTCATTGACATAGGCTTGTGCCCAGGTTTCAGGATTTATCTGGATTCCCGAGTCACCACCCTGATTCAATCCACTTACACTTCCATCGGTAGATCCCGCGGTCGAAGGGTCCCCATAAAACCCCTGGGTGCTTCTTTTCTCCCGCAGATAGGCATTCGCCCATGCTTCAGGATCAGGATTATTGGGATTGGCAGACCCACTCCCAAAACCGGTGACACCTCCATGATTGGGCCCACTTCCATCGACGCCACCAAATTGACGTCCGTAATCTGACCTACCTCCAGGAATGGATGAATTCTTGTCAGCCGCCATTTCAGTATTCATTTCTCCACTAGCCGCTGACGCTCCGTGACCGGATTGGAGGTACGGATTAACGCCGTTCACTGTTCCTCCATGCATGGGAGTGCCATCGGAATTGAGGGCCGTACTATACGACACCCCATCAACTGCCCCAGTCATTTCTCCATCTGAACCCAGGCCCGCGCCTTCGGAGTTGGCTCCATACTTGACTTGACCACTACACCCCGAGGCCACCAACATCCCCAACACGATAACAAGAAAAAGCCTACTGTTGTTCTGACTCACGCACATAATATCCTCCTGGTATTGTGTTTGGCGGATACATTCTTCGATATCTCTATTTCGATACCCGTCATTGAGTTTCCCCTGGCTTCCAATAGTCCGACTACCTGACCAGAGAAAGGCCTAATTTCTTATATATCGGCAGATTCGCCAGGAACCTAAGGACTGTTCACGAAAACGGGGGAAGCCCAAATAGACCATTATCTCTTTCAATCAATTAGAATCCATACCTGCCAATTCCCCATTGAGAAGCCTGAGAACCTGCCCTAGCCAATCCTGGAGTCATTGGAAGGAGTCTTGGAAACTCAAATAAAAAAATGGGTACAAATATGGACCCATGCTTCTACCAGGAATTTTGGCAACTCCGATCAGGGATATTGTTAAGGCAAAGAAGGACAGGTTAGCGCACCCTTATCAGGAGAATGCGCTAGATTAGGGATGAAACAAGAAGAGCAAGAAAGAAGTGCAGCCGCTTGCTAGCCTTTCAGAGAGGACGAAGGAAGCACTGCAGTTTGGTACCATTTCCAAAATCGTTCAACCCCTTCAGGCACTGCGGTTTGTGGATCATATTGAAGAAGCTTTTTTGTCTTAGAAATATCTGCAAACGTATAGGCAATATCGGCATCCAACATGGGGGTCGAAGTTAATTTCGCCGTGCGTCCCGCTAATTGTTCAATGCCTTTGACAAAATCAGTCAACAGAACAGGCTCTCCACGCCCCAGGTTTAAAATTTCATATCCCAATGGATGATCCACGGCAGAGACAAGTCCACTGACAATATCGTCGACATACGTCCAATCCCGATACATATTGCCATTGTTATAAAGCGGGACGTCACATCCCGTAAAGATATTATCCAAAACCTTATAGGCCATCATATCCGGTCGCCCACGGGGGCCGTAAACGGTAAAAAATCGGAACACGGTGCAATCTAATCCATAAAGATGATGATAGGTATATCCTAACATCTCACTCGCGCGCTTACTCGCGGCATACGGCGCCAGCGGCCGATCACAGATATCTTCGGGGACGAAGGGCACCGTTTGGGTATTTCCATAGACTGAAGAGGTGGAAGCAAATACAAAGGTCGGCTTGTTTTGGGATTCCTTGTTTCCCATTCGCCCGACAGCGGCATCTAATAAGGCGAGCGTCCCCATCACATTCACATCATAATATAATTCTGGGTCATCAATAGACACGCGCACACCAGCCATGGCAGCCAAATGAATAATCGCGTCAATTTGGTGATCTGAGAAAAGATCCGCAACCATTTGTCGATCACGGATATCGCCTTTGAGAAATTCGAATGTGCCCGACCAATGATTAGCCAACGCCTGATCCGTCACCTCGCGAAGATTGGCTTCTTTTCGAGAAGGATCATAATAATCATTCAAATTATCCAGCCCGATGACTCGATCCCCACGGCTCACCAGTCGTTCTACGGCATGACTTCCGATAAAACCGGCAGCCCCTGTTACTAAAATAGTTTTGGCCACATTCTACTCCTTCGAAAATTACTGCGTCGTATTTGTGCTCACACACATTGTCACACGCACATGATCGTTTCGGCTACTTTCACAAGCAGCTTTATCACCTTACATCCTCAGCCAGATTCTTTTTTAGAAATATTGAGGGAGAATGCTCCCATTGTTACAATGCCCTATCATGAATCTCATGGCTGGCAAAACGGTTGATGTTCCGTTTACTCAAGAGACCACTGACCTAGGAACAGGTAGAGATTTTGAAGCTGAGGTCATCGTTTTCAATTGTGATTGCCATACGTACCAAGAAGTCATCACCTTATTTTGCGAGATCATTCCGGGTATGGTTCCCTCTAAAGCCTTTGAATTAGCTTGGCAAATTGATCACCACGGCAGCGCGACCGTCTTTCACGGTGATATTAAACAAGCTGAGACTATAGGGAGTAAACTGGCCTCAGGAGGTTTGCGCATTGAAGTTCGTCACTGAACTTTATAGGGACGTTCCCTTATTTCTTTTTGGCGACCCGCGGTTTCTTTACAGAACCCAGCTTTTGCGGCTTATCTTGTTTCCCGGAAGATTTTTGCCGAGGCAGACTGGCCTTTTTCGCTTCTGGTTTTTTCTTGAGAGTTGATTTCGTAGATTTTTTTTCAGAAGGTTTCCCTGATTTAGCTGTAGCCTTTAATTTAGAAAGAGCACTGGAGGCAGAGTTCGTCTTCTCCGTTCCTGTTTTCTTCGTTTGGGATTCTGCCTGGAACGACTTTGACGCCTTATCTTTATTCTTGGAAGCCTTCGAGCCACGTCTTCCTGACCCATTGCTAGGATTCAGAATTGGAAATGATGGAAGCTTTTTCTTCTTTAACTCGTCGCCAGAAAACACTTTTACTTGATAGAGCTCAAATAATAGCTCAATGGACTTTTGATCCCCTTTCCGAGCCAGGGTCAGAAGACGGCGGCGTTGATTCATTTCCTCTTCTTCCGTATGGGAAGTCACTCGCCGTTCCATAATGTTCAATCCTTTCGTGGGGAAAAGGTCACCTTTTTAAAAAAAGTGGAGGATAATTCTACATGAAATGAATGGTCATTGGCAATATTCCCTAATGAACTTTTCTAGCAAGGAAGATGACGCAAATTTTCCGCAACGGGAAAGGAAGAAGATTGTTCATGAATGGAATCAAAATATAATGACTTGGAGAATAAATCAGAATCGAAAGAAAGGGGTGGCTAGCCACGACGGCACAGACAAATAAAAAACACGCAATTTCATTCCAACAAGAACTTCCCGCCAAGTACCGCGCCTTATAATCTTGAGGCAGATACCTACCTACAATTTCACTGTGTCACCAGCAAAAAGAGTAAGTCGCAGGACATCAACAATCAGAATAACCGTGGTCATGCCACACAAGGACGCCCTTCCCCGAACAATGTATTCTCTATGGTTGGGACACAGAACTCGTGCAGACTTTCTTAGGTCATGCCAATTGCTTGGCAGACTCAATCGCTTACCCTGGGCTTCACATGCAACCCGGAACCATCATTCCCGAAAACCCAATTTGACAAGAATTTCACATCATGAATAGAAGCCACGCAGAGAATGGGGAAATCGATTGACAGCCCTTAGAGACCACCGATATAGTCTTTTGACATTTTTCTTGAATAATTTCAACTGTTTTTATTGTACATCGATTTTTACATTTATCAAAAGGTAAAACGCATGCCCCAACAAGAAACCATTTATTCCCTTGATCAAATCGGCTATACCCCCGTGAGATTTAATAGCACTGGAATTTTTGAGACCCATAAAGACCGAATGGTCGACCCCTATGCCGAGACTCGCATGCATAAAGTGCCTCAGGTGGAAGGCATTCAATATGCTCCACAGGTCACTGAAAAAATTCTGCCTTGTTTAGTGTTACTACATGATCAATGGGGCTTGACCTCCGTCATTCAAGACCTGGCTAAGGGACTGGCATGCCATGGCTATATTGTGTTGGTTCCTAACCTCTATGGTCGCCTGGGTGGAATGGTCACAGCGAATGCAGAGGTAGCTGAGGCTCTCATGGAAAAACTCAATGAACAGCAGGCCCTTCAAGACATCAATGCTTGCTTTGAATATCTCAATGCCAACCTGACAGAGGACACGCTTCTCGAACGAACAGTGCGTAATGGGCATGGTGTTGTAGGTTTTGGTATGGGCGGGACATTGGCAATTAAAGCGGCGGCGCATCGTCGTCGGCTGCAAGCTGCCGTTGCCATTGGGGGGACACTCCCTGACGTCCCAGAAACAGCGCAGGGGCTGTACTGCCCTTTGATGATCCTACAAGCAGGACAGTCCCCGCAGTCCTCAGTAGAAGAACTCGACCACTTTTGCCACACAGCCAAAGAAGCGGGGAAGACTGTCGAACGACACACCTACACCGAAGCCTCTCCGGGATTCTGGTATCCCCACTCACCGCATTATCGGGCTTCCGATATGGAGGCAGCCCTACAGAAATCGTTGGATTTCCTCAGCAAACTGATCAAAAGAGCTTAGCTAATCGGTCGTGGGTCATTCAGTCTTTTAATCCCCTTTTCAGGATTGTTAGAGATAAAGATCTCTCCTCCAAAATATCATGTCGCTCACCATCCCATGGAGGTGGCTCAACCTCCCTTCTATTTTCTTTCTCTGCATTCTTGGAGTTCCTCCCCATATCAGCGCCCACACCACCAGCCTTAAACCCCCTGGAACCATTTTGAAAGCATATCACGATGAAATTCTTCAGCTTTCCTCCGATAACGAAGCCCTAACATTCCACAAAAAATTCACATCGAAGCCTCAGTCATCGCAAGATTCTGCCACACGACAAAATGCCTCGAAGAAAAGAAAAGCAATCGATCCCATTTCCCTGGAGGAGCAAACAACAATCACAACCTTCTGGGCGGCTCTCGCAACCATCGGTATGATTCAGGAATTTCGTATGGGACAACAGTCACCGTTGCGTGACCATCTCTCTTTGGGAACCACCCCATCAGACGCACAACGGGAATGGCTCCTTTCTAAATATTCACTAGAAGGGTTAAAGCCTCTCCTGGAATTTCAACAAAAGTTGTCGACATCATTCTCTGAAGAGGCTCTCGCACTCCCTTTTGATAATGAATATGCTCGATTCGCGAATTTTCACGACCAATCTAATTCATCCCCTGGAAATCCAGAATGGGTAAATCTCTTCAATGATCTTGGATTCAAAGGAATTGAAAACAGATTACAAGAGTACTGGCATCAACAAGAATCCCAGAATCCAAAACCCATTTCCGATGCTCACAAACAGGCGTATATTCAACAGTATATTGCATCCAAACTACTTCCCATGTTCCATACGTATTTCCTCACACACGCGATACAGGTTGAGGCACAAGCCCATGAAGTCGCGTGGGAATCATGGTATCGCATACAACAATGGCAACAACAAGAACAGTCCAATCAGGCCATCTTGAGACTCTGCGGCACGTGGAAATGGATCATCCATAATCACCAAAACCATGGCGACCATAAAACCACGACCACCTTTAGCCCACCGGGGCAAGACATGCCTCCACACGTACAACCCACCACGGTACTCATTCACGGAGATGCGGTCTATCTCAAATGGACCTTTCCACAAGGTATTCAAGAAGATAGTCTCCTATTGAGTAATCACGACACCCGACTGGAAGGAACCTTCAGAAACTCACGAGGGCCCCATGGCAGCATTTCAGGCCAACGACTCTCACCTTGCCAACACGAGTAATATGCAATGATTCATTGAGGTATCCTGAATTTTCCTCCGCAGAAAAAAATAATCGCAGCCCTAAGAATCGACTGAAACAGCTCATTCCCGGTGAGCACGACAAAAGATGAAACTTCAAGAAAAAGGGAAATCTTCAGAACGGTGTAGATGGGGAAGACATCTCTATGAAGCGCCCCTTCATAGAGTGATGGGTTCAGAGCACTCGGTCACAAGCACCGACTCCCGTCATCGACCAATCGCTGCAGGAGAATGCTTGAAAGCGCAATGCTGGACAAAGAGTTCGTCCACTTAGAAAGTTTTCAAGGAGAATTGGGCTGAGGCGAGTACGCGGTATCCATGGCCAACGTGAATTTTTCCAACTCCTCTGTCACTTCAACGACTCGCTCATTTTCACTTCGCGACGATGGAATGGTCTGGCGCTCAATATATTTCAAGAGCCCGACTCCACGAGCAAACCAGACCGTCATCGTATCGGTTCCCTGAATGGTTTTTCCACTATCCGATAAATGCACCTGCATCGTCATTTTGGCTTCCAAACGAATCGCGTCAGGATAGGTCCCGGCAGAAACGCTTACCGCCTCCTGCCCTTGGACAGACGAAATGGCCACGATATCCACCTTTTCGGCTTCGCCATCTCGATCAATATCCATACCCAGATCCAACCCTTTTCGATCAAATTGCTCAAAAGAGCTGGGGATTTCTAGAGGAAACCGCACGATCTGATAGGGCACTAACTGACGTTCTAATGTCGTCCCAGGCTTGGACCCGTAATAGCGAATACCTGCCGCATCCCGTCGATAATAACTATCCGATGGACCCTGATTGCCGGGATTTGTATCGTGAAAAACCGTCACTTCCACACCTTCCTGTATTTCGTTTCCCATGACTTTGGATACATTAGTAAACGTCGTATCCTTCTCAGCAATCTGGACCATTCCTCCCTCGATCATCGTGCCACGATACACCCATTCATTCCCAACCTGATCAGGAAAATATTCCTGAATACTCTCGATGGCCGATGGAGGAGAATCTGCGGACAAGGTAGGAGAAGACCAGCCGAGCCACATAAGGCTCAGAAGAAAAATACCATAGGCTGGTCGAAAGAATGGAGAAAAAATAAAAGGACGCATCATGATTGGCAATGTAGGGTGAACCTATCATAGCACCTTCAAACCCAGCAAGTTTTTTGAAGACAAATAACGAAGCCAAGGACTTGTATTAGAGCCCGTCATTTACAGAAAATACCCTCTATGCCTGGGGTGAAAGCCATCAAAAACACAAAGGAGAACCATTCCAATATTTTATTACTTGGAGGATCCGGAGTCATTGGACGGGCCATTGCCACGGAGTTTGGAAACCAAGGCTGGTCGGTGGGAATCCACTATCATCACAATCGCAAATCTGCTGAAGCAACGGCTGCCGTAATTAACAAGACTAAGGGAGATGCACAGGTTTACCAAGCAAATGTCCATGACCCCTCCCAAATCAGAAACATTTTTCGCTCATTTTTGCAAGACTATGGTTCTCTTACGCTTCTGATATGGGCCGTTGGGTTGGCCCCATCCAAGCTTCTACCCAAAACGACAGCCGATGAATGGAAAAATACGATTCAGACAAACCTTACTGGCGCATTTCGTATGCTAAGGGAGGCTGGATCCATTTTTGAAAGGCAACGTGACGGGGCCGTGATCCTCATCGGATCACGATCAGGCGAACAGGGGATGACCGGACAGTCAGCCTATGCCGCTTCAAAAGCAGGATTAATGGGATTAATGCGAACAGCTGCACAAGAATGGGGAGGCTGGAATATTCGGGTCAATGCTATTTTCCCTGGATGGCATTCCTCGCCCCTGTCAGGTCCTGTCATAGATTCTGCCTTGGCACATCAGACCCACACCCTCCATCGCACACCTTCCCTTAATCACGTTGCGAAAAGCGTCTATCATCTGGCATCAACCCAGGACATTTCTGGCCAAGTCTGGAATTTGGATAGTCGCCTCTGATATTTAACAATAGTGTAACGCTACCTGGTGTCGCCTCCCATGACTCAACAATCAATTTTCATTACAGGAACGGATACCCGTGTCGGAAAAACAACGATAACCGCTGCCTTGATACTCGCTTTACAGGAACAGGGATATTCGGTTGGTGTGCTCAAGCCTATTGAAAGCGGAGTGAATGTTACACACCTGGACCATTCTGACACGGAACGATTACGCCACTTGTTCTCCCCTCCCCCTCACTTTGATGCAGTGTGTATGTATCCGTTCCCTCAACCTCTCGCGCCGTTAGCTGCGGCCCGTGCATTGGGCACGACCATTGACCTCTCTCGAATTCATTCGCGGATACACGCACTCTCTCAAGAAAATTCGTTTTTGCTGGTAGAAGGCGCGGGTGGCCTTTTCACCCCGATTACACCCAAACACACCATACGAGACCTCATTGCATTATTAACGATTCCATGTCTCATCGTCGGGCACACCGACTTAGGTGGCGTTAATCACTGTCTACTCACTATTGAAGCCTTGCGGCATAAAGGCATACCAGTGCGTGGCATTGTCCTGAATGAAACTCGCTCGGAAAGCGCAAACGCCCGGGCTCACCAACAGCGGAAATCCACAGTGGAATTAATCAGGGAGTGGACTTCGATCCCTGTATTTGGACCAATAGGGTATTCCCAGGCGATAGAAACTAGCTGGCGGGAAGGAATGAATGCATTACGAGAGAATTCCGAGATTCACCGGCTCGTCACACATCTTATTGAAACTGAGATAGATAGTCGGTAATCGCCTTGGACCGGTCTGCAGCATCTAAAATTCCGGATGCGACGGCAACGCCACTAGCGCCAGCTTGGCACAGTTCGGTGACAGAATCCGGCACAATACCCCCAATAGCAAATACCGGTAGCGACGTCAGATTTCGAATGCGCTGCATACCCCGAATGCCAACAACCGGATCATGATCCGATTTGGTGCCCGTCGGAAAAATTGGCCCAAACCCCAAATAATCTGCCTCATCCTCCGTTGCCTTTTGAACTTGTTGAGCATTATGCGTGGAGACCCCTATGAGCATCTTTTTTCCCACCATGTTGCGGGCCATGGTTAGCGGCAGATCGGTTTGGCCAAGATGGACCCCATCGGCTTCTACGGCCATGGCTAAATCGCAACGGTCATTCACTATAAAGACAATTGCGCATTCATTCGCAATGTCTCGAAGCGCACTCGCGACCTCATAGGCTTGCTTCATCGACCCAGTTTTATTGCGATATTGTACGAGCTTGACCCCTGCTGCTCCTGCCTCACGCATGACGTCCGGCAAGGAACAGCGGGAAGCCCATCGTTCATCCAGAATAAGATAGAGCCCGGCGAGCTGAGATAAGAACCGGTTGCGCGAAGCGCGTTGGGAGGTCATACAGACTGCAAGGTCAATAAGCGATCCAAGAATCTAGTCGAGACTGGACCTTTTTGAAAATCAGGATGATCCAAGATTCGCCGATGAAGAGGAATATTGGTTTGAATACCTTCGATCACAAATTCATCCAACCCCCGACGCATTCTGGCCATCGCTTCAGCCCGATCCCGACCATAGCTGATGAGTTTCGCAATCATCGAGTCATAAAATGGAGACACCACCCCGGTCGTATCCATGGCCGTATCGACTCGAATACCTGGTCCCCCTGGCACACAAAATTTTGTCACGGCCCCTGGACAGGGAGTCAAATGATCTGGATCTTCCGCATTAATGCGGCACTCAATGGCATGCCCCCATAGCTGTATATCCTTTTGTTTATACGACAGCTCTTGACCGGCCGCAACACGAATTTGTTCTTTTATGAGATCAACGCCGGTCACCATCTCGGTCACCGCATGTTCAACCTGAATACGCGTATTGACTTCCATGAAAAAAAACTGGCCAGTGCTATCCATGAGAAATTCAACAGTTCCCGCATTACGATATTTGACCGATTGCATCACCTTCACCGCCACCTGCCCCATTTTTTGGCGTAGGGCTCCATCCAACGCCGGCGAGGGAGACTCTTCGATCACCTTCTGATACCGTCGTTGAACGGAACAATCTCGTTCATGAAAATGCACGACATGTCCCTGGTGATCTGCCATAACCTGAAATTCAATATGCCGAGGATCTTCAAAAAAACGCTCGAGATAGACGCCCCCATGTCCAAACGCCGTGTGCGCCTCTAATTGCGCAGATTCTACCGCCTGCCCTAAATCTTCTTCATGCCACACCACTCGCATCCCTCGACCACCACCACCTGCCGATGCTTTCACAATCACAGGAAATCCCAGTTTTTTGGCCATAGCCAAACAGGCCTTGGGATCGTCGATTTCTCCATCGCTCCCCGGCAGAACCGGAATCCCATGTTTTTTCATATGCGCCCGGGCATGCGATTTATCACTCAACAGGGCAATATGCTCGGAAGACGGCCCAATGAATGTAATGCCGATCGATTCACAGACTTCAGCAAAATGGGCATTTTCAGCCAAAAACCCATAACCTGGATGAATGGCATCCACTCCCGTGATTTCTGCCGCGCTCAAAACATTAGGGATATTTCGATAACTCTGCCCCCCTTCGGCCGGACCCACACAGACATGTTCATCGGCATACTTCACATGCAAGGACTGCGTATCAACCTCGGAATGAATCGCCACCGTGCGAATCCCTAACTCACGACATGCCCGAATCACTCTGAGAGCAATTTCTCCGCGATTCGCAATCAGAATTTTTTTAAACACGTTTCAGCCTCACAGATACCCACGTTCAACAGGTCTCCGGTTATATTCCCTATTCAAAACGCATGAGCGGCTCATTCCTCAGTAGGCAAGAACCAGTGACTCAAGGACGCTAGAGCGGATCAATCAAAAAGAGGGGTTGGCCAAACTCAACCGGCGTGGTGCTCTCTACCAACACTTTCACAATTTTCCCATCCGTCTCTGCCTCAATTTCATTCATCAGCTTCATGGCCTCAACAATACACAGCACTTGCCCCTTTTTGACGACCATGCCTTCTTCGACGTAAGGATCGGCCTCGGGCGAAGCAGCGCGATAAAATGTTCCAACGATGGGTGAGGTCACGGTCAGGAAATGGGAGGATTCGGCAGGAGGAGGCGATGGTGATAAAGATGCCACTGCATGAGAAATGCTCTCAGTCGTCTTGCCCATGTCGACAGAAGAAGAGGGAAAGGTCGGAGATGGATCTCGCCGCACACGAATTCGCACACCTTTTTTTTCCAATTCCAATTCGGTGAGATGATATCGGTTGAGGAGTTCGACGAGATCCTCAATTTCTCTTCTGGTTGAATCAGACATACGTAGTAAAATCGAACAGAAGTAATAACGGTTTCAGAAACTTCAGCGAACGCGCTCTACATAGGCCCGCGTCCGGGTATCAATTTTAATGATTTCTCCAGATTCAAGATAGAGGGGAACCTTAACGGTCGCACCAGTTTCAACCGTGGCTGGTTTAGTCCCACCAGATGCCGTATCTCCGCGAATGCCCGGATCAGTTTCCACGACTTTGAGTTCCATGAAAATTGGCAATTCCACAGAGATGGGCTCACTCTGATACAGCAACACTTTGACCACCGTATTTTCTTTCAAAAGGTCGACATTTTCACCCAATTGGCTTTTGGAATACGTCACCTGCTCATAGCTAGTCGTATCCATAAATGAAAATTCATCGCCACCACTATAGAGAAATTGCATTTCACATTCATCTAAATTGGGTTCCTGAAACTTCTCTCCTGAACGAAAGGTGCGATCAATCACGGACCCGGTTTTGTATCCTTTAAGCTTCGTTCGAACAAAAGCCGGACCTTTCCCCGGCTTCACATGCTGGAACTCCACAATATAAAAAGGCTGCCCATCCAACTCAAGTCGAGCCCCATTTCTAAAATCAGCGGTAGAAATCACGTCTGGTACTCCTGATGAAAAAATGGAACGAATGGTTAACTTTTATCTTGAAGTGCTTGTACTAACGCTCGTAGTCCTAACGCATAACTTTGAGGACCAAATCCAGAAATTTGCCCAAGCGCGATGGGAGCCAGATACGATCGTCGCCGAAAAGATTCTCGCCCATGAATGTTCGACAAATGGACTTCAACCATCGGAATGCCGACTCCAACAATCGCATCCCGAAGGGCAATACTTGTATGCGTATAGGCTGCAGGATTCAACACCAGACCTTGATATTGAGATGGTGCTTGTTGAATCCAGGTGACCAACTCCCCTTCAATATTGGATTGTCTGGCCTCGACGGAGACCCCTAATTCTTTTCCCAAGCTCAGGAGCATGACGTCAACCTCCGCTAACGTTGCCGCCCCATACATCGTTGGCTCCCGGGTTCCGAGCAAATTGAGATTGGGACCATGCAGGACCAGAATGTGTAACATGCTCAGTTCAAGTGAGTGCGGTTAGATCGAGAAGAATTGGAAATTTTAA
The DNA here is from genome assembly GCA_040904705.1 of Nitrospirales bacterium. Lineage (GTDB taxonomy): Bacteria > Nitrospirota > Nitrospiria > Nitrospirales > UBA8639 > Nitrospira_E. Next base: position 59,212 of record JBBDSY010000050.1, on the reverse strand, counting down.
CACACGGGCATAGGGAATCACTGGAGTCTGTACACGACAGGGTGGAGCAAATTCTAGCAGCGACAGAGGGATGGGTCAACGCAATCGATCTCTTGCCCTTAAAGGTATGCCCCCCTCCCCAACTCGCTCCATGAGCACTCGACGTAATTCAACCATTGCCCACGTATCTCGGCCACAATATTCTTCCAAGGCCTGTGCGATTTGAGCCCGTTCCATGAGATCCGTTTCTGAAAAGACCATTTTTTGGTACATCACCGCCGCCACGGCGCCATTTTGAATGGTCAAATCATGATAGGCCAAATTCGGGACTAACGCTGGCAACACCGATTTAATCGAAAAGGAGCCATGAAAATCGGGATGATAATAATGTTGTTGAATCACCGAAAGAAGGTCCCACAGTCGTCGTACCACTTTTGACAATGCCGCCTTAAACTGCGGAAGCACGTCCCCCAACGCAAAGAGAAGAAAGCGTTCGTACTCAGAATAGACACAAATCGACCCCGTCTCACCTAAACTCTCCAACAGGTGCTGTGCCAACTCCTCTCGTGGATCCCGTCCATCAGTACACAAATACTGATGATGCGCCACCGCCCCATCTTCATATTCAATATGGTTGGACCACTGAAACGGCATGGGTCGATAGGGTCTCGTGTAGGGAAAGACCGGTATGGCCGGCATAAAGGTTTCAAAATCTAAATGATGAACGGGATATCGAACCGATTGCAATCTGGCACGCAACAGGGGCGAGATCCACTCCACATTGTTTTTGACGTGTTGCTGGATATCCGACAAAGGAATATGTGGTGGAATCTCATCCATGGTCTCCACCCCTTCCCGCATTAAGACAGTCTGTAGCTTCGAGCTGCCCGGAAGATAAAACACCCAACGTCGTGATTTGTCTTTGGTGCAATGATCCCAGAACGGACATTCATACGGTTGGTGGCAATGGCCATCCGGGTCGATTATAGGCGGGGTAGGCTCCGATAACACACCCCACATTTCTTCGAGCTGGGGTTGAACGCGTACGCGACGGGCCTGGACGTCTTCCGTCATATTATCGAGCGAAAACATTTCCTCCAGATTCAACGCTCCACCCACAAACACATATTGCGTATTGAGATGCATCAAATAACAGCCATCGACAACCAGCCCGGCGCCTTCTAGCACCGCCGATTGAATGGCTAAGTCATCCAGATGCGTCGCTTTGACTTTGGACGTGGCTTTCACTTCAATTAACCGCCAGCGCACCGCATCCAAACGCTCAATGACATCCACGCGGACAAGAATACCTTGCCACACCAAGGCTCCTTCAAAAATAGCCTTCACATTGATATCGGCAATTAATTCAGCGGTTCGAGTCAGCGCCGCAGGAATTTGGCGATATGTTTCTTCGACTAATACCCCGCCAGGGAAGAACTGTCTGGCAAGGACACCCACATCGGTGCCCATATCCATAATCGCGCGACGATCTGGTGTTGGGGGAGTAGCCAGTTCTGGCGAATGGATCTCCAAATACAATCGCTTATGGCATTGCAGCCCTGCTAAAAATCGACTTTTAGATAAGCGATGCGTAGGCCTGACTGCCCCTGAAGGACCGGCTGATTGAGGAATGATTGGCGTGGGGCTCAGAGGATCCACTATACGAATTTCAACTTCCGGCGAGAGGATAATGTAATGTTAAAATAACACGCCCAACATCTGACCTGGTCCTCAGTTGACATCATGAAGAATCATGGCAGCTCCCAAACGTACAGTTGAACTGGTAGCATGCTCATCATGATTCAGCTGCCTAAAAAGCATCACGGGTCGACTCCCCCTCCACGTCAGCCAGACTGGAACAAAAAAGATTTGGGACAACTTGCCCAAGCCATAGCCCAACTGCTTGATAACTCCCTGACAATTCCAGGAACGTCGATCAAAATTGGACTGGATCCTCTCCTCGGGCTGATTCCAGGAATAGGCGATCTTATCAGCAATGCGATTGGCTCCTCTCTCCTCTTTTTAGCCACAAAAGCCGGAGTGCCTCGAATCGTCATTCTTCGAATGTCATTCAATATCATCATCAATACGTTCATTGGAGCCATTCCAGGTATCGGAGATCTCTTTTCAATCTGGTTTAAAAGTAACCTACAAAATTCCCAGTTGTTACATCGACACTGCCAAACACAATCCCCGGTTACCACTTGGGGCGATTGGCTCTATGTCGGGAGTCTTATCCTGGGTATGCTCCTCGTACTCGGACTCCTATTGGGATTTATCTTTTGGCTGGGCTCTACAATCCTCGCACTCATGGGCCTCCCACACGCATAACGAAGTGAAGAGCGCCCCGCTCAAGTCTCTTCACAATAATCGTCTACCCACACTGTCCGCAAACTGTCGACCCTTGACAGTCAAGGCCACATGGTCAGAGCTTTGCATGATGTAGCCTTCTTCTAACAGGGAAGCAAGTGAAGCCGCCCAGACATGATCATGTGTGTTTTTTGTAATCCGATCTATTGGCACACCCTCCAACAAGCGCAACCCAAAAGCGACCCGCTCCCTCTCTTGTTGGATAATCGACAAGGATTCTCGTTCATGAATAGGCAACTCGCCACCTTCAAGCCGCCGACAATATTGCTCAAGATTGGCAACATTTCCAAAACGACTTCCCGAAACATAGGATTGGGCACTAGGACCCAGACCCACAACGTCTTGTCCCTGCCAATAACGCCGATTATGTCGGCATTGAAAACCGGGCTTCGCCCAATTGGAAATTTCATATTGGGAAAAACCAAAAACTTCTAATTGGCCGATCGCTTGAAGCTGAAATTCTCTTTCTCTATCCGCCTCCAACAAAACATACTCACCACGGCGAAAGGCTGAATCAAAGCGTGTCCCTTCTTCCAACGAAAGAGCGTAGCAGGAAAGATGTGCGGGTTCCCACTCACATGCCAGTCGAAGGGTTTGACCCCACGAAGAAAGGCTTTGGCCAGGAATTCCATACATCACATCCACATTAAAATTAGTTAAACCGCTTGATTTGACTAATTGAATCCCTGCTGTCGCCTCCTCAATCGTACTGGAAAGACCCAAGCGGCTCCGTTCTTCTTGGTCAAACGTTTGAATTCCCATGCTCAGCCGCGTGACGCCAGCTTCAAGCAGGGCATCCAAATATGGAGGCGTCAAGGATTCCGGGGTGGCTTCGACGGTTACTTCACATTCATTCGTCAAAGAAAATCTCCTGGCCACCTTCGTCAGCACAGAGGTCAATTGTGTCGGAGATAAGACCGTCGGCGTACCGCCTCCAAAATAGACGGTCGAGACACCACGATCAGCAAGATCCTGTTGTTCACCATAAAGACGGAGTTCGATTTCAAGAGCACCAAGAAATCGTTCAATACGCTTCTCTTCCTGCCTCACCAAGTAGAACGCACAAAAATGACATCGCTTGACACAAAACGGCACGTGGAAATACAGGCCTACGTCGGAATCGCAGTTACTTGCCTCACGATGAGCTGAAGCCTTCGTGACATTTCCCACTCCAGGACATCCCTTCAACAATATACCGAAAATCCACACCAGAATCTTACATCTTACGCAATGTCAGAATGCCGTTCGCGATAAATGACTCCCGCACGTTTCTTTTTCAACAAGGCCATGACTTCTTTCACCATTGCTCCATTACCACAAACATATGCCGCCGAATCTTCAATGGTTGTTAGTTCTTGAAGAAGCTGGGTCACTCTTCCCTTGTTTCCTTTCCAGGTTGCACTAGGTTGTGAGAGCGTCAGGACATACGAGAAATTTTTATGTCGAGATTTCCATGCTTCCAATTCCTCCAGATAATATCTATCAGCCTCACTTCTCAGGCCCCATAACAACGTCATCGATTGAGAACACGATTCAGCTAACAGAGTCGCCATCATAGACCATAACGGTGCAATCCCGGTTCCCGTTCCAATAAATAATAGTGTTCTTTCAGGCTCATGTTCTAGCATGAATGATCCATGGGGTCCCGATACTTGAATTTCGGCACCCAGATCATTTTCCAACAAAAAGGTCGATCCCTTCCCCCGATCTTGACTGTTCAACAATAAGACCAATTGCCTGGAAGAACGGGGAGGAGATGCGAGAGAAAAATATCTAAGGAGGGACGAACCCGGATTAGTATCGGGCACCGGCACAGCGATTGCTTGACCAGGACGAAAGACCAGCTCTGCAGGCTCTAGCATCTCCAGAGTCAATTCCCGAATATCTGGAGTCAGATGTCGAATTTGCTGAATTTTTGCTCGAAAGGGACGCCCCGTCATGAAAAATAATGTAGTGAATCTTTAGCTATCTGGCAAGAGAAAATTTCTCGCCCCCAAGATTGGAGAAGAGGATTTCAAGAAACACCACAAACTCATAAAGAGCATTCATTTCTCCGGGCTGTTTTGTCCTGACTCTCTACTAACCACTGACATATTTTCATTTCCCATCCATACATAGCAATGGCAGGCACAACCTTCAGGGAGGTCATACCTGCCATAGTAGACAGCACGCAATCAGAAAGAATTATTTGACTGCTATCTGAATCGTCCGAGGCTTCGCCTTTTCTTGTTTGGGTATGGTAATCGTCAAGACGCCCTTATCATACGTAGCTTTCGCCTCATCTGGATTCACCGTACTCGGAAGTGAAAAACTTCTGGAGAATTTTCCATACTGGGCTTCCCGAAAATGATACCCATCTTTGGTTCTTTCAGTTTCGCTCTTTCGCTCACCGCGAAGCTGCAATGTGTGCTCCTTGACGGATAACTCCACATCGTTCAAATCAATACCTGGCAGCTGGGCTTCTATGGATAGATAATCTTTGTCCTCGTAGACATTGACCTGCGGTTGCCAAGCCAGCACTTCTGCATTTCGATCATCCCAAATGGGGCGAATCCCAAAGGGCTGATCAAATAACCCATTCACGGTATGTTCTAATTCAGTATATGGATTCCATTTGACTAACATAGTGGACTTCCTCCTTCTTGTTCATGGTCATCAATCTGTGTCATTACCTTCACTCACCCAGCTGGGAAGGGTGCGTCGTTGTTGCTATTCAGATAAGCAGGAATAGGAAAAAGTCAAGAAGCGTGCGAAGCAAAACGTGTCAGGTAAGAATTCGACATAAGCCCACTTAGGAACCAGCCTCTTTCGCTAAGTCCAGAAAAAATGCATAAACCATCGCCGTTTCCTCATATCGTTTGAAACGTCCTGAGGCGCCACTATGCCCAGCTTCCATATTGGTTTTGAGCAGAAGTCGGCGGTCATCAGTTTTGAGCGCACGCAGTTTCGCCACCCATTTGGCAGGCTCCCAATATTGAACTTGTGAATCATGCAAGCCGGCCGTTACGAGCACATGTGGATAGGCTTTGGCTGCAACATTGTCATACGGAGAATAGGACAGCATATAGTCGTAATACTTTCTTTCAGTAGGGTTGCCCCATTCATCATACTCTCCGGTTGTCAACGGAATATTCGGATCCAGCATGGTCGTGACCACATCGACGAACGGTACTTGCGCGACCATGCCGTGAAACAAATCTGGCCGCATATTCATCACCGCCCCCATTAAAAGACCCCCTGCACTCCCGCCCATCGCGTACAGCTTACGTGAATGTGCGTAGCCTTGTTGAACAAGAAATTCTGCGCAGACAGTGAAGTCAGTAAACGAATTTTTCTTGTGAAGCAGCTTTCCTTCCTCATACCACTGCCGCCCTAACTCTTCACCTCCGCGAATATGAGCCACGGCGAAGACAAATCCACGATCCAGTAAACTGATACGTGGGGAGCTGAAGCTGGCATCCATACTGGCCCCATAGGACCCGTAGCCATAGAGCAATAATGGATGCGATCCATTTGGAGAAAACCCTTTCCGATACACTAACGAAATTGGAATACGAGTCCCATCGGTTGCCGTCGCAAAGAGCCGCTCAGTCTGGTAATGACACATTTGAAAATCCCCAAGAACCTCTTCTTGCTTGAGAAACACTTTTTCACGGGTTTCCATGTGATAATCATAGATCGTCATGGGTGTCGTCATCGAGGTATAGCCAAACCTCAAATAGGGGGTATCGATTTCGTAGTTATCTCCCAGAGAAGCGAAATATGCGGGTTCACCAAAATCTAACTCGTGGTCTTGGCCACCCGTATTCTGAATTATTCGCAGATGTATGAGTCCGTCTTTGCGTTCCTCGACAACCAAGAATTCACGAAATAACTCAAATCCCTCAAAGAACACATTAGGACGATGGGGGATCACTTCCTGCCAGTGGGCTTTTTCAGTAGCCTTTACCTCAGTCTTCATCAAACGAAAATTTTTGGCATGATCATTGGTGCGAATAAAGAAATGCCCGCCCAGGTGATCTACATCGTATTCATGCCCACGCTCACGCGCGGAAAATACTTGGAAGCTTCCTCCAGGTGTATCCGCATTCAAATAGTGATATTCACTGCTCACGGTTTGATGCAATCCAATCAAGAGAAACCGTTTGGACTTGGATTTGGCCACAAAGGCTGAAAAGGTCTCATCGGCCTCCTCATACACCAATTCATCTTGAGCAGAATCCTGTCCCAAAACATGCCGATAGATCCGGTAAGAACGTAAGGTTTCAGGATCTTGTCTGGCATACAAAAGCGTTCGATTATCATTACCCCATTCCATATTCCCCGTCACGGAAGGAATCACATCAGGCAACATTTCACCGGAGGCGAGATTTTTAAACCCAACCGAATAGATCCGACGTCCCTGTGTATCAATGGCAAAAGCCACAATATCTTGTCCTGAGCTGATCATCCAATTTCCCAAAGCAAAGTACTCATGACCTTTGGCCAGTTCATTCCCATCGATCATGATTTCTTCCGGACTACTTAATGAACCTTTTTTCCGGCAGTAGAGAGCATATTCTTTTCCCTCTTCATAACGAATGTAATAGACATAATCTCCTTGTTTGAAGGGGACCGATAAGTCAGTTGGTTTGATCCGGCCTTTGATTTCTTCGAATAATGTCTGCTCTAGCTCTGCCGTATGTTCACGCAACGCGGTTGCATAATCATTTTCTTTCTGCAAATACGCCAGAACTTCTGGGTCGGTTCGATCATTGAGCCAATAGTAAGGATCGACCCGAACTTGGCCATGTTGCTCCAAACGATGGGGAATTGATTTTGCCTGAGGAGGCTCAGGAACTTCCGAAGCTGCATGAAATAAACGCGTGGTCATGAAAATGTCCTTATCCTATTGGTCGGTTTCACGTAAGCAATCTAGCCATCTTCGAAGTTTCGGGGGGATTGACGGGTACGTTTGGTTTGAGTCCGTTGTTTTTTGCCTTCCAACCGTCGTTCCCGAACGCGAGTCGGTACGCGAGTAGGAACGCGATATTTCGTCGGTTGCAATGCCTTCTGTAGCAATTCGATGAATCGCTCAACCAACTCCGCGCGGTTGACAGCCTGTGATCGGTGCCGTTGCGCCTGCATGCGCAAAATCCCCTGGTTGTTAATCCTTTGGGACAAAGCTCCAGCTATTCGTCGTTTTTGGTAGGAGGTCAATGCTAAAGATTGACGGAGATCGAACTCTAAAATCGCCCGACTATTCACCTTATTTACATTCTGACCACCAGGTCCGGTACTTCGAGCGGCAGAAAACTGAAGTTCTGCATCTGGAATCGATGTAGAAGCATTAATGACAATTGGCATGGGATAACTCCCTCTCACTCTCTCTTCTGCGCCGAACGGTTTTGGTGGAAATTGCTAAAACGTGGCAGAAACCCCTTTCCCTTTCCTTCTTTCTCTGATTCGATGGGAGAGTCAAAGAACCCACCCTATCCAGAGTGTAAACCGAAGAAAACCCGTGCGACAATTTTTTACTGCATTCAAGTAAGAATAAATACCTAATAAACAACAAAAGCAGGAGCGACAGCACTCCTGCTTTTGTTCCAGCAACCCTCTATTTTTAATGCTGTAATGAGATCTGACTACAATCTCAGGAAAAAGGTATTTACACTTAGGATTCTTACCCTACAGTACTATTCCATTCACTGTATTTCAGCCAGCATCGCTTTGACGTGGGATTCTTTGAGCTTCTTCAACGCCACCACTTCGATTTGGCGAATCCGTTCGCGTGTCACCGACATTGATCGCCCGACCTGTTCAAGAGTCCAGGGCTCATCCCCTCCAATTCCAAATCTCAATCGAACGACTTGCTCTTCTCGTGGATTCAGCACCTGAAAAATCTTCGTCAGCCATTGGGCATTGGATTTACGTGAAACTTCCTCATCCGGAGCAGAACAATCAAGGTCAGGAAGTAACTCACCCAATTCCGTTTCTCCATCCACAGACGGAGCATCCAGCGAGATAGGCTCTTGAAAGGCTTCCAGTGTTTCCTTGACTCTATCGCCACTCATATCAAGCGCCCGGCCAATTTCATCAAACGTGGGTTCTCGGTCATATTGCTGTGAAAGCCGTTGTGCCATTTTAGCAATTTTTGTCGAAGCCTCATTGGTATGGACTGGCACTCGAATCGTTCGACTTTGATCAGCAATAGCCCGGGTGATCCCCTGACGAATCCACCATGTGGCATACGTGCTGAATTTGAACCCTCGAGTATAATCAAATCGCTCAGCCCCTTTCATTAAACCAATATTGCCCTCCTGAACAAGGTCTAAAAAATTCAGGCCACGTCCAAGATATCGCTTGGCTACGTTCACAACAAGACGAAGGTTCCGTTGAATCAGTTCGTCCTTCGGCTCTTCAATCTCCACACGAACGCGGTGAATCGAATGAGATAATTCGACAGCCTCTTGGCCCATTTTCTGTCCGGCTTTCCCTTTCGAAGAAGCGACAGATTGGATTATCGCGAGGCATTCTAACATTTCATCGATTACCGGATACGAGAAACCCTTCAATTCTAGGAACTTCTGTAATTGTTCTTGAACCAGCTCGACCTCTTCGTTTTTGCCAAGCTTGCCAGATAAGACCAATGCCTGATTGAGCAAGGTTCGGATCTGAGTTGTCCCTTCGTAGAGGCGAATTCCCAGCTTCATCTCTTCATCCGCATGGAGCAACGGCCGAGATCGAAAACCTCGAAAATACATGGTCTCCAAATTCACCGAACCGGGCTCAAGGGTCATGTTTCCTGAACCATCCTGCTCCCAATCTTCATTGAGCTGTTTGGACGATGCCTTAGATAACAAAGCTGCTCGTTTCATCACCCGTCGTTTCCTTAAAAAGGGTGCATGATTGTTCTGTGTTGGATTCAATGTTAGAACCTGAAGTGTGGTCATCGTAACCCCCTTTTCAAGAATGGCAATCGTGTCCCTGCCCGCTCGTTCATTCAGGTATAGATGTACCACTCCCATATGAAAGGGGAATTAAGAGAAGATTAAAAATTTTTAATGGAAGAAAGAGTCTGATGAGAAAAAACGTCAAGCAGGGACTGCAGACAACGGAAGGAAAACCGTAAAACACGCTCCACCGTGAACGGCACTTTGTAGTTCAATGGCTCCATGATGAACCTCAACAATCCACTTGCAGATCGCCAGCCCCAACCCCGTTCCTTTGGCCGCATGGGCACGAGCGTCGTCCGTTCGATAAAACCGATCGAATACACGCGCGTGGTTCTCCGGCGCAATGCCAATGCCGTGGTCTCGAACCATAATTTTAGCCTGGTCTCCCACAACGGCTAAAGCCAGCTCCACGGTTTGGCCTTCTTGAGAATATTTCACCGCATTATCCACCAGATTTAATAAAAGCTCTCGCAATCGCAGATCATCCCCTTCCACCACAACGGGTTCGATCCTTGTCAGAACGGTCTGAACCTGGCGTTCTTTGCCTAGGAAGTTAGCCTGTTGGTGTATTTCCCGGAACAAGTCATCTAGTTGTACGGGAAGCATTTTCAGTTTAATTTCTCCCAAATCAGCTCGCGAGAGAAACAGTAATTCATCCACAATGCGGCTCATGCGGTCGATTTCTTCTAAGTTACTTTCCAAAACTCCACGATAATCTTCCGCTTGACGTGGTCGGCGCAAGGCCAACTCCGTCTCGCCCTTGGTAATAGTCAGCGGCGTTCGCAATTCATGTGAGGCATCAGCACTAAATTGGCGTATTTGCTTAAACGAGACTTCTAAGCGCCCAATCATGTCATTAAACGTCGAGGCTAATTGTCCAATCTCATCATTAGAATGAGGCGTCAATATTCGTTGACTCCAATCGCCAGCAGCTATTCGACGCGCAGCTTGGGTAATGGCATGAACAGGACGGAGTGCCCTGCCCGACAAAAACCACCCTCCCATTAGTGACACGAGTAAAGCTAAAGGCGACGCAATATACAGACCGACCAATAAGCGACGTAACATGCGATCAGTGGGTTGTAAGGACGTGCCAACGCGCAAAATATTCACAAGCTGCTCGCCCTGACGAATGGGCACAGATAGTAGTCGAAGCGAAACGCCTTTCTTGAATTGCACGGATTCGAAAGTAGATTCCCCACGACGTGAAGCCTGAAAAGCGGTTTGGCTCAATGGAATTTCCCGACTTTGAATATTGGAAGATTGAATCGTGACCTGCCCGGCGGGCCCAAAGATTTGAAAAAATTTATCGAGCAGGGCCAATTCAGGAAAATCCTGAGAAAGATCTTCAAAAATGAGGAAGGGTCCGAATCGATGCTCCCCCAATGTCCGGATCGCCACCGCAGCCGCATCATCTAACGATGCATCGACTTGCTCCCTAAGTGCGCGAGACATCACTAAATACAAGGCAACGGCAAAAAGAAGAAGAATCAGAGCTAGCGCGGATCCATACCAGAGGGTGAGCCGAACTCGGATCGAGGTATTACTCACCCATCTGACCTCATCATATACCCGCTCCCCCGGATGGTTTGAATTAAACTGCGTTCACGGCCTTTATCGATTTTATTTCGTAAATAACTAATATACACATCAATCACATTCGTGAAAGTATCAAAATCCAAGTCCCAGACGTGTTCCGCAATCATCGAACGTGTCAATACCCGCCCGGCATTTCGCATCAAATATTCCAGGAGTGCATATTCTTTGGTGGTAAATTCCAGGCGTTGGTCTCCACGGGTCACCTCTCGAGTCACGGGATTGAGAACCACGTCCTCCACCTGTAGGATCCCCGAGGGGGCGCCGCCTGCACGCCGAAGCAAGGCCCGAGCTCTGGCCAGTAATTCTTCAATGGCAAACGGCTTCGTCAAATAGTCATCAGCACCGGCATCAAGCCCCTTCACGCGTTGGTCCACTTCTGAACGGGCCGTCAAAATCATCACTGGGGCTTTCACGCCGGCGGCACGCGCCCGTTTCAACACTTCCACCCCTGGCAGACCCGGCAACATTAAGTCTAAGATAATCAGATCGTAATTAATCGTTTGCGCCCAATCCAGCCCACTAGCCCCGTCAATACAAACATCGACGGCATAGCTTTCTTCTTCCAATGCCCGTCGAATAAAAGACGCGACTTTCGGCTCATCTTCAACTACGAGAATACGCATAATACAAAAATTCTACCATCTAGAGATAAGAAGGGAGAAGAGCAAAGGTCACCCGAAGTGCGACAGCCTGATTACCTGTGAATCTTTAAGACATTTCACAAAGACCCTCAACACGTCATCACATGAAAAAAGGCCTCATCACCTAAATGATGAGGCCTTTTTTATCTTTCTCCTGATCACACTTGATTAGAGATGATCAACTAAGCTCCGCAGTTTGTGACTACAACTTGGATGACGCAGTTTCTTTAAGGCTTTAGCTTCAATTTGACGAATCCGTTCGCGGGTCACATCAAAATCTTGACCGATTTCTTCCAATGTATGATCAGTGCTATCACCAATCCCAAATCGTTTTCGAATGACCGTCTCTTCTCGTGGAGTCAGCACTCCTAAGGCATTGGCAATTTGGCGTTGCAAATCATATCGATTTGCCGCATCCATGGGCGAAACCGCATTTTTATCTTCAATCAAATCTCCCAATTGACTATCTTCTTTCTCACCAATCGGAGTTTCAAGAGAAATGGTTCCCTTGGAAATATCCAACATCATACGCACTTTTTCTGGCGTCAACCCCATTCGTTCGGCAATTTCTTCTGGAGTCGGTTCACGTCCTAATTGCTGCACTAATTGTCTCGCAGTCCTGGCAAGCTTGGTGTTAGCCTCAATCATATGTACAGGAATTCTGATCGTCCTCGCCTGATCGGCAATGGCCCGAGTCACCCCTTGTCGAATCCACCATGTGGCATACGTACTAAATTTATACCCTCGTTGGTATTCAAATTTATCCACCGCACGCATTAACCCAATGTTGCCTTCCTGGATTAAATCAATAAATTGCAATCCTCGGTTCGTATATTTTCGGGCAATACTGACAACCAACCGCAGGTTGGCTTCAATCAATTTGGCTTTGCCACGCTTTACCTTCTCTTCAGCATTGCCTAAGATAGCCAACCGTGACTTAAACTCTTCGACCGGCATCCCTAACACATCATCCTGAATGTTGTGAATGGCCTCCTTGGCCGCTTGAATGTCATTCTTGAGTCGATCAATTTCTTCGGGAGTCAATTGAGACTTCCTTCGACTGGGTCCTTTTGCAACGGTCTTCGATTTCTTCCCAATCACTTGCATGTCATCTTGTCCGGCAAAACCCAGCTTTTTCGTATTTCGTGAAATCACTAGATCAGCCGAGCGAAGATCCTGGCCTAAATCCTTCACCCGCATCAACATGGCATCCTTGACCCGTTGATGCAGATTTAATGACTCAATTTGATCGACGTATTGCCCGGTCACAGCCTTGAGCCGTTTATCAATGTGAGCTTGCTTGGTCTTGACCGTTCCTTCCTCACGATTTTGGATATAGAGAGAAAGGAGATTGCGCCCCAGCTTCCGAACAGTTGACAAGCTTTCAAGGGTCCGAACCCGAAGCTCTTCATCTTCTTGCTCAACCGCCATCGGTTCTTCCTCGGAGTCTTCCTCATCCAATGTTTCTTGTAATAACACAATATCCCGCACCCGAATCTCTTCTTGCCTCAATTGATCATGCAGCAATTCAATGTGCTGAATGTTCACCGGCATCCCAAACACTGAACAGGCCAAATCCCGTTTGCCTTCTTCAATATGTTTGGCAAGTTCAATTTCACCCTCACGTGTGAGAAGCGGCACGCGACCCATTTCTTTCAAGTACAACCGTACAGGATCATCAATTCGAGTCGGTTCTCCTGGAGTGAGATCAATATCTAAGGAGGAATCAGGTTCATCGTCCGACTCATCAGCATCTTCAATCCCTGCACTCTTTTTAAGAGAAGCCAGTTGCAACACCGTCCGTTTGGCAGGATCAATAACTTGGATGTTCGCCTCATGTAACCCACCCATAATCGCATGCAATTGCTCAGACGTGATTTGATCGGCAGGCAGGACATGCGTCAAATCTTTCAAGGTGATGTGCCCTTTAGGCCGGCCAACCTCGATCAACCGCTGAATCACCTCTACCATTGTGGTCGTTTTTCCCATACGTGGCTCCTTAAGGATTTAATAAGCATTTCAATCATAACACTTTTTCGTAGACCGCATACGCAATCAAGAGGATTCCCGTCTATGAAAATCAATGACTCCCGGCTCTTGACTTCGTGGGCCTACTGAATAAGGGACAATATGTACTTCCTCACCCGAACAATAGTCTTTCCTCAAAATTCCATAAAAGAGCTACGTGATTCGCCGCAAATGCGAAACTAGGAATTGGAATTATGGTTTAAGAAATGTGAAAGAATAGTGAGAAGACGCAATTTGAAAACACTTTACGAAAAAAAATAAGCCAAAGTAAAGGGACCTAGGGTCATCCTCAAAAAGCGCCATATTCCAAAAATAAGTAATTATTTCTACCCTATTCGATTATCCATCATGGTCTTTCCATGAACAAAGAAACACAACTAATTGTTTTTATTATATTTTTATGAATAGATTACCCACAAATGTCTTGACACGCTATATGACAAATTCTTCAGGAACCATCAAGAAAGCCCCTCAACATCCGAGAAGATAGTGAGAGAAAAAAATCGTCCCCTATTCGGGCAGGAATCAGATGAACGAGAAAAAACAGAAAAGGATCACTCATGATTAAGCTCCTTTTGGTTGAGGATGATCACAAAGAAGCTTTGATGATCAACAATATGCTGAAGGAAGGGCTTCAAAATCAATATACGTTGGAACAACGCCTCTCCGTCAGTGAAGCCTTAGATCTCACTCAACGGCAATCTTTTCAGGCCATTATTTTGGATTTGCATTTACCTGAAGGGAAAACCTTCGAATCCATTCCCCAATTTATCCAATATTGTCCGGAAGCCCCTATTTTGATCCTGAGTGGCGTAGAGGATGAAGCCCAAGCTATTCTCGCCGTCAAAAGCGGAGCTCAGGATTACTTAATTAAAGGACAGACCAGCAGCTCAACATTGTGCCGGGCCATTCGCTACGCCATCGAGCGGCATCGGGCCACCCAGCGCATCACGCAATTAGCGCATTACGATCACCTCACAGGATTAGCGAATCGCGGCCTTTTCTATGAACGCTTAAATTGTGCGGTAGCCCGCTGTAATCGCAATGACATGGCCATAGCACTGATGTTCCTGGATCTTGATCATTTCAAAGCCATCAATGACACGCTCGGGCATGAATGCGGAGATTCCTTACTCAAAACTGTCGCTACTCGCCTTAAAAAATGTATCCGAGAAATTGACACCGGTGTACGCTTAGGAGGAGATGAATTTGCCGTCTTACTGGAGCAAATCGTGTCCGTTGAAGATGTGGCAACCGTCGCACAACGCGTTCTCCAACTGTTGGCGCAACCAATTATCGTCAATCATCATCAACTTCATATTACCGGAAGCCTTGGAATCACGATCTACCCTTGGGATAGCGCCAATCCCCAAGAGCTACTTTCTCACGCAGACGCCGCCATGTACCGGGCCAAAGCCCAAGGAGGAAACAATTATCAGTTCTACACAGCCGGGATGAAAACCGCGGGTCTGGATGGCTCGACACTGAAAGTGGAGCTCAGTCGGGCATTGGAAAAAAAGGAATTCCTCCTTCATTACCAACCGCAAATGAACCTTCGCACCAAGCAAATAATCGGAATGGAAGCGCTCTTGCGCTGGCATCATCCCTATCAAGGACTCATTGGCCCCAATCAATTTATTCCGCAAGCAGAGGAAAATGGCATGATCATCCCCATTGGGGAATGGGTCTTACGAGCAGCAAGCAAACAAGCTAAATATTGGGAAAAGCAAGGATTTACCACCCCGCATGTGGCGGTCAATCTATCAGCACGTCAAATTCACCAGGGGAATTTACCAACCCTCATTGAAGATATTCTCAGGCACTCCCATCTGGATCCGGAAAATCTCAAGCTCGAGTTAACCGAAACGTTTCTCATTCACGAAACCGACGAAACGCTCCAAACGCTGCGCGAACTTAAAGCCATGGGCGTCCATCTTTATATTGATGATTTTGGGGCGGGGTATGCGTCATTACGATACCTCAAATTTTTTCCGGTCGATGGAATCAAAATCGATCAAAGCCTCATCCAACAACTTCCTCATAGTGCCAACGATGCCGCCATCGTCCAGGCCATCATTTCTCTTGGCAAAGCATTAGGACTCCAAGTCATCGCCGAAGGCGTAGAAACTCAAGATCAAGTGGACTTTCTTGAAGAGCATGGCTGCGACGCCATGCAAGGGTATTGGATCGCCCCTCCCCTGCCGGCCCATGAAAGCGTTCAGCACATGGTGAGCATTTGTTAGGTAGAAGAGGAAAGGAGAAAAACCTAAGAACGAACGGCTCACTCTTCGCTCCATCCATCCACTTCCTCGCCTTGAGCGTTGCCTTTCCTTCTCACTTCTGACTTTTCACGTTCTCCTTCTCACTTCTTCCTAATCCCGATTGGTGCATTCCAGAACGAAAAATTCTCTTGAAACAGACATACGCCACGAGTATGATACTAGATATTCATACCCTCCGGAATTGAGCATTTAAGCCACTGTTTTATAGCTTTTCAAGCCGAAAAGATCATGCCCACCGATAGGAAATGATCCTAGCTTGAAGAACCCCCTGTTACCCACAACTGAGTAAGGTTTCAATATCCTCAATTTCAACATTTCTAAATTGCCCATGAGCACCGCCATGGCCCGATCACCGATGCCCACTCTCCGAATTTTTATTGTCGATAACAACTCTCGTGATCGATCCCGGTATATTGACTGGCTTCGGCCTATAGACCACTTACGTTTAGACATCCAAGAAATGGAAACAGGGAAACAAGCCCTAGATGCCTACCGAAGATTCCCCCCCCATTGCATGCTCGTCAATGACCAACTTCAGGATATGACGGGATTAGAATTCCTGGAAGACATGGTAAGTCAACATCTACCATCTGAAGCTCCCGCCATCTTTCTTATCGGATACGCCGCCGAGGAAAGAGCTACCCAAGCCATGAGGCTGGGAGCCCAAGATTATTTCATCAAAGATACGCTCTCAGAAGAATTCCTCCGTCGTCATATTCAACAAGCCCTCAACCAACTCACTAGCCTGCATCGCATCCAAATCTTGGAGCGGCAAGCCAGAACCATTTTGCAATCTTCGGCAGATGGGTTAGTAGTCGTGGGTTCGGACGGCCGCATTCGTTTTACCAACCCGGCGGCGGAACGCCTTTTTCAGCAATCCGCCTCAGAACTCGTAGGGGCACCATTCGGTTTCCCCATTAGGCAAGGAGAAACGAGAGAAATTGCTATCCGGCATCAAGGTCTCAATTCTACGCCGGTGGAAATGAGGGTCGCGCCAATTGAATGGCAAAATGAATCAGCGTATCTCACGACACTGCGTGACTTGACCGAACGCCAGAAAGCTGAAGAAGAACGCCAACGGAATGTGACAGAGCGTCAATATGCGCAAAAGCAGGAAAGCTTGGGTGTGTTGGCCGCAGGAATTGCGCACGATTTCAATAACCTCCTGATGTCGATTGTCGCACGCGCTGGATTAGCCTTACGGTCACTCCCCCCTAACGCTCCAGCATACGAGCATTTGCAAATCATTGAAAAGTCCGGGCTTCGTGGCGGAGAACTGACCAACCAAATGTTGACCTTTGCCGGGCAAACACAATTGAGTTTTCAGCCGATCTATCTTCAGCAATTCCTCAAAGATAGCACAACGTTTCTACGATCAATCGTGTCCAAAAGGATTACCCTCACATTCAAGGTATCCTCAAACCTTCCGCCTATCAGGGGAGATCGCGCTCAACTCCGGCAACTCCTCATGAATATTGTCACAAACGCAGCCGAAGCCATCGGAGATCAAGAGGGAACGATTGACATCAGTGCCACCGAGGTGGATACGGCCACGCAAGACCTTCGCCCTTACCATATTATGGGAGATCTCCCTTGGGGACCATGCGTCGCGTTCACGATTCAAGATAGTGGGAGCGGAATACAATCGGAATTGATCCCCAAAATTTTCGATCCATTTTTTTCCACAAAATTCCCTGGCCGCGGGCTGGGATTAGCCGCATTGTTAGGCATTGTTCGTGGGCATGGCGCGGCGATTGCTGTGCATAGCCTCATCGGACAGGGCACTGAATTTCTCTTTTTCTTTCCGACCAGCAAACAACGTTCGCCGCAGACCGGTCCTTCCCTGACCCTACCCAAGGAACCATTGAGCAACTCCCTCCCCTCCAAAGTGCTGGTGGTTGATGATGAGGAGGAGGTCAGAACGGCATGCTCCCTCATCCTGAAAGAGATTGGATTCGATACCTTAGTGGCGCAGGATGGAAAAGCAGGCGCACAGATATTCGAACGCTATCAGGACGAGATTGCCCTCGTATTTCTCGATCTCACGATGCCCCGGTTGGATGGAGGAAAGTTAGCCGAGAAAATTCGAGAAAGAGCCCCAAATGTTCCCATCCTGGTATCTAGCGGATACTCCGAAGAAGACGCCATGAAATATTTTGCCCATTGCAACATCAACGCCTTTATCCAAAAACCGTTTCAAGTCGAAATCCTCATTGCCAAAATCCAAGAACTTATAGGGGACAAAATGAAAGGTGCGGAGTGAAAGGCAGAAGTTCACAGCGCATCGTCTAGTCCATTGGTTCCTTGTCCTATTCCTCCTCTCCTATTGATACCGATATCCTCCACTCAAATGCCGCTCAAGGGTTGACGACAACCCTACATGATTGCGATACAGAGTAGACGTGACAATGGACCCGTTGTCAGGATCCAATTCTCCTGCCCGTTGAAAGTATTGCGTGGCCTCATGATGACGATCTAATTGATGCAGCGCCAGCGCGGCATTAAAATGGGCTTCAACCAACGTAGGATTCACCTCTATCGCAGATTGGAACAACTGAAGGGCGGCTTCCCATTCGCCAACATGGTACTGATCAATTCCCTTCAAATTAAGGGCCGCCACCTCCGGCTCGGCCATAGGGAACATAGCCAATGGCACAGACTGAGGGAAACATCCCCCCAACATCAGCGCAAACCCCACAGTAACGAGTTGAAACCACGTTGGCATTTTTCTCGGCTGAACTAAACTCTTCATCATTGCCCTTTCTTCTGACTCATGGACCTTATGACCCCATCCTTAAAATCAGCCACCCACACGATCAACCATGATGTCATCATCATCGGCGGCGGATCCGCCGGCTATGCCGCTGCCCGCACGGCCGAAGCGGAAGGGGCCAATGTCGGCATCATTGACCATGGCCCCCTAGGTGGCCTCTGTATTTTACGGGGCTGCATGCCGACAAAAGCTATGATTCGATCATCCGATATTGCTGCCCTGATCCGTCGTGCCCCGGAATTTGGCCTGGAGTCCACGACGGTTTTGGCCAACCTCAGCGCCATTATTGATCGAAAAAATCGCTTAATCAAGGAATTCACTGACTATCGAGTTCAGGCCTTGAAGCATCCACGATTTACGCTTTATCAAGACAAAGCCCGCTTTCTCTCCCCAACGTTGATACAGGCCGGGCCACACTACCTATCGGCAAAGGCATTCATTATTGCCACAGGATCGGTAGTCTCCCGTCTTCCCATTCCTGGGTTGGAAGAAGTCGGCTATCTCACCAGCGATGATGCCCTGGAACTTCGCACACTCCCTGATTCCATGATCGTCCTGGGTGGTGGAGCTGTTGCTTTGGAGCTCGGTCAATTTTTTTCACGCATCGGCGTCAAAGTCAGCTTGATTCAACGAAGCGACTCCATTCTGTCACAAGAAGACAAAGACTTAGTCCTACCCATCGAAACCAAGCTCCGAGAAGAAGGCATGGCGATCTATACCAACACCTCTCTTCAACGCGTGACTCCGTCTTCCCATGGCCATAAAACCGTGCATTTCCTGCATGATGGCCAACCTCAACAAGTGACCGCCACCACCATCCTCCAAGCCTTGGGACGTCACCCCAATATCGAAGAGTTACAATTGGAAACCGCTCAGGTTGAAGTGCGGAAAAAAATCATTGTCGTGGATCAAACCATGCAAACATCTCAACCACACATCTTTGCGGTAGGCGATGTAAACGGGTTTCAGGAAATCGTGCATATTGCAGTCGAACAAGGCGAAATCGCAGGCTGGAATGCGGTGCATCAGGGTCAGCCCCCAAAGCGCTATAATAACCGCCTCAAAGCCCAGGTGACATTTACCGATCCCCAAATTGCCGGCGTTGGTTTATCGGAACGAGAATGTCAGGCTCTCCGCATTCCTTTTCTGGTCGCATCTTACCCATTTGACGACCATGGAAAATCCCTTCTCCTCGGCGAACTTCACGGGCATGTCAAAATCCTCTGCCACCCTCAAACCGGCGAAATTCTCGGTGGGCATATCGTCGGACCGGAAGCATCTGAACTCATCCATGAAATCATTGCCGTGATGTATTTTCACGGAACGGTTCGCGATCTCTTACGCATCCCTCATTACCACCCCACCTTAGCCGAAATTCTCACCTACCCAGCGGAAGAGTTGGCCGACCAACTCCCCTCAACGACATAGACGTGTCGTTCATATTACTCCGCTGGTTTTCCACACCACCCACATTGCTCTGCATTCATGTGAGCATCGGCAGGCACAGCGGCCGTGATGGGTTCCCCTTGAATCACGCACACCCACCAGGACTTCCGATCTTTCATAATCCACTTCGGCAAGAAAAAAAAAGACCACGACCAACAGACCTCCGGCAAGTATGAATGGCCATTGCGCCGTCACGACTGCACTTCCCAGGTAGGTTAGCGCGAAAGCTGGGGAAACCATGCCCACAAAGGTTGTGAGAGCATACGCCTGGAGGCTCATCTTGGTGAATCCAGCACCATAGCTCACAATATTAAATGAAAAAATTGGCAATAACCTCGCGACGAGCCCCAAAAGGCCCATACGCAACACCAGCGGCTCAATCCAAGGGCAAACCGGGAATCGCACTCCCCACAACTGCTACAGTCAAGAAATCCATTAATGCGATGAATCCAGCACCGCCTAGTTCTCGAAGGAAAGCGGTTAATTTTTCTGGAGTGAAATAATCCTGAAGAGACGTGAATTGCATGGGTCCGTTCACACCGGCTTGGGCCAGTTTGACAAGTATCTATTTTCCCATACGTAAAGACATTGAAGCCCCACTGAATTATCTGACAGGTCCGCAAATCGGATTTAAACCAATGCCGCCTGAACAGGTCTGACCATACAGACCTATCATTACACAATGCATAGCATCCCATACATTTTTTGTTCGTAACAAATAGCCTCGAAGTCGTACTACAGGAAAACCGCTTGAGGCCATAACAACAAAAGCCAATCCAATGAAGACCACAAGAACGACTGGAGTATTATGATGAAAACCCACATAATGGAGTCCAACATGACTCAGGCAAGCACCACGTCGAACGACCCACCCCGCTCATCCATGGGCAAGATTTTCACAGGCATGATTTTACTATTGGGAATAGGGGCGTTCGTCTATTTTGATCTTGGCCAGCATTTATCTCTGGACTCCCTGAAAGCCAATCGGGATTTACTCCTGAACTATACCGAAACACATTATGCGGTCGCGGCAGGCCTATTCATTCTTATCTACATTCTTCAAACCGCTTTTTCTTTACCAGGAGGAGCCATTCTTACATTGACTGGGGGCTTCTTGTTTGGCAGCCTGCTGGGAACATTCTTCGTCAATATCGGCGCAACCGTTGGAGCGACACTCGCCTTTCTCGCTGCCCGTTACCTGTTGCGAGATTGGGTAGAGCATAAATTTGGCGATCGCCTGGGTCCCATTCAATCGGGATTTGCCAAAAACGCCTTCAGTTATCTCATGACCCTGCGTCTCATTCCAGCGTTTCCTTTCTTCTTGGTGAATCTCGTCTCCGGTCTCACGCGCGTCAAACTCGGAACCTATATCCTTGCAACATCCCTTGGAATTATTCCTGGTAGCTTTGTCTTTGCATTTGCAGGACGTCAACTCGGGTCAATTAATTCTTTGAGCGAAATCGCAAGTCCACCGGTCTTATTGGCCTTTACCCTCTTAGGTCTCCTGGCATTGATGCCAATCGCGTATCGAAAATGGACAAATAAAGGTCCAGATTCTTAAGAATGATAAAGTAAAGATACACCCATCGGCTTTTTGAAATCCTGAGGCATTCCATGAAGACGTCACAATCTTTAGGCAACCCGGCATTGATCCTTCCACAGGATCAATTTAATGAAGAACTCGTCAATAATGTCCATCCGCCTCAATGGAAAAACCCGACACCATCGGGACGATACAATCTAGTCGTCATAGGAGCAGGGACGGCCGGATTAGTGACCGCAGCCATCGCCTCAACGCTCGGAGCAAGGGTGGCGCTGATTGAACGCCACTTGATGGGTGGAGATTGCTTAAACGTGGGCTGTGTCCCGTCAAAAGGCGTGATTCGTGCAGCCAAAGCGTGGAACGCCGTCCGGGAAGCCGAACAGTTTGGGTTGCATGTGCTCGGGGAAATGAAGCGGGATTTCGGCACAGCCATGGCCCGCATGCGAAAACTCCGCGCCCGGATCAGTCATGTCGACTCCGCTCATCGCTATACCAAGATGGGGGTGGATGTGTTTATCGGCAACGGCCGGTTCACCAGCTCGAGCACCATCGAGGTGGATGGCACGACCCTCCAATTTTCTAAAGCCGTCATCTGCACGGGAGCACGCGCCACGGCCCCGCCGATTCCAGGACTGGCCCAAACGACTTACCTCACCAACGAAACCATCTTTTCCCTGACAGAACTTCCTCCCAGACTAGGGGTGATCGGTGCGGGTCCCATCGGCTGCGAGTTGGCCCAGTCGTTTGCTCGCTTTGGCAGCCAGGTGTTTTTAGTGGAAGCCATGCACGGTATTCTTCCCAAGGAAGATCGTGATGCCGCCGACATTGTCGAACAATCGATCCGACGGGATGGCGTCACGCTACTCTGCTGCGGAAAAAACTTGGGCATTCAGCAGGTAGACGGCGTCAAACATATGTCCGTGGACTCCCATCACCAACAGTATAATATTCCTGTCGATGAAATCCTGGTCGGTGTGGGGAGATCCCCCAATACAGAAGGATTAGGCTTAGAAGAGATCGGTGTGAACTTCGACGGAAAAGGCGTAACCGTAAATCATCGTCTGCAAACAACCAATCCCAACATTTTTGCAGCCGGCGATATTTGCTCTTCATTTAAATTTACCCACACGGCAGATGCGCAAGCCCAAATTGTCATTCAAAATGCCTTATTTCCCCACCCCTTTGGGCTAGGCTATGCCAGCACGGAAAATCTCATTATCCCTTGGGCCACTTATACTCAACCGGAAATCGCCCATGTGGGTATATATGAAAAAGACGCCAAAGATAAAGGGATTGAAATAGACACCTTCACTTTTCATCTCAATGAAGTCGATCGGGCCATTCTGGACGGTGAAGATGAAGGCTTTGCCCGAGTTCACGTCAAAAAGGGGACTGACACCATACTCGGAGCCACCATCGTGGCGTCCCATGCAGGCGATCTGATTAGTGAATTCACCCTGGCCGTGAAAGGGGGATTAGGGTTAAACACTATTGCCAGCACGATCCATCCCTACCCAACCCAGGCGGAAGTCATCAAAAAAACAGCAAACGCCTGGCGAAAAACCACACTCACGGAATGGAAGAAGCAGTTCCTCCGTAAACTTTTTTCCTGGACCCGTTAACTGGGATAAAGGACAAGATGATGCGACACATAGCTCCACCAAAGGTATCTCCATTACTAGCTATGGGATTGTCACTGGCACTCGTCATGGCACCCGTCATTCTGGCAGAAACACAAGAAATATTGCCAGTTGGAACATTTTCTTTGGCTCAACCTGGAACGACATTGCCCCCTGGATGGAAACCTCTCACTTTTGAAAAAATCCCCAATCACACCCAATATGCCCTGGTCAACGATGGTGACGCCATCGTGGTCAAGGCCGTGAGCGATCAATCATCGTCAGGCATAACCCGAGAAATCGAGATTGATCCCCAGGAATATCCGGTCGTCCAGTGGCGTTGGAAAGTCGTCAATATTTTAAAGAAGGGGAATGTTCACGAAAAATCAGGAGACGATTACCCTGCTCGATTGTACATTACGTTTGAATATGACAGTACAAAAGTTGGCTTCTTTGAAAAAGCCAAATACGAGGCAGCCAACTTCCTTTATGGTCAATATCCTCCGATTGGAGCGATTAATTATATTTGGGAGAGCAAGAGTCCCATTGGCACAATAGTCCCCAATCCTTACACCGATCGCGTCAAGATGATCGTCATTGAAAGCGGAGAAATCCGACTGAACGAATGGATCACTGAGGAACGGAATGTCAATGAGGATTACAGGAGGGCGTTTGGGGGGAATCCGCCAAAAATTTCAGGGATAGCTATCATGACGGATACAGATAACACAAAAGAAAGTGCTGTGGCATATTTCGGAGATATTGTGTTTAAAAAATCAAAATCCGTCAAGAGTCAGGAGTAAGCAGGAAGGAGAAACGTTACTCCAAGCTTCTGCTCAAATTATTTTCTCTTTTCACATTTCCCTTCCAACGTACTCAGGCATAGACTGGTTCGTTTCCGGACTTCCATTTGATACTACACCCGGCGCTCGGACGTTGCTCCGTCGCCACAGGATGTCCCGCTAACACCGCATCAAGGGCGTTGCGTAAATCCTGACCGGTCACCGGTTGACCATTACCCGGCCGACTGTTATCCAATTGCCCTCGATAGACCAGGCGGTTTTGATGATCAAACACGAAAAAGTCTGGCGTACAGGCTGCGGTAAACGCTTTGGCCACAGCCTGAGTCTCGTCATAACAGTAGGGAAAATTCCATCCTAATTGTTCGGCCATAGCTTTTAGCCCTGCGGGAGAATCAGCGGGATATTCCGTGGCATCATTACTACTGATTCCCAAAATTCCTAGGTGCTTCCCTTCATAATCCCGCACTACCCTGGTGAGCTCATTTTGCACATGCACGACATAAGGACAATGACGGCAAATAAACATCACCAATACCGCTCGTTTCTCCCGAAAGGATTCTGGAGAAATTTTGTGTTTGGTGCAAACATCCGGCAACTCGAAATCTGGCATGTGCGTACCCAATGCGAGCATCGTGGATTCTTTTAACGCCATCACAGGCTCCTTGGTTGAATTCTTTAAACGAATGACGTATCACCTGTATATCACGAATACTCCGAACACTTCAAAATCAACGACGGAGAGAGCAAGAGGTTGTGAACATGGCAGGGATTTAGCGAGAGTCTGACGAAGGGCGCTGCAAGGATTGTTCGGCTTTCCACGTATGAAAGCGTTCCATCAATTCCTCTTTGATCTGAGGCGGCACGGGCTCGGAGGGCAATTTGTGCAAAGTGGCTACCGTGTATTTCATTTGGCGCAAATAATTTCGGCAGGCTAAACACAGACCAAGATGAATGTGGAAACGAACGCGTTGACTCAACGTTAACGCGCCATCCAGGTAATCGGTGATCAGCGCAGCAATTTCCATGCAACTGAAATTGCCGGCCATATAGGTCATGAGTTGTTGTTTGAAATTTTTATCCATGACCGCTAGATCTTGCCTCCACGAACATAGGGCTCTAACACAGCGCGCACCTTGGTTCTCGCTCGGTGCAATAAGACACGCTGATTGGTCTCGCTAATGTTGAGAATATTACAGACTTCTTCGGCACCCACTCCTTCGACGTCACGTAACGTAATAACCTGTCGCTGATTGTCAGGCAACCCATTAATGGCCGTCTCAATGGCCGTTCGACATTCTTTCGATAACAAGACGCGTTCCGGTGTATCCGGCTCCCAACCTTGCGGAGGGTCCGCCCAATGGCCTTTTCCAGAACCTTCCGTCACAAAAAGCGAATCTTCGATCGACGGCCCGTCGTCCCCGTCCGAATCCGAGCCGGATAGTCCGAACGGCTCGTAGCGGCGCTCTCGTGTGCCTCGAGTCTTCGCGCGATTCGTGAGAATGCGAAATAACCATGTTTTAAAGGATGAGCGACCTTCAAACCGGCCTATCCCTTCCAATACCCCCATCCAGGTTTCCTGCACCACCTCTTCCGCAACCGCTCGACTGGGGACAAAAGACAGAGCTAAGCGCAGCAAAGAGCCTGAATACAGCTCCATCACCGCAGTAAAGACCTTTTCATCGCCACGTTGTAATGCCTGCACCAATCCCGCTTCATCAAGTTGAATGGTATCGTGTAAGGATGGAACGCCCAAGACAAAGAGGAGGTTGGAGGTCCATGGCCACACCACAAAAGACATGGGCGAGATTATCTACGGGATGTCAGCGATAATCAAGGACAATGCAATATTACAGACAAAAACGAAGTGAGATTTAGGTATCTTGAAAGATTTGAGCAAGAATACCGGTGCGAGTCGTACTCTTGGTTTTCTTGAGGAGATGCCGAACATGTTCTTTCACGGTATGTTCACTAATCTCTAAATGACGGGCAATTTCCTTATTGGTCCAACCTTCGCTAATGTATTTCACAATCTCCACTTCCCGGTCAGTCAAACGGAATTGGTCCTTGGTTTGATCAGGAACGATCCGCCGTTCACGGCCAATTTTTTCCATAAGAATCAACATACACGCATTATCGTTGGGCAAATGGGGCGCTAGCGGAAATC
This sequence comes from Nitrospirales bacterium, assembly GCA_040904705.1. GTDB lineage: Bacteria > Nitrospirota > Nitrospiria > Nitrospirales > UBA8639 > Nitrospira_E. The sequence goes on along the minus strand of JBBDSY010000050.1, from coordinate 33,030 downwards.
CACGTAACAACACTGGCGACTGTAAATCGCCGGTAACCCGCCTCAATTCATGCTGACCTTCAATGACCTCTTGATCGTTATTGTCCAGGAGATTTTTCAGAGACACACACAAGTCTAGAATTTCTGCGGGCAATATTTCCTGAGCCCCAGCCCCATACCGCGCCCCGATAATTTGGCGACTCAACACCTCGGCTTCGGCATTCATAAAGAGGACATCACCCGTCCCTGCGAATAACATCACGCCAGGAATCGAGCGTCGTTCGGCAATGGCTTCTATCCGCGTCAATCCCTCGCCATTACTGCCGTTGGCCAAAGTCGAACACGGGATACCATTCGAGCGCCGACTCAAGAGAGACTCCAGGTCAATTGATACACATTCATAAGATTCCTCCCACAACAGGATCTGGCATGCAGCCTGAGTCAACCCTTTCAAGCCAAGACAAAAAGACCACTGAGCAACTATGTCGGATAGTGAGATGAAGAACTTAAATGAACGGAAAGAGAAAAGGAAGTAAAAACGAGGAAGGCCCCATCAGCACAGGCAGGGATCGATGTTCCCAATCATTCCCGAAAATGGACATGAGCAATAGTACTTAATTGCGTTTCAACAAGGTCCCCGCTTACCACAGGAAAGAATGACCCCAAATTTAGATAACGTCCATGCTTCGAATGGCTCTCTTGCTGAATCCCGCCCCGCGCAAAGGTCTCATTCTTTTAAAATCTTGAACTGGTCAGCGTAACATCGGCATCGGCCCAGGAACTGGCAAATTCTTGCTGTGCAACCTTTACTTCATCGGCCTTCCCCTGAGCATCAAGACTTTGCACCAGGCCAAAAAGAGACCATCCGTTTTGTGGATGCACCAGAAGATCGTCCCGATACACCTGTTCAGCTTCAACGGGTTTCCCTGCTTTTAATAAAATGGCTCCCAAAACCTGTCGTGGAGGCAAATACCAATCCTTCGGTTCGGTGTAATGTAACTCGTCTTCAAAGGTAATCGCTTCTTCTAAACGCGTCACCGCAGCAGCATAGTCCCCTTCTTGTGCGGCAATTTCTCCCGACAACACAGCCTGGGCAATTTTCAAAATCTGAGGAACCGCATTAATATCGAATACCGTCAATTCAGCAATAGCTGGGTCTTTGACGATCTGTGTTAATTCATCAAGTTCCCGAACCGCTTTTTCCACCTGACCTTGCCGAAGAAATGCCAAACCCCGTGCATAATGCCGAATTCCTGCAGGATAGACCAAATCAGCCGGCGGAGCCGGCTCCTGCAGGACCTCCTCCCATTGGCCGAATAGTGCCTTGGTAAAAAGCGGCATCAACCAAAAATGTTGAAGCGTCCCGGCAAATCCAGGATCCCGCATGCCTTCAGGACTCACCTTGGCCGCAGTATCTTTCGCCGCCTGCAGGGCAATGTCCTGCTGTCCGGTCTTGATCGCCGCAGCCCAGAGAAAATGATAATTGTGCGGCACATAGGCAGCGGTATACAGGCTCTCCACATGAGAATCATGCAGATACTCTTCATCCACCCTCACCGCCCGTTGATTAGCCACCAAGGCATCCCGATACCACCCAATTCGAATATAAATATGCGCGGGCATATGCACCAGATGGCCAGACCCCGACACTAACGCTGGCAATCGAGCTGCACTGGATAGCGCCTTTTCGGGATACGGGGAGGCCTCCAACGCATGAATATACAGATGGTGACCCAAAGGAAAATTGGGATTGAGATCCAGCACCCGCTCCAACGTCGAAACAATTTCCGGCGTCCAGGGTTGGGGCTTTCCGTCTTTTTTCCAAAAATTCCACGGATGCAAATCCATCAACGATTCCGCGAACAATGCTCCAACCACGTGATCCTCTGGAAATTGCACGACCACCTGTCGCATCGCGTCGGCATAGGTCATATCCAAGATGGATCGATCGGCCAGAACCTCCTTGGAGTAACGCTTCGCCAACGCCTGGATGAGAGCCCGCTCCTTTCCGGTCACGTCTTTTCGCAACGCCATAGCTCGTTGAACGGCAGCATGCGCTTGAGGAACAACCGATTCTGCCATTGGCGCATTAATATTCGGACCGAGCACCAGCGCCTCACCCCAGAAACACATGGCACAGGTGGGATCGAGCGTTTGGGCATACCGAAACGACCGGGCCGCCTCAGCATGATTAAACCCATACATTAAAATCATCCCTTGGTCGAAATATCTCTGAGCCATCGGAATAGGAGTGGAAATCCGGAAATGATGCCTCCCTAGATTTCCGTAAAGATGTCCGACTTCTTCTTTCGCGAACGTCACAGGTGCCAGGATCAACCCAGCCAACAGACACATGACCAAAACCCCTAATAGTACAGAGACACTCCGACTCTTCATGTTCGCCCTCCTCTAGACAATCACCGTATCACTAACCCAGTATGTCAAATTTTAACAGACCAGAGTTGTCTTATCGAAATTCACGTCATTTGGCAACCCACCAAGACCTCTACATAGGCGTGCAATCATCTATTTCTGGACCATGCCTCTGGACAATGAGTATCCTGTGGCCGAAACTTGGTCATGTTCACGAAACCTTTCTCCATTTTCCCGGAGGGAGGCATAAGTTTGGGACTAACAGGAGTATGGCCTTATTGATTCAGTACGGCCTGCAAGCAACGAGCGGAGTATTGCTATCGGGGATTGGGGCGTTTCTAGCCAAATCCGCTGGGCCGTATTCGCACAAGGCTTTGGGGGAAATTGAAATGGAGACCTCTCCCTGTGAGACTCCTGCTCGATCGATAAAGCCAAGCCTGACGAGCATTTCACATAATCAGTGTGGCAAATGTATATGAGAGAAACTGGACCGAAAGGACGCACTCATGACCTATCTCTATTTGTTTATGGCCATTGTGGCGGAAGTGATTGCGACCAGTTCGCTGAAAACAGCAGAGGGTTTCACCAGGTTAGGCCCAAGCCTGATCGTGGTCATTGGATATATCGCGGCATTTTATCTCTTAAGCCTGGTGTTGCGAAGCATGACCATCGGCATCGCCTACGCGATTTGGTCAGGCGTCGGGATTATTCTCCTGGCGCTCGTCGGCGCGATCGCCTTTCGGGAAATTCCCGATACGCCGGCCGTCATCGGGATGGGATTGATCATCGCCGGCGTGATCGTGATTCACGTGTTTTCCCAAACGGTTCGGTTGTAACGCAACGCGTCTCAACCGTCAAATCCAATGCTTGCTCCGAAAACTCCACAGCATGCCGATCGCGAGCATGAGCATCACGCCCATCACGAGCGGGTACCCCCTCGGCCAATCCAATTCCGGCATAAATTTAAAATTCATCCCATATGAGCATAGGCAAGATAATCAGGCCCCATGGCTCTCAAGTGGCCTTTTTCGCTGAGCGCCGGTCTGGCGTTGGACAACCTCGGCAAACCATTCCTCCCATGACAGGGTTAATGGCAAACATTCCGGCTCTTGCTTTCGATAAAGACGGGGCTTCCTGACATACCGGGAGGAGGAGGCGGTGGCGACACGAAAGCCGCCACCGCCTCAAAGTATTTAGCAGAGTGAGGAGAGCAGTAATTCAGGGAACGGCTACGAGGGGCACCATAATATGGGCATAGGGGGTATCTCTCCACATGACCCAAGGCCCCCCGTTCCGATGATCGGTCGGAATATTCTTCATCAGCTTCTTGTCCGGAACGAGAATCATGAGGTGGGGTCCTGGATTTTCTACCCAATCTTCAGAGCCTGTAGGAGCCGTAGCAAACGGATCTGAATTCGAGACCGGGGTATCACCTTGGAGCATATAAGCAATCCCAACCTGGCTATACACCGGTTTGGTCTTATTCTTAAAGCCCTCTGCCCACTTGAGCCACTGACCGTCGAGGCACATCGGGTCGTTGCCTGAGGTATCCGGCCTGTCAGGAAGGCATGTCCATCCATTAGTCCCTTTGCGCAATATCGTGTCATCCCAATCCATGACAGTGGCCTTGTTGGAGATGGAAGACGGTGCGGCGCTTGTGGCACCCATGATTTTGTCCTCAGTGGCCAGAGCGGGCACAGAAAGCAGGAGACTCGCGAAGAGTAGACAGAAAAAATGGTACAGCATAAATCCTCCTTAAGTGGGTTTAATGTTTTCTCTCCTCCCAAGCCCAATGTATCCAGCACACGAGAAACTTGGCAAGAAGGTTGATCTCACGTGAACCCCTAAAAAGTCAATTTTTCCTGTATCACGGCTTTCCATGAAGGAATATTTCGTCACAATTTCAGGTAGACCAGTACTTTTTCTATAGTTCTTCATGCCCGGTTCCATCCCCAAGTCAAGCGCACGGAACAAGGCTGAGGGAAAGGAGCAATTTGCCAATCTGGCTGCTTCTCATGCTATGGCATCCCGGCAATCGCTTCAGGAACACCGGAAATCCACTCAAAGAAAAAATCAGCGCTCAGAAATGTTAGAAAATAAATCATGTCTTCGCTGAAGGGCATTCTTCGATCGCGCAAATCCCGCGGACTGTTTAAAGAATTTCTCCTAAAGACTTAAGAATTCAGGGGACCGAAACCGATATATTTTCCAGAAAGGATTCCATGAGCCACGAAAACGGACCCATGACCCATACGGAAGATTTACCGGGTTTCCTTCGGGACTTTGAAGATGGCGACTTGCAACGGTATACCTGTTTTTCCAGTGAATTCCGCGACCAACGCATGGAAGCCGGCTCGATAGCGGAAGCCGGATTTTGGAATACGGTCGTCAACCTGTGTATTGATGAACGGATGCGGCGGGATCAAGACATTCGGCGGTTAGAATATATGTACCGGACAGGCGTCGATCCGGAGCACGACGAGTCATAGTCCTTCCTGGGCAATAACTTTTCTCACGGATTCTCCTTCTTCCATTCCTTCAGACGTTCTTCAGCTTTTCGTGCAGCAGCACTCTCCGGATGATCCCGAAGAATACGTTCGTACAACTCTTGTGCATGCGGCTGATTCTGTTGTTGCTCTTCGAATTGTGCAGTTTCCAATAATTGTTGCGGATCTTCGCCGCATGCGACCAGCCAGCCCATCATCACGATCAGCCCCACACACCGGCAAGAATTTCCAAAACGTAATACGAATGTTTTCATCTGAATAATTTTTCGCATGAGACCCTCTCCAACGCTAAGGAACGATTTCCAAACCGCCGATAACCCTATTCATGCGAGCATGAAAGGCCCGCACCGATAACATGAACATATTTTATCATCAGGAAGGTTCGATGTCTTATGCATGCTGAAGATGAATTGATCGATGCCCTCAGAAGTTTTAACGACTGTGAGATTCGAGTATATACCCGATTTGCCACAGAATGGCGTGATCAACGCGTGAACGACGGCTCACCTTCAGAAGTGGCCTTTTGGAATTCGTTAATTTCCTTAATGGTGGAAGAACGCCACCGACGCAAAGACGAAGTTCGTCGACTTGAATCCATGTTTCAAACAGGCCGCGATCCCGGATAAGAAGGATTTCCCGTTTTGAAAGTCCAGGGACGTCGCCATCTCTACCCCCCACCACACCGCAAAAATTTTCTACGACGCCGCGATCACCTTTTCATATAATGCCTGCGTACTTTTGGCAATCACTGTCCAACTGAACAGCTCCTCGGCACGACGACGTCCGGCTTGCCCCATGGGTTCGCGTAAGGCCGGGTCCCGCATCAAGTGATTGATTCGCTCGGCTAAGTCGAGCGCAAACTGTTCCGGGTCTTTGGGCGTAAACGGCGCCTCTTCAAATAGTTCCACTGGAACCAAAAACCCGGTCTCATCTTCCACGACCACTTCGGGAATACCCCCGACAGCCGAAGCCACCACGGGCTTCTCACAGGCCATGGCCTCCAGATTGATGATGCCAAAGGGTTCATAAATCGACGGGCAACAAAACATCCCCGCATGCGAATACAATTCAATAAGGCTCGGTTTGTCCAACACATCCTGAATCCAATAAATATGCTCACGATGTGCCGAGACGGCGTCTAGGGCGTCTTTCATTTCGGCGGCAATCGCTGGAGTATCCGGCGAGCTGGCGCATAACACGACCGGAAAATCCGGATCCAAATGAGGCAAAGCCTTCAATAAATAAATAATTCCTTTTTGGCGGGTAATACGTCCCACAAACAACACATAGGGCTTACCAGTGGGAATCCCATAACGGGTTAACACAGCATGGCTGTCCACTTTTATAAATTCCCGAAGATCAATGCCATTGTGAATGACATGCACCCGTTCTTCCCGAACCGCAAACAATTTGAGAATATCGGCCTTGGTTCCTTCTGACACAGCAATGATGGCATCCGCCATTTCCAGTGCCGTTTTCTCGACCCATAATGAAAAATCATATCCTCCCGCCAGTTGTTCCCGTTTCCACGGGCGAAGCGGTTCTAAGGAATGCGTGGTAATGACCAGGGGAATGCCATAATTCAACTTGGCTAAAATCCCTCCCAACAGGCTATACCAGGTATGGCAATGCACCAAATCGGCATCCAGCCCAGCGGCATTCATCTGCCAGCAACGCTGAACCGCCCCAAACACCGAATGCAAAGGTTTAGGCGCGCCAAAGGGAGCCTCCCCGAGGGGAAATCCTCTCACCGTCAGATTGGCCTTATCGATCCATTGATCCCCAAAACACCGAACCTCCACCGGGAATAAATGAGACAATTCCCGGCTTAAATACTCCACATGCGCTCCCGCCCCACCATAGGTGTACGGAGGAAATTCATTCGTCAACATCAGAACTTTCATGAGCTTCAAATTCCAATCTCGTCTAAAATAGATATTGATCTAATTTATCGCCTACCTTAATAGAAAACCCACAGGAAGTCATCTGGCTGGGTAAAAAAATAGGGAGAATTGATCCTGTTCAAATGCAGAAAATAAAAGGGAACGAAAGAAGAAAGTTGCTCTGAGAGCCAACAACTGAGACGGTCTATTTCACTTCTTTTTCTTTGGTTTCTTAGCGCGAAGGGCGGCAGCGTAGGATCGATCGGCCCACATCTTCGCCTCTTCCGGATCGTCGAAGATATCCTCTGGCGCCATATAATAGGACATCTTAAAAGCCTTGCCCTGTTTCTCGTAACGAAATTGTTCCAACTCCCGTTCGGTAAAGTGCTGGGAAATGGCCTCGTCAGCCTTCAGGTAAAGGATATCGTCCGCCACCAAGGCAAACATCAACCCTTTGTGAAAAATCCCGTATCCCCCGAACATGCGGCGCGGTTCCACAGAGCCGAATTCACGAAAGACTTCTTTCAGATATTCAACGTATTCGCTCATAGGCTTGTGCGTGTGAGGTGTCGCGTCAACGGTTATTGAAAGAACGTGCAAAGAACCCGAAGCCGGGCACATGTCGATCAATACAGGACGGAAGGCAGAAAGGCTCCCTCAGGTTCGTGGTAGAGACCCAGACTCATCAGGGTCATGGGCTGAACCACCCGCAGTCCGTTTTCCAAACACCAGCGAAGCAGATCACTGTTGCGCGTCGGGAGTAAGAACCCCGGCCCTGGAAAACCAGGAGCCGCACCGATGAGCGCCTTCAGATCTTCATTCCCCTCAGCAACCGCATGGCCGAAAAAACCGACCAGGGTGGCATATCCGGTAATGCGGCCCTCGCGTTCGACCACGGTTGCCGTCCGTTGTGTGACGGCGTCGAACAGTTCCAAATTCCGATGGTGACCATGGACCTGAACACACAACCGGTTGCAACCCGTCAAATCCCCAACGAACGCCTGGCGGACGGTATGGCCGGGGATCCCGATACCAAGAGCCGGACCTTGCATCGTTGAAAGTGGCTCACGGGCGTAGAACCCCAGCTTGGTGTACAGGGCCAGTGACCGATTATGATACGTCGCCTGCACTAGCCTGATACCTGAAAAACGGGGGTCCTGCCCACGCTCCAGCACATATTCCATCAGACGTCTGCCCACGGCCCCATTTTGAACAGCCGGGCTGACGGTGATCGGACCGACACCGGCAATGTCCGCATTCTCCCAAAGGAAATTGCTCCCCGCTATTTGCCCGTCCACTTCTGCCACGACGGAAAAGACGTCTTGACGAAAGAACAAAGCAGAGAGGAATTCAATGGCAACGGCAGGACTGGGAAAATCAAAAGGGAAACGATGTTGTTCGGCGACGTGTTTAAAAGCTTCGTAACAAATCGAGCCGCAGGCTTCTGCATCGGAGGGGCCACCATTTCGTAAGTTAATTTCCATAAGTCCTGCTGCCTCCTGGAAGATTTGCCAACAGAGAACGGCTGAGACACTTCACACCGAGCAGGTTGTGGAAAAACTCATCCATCTTTGAAGGAGCCGCCTTAAAATGACATGAGGCCGGCTTTCATCCTTGTTGCGGCTGTTCACGTCTTCACCTTTTTTTGCTCATACCACCAGCCAATGAGGTTAGGTACCCTCAACGATGCGGGTTTCTCTTTTGTGTCGATCCGGGTCCGGATCTGCGATCGCGTCAACAGACTTCAGCAATCGCACATAGTCTTCAGGGAGACCGTGTTCGATGGCCCCATCGACCACGTACCGCTTGTACCACTCATACGGCCTGACCTCCCCGTCTATCACCATGGCATAATAGACGACGGCAGAGACACGTCCGGCTGTGGTGAGCACCTCCACCATTTTTTCTTCATAACCATGATGCAATCCCTCGGCGATATCGAGTTGTGCTTTTTCAGACTCCGAAATTTCAAACAGCACTCCATACACCTGATGATCTGGAGCTCCGGTAACAAAAATATCACATTTCCCTGATCCATCCCGGCTTTTCTTATGCCACCGCAATTCATGCTGCATGACAGAGCCAACCCCTATTGGTTGGGCCGAGGGGGTTCGGTCACGGAGCCTCCTGGAGCACATATTTGACCCATAAGCAAAATAGGAAAATTTTGGTGTCACGGCACAGATTCTATCGACAGGAAAGAGGTCTGATGAGGAAATCGATCCGCGTCAGCAAAATGGTGAGGCCCTAAACACCTTGTCATTCTGAGCCAGAGGCGAAGAATCTGGCCCACGCAATGTCCTCACACTGCCATAATCAGATCCTCATGTCTTTTTCTTAGCCGTCTTCACCGGCTTCTTTACACAAAACCCCATATGAAAAACCTATCGCCGCCAAACATTCGTCAGGGATGAATCGGTTCGAATTCTTCACACACCTCTTTGAGAAATTCAACGTATCCGCCCATAAAATTCTATTTTTTCAGACCTAACCGGTTCCTCCACTGCGTAACAGAGGAATGATAAGACTAAAGCGCCACGGTGGTCAGTCTGCCCTGAAATGCGCATGAAAAAGACCGTCCGGGTCGTAGGTATAGCGAAGCGACTGGAGCCGTTGCCAGTTCGCAGGCGCGAATGACCGTTCGGCACGTGCGGGTTCCGCGACCATGTCGGACTCGCCCACATAATGGCCTACCGCAAACGGGGCCAGCGCCGCGATGGTCTCGCGATGCCAGGCCATGTTCGCGTCATCATCCTCCGGCCGCCCCCAGATCGCATAGCAGAGGAGTAAGGTCCCGGCTGTCATCGAGAATGCAGCGTCGGGGAGCACAGCAGGGCTGCCTTCCATACCGGTGGAAAACGCACACAAGGCCAATGATTTCGGTGAAGGTGTCTGCAGAAAAGCATCGCGCACAGTCGCCAGGTGTTGCGCCGGTGGGGAATTCGACCAAAGCGTATCGGCCAGGAAGCGATGAAGCTCCGGCCACCACCTGCCGCCCATGTCGAGCAAGGCCTCCATTGTGGTCGGCTGAATCACCTCTTTTCCCAGGCATTCGGATAAAACGGGGCAGTTTTCCAGGAGACTAAGCGTTTTGTCGGCTTCAGTTTGAGAATCGAGAAACGCCGTCGCGCTCAGGATACAAAGGTAGTCGTTGCTTGACCGGCACTGTTCGGCGAAGGCGGGTGGCGCTTGGGTGCAAAACATCGATAGTTCAACTTCTCGCGGTAACTGCCCGGCAATCTTCCCTGCCCACGCGCCAACTTCTTCAATGCGCCCCAAGGGATAATAATAGGTACTGGTCGTGATGGCACGCGGGACAGGATAGAGCTTCAGACGGTATCGTGTGACGACGCCAAAAAATCCCGGCCCCGCCCCTCGGATCGCCCAGAACAAGTCGGCGTGTTGCTCCTGATTGGCCACGACGAGACTGCCATCAGCCAGCACGACATGGGCGGCCTCGACACTGAAGCAAGCCGGCCCCCAGGCGTTCCAGTTCCAGCCCAGCCCGCCATTCAGCAGATAGCCGCTCATGGAAACCGTCTGGCAGTGTCCGATAGGAAAGGCCAGCCCATGCGGGGCCAACTGCCGGTTGAGTGCCTGCCCCGTGACCGCAGGCTGAATCACCGCCGTGCGGGTCTGTCGATCTATCGAAATCTGGTTAAGGCGACCGAGATCGATCAGAAGGCTCCCATCGCAGAGCGGGAACGCCACCCAACTATGGCCCCCGCCACGCACCGCGATCTTCATATTCTGACTACGGGCAAACCGAACCGCCTCGACGACATCTTGCTCATTGGCGACTTGCACGACCAACTGCGGGTAGCGCAGCGGCGTCAGTTGATTCCAAATGAGCTCGCGTCTGAGCGATTCGTACCCGGTGTCGGTCGCGGTCGTGACCTTCCCCGCAATGCGACTCTGCAGAGCTTTCACATCCATCCTGGTATTCTTCCTACTGCGGGGCTCCGGCACTAAGCTTCATGTGCGGGTGGACACATCCTTGAGGGATTCGACTGAGTCGCTCAAAGATTATCTCGTGTCATTTTGTGATAGGACCAACGCTATCCGCGGTAGTGTGGTGGCCCGGGAGTCTGCCGGTTTCAACAGGAAGCGTTGGTCAAAAATCTGAAGCCTGGCCCGAAAACTTCAACCGATCAGCGGCTGTAGCAGCACGAAATCCGCCTACCCGTCAGATTAGAATTCTTGCAACAATCTTCCCCCACCAGCCAACGGTCCTTCGAATCCATTTTCCCGGAGCGCGTACCAGAAGATCACCGCGTTAATGCCCAAAATCGGAATTCCAAGAACCGGCTCCAACTTCTCCGTCACGTCGATCAAGCTCATGTTCGTGCCACATTGGACCACAGCATCCAGTTGATGCTGGTCGGTCGCCAACAAGTCCAGGATGGCCTTTTCCTTGGCCGATTCCGGGACATGCGCGATATGCAGGGCGTTCGCGCAGGAGAAACCCACACTCGACACCACCTCGAACCCCAGCTCTTCGAACATCCGCGTGGCGGACTCGTTGCCTTTCTTATCGAATGGCGTCAGGATTCCAATCCGCTTGGCTCCAAACTTCCCCAGAGCCGCGTGAATGGCATCATGCCAGGTGGCCCAGGACAGCCCGGAGTATTCTTCCATCTCCACCATCGGCCCTCTAATGGCTTCGAGACCTCCGAGAATGTGCTCCAAGCTCATGCCCATGATCAAGTATTGTGGCTCCGCCAGCAAAGCCACATCTACCGCTGTCCTCAGGCCGCCCAGGAATTGTTTCTTATACGCCCTCAGATCTTCTTCGGTTTCTAATCTGGGCTTCGGCGTCAGGACGGTGGCCGTGTGAAGACCGACCCCTAATAACCCGTGTGGGCTCTGATTCTTAAAGATGATGCTCCACAGTTCATGCTCCATGCTGGTATTCGTGGCAGGAATGATCAGCCCGAACTTTCTTCTGAAACTCCTTACGTCAGGATATTCACTGGCCGAGTCCATCTCGCCGAAGTTCCCGGCCTTCGTGCCATTGTGAATCACGCCGGGAGACGCCAGTGCCGGCATTGGTGGGGCATTCACGTCGGGGATGACGATCGTCTTGCCGGACAGGTTGCCGATGATCGTCTGCTCTCCGCGGTAGTCTGTTTTCTGCTGTTCTTCCATAGGGCAATCTTTCATCTCTATGCCGGGTTTCGATCCGGCAGCCGAAGTCTATGTGTGTCGGCAAAAGGACCCAAAACTATATTGGCCATCCTGTGCCCCTTCGAGTTCGCTGCGCGGTTCGCCAACTCCGGCGTTGTACAAACTCACGGAGCTTGGCCTGAGTCTTCTCGAAGAGCGCAAAACAAGGCGCACCTTTTCTCCGGTGTCGGCTGCACGGCTCGGCCACACCGCTCCTCTCTGACAAGACCTGCCGTTTGATCAGAGCTTCAGCCCATGGGGCCGAACGACACGCGTCGGTCAGAAAAGGAGAAAAAAATGAAATGGAAAGAGACCATAGCCACGACACATCCGCCGTGGATGAATAGTGCCAAATGGCTGGTACATCTCTTTAATATCCTCAAGGTATAGGCTCAAAAAGATAACTGGAAGCCTTTTTTTGTATGACTCTTACTCTGCGATGGTGGCGGGTGACGATGACCTCCTGCCTCGCTGCACTTGATCGGCACCTGCTTCCCTCTCCTCACGCGGGTTAGATTTCTTCGCCTGCGGATGAGGAACCTTTCATGAGGTCCGCACATTCGCGTCGAAGCACAGGCACGTCTGTCACAACGATGGCCCAAACCAGAGCATCATCTATTGTCGAATACTCATGAGTCAGTTGGTTGCGAAAATCGACAATCCGGCGAGCCCGCGTGATCTCGCTACAAGTTGCGGGCGCAATGCGGGCAAGCGCTGCCATGGCTTCACCCATAATGATGAATTCCCGCTCGACCGATGAGCGAATAAGGCCATTATCCTGGTATGCCGTCAAATCAAGGCTCCGAACGGCGATCTCAATTGCGCTGCAGGCCTCAAGGATGCGGCCAGGTAGGCTCGCTCGTCACGAGGCATAGAGCAACTGCTTGGTGCGTTCGATGTCGCGAGAGATGTATGGATTCTTTATCGCCCCGACCATGACCAAATCGATTTCCCGATCCAACAATGCACTGAGCTCGGCGCGAAGATCAAAGTAGGCGTCGACTCGCGCATACAGCTCCATAGGTGCAAATTCGACCAGCAGGTCCACATCACTATTCTTCTGATTGAAATCTTCGCGCAACGCCGAGCCGAATGCGTCCAGGCGCACAACGCCGTAACGAGCGCAGACTTTCCCTATGGCTTCGCGTTGAGTCTCTAGTAGTCCAATCACGGTATCATTTGTCTCAATTCACTCATTGTCCCCGCAAAGCCGACAGTGAAGATCATAGCATCGGATCTCCGTTAATCTCAAAAATGAGCCGTCAAATTAATCTAGAGGGCACAGTGCCTGAGGCTGAAGGACGGTTTGGATCCCCGTTAATTCCAGCGGCGAGTTCGGTCACCGGAAGTGACGGAAGAGCAGCTCCACGTTTGGTTTCAGGTAATGTCCGCACGGATCGGGACATAATTAATCGAACTGGAATGTGCCGGGTTTCGATCCGGCAGGCGAAGTCCATGTGTGTCGGCAAAAGGAGCCATCACCCTATTAGCCATCCTGTGCCCCTTCGAGTTCGCTGCGCGGTTCACCGACTCCGGCGTCGTACTCGCTGGTATGATTATCCGGGTTGTCCGTTTCGATAGTGTTTGGCGGAATCAATCACCCAATCAATCACACGAAGAACCAAAAATTCCGGTCGGCTTCCCGTCGATACTGACCTGATTCTTCTTCTGCCAATACGCCACGATCCCGTCTTTGCCCTTCTTTTCAGCCCACGTCGAAAGCACTCGACGGTCTTCCACATAGGTCATGAAAGGCACAGCATCGCCGCAGGACGTTTGAACCACATCGATAGACACCAACACGTACTGCCGCGTCCCTGCGGTGGAAGGAATCTGAGTCGAACACTCAGCCCAACGAGCATCCCTCGGATGAAAGACCTGTGCTGTGCCATAGACGCGAAGAATTCGTGGCGGACCTTCAAACGCGCACCACATCATGGTCATTCGATTGCATTCGGCGAGATGGGCTGCCGTTTCATTCCCACTGCCGGTCAAATTCATCCAAAGAATTTCTTTTGAGTTCAGCACACGAAGCGAATCCTGGCCCTTGGGTGAGAGATTGATTCGTCCATCAGCCGAAGCAGTGGCCACAAAAAACACTTTTTGCACACCGATAAATCGAATGAACTCTTCACTCAACGCTGGAAATTGCTCAGCCACAATAATGCTCCGTTCACTTTAGTTTCAGTCAATGCAGATGAATCTTCAGATCTTAGATAAAAGAAGCCATCCGGTCTAGCCGATTTCTAAAAAACAGCCTAACAATAATGGGACGGACTGTATAATTTTGAAGGGTAAGAAGATGTCGGATGTCGGGTTTCGGCCCGGCGGCCGAGGTCCCCTTCGCGGTTCGCCAACACCGGCGGCGCACAAACTCGCGAAGCTTGGCCTGAATCTTCTCGAAGGGCTCAAACAAGGCGCGCCTTTCCCCCGGTGTCGCCTGCACGGCTCGGCCACACCACCAGGCCAGGGAAAACTCTGAAAACAATGAGCCCTCAATTATGGAGAACTAATTCACAGAGTCTACCTGAGCAATGTCGGCGGCCCCGGACAAGACCAGCCATTGATTTCAAAACGTCGGCCCATAGGGCCGACCAGCAAGCGTCGGTCAGGAGGGAAAGGAAGGAAAAGAAAGGGAAAAATCAGCCTCTCAACGTTCAAAATACATGACCATCTACTTTGGCATTGCGAGGCCTGACCTCAAGCCCTTCTACTTGAATTCAAGCAGGCTCATTCAATTCGCGGGTTCCGTCCGGGCAGGAGGTCAGGTGGAGCGCTATATGGGACTCGAATGGCCACTTCTTGAGGTGCCCGACCTTGTCAGAGGGTAACCGTCACACGCAAAAAGGTTGCAGGAATGGACGTGGAATCATTGCTCTTAATGGTGTTTTGACTGTTGAACAAATCTTCCAATTCCTTTTGGAGATCGGCGGCTCGACCATTCTTTTCGGCCGATTCGAAGGCATTCATAGTTGGGCCGTAGTATGTCCTGAATTCATCCACGAGGCCTGAAGGTGCGCCGGGATAGTTAAACGTAAATGTGTCCCGCGTAAAGGATATCTTCTCGGCCGGAACTCCCGCACCGCCAAAGCGCTCGATCACGTGACTTTCGACTCCCCACGTCATCGGGCTCACAAAGCCTTCAGGCGGTGGTGGCGTATAGCTGGAGCTGATCTTTAAAATCTGCGCCACCAACGTAGGATCATTCGGAATCCAGTTCCCCATCACCACCCGACCGCCCGGCCGGGCCACGCGTACGGTCTCCTTGGCGACCTCAAACGGTTTCGGCGCAAACATAGCGCCAAAGATACTCACAACAAGATCAAATGCCTGATCCGGCAACTGGTGCAGATTGGTCGCATCGCCTTCCTGAAATGAGCAATTGGTCAGGCCCAGGTCCTTGACCCGCTTGTTCCCAGCCTCCACCAGATTACTGGCGATATCCACGCCCAACACCTCCGCTCCAAGCTTTGCGGCCGGGATAGCCGTCGTGCCATCGCCACATCCGAGGTCTAAAACCTTGAGCCCTTTTGTGTTGCCAATTCGCTGAACGAGCGCCTCCCCGCTTTCTCGCATGGTTGCGGCAATACGCGTAAAGTCGCCTTTTTCCCAAAGTGCCTTGTTTGGATTCATGGAAGAACTCCTTCTGAGATAGTTGATCGGGTTATGGGTCTAAAATGAGGGGTACCGGTTTAGGGTTTAGGTCAAGTCTTGCAATCACACAATCCGCCTCGGCTTCACTAAACTATTCCAAAGCGGGACCAGTCACTGTAGCAGTGCAAGACCTGGCCAGAAGCACTCAGCTCAGGAAATTGCTCAGCCACGAAGATGCTCCATTCATTTCAGGTTCCTCTAAACAGACGATTATTCAGATTATCGCTAAAGGCACAACTCGCGTCCAGACGAACTCTGTTGTGGAGCCTAATAAGAATGGAACGGACTGAGTAATTTTTAAGGTGTGAATGAGATGCCGGGTTTAGGCCCGACAGCCGAGGTTTCCTTCGCCAGGCTCAGGACAGGCTTTTTGTTTCGGCAAAAGGACCCAAAACCATTGACGCCCCATTCGGCCTCATCGGATTGAGCGAATGCAGAAGAATAATGGCGGGAGTACTTGCCAGGCTCGGAAAAGGCCCGCCGGCTGATAAGAGCATCCCCTATGGGGCCGAACGGCAGGCGTGGCTCAGGGAGGGCGGAGTATCGGGGGTTGGATTCTGTAATCAGGCAATCCGCTTTCGGCTCGACTCAACTATTCCAAAACATGTCCACATACTGTCATTTTGCAAGACCTGGCCCCAGGAACGGGCAATGAATTTCGCTATTGTGCAAGTCAATACTCATGCCTGACCCCAGCTCCACACACTTAAGGTCCATAGTCATCAGAATAGGAAGATAAAAATTATTGCCTCTCGAACCCTTTTTCGGCATCAATGTTCTATCGAACGAGAGGAAGAATGCGAGCCCGCAGACGAGACTCGTCAATGGTGATGAGAGCGCCCTGCGCTAAAATCTCATGATACTCGCGTAAGGCCTTCACGAGAATTTCCCCAAGATGGTCAGGAGAGACATCCTGGGTTCGCACTTGAATGACGCTAGGTCCAGAAGCTTTCGTCGATGCCAGGATAGCGCCGAAATCCAGGTCGTGGGTAAAGACCAAATAATCATGTTCACGGGCCCACCCTAGGACGACTGAATCGGATTCGCTACCTTTCCCTACCGCAGACCAGTGGACAGCCGAAATCCCATTACGCTCAAGGATCGCTACCCAAGAGGGGGAAAGGTTCATATCAACCAGAACCTTCACAGGTGCCCCAGAGGAACCTCAACCTCTTCCGCCCGCCAGGCAGCATAGGCTAATGCCTCCGGGATGTCGGCTTCTTCCAAATACGGATAGAGCTTGAGAATCTCATCCCTGGAATGTCCTTTAGCGATAAGTCCCACAATCGTTCCAACCGTAATGCGCAGTCCTCGGATGCAAGGTTTGCCACCCATGACTTGAGGATCTGTAGTAATTCTGGACAAATCTTTCATATCAGCCTCCTACAAGATTCGTGGCATTATAGCGGAAAAGCGACGAGTTGACGAACCGAAACTCTGCTGAAGAGTGAGTTGAGCGCCCATCTGTTGCTGTTGTTCATTGGGGCTTCATATTTTCCCAAGAGTCTTGTTCTATTAAAAGTGTGACGGGAAAGCCAGGCCGCCAGAGCAGATGGTTATGCCCCAACAACCTTGTCATTCTGAGCCACAGGTGAAGAATCTAGCGCACGCACTGCCCACTCGCTGTAAACCTCACATCCTAACGTCTTTCTCATGACCTTCTTCACAGGTTATTTCAATATCACAAGGCAGACCTTCGAGAGAATTTCCAGGAAGGATTGGTAGAGGGCGCATGAGTCGAATGCCCTAAAAACGGCTTGGGAGTCTGTATAGGTGGGGAAGGACCAGCAATACACGGGCGGGGCGGCAGCGAGGAGAAAAACACATCTTGGGACAACACCCTCTGTGCTGCTTATGATGAAGAAAAACGATTGGTACACGGGAAATGAAATTCGTTATTGATGTAAATCAATACTCATGCCTGACCCCAATCCCTATGCGCAAATTTTGCAATAAAATAAGCGGCCACGGTTAAAATGTAGCCTTTCGGGTTCCTTCAAAATCCCGACATGGCCGTGCTCCAGTGCCGTGCGTTTGTTAACCCGCGACCTCGACGTATTCGACCTGACTTGAGGGCTTTGGAATGGGTAATCCATCCTCTCGCAGGCCAATCAAATGCAACTCGATCGCCTCGCGAATCAGTTGCTCGGCTTCTTCCGCGGTGGCGCCCGTGGCAATGCAGCCAGGAAGATCTGGCACGTACGCAGAGTAGTTATTCTCAGCTTTCTCAATCACGATGGCATAGCGCATAAACTCCTCACTTCTTGAAATCGGCTTGTTTTAAAATGCTGTTAAGAGTTCCCGGAGCAAGATCCTCGCTAGGCTTTCCCGCAACAGTGACTCGCCCGGATTTGGTGGGATGTTTGAACTGACGATGACTCCCTCGCGCCGTCACAAGAAACCAACCATCATCATGGAGCAATCGTAACACCTCGCTGACCTTCATGTCGCCAGCATATCAATGACGCAGCTTCGAGCAAAGCAGAATTCCTCATCGCAGTCAAATAGTTGAGGGTGCGCAGCCGAGCTTAGGGGTCGGTTGCACCCCTTGTTAGTCGCACGATCAAAATGTCAGACATGAGTAATTTTTATTATTTCAATATCACCAGGAAGACCTTCGTGAGAATGACAGGATGGATTGGTAAAGGGCGAATGAGTCGGATGTCTTAAAAACAACGACTTGGGAGTCCGTATCAATGGGGGGAGAACCGGCGATACACAGTCGAGGCCGAAGCGAGGAGAAAACTAATTTTGGGAAAATGTTCCTGTGCTGCCTATGATGAAGGAAAACAATTGGGACACGCGAAATGAAAATCACTATTGTGTAAGTCAATACTCATGCCTGACCCCAGTTCCAAAAGGCCGTTGACCACCTGAATAACCGTCCCAGGAAAACACGTGGCTATCGAACTCCCAACCAAATATTCAACAATCAATTCGTCCCACTGGTGGAGCAGGACATTGCACTTACTACTTGAATTCAAGGATTATCCGGAGATTTATTGTAAGTGTTACCGCCACCACCGTCCGGTCTGAACGCCGATTTCCCGGTCAAGTTCAGCTATCTTGTCACGCACCGCACCATTATTGTGCCGAGTTTTCAGCAGCGACTGTGTGGCGCTTTCAATCTCGCCGACCTCGCCCCGCTCAATGGCATCTCGGAGGCTAGTGACAGCAGTCGTAACACTGCACCACGCGTGTCCGCCAAATGCGCCCGCATGTTTCCAATGGGGATTCGCGTAAAGATCCTCAAGATTCGCAAGGCTCTTTGCGAATTTCTTCTCGAACAGCTTTACAGCTTTATCAGCCGTTTGTTCGACCGCCGCAGTTTTCCGAACGTCTTGAAAAGCCCGCCAAGCTTCAACCCTGTTTTTCGGTAGACTTGAAAAATGTTCCCAACCGATGGCAGGCATATGTTCAGCTTTGACGAGATGCCGTACATTCCGTGCCTCGTGATATACGAGTGTAAGGCCGTCGGCTAGTACCTTCACCATATCCGTTGGGTAAACGTCCATAATTACCATGAGACGGTTTCTGTGGTCATTTCTGAGTCAAGGTCTTGCAATCACGCAAACCACTTTCGGTTTCACTCAACTATCCTAAAGCGTGCCCCCCGTTCATATTTCAAGACATGACCCCAAGCCCGCAACACATTTATTCATGCATATCTACCTTGTTGCGTCGACCTCCAAGAAATGCAACGGCAAAGGCAACCGATAATGTCGACAGGCCACAACAATCAGTGGCCACCAATTGAATTTGATAGCTGATAACTCTCTAAAATGAGCCGATTGATTGCACTCGCCAAAGACAAGCGCGAGAAACTCCTCTTTCCGGCGTTCAACACAGACATTGGATAACACCGCCCCATGAGAGCTACTGTTTACATAGAAATGCTCCTCGGAGCAATCATCCGGATACCAGAACTGAAAATTACAATGCAGCAGATGTTCTTCCTTTAAACGAGCCACGTTGCTGTAGGTTTCCTCATCATCGAGAAGTGCTGCATAAAGTGCAATGGTGGGGTAGAGAATACTCCCGCTTGTTACATTCTTGCGGTAGTTGTCATCACCTGATTTCGGATGAGCTAGGAGGTCGCTAAAAGATTGAAGGATGCATGGATAATGCCCATGCACCTGATAGGAGAAACTAGCGCGTCTGGTCATTTCCAAAAGCCAGCCTCTGACAAACTCATTGTTGCTTGAATCTAATGTAAGGAATAATATCGCAATGAAGATATCAATTGTTTGGTCGTCTTTAATTGGCAATAACAATACTGGGTTATTCGAGATTAGGGCCTTGACCGAGGACATATGCGTCAAGGCTTCTTGCAACAATAGTTGCTTCGCTTCCGCTTCCTCATCAGGGTACTCGCATGCACCCCAGTAGGCCCAAATACCATGTGTTGCCAATCGTCCAAGTAGATCGAAAAGCTTCAGATTGATATCAAGGCTGCACGAGGCGTGAACGGCGCTTGAAAGTGCGTGCAATTTCCCGACATGTGGCAAGACATTGGTCGCAAAAAATTCATTGCGAATTGGTTGGTAGGCGGAAAATATCGAGGAGAATCCGGATTCGAATGATTGCGTTAGATTTCCATTTTGTCCTAAGTGAAGGGTGGCAATCTTCCAACCATGCAACAGGGCTAATTCGCTCGCTAGGAATGCTCCCTCCATGTTCCCAGCCTCTCGCGCCCACGCGAACAAAATCCACAGACAAAGGCTTATCTGACGGATCGCAGTAATGGATTCTTTTTTATTCTGAATGGCAACCCCAGATAGCGATTTAATTAGCTTTGAGAAATGCTGATACGCCGCTTCCGGTTCATCGAGCAGCGCCAGCGATTTTCGAAGGTGGGAGCGAGTATGTTCCGGAAGTAGATCTTCACGAAGAAAGCAGGACTGAATCAAGGATGCAAGCTTGTCCCCATTCCACTCTTCAAACGTAATGTTGGATGTTGTGTTCCGCTCAACAAAACCAGCCAGTTGTGGACGAACTTGTTCATGAACATCACCCCCAATCCCAATACATATCACGATGTCCTTTTCACGATGTTCTGCAGGAAGACGATTAGGAATGTAGGCATCGACAATCTCATTCAGAGAGGGACGAAGAGATTGAACTGCATCGCTATCCCAATCCTTTCTGGTCAAATTACCCGGCTTGATGGAGAAGAGGTAAACTTTCTCTGACTCCCCTTCGAGACTTCCGACCGCACCCACATCAACCCCATCCTGGCGGGTGCCTCTGCCAGGTCGTGAAAAGACATTCAAGCCGAGTTGACTCAGAAGGTCTGGGAGGATTGCGTCCAGTTCGTCTCGCTCTCGCAGAGAAGATAGATATTGTTTGAGAATGAGCTTCATGCCTTGAATTGTTCGTTTCTGAAATGACGCAACATGTAGTCCAGTCCGAAGGGATCAAGATTCTCCATTCGTGGAACCTCCATTTCCGTGCTGTGACACTGTAAAGTCATTTCCTTGCGATGCGACTGACCATCGGAACCGTACACGTAAAAGATAGACTTTTTCCCATAGAGGATTACACTTTTCGACACCAATTTGAGCAAGATCGACTGGTCCTCAGCCGCTTTCATCGATTCCATCATGAGGCGGGAGAAATGCCGATTATGTGTCTCTCGCTGCCCTTCGCCTGGATGCAGGGCTGCTAGGTTCCCAACAGCACGCAAATCTTCCAGATAGACATCAATAGCCTTTAGCGATTGGGCAATAGTTACTTCGACCTTGCCAGATTCTAAACAGGATTGCTGTTGGACATACTCCCTTACCTTCCCGGTAAAATTGAGAAGCAGCGGATCAAAGAGTAATTCGCCCAAGCTTGCTAAAACTTTATCATCTGTAGTATGCCGCATAAGTGAGATGAGGACACTGGCAGCGCTCGTTGGTTGCATGAAAAGGTAACCGATGGCCTTTCGGGCAACAAAAACCATATGAACTAAATCAGCCGGCTCTAGCTCTGACGAATCGATCTCCAATAGAAAATCTTTTCCATGATGCATACCAATAATGGCATGTACAGCATTACATAAAGCTCGATCTCCGCGCAGAAACCATCTGGTGAGAATTTTGCTGATGAGTGCCTTGTTCCTGAGAATATATCCGACAGTACTTTTGAAGACTTCCATCGACAGGTCATTGGGATTTGCCAAAAGCAGGGCTTCCAGCAGTTGAATTGCTTTCTCGGGATCATCTTTCTTGAGTAAATTCGAAATGCCGTAATCGATGTTATCCAGAATTCCATTGTTTGGTGTCTTGAGGCGTGCCAAATGAACCAGCAATGCGTCAAGAAGCGTGGGTGGGAGATTACTCGTATTCAAAGCAAAGAGGCTGGACCCTGCATGTAGAGAATATTCACCTCCTTTTGCCAATGAAGCCACAATAAGTTCAACCGCCCGCGGCACCTGAGTCGTGTCTCGCTGCAGAAGTGCGAATGCTGATTTCACAATATTTCCGAGTATATGATCATCCGTTTCCACTGCAATGCAACGCTCAAGCACAGAAAAACCAGAATCACACCCCATAATGCCATCAGGCCAATTTAGCCTCCCTATTGAGAAAATCGCGCCTCTTCTCAATTCGACATTCTCGTCTTCAGAGAGACGAATCACCTGAGATAGATAAAAGGGGTGGTCTATACGAGACCCAGCTATAAGCGTAGCGGGGAGTAAATCTATGAAATCATCCGGACACGCTTCAATCTCCGCTAGGACCTCACGCGAACGAGAGGAGTCCTTTTCGCAGAAGGCGATGAAACCATCAATAATCGTACCAGCCGCCAAGTCCTGCCCGGCTCCCTTATATAGCTGAACAACACATCCCAAGACGGACGGAACTGATGCTTCAAGAGCTGGTAAGGCTTCTTCAAAGACTAGTCGTGTTAGAAAAAAGTCTGGTCCATTCGGCAAGTTGTTTTTTAATGATGCAAATGCGCCAACTATGTCGATTAGCCCCTCGTTGTGCAAAGACACCAGTTCTAAAACTAACTCGTTACGATCATTGTAATCCTCCAACAAGCTGGCATAGACCACTTCTAGAAAATTACCGACCTCGTAACTCCTAAGCAGGTCATCTCGATTACTCACTCCAATTCCTCAAAGTCAGTACAATGATTAAATTGATTTGCTATTCATAAAACCAGCCTCCGGATTTTTTCCCAATATTCTTTGACAGATTTCATTCAATGCCTTCATACCCGCCAAATATTTTACGACCCCGTAAGGGTCAACATCACTCCACCTTTATGAATTTATTCAAATCACGGTCGCTGGACATCCAACCCATCAAAGCATTTCCTGATCAAACCCGGAAGATAGTTTAATATTTGTTGAAATAAGTCAAGGGAAAGATGGATTCCCGCTACTTTCATTGGCTTCCCTGGCCTTGTGGTGTGGCCGAGCAATGCAGTCGACACCGGGAAAAAGGCGTGCAGTGTTTGAGCCCTTCGAGAAGATTGAAACCAACCTCCGCGAGCTTGCGCGTCGCCGGTGTTGGCGAACGGCGCAGGGAACCTGAATAGTTAGTCCCCAAAGATGTCACAGGGTATGACCACGTTGTTACTTTAGCCGTGGATTGTGAGAGCCGTTTGCCCTAGTTCCACGAAATTATTTTGGGTGAACGTGCGTTCCAGATGAGGAAGATTTGTGAGGAATAGCTGCAGGAGAGTCACATTATCAATATTGCCGGTGGAGACGAGTAAGAGCTTGGACGGCTTATTTTGCAAATGAAAGGTGGTGACGAAATCACTGTCCTTGGTGATCAGGATGCGAACCTCGCGAGTAGCAAGAGCGGCCAACTCCTCATCCCGCGTACGATTCCCATGCGGAAGGTCTAAGTTATGGAGCGCGTTGCAGTCAGCAAGCGTCAATTCTTTAGCAAGTTGCTGGGGTAGTTGAGCATCGACCAGAAATTTCCCCCCACTACCGGCTCAATCCGTTGTACACGTGCCAGACGCGCCCCAAACGCACAGGCAGCTTGAAGGTCGGCCTCTTCCAAGTCCGGATAGTCAGCCAAGATTTGCTGGCCAGACATGCCGCTGCTCATGAGTTCCAACACCCAATCTACCGGATACCGAAGCCCACGGATGCAGGGTTTTCCATGACAAATCTGAGGATCAATCGTAATGCGGGTGAGTAGCTGTTCACTAGGCATCACTCAAGAATACCCCACTTCGTAAACGGTGACAAGAAGGGACAATAAAGTCGAGTGAACGTTCAGAACTAATACTGTTTACTTCGCTAGCTTCGGTGGGTTGAAACTTGGGTTCAAGTCAGTTGTTGGGCCTGTTAAATATTCCTCGAAGATTGCCCGTATATGCTCTAAAAAATTCCGATCAGGAGCTGCCAGGAAGGGTCACCACGGCCAGCATGGTTTTGATTACTTTTGCCAAAACAAAAGGGCCTCGCCTGCCTGGGCGAAACCCGGCTCTAATTTCCTTTTTTGAGATGTTCCCAAAAGGCACGTGGGGAAAGAATCAAGAGCGTTCCAATATGCTCCAAAGCCAACAGTTCTTTGTCGCCGGTCACAAAAACTTCTGCCTGTCGCTCTATGGCACAGGACAATATGGGCAAATCATCTTGGTCCTTGATGGAAATAACCGGGAGAGTTCCAATCAGACAGTCCACCGAATTTTGTTTTAATAAGGAAAGTATTTCGGAGAGTACCGAGGTGGGGACTTCAAATTTTTGAAGTAAGACGCGTTCCAGTTCCTGAAACAGAATATCTGAAACCAGTAGATCATGAGCACCCAGGACTTCTCTCAACACATCCGCACAGAGGCCGCGTGTACCAAATGCGCTTGCCAGCACATTGGTATCGAGGAAGACTCGCATCAGGAAACATCGCGGAAGAGATCTTCATCTGAAAGGTAGCCTCGCGCTTCTGCAAACGGCATGGTTTTTTTTCGCAGGGCCTCAAATTGCACCAGCCGCAGGTGACGGGTCAGGGCTTCACGAGCAAGCGTGCTTCGGGATTTCCCTGATTGACGACTGGCTTTGTCGAGCATCCGCTCTAGATCTTTATCCAGTCGAATCGTGAGTGAGGTAGACTTCATGTATGACAATGTAAGACAGAATGTAGACCCTGTCAACCAATGCCAATCACCTGAACACCATCGGTGGTCGAGGCACAGATCCTTCGACGGTGGCTGAGAATGACAGAGTAGAACTCCGACGCCTGCCGACCCCGGGAAAAAGGCGAGCACTGATTGAGCGCAGCGAGTTTGCGCGCCGCCGGGATCGGTGGCACTGCGCAGGGAACCCGAAGGGCCACAATACGACCAACATGGGTTTGGCCACTTTGACCGAAACCAAAGTGGCTCGTCGTTCGGGGGCGAAACCCCGTCCGCAAATTAAGAAAATGGATACCTGCCTAAAGCTGCAGATATGACGAACCGCAACCTCAAGAATCTACCTCCCGACTTCTTTCTCTTCGAAAAAAGTCCCCGTCCTTACAAAAGCGGAGCACCGCAACCTAGTTTTGATGCGTGAATGTCCCCGCATCCTCGCATGCATCCACGCAATCCCCGCAAAGCCGCACCCCAAAAATTTAACCCAACCCATTGTTTGTAATAGATTTATTGGATTTAACAACATGGCAAGTCCTTTGCGATAGGCCCTATTCATTCGCAATCGCACCTGGAAAGGAGGTGAACATCTTTCGAACGAAGGTTGCCACGCAGAATCAGAAAAACCGGAAAGCATTTCAACCATTATTCATTGAGAGCGACACAAAGGAGACCGTCATGAACCACAAAATTTCTCAACCTACTTCTTCACAAGAACAAACACAGAATCCCCCGATTCCGTCCGATAGTGGGCAGTCTGACACCAAAGAAATTCTGTTCTTAGGCACAGGACTGATCACTCTCGTCCTTGGTCTCGGGGGCGTATTCATGTATTCCATGGACGAGCCGTTACCGGCGACGGCTTCTCAAAATTCTACAGAGGCGGTGAGTAGCTTCAACATGACCGAGGCCGTTGCCACGGCCAAACCTTCCTCTGCCACACCCATTTCACATGAACCCGCTCCTCCATTCGTCCCTGCCCCCTCCGTCCAATTGGTTGCAAGTTCTCCTATCGTGGATCAAGCCGAGGACACGAATGTCTATTTTGAATTCAATCGGTGGGCTTTATCCGATGGAGCCAAAAGCTTGCTTAAGACCCAAGTGGAAACACAGGGAGGAGCATGGACCGGCATGCTTCGCATTGACGGGCATACCGATGCGCAAGGGACTGATTCCTACAATCGTGCCTTGGGACTGAAACGTGCGGAAGCCGTCAAAACCTATTTGGTTTCATTAGGGATCCCCGAAGATACGATTCAGGTGCAGTCGTTCGGAAAAGACGGGGCGGTCTGCCAGGAACAGACCCCGGACTGCTTTGAACACAACCGCCGGGCGCATGTGGCGTTTCTGAGCCAGCCAACCTCTCACCAGGACGACACCCTCCTTTCCATGACGCCTGAGGCGCTTGCGGACTCCACTCCTGAAGCTTCATCGCCCATGCTGGATTCTCCGTCCATCGACGAATCCGAGAATGAGATGCTCGTTCAAGACGAGATTCCTGGAGAGCTAGTAGCCGTTGAGCCAATCGCGTCTAACGAGTCACTTCCTTAATTCCTTGCCCAGGCTGATCCATCGTTCAAGGATCAGCCTGGGCCTTCCTCCCTCGTTCACCTCACATGTATGTCCATGGAAAGAACACCGTGTGTTTGCAAAGGAGTTGCCATGATTGTTCGAAGACCTCGCGTACCCTTCTACCTGTTCTGGCTCATGAGCATGTGGATCGGTGGACTGGCCCTTCCATCTGTTGCCGCTCAGTCAACTCAGGATTCCATTCACGAATCGGATGCGCAAAAGTCCAGAGGTGGAATTTTGCTTCACACCGTTTCCGGTCAGCCTGCCATCTCCGCCCCGCTTTTACAGACAACCGTCACCATGACCATAAGCGGGCTCATTGCCCGCACGACGGTCTCTCAACAATTTTTCAACCCTCGTGATGAATGGGCGGAAGGCGTGTATGTCTTTCCATTGCCCGATCACGCTGCGGTGGATCACTTACGCATGAAAATTGGAGAACGAATCATTGAAGGCCACATCCAAGAACGGGCGCAAGCCAAACAGACCTATGCCAAAGCCAAAGCTCAAGGCAAACGCGCCAGCCTGGTGGAACAGGAACGCCAGAATATGTTCACAACATCCGTGGCCAACATTGCTCCCCACGCCCCGATCACCATCGACATCGAATATCAAGAAATGGTGCGGTTTGATCAAGGCCGATTTTCACTTCGATTTCCGATGGTGGTTGGCCCGCGCTATATCCCCGGGCAGCCGCCGAACAGTCAAGAGCCTTCCTCATCGCAATCCGGCCTCGGGTGGGCACCCGATACCGATCAGGTTCCCGATGCGTCACGCATCACTCCGCCCGTGCACCACCCGTCGCTCGGTCTTCTCAATCCCCTTGACCTGCACATCGATCTGGCGCCCGGCATGCTCCTTCAGAATATTGCATCTTCCACGCATCCCATCTCCATTACCAAGAACACCACCAACTCCTACCAGGTATCGCTTCAAGATGACGCGGCCTATGCCGATCGAGACTTTGAACTTCTCTGGACACCTCTCTCTCATGTCACCCCACAAGCCAGCGTGTTTACCGAACAACACGAGGGCGAGACCTATGTCTTCCTGCAACTCATGCCGCCTACCGCCACATCCGCAGATCAACACGCAATGCCGCGAGAAGTCGTCTTTGCGATCGATACGTCAGGTTCCATGGCGGGCAGTTCCCTGACACAAGCCAAGGCCGCGCTCAAAGTGGCGCTGACCCGCCTAACCCCTCAAGACGCCTTCAATGTCATTCAATTCAATTCCATCACCCAGGCGTTCTATGCCACGTCGCAACAGGCCTCGGCGCTCGGCATTCAACAGGCTCTTCGTTACGTCGATGACTTGAAAGCCGAGGGAGGGACCGAAATGCAGCCTGCGCTCGTCCAGGCCCTCGCCCGGACGCCGAATCAAGAAGCGCGTCACAGCCTCCGCCAAATTATTTTTATCACTGATGGGCTCGTGGGCAATGAAGAGGCACTCTTCGCCCTCCTGCAACGAGATATCGGACAGAATCGTCTCTTTACGGTCGGCATCGGCTCGGCCCCCAATGGGCACTTTATGCGCAAGGCCGCACAATTCGGGAAAGGTACGTTCACGCACATTGGCGCGACCACCGAGGTACAAGACAAGATGAACCGCCTCTTCCTTAAATTGGAGCGCCCCGCCCTCACCGACATTACCATTCAATCGGGAGATTCACTCTTCGGTGACATCGTCCCCAACCCATTGCCGGACCTGTACGTCGGCGAACCCCTGACTGTGGCTTTTCGAACGACGAAACGCCCCCCTTCGCTCACCATCACAGGAAACCAGGCAGGAAGGCAGTGGGAAGCCACGCAATCCTTCATCGATGCCAAACCACGAAAGGGCATCGCCGTCTATTGGGCGCGCCAAACCATCGCGCAACGCATGGATCTACAGACTCAACAGAATGACAAGACCCTACTACGGCAATCGATTGTGGATCTTGCACTCAAACATCATCTGGTGAGTCGCTACACGAGTCTCGTTGCCGTCGATGTCACACCGGTTCGGACTGATGGAGAATCACTCCACG
Organism: Nitrospirales bacterium; assembly: GCA_040904705.1. GTDB lineage: Bacteria > Nitrospirota > Nitrospiria > Nitrospirales > UBA8639 > Nitrospira_E. Next base: position 4,789 of record JBBDSY010000050.1, on the reverse strand, counting down.
CCCATGCGTTAAAAACGAATCTGCCGCATGGCATGAAGTACGGGGCGATTGTTGGCTGGCCGCAAACCGCCACACCCGCCACCCTATATCTTGTGCTCGGAAGCGTTCTGTTAGGAGTCACATGGATCTGGTCACGCCGATATCTCGCACACCGGTAACCATTCGCATGGCGTGGATCGTGGCGAGTTTGTTGTTTGGCTTAGGAAGCTGGCTGATGGGTCAGGGAGCCTGGATTCACGGCAAGGCTCTGGCCGCACAATGGCTGTTGCAAGATGCCTGGCAGGAAACGCTTCGAACGCAACAGCCGGTCAAACCCTGGCCATGGGCCGACACGTGGCCAGTGGGTCGCTTAATTGTTCCGCGACTGAGCATCAACCAGATCATTCTGGCAAATGCCAGTGGGCAATCCTTAGCCTTTGGGCCTGGACAAGTAGAGAATGGAATTTTTTCTGACGACGACTCACAGGGCCTGCTCTTAAGCGGTCACCGCGATACGCATTTTTCGTTTGTACGAGATATACAACTCGGAGAAAGGATCACGGTGCAAACACGTCAAGGGATTTGGAAGAGCTTTGTGGTGGAGCATATCGACGTGATCGACAGTCGAACCCACCCACTCCCAACGAATCAGGGAAGAGCCAACTTGCGACTGATCACCTGTTATCCCTTCGATGCCGTACTACCAGGCGGGCCACTACGGTATGTGGTGACAGCCAGACGCGTTGTTCCAAGAGTTGTCTCTCAAGCAGTGGCTCAGGCAAGGCCGGAGGGTGGATCGAGAGGCAGAGGCATGATGGGAGGTGTGTCCTGGGAGTTCAGGTAAGCCAGATGCTCGTGCATCACAGCGCCTGGCGGCAACAGGTCCCACAGGGGGCCCAGCTTCCCTTGGATTTTTTTCATGTAAAAGCTGGGTAATTCTGTCGTCTCCCCTTCGATAAATTGTCTGACTGACGGGTTGGTATCTAAGCGTTCTCTCATTTTGGTGTGATACGCAATTCGTCCAAACCCTTCGCTCGACACCGAACGGACGAAGTTGAACCATTTGGGAATCCAGCCACGATTCAAGACCAACCGCTTCGCAATCATCGGCCAGGAAAAGGCATGACGCGAGACATCCACCACATGGTCATAAAATTCCGGCCAAGCGTAATGTTTGGGCCGCACATTCATCGCGTGATTGTTATCGAGAAATTGAAAGGGGAAGGGCAGCACGCGCCCTTCCTGCTGCAGCGCGAGATTAAATGGCGCAGATTGCCCAAAGGCCGTTAACAAGGAAAATGCTGGAAACGCCCCCGGGGCGGCATCTAAAAATTGCTTGGTGAGTTCAAATGGTTCGGGACCTTTGTCCGAATCCAGCCCGAGCACAAAGTTGACCTGTACATAGGGAATATACCGAAGAATTTGATTGATGTGATCCGCCGCATGCTTGACCTTATCCGACCCCGTCTGCTTGCCCGTGCGGGATTTATCTCCCATGTCATACCACGATTCGATGCCGGGCAGGATGGCTTTAAAGCCATTGTGTTGTAAGCGCTTTAAATGAGGTTCGGATAAGAGAGATAAAGTGCTTTCAGCGATGAAGTCGATACTGTTGGGGGGAATCGCCGTTTCAATCGCGTTCATATATTCTTGAAATCGGACGCCAAAGTTCGGATCATGCCAGGCCACAATCGGACGTTTGATTTTCGTCCGGAGAAACGTCAGGTCTTCACTGATCTGCTCAAACGACAACGGTTGATAGTCCACTTTGGCGTCGACACAAAACCCGCAGGTGTAGGGACAACCCATACTTCCAATCATCGGCACAACTTTAAAGGAGGTCGGGGCTTTGGCAATGGTGGGCTCAATGAATTTCCACCGCTCCTTGACGCCCGGCAATTCGGTTGGCTGACGTGCGGCCTGAACATGGAGCCCCACCGGTCGATTGGGGGCACATTCCGACAAAATATCATGAATGAGGGATTTGTCCGTAAACCCGACCACATAATCGAAATAGCGCATCGCATCCTGCGGATAACTTCTGGCATGAGGTCCACCCAATACCGTCACCACGCCACGCTTCCGGAACAGATTGCTGATGGCATAGGCCGTTAACGCTGAACGGGTAAACGCCCCGATAAAGACCAGGTCAGTTTCCTGCAACAATTCTTGATGCAAATCTTCGCGGCCGGTATAACACAGAAAACGAACCTGATGGCCGAGTTCCTCGCACCACACACCTACAACTTGCGGCATAATACTGGCCAGATTTTGGTTCATCACCCTGGCATAGAGCGAATTCGTCGGACCTTTGGTCACCAGATCGATGATCGTCACCCGAAGTGCGCGCATAGGCACCTCCAGACGGAAAAAGTAGTCAGAAAGAATATGAAGACGAGATGGAGGGAGAAGAGGTCTCCCGATGAAGACCCTAGCGGAAAAGAAGCAATTGGTCAATTAAAGACTATCGGGGTTTTGGTCATTGCACGTTGATTCTGTCGATGAGCAGGAGACCAGGGGAACGGCTCAATTTATCCACTGTACGAGAGGTCAGGATTTCGGGGGAGGAAACCCAGGAGCCAACGACAATAAACTCGCTCGTTAGCACACATGAAAAGGGTTCATCCTTGACGCTTAACAGGAAGAGCTTCCACTCCTGTGAGGAGAGACAGGACACCAACAGCAGTACCTAACGGCGGAATCGCATTAAGGACCATCACAACACCGAAAAGCATGAGAAAAAGGGAAAATACATGCGAATGAAGACGAAAGTTCGTCATACGATTCTGGATTCGCCCGCTCCAACATTAGCGTAGCCCAACCACCCTCAGCCTGGCACAGAGGATTCGGCTGTCGCCGCTTGGACAACCTCTTCTTTCTCGCCCGCAACAGACGGCGATAGAGTAAAATGAAAAGCCGTCCCCTCGTTCACAGTGGATTCGACCCAAATCCGGCCCTCATGCAATTCCACGATTTTTTTGCACAGAGCCAGTCCGATCCCTGTCCCTTCGGTGTGCGATCCATTTTCAAGACGTTGAAAGATTCCAAAAATTTGTTCGAATGCGTCAGACGGGATCCCCACACCATTGTCTTGCACCGTCACAATCCACTTAGACACCCCGTTCAAGGCCTGCCAATCTGCAAAAATTTTCACCGTGAGGGGGGGCTCACCTCGAAATTTTATCGCGTTTGTAATGAGATTTTGGAAAAGTTGTTGTAGGAAAGTTGAATTCCCCAGAACCGTTGGCAAATCGCCCACTTCAATGGTGGCATTCGAACTGCTGACCATCACTTCAAGTTGCACCAAAACTTCTTTCACCACATCCTTCAAGTTGACGGATTCCATCTTATTTTTGGCGCCCCCAACCAGCGAATACTCTAATAAATCTTGAATCAAGCCCTGCATGTGAGCTGCACCCTTCAACGCTCGATCTAAATAGTCTTTCGCACGCGCTGAAAGCGACCCCTGTAGATCCATTTCCAAGAGCTCCAAAAATTTGGTGATGCGTCGAACCGGTGCCTGTAGATCATGCGAAGCCGTATGGGCAAACTGTTCAAGTTCACGATAAGACCGTTCAATTTCTCCATACTGCCTCTCATTGGTCTCCAACAAGCGGGCTTTTTCCATCGCCCGCGTAATAGCGCGATAGAGTCCTTCCGAGGTCAATTTATTTTTGATCAGGTAATCACTGGCTCCTCCCTTAATGGCTTCTGAGGCCACACCTTCATTCCCATACCCCGACAACATCAACACAGGAATGAATCGTTTCTCTTCACTCTTGGCTAAAGTCTGAATGAATTCTAGCCCATCGAGATCGGGCATTTGATAATCAAGAAGGATACAATCAGGTTGTTCACTCTGAGTAAGCTCCAACCCCTCTTCGCCTGAGTCCGTCTGAATAAGGCGAAACTGCTGTTGAGTCATTTGCTCGAAATACCGCATCAAGACATCATGATCTTCTGAGCAATCATCAACAATCAGGATTGTCGGGGAAACGGCGCTCATGCGTGTTTCTCACTTTTCGGAACAATCACCAATTCAAACCAATAATCCGTCATACGAGCCATCGCTTTTACAAACCCCTCCAAATCGACCGGCTTTTGAATGTAACTATTGGCGCCGAACTGATAACACTGCTGGATATCGCGCTCGTCAGAAGACGTGGTTAGAACGACGACCGGAATAGCCTTAAGTGAGGAATCCTCTTTTATCTCCTTTAAGACTTCGCGCCCATCAGTGCCTGGCAGGTTCAGATCCAGCAGAATAAGTCCCGGACGGCCCGCTGAGCCTAAATCACGATACGCTCCACATTTAAGGAGATAATCCAACGCATCTTCACCATCGGTACACCGCACGATGGGATTTTTTAGCCCAGACTTCCGTAAACTCCTGAACGTTGTTTCATAATCTTCAGGACTATCCTCGACAAGTAAAATACATTGACTCTCGGTCAGTGCCCTTGCGCCTTTTCCATCGCTTTCGATTAATTCGGTTAACTCCATCCTCATCCTCCCTGTTCAACTGTTGGCTGGCTCAGAGATGGCCATAGTGTTTCCCAAGCGACGCTCCACTCCCTGCCAATTCTCTAACGTAAAATAGAACGTGGTCCCTTCTCCATAAGTCGATTCGACCCACACTTTTCCCTTATGCCGTTCGACAAGCTTTTTGGTAATCGTGAGACCTGCTCCCATTCCTCCACCAAACTTGTCGCGTCCATGAAGACGCTTGAAGATACGAAAGATATTCGATAAATGTTTGGCTCTTCAGCAGAATCTGTGGGTGACTTCTGGTTCGGGTAGAGCTCCAAGT
>JBBDSY010000049.1:0-6893 GCA_040904705.1 Nitrospirales bacterium | reverse complement strand
AACCAGCGGATGGCTTCGCCGTCCAACGGATGAAGATCAGATTTTGGCAGGGGCCACCCACGAATTGGAGATGAGAATCCAACGTATGAAGAGGAGATTGTGGTTGGGAACGCTCACAGATGTACCGGGTGATCCGGAAAAACCATGGTTAAAAGCAGTTGCATTCGTATATAAGCGTATGCTGATTCTGTGCGGCCTGTTCTTCCCCGTTGCGCAATTGCCCGTGTGGCTGCGTCCGCTGAGTTACGCACTGCCTCTGACCTACGGGGCCGACCTATTGCACGGCTCAATCCATCGCGCGCCGCACCTGCCGTTGGCACTTGACTTCGGCATGCTGATTGCGTTCTGTGTCGTTCTGTTCGCCTTCAGCCTGCGCAATGTCCGGCGGAAGTGGATTGTGTGAGGAACGCATCTTAACAAATCAACAACAAAAGGAACGAGACATGACGACAACCTCGCATTCACATGGAATATCTGTCCAACGTGGGCAATGGTGTCCAGTTTGCCTGCGTGGACCTCGACGAACGCGATGGGTCGGTGTACGATGTGGATTTCTTCTTCTGTGCATCAGGGGAAAATCATCCGACGGGTAATCGTTTTTCTTGACTATAGGCGTAGAGTAACTATTTTTCTCAATTGATAACCGTTTTCCGAGGAATGCCATGAATGAAAGCAGAATGAAGACGCCATCGGCAAGGCCGGCTGGGTATACCGCTCTGGCAGAGCGATACGGCTTGGATGTGATCCCAAACTGGCATGTGTCCATGATCGCGACCGGCAGCACCCACAGAGTCAACTCTGCCGCGGGGCTTGTCGAGGAGGTCTATCCTGCAAAGTACTGGCCGGGCGACAAGGTGGGAGACCATCTTGAGTTTGCACTCAAATACGACGGCACAAATCTCGCCATTCTTGCCAGCTTGTTCCGGGCCATCGCGCTAGAGGATGTCCTTGACTACATCAAATCGAAACCGATTGGGAAGTACGCCCGCCGGACATGGTTCCTGTACGAGTTTCTGATGGGCCGGCAACTGCCTGTGGATGATTTGACGAAGGGGAACTACGTCGATCTCCTTGAGACAGATGAATACTACACGATAGCTCGTCCCCGCCCAGTGCGCCGTCAGCGAATCAACGACAACCTGCTGGGAAATGCGCAATTCTGTCCGACGGTCCGGCGAACCGATGCGTTGCGCGGATTTGAAAAGGCCGACCTGACGGCTCGATGTCAGAGGATCGTGTCGAGCTATTCGCCCCGGTTGCTGAAGCGGGCCATGAGCTATCTCTACACAAAAGAGACCAAGTCGTCCTTTGAGATCGAACACATCAAGCCCAACTCGACTCGAACCGAGCGGTTCATTGCGCTGCTACAGCTCGCCGAAAAGGAGGACTTCTGCGACAAAAACCGTTTGATAGATCTGCAAAACCGCGTCGTCGATCCGCGTTTCCGGGAAACAGATTATCGAACCGAACAGAATTACGTGGGAGAGACTGTCGGGCCGCGGCGGGAGAAGGTTCATTTCGTCTGCCCAAATCCTGAAGACCTGGTCGGGATGATGGATGGACTGATTGCCGCCCACAATCGGATGGACACGGGCGAGGTGCCCGCAGTGGTGCATGCCGCCGCCGTGGCGTTTGGGTTTGTCTTTCTGCATCCTTTCGAGGATGGGAACGGCCGCATTCACCGGTTCCTGATCCACAACATCCTGGCCCGGCGCGGGTTTACCCCCGCAGGCCTGATTTTCCCCGTGTCCGCGGCCATGCTGAAGAACCTTACCGGGTACGACGGGTCGCTGGAGTCTTTTTCCCGCCCGCTGATGACGCTCGTGGAGTACGCGATGGATGCGCGAGGCCGGATGACCGTGCGGAACGAAACGGCCAACTGGTACAGGTTTATCGACATGACGCCACAGGCGGAAGCCCTGTTTCGGTTTGTCCAGCAGACCATTGACACCGAACTTGTGGAAGAACTGGCATTTCTGGCGAACTACGACGAGACCAGGAAGGCCATCCAGGAGATCGTTGACATGCCGGACCGCAAGATGGATCTCTTCATGCAGGCGTGCCTGCAAAACGACGGTCGGCTCTCCGCGCGTAAGCGCGCCAGTCACTTCGACTTCCTGTCAGACAAGGAAGTGGCACACATGGAGGATGCCATTCGGAACGCCTACGGCAATCCTGCGACGCAAGAATTATAGAGATGGAATTCAGTGTATTATTCAAACAATCTTATGAAACATCAGGATCATCCCATCTATCTCGATTACAATGCCAGCACGCCGATCGCGCCGGAAGTGGCCAATGCCATGCGCCCGTTTATTGCCTCGCATTACGGGAATCCTTCCAGTCCACACTGGGCGGGTCGTCCCGCAAAGGAGGCCTTCGAGCGCGCGCGGGGGCAAGTGGCCGGACTGCTGGGATGCGAAGCGGCCGAGGTCATCTTCACGAGCGGCGGCACGGAATCGAACAACCATGCGCTCAAGGGCGCGTTCTTCGCGTTGCGAGAGAAAGGAAATCACATCGTCACCTCGTCCATCGAGCACCCCGCCGTGCTTAACCCCTGCCGTTTTCTCGAAACGCTGGGCGCGGAGGTGACGTACCTGCCCGTCGACGGCACAGGGATGGTGAACCCGGACGATGTTCGCAGCGCGATCACGGATCGGACGATTCTTGTCACGATCATGCATGCGAACAACGAAGTCGGCACGATTCAACCCATCGGGGATATCGCCCGGTTCACCCGCGAACGCGCCGTTCTCCTGCACACGGATGCGGCGCAGTCGGCCGGCAAGATTCCCGTCAGGGTGAACGACCTGGGCGTCGATCTGCTGTCGGTTGCCGGCCACAAGGTCTATGCGCCGAAGGGCGTGGGCGCGCTCTACATCCGATCGGGCACGCCGCTCGAGCCGTTTATGCATGGCGCGGGCCATGAATCGGGGCGTCGCGCCGGAACGGAGAACGTGCTGTTTGACGTCGCGCTCGGCAAGGCCTGCGAAGTGGCCGCTCGCGGCCTCGCCGAACATGCGCAACATCTCCGTGCCATGCGGGATGATCTGCACAGGCAACTGCGCGAGCGCCTCGGCGAGACGCGATTGAACGGACACCCCGAGCGGCGGCTCCCGAACACCCTCAGCATCGCGATCCAGGATCTGGCGGCGAACGAACTGCTGGATGCGATCCGCGACCGGGTCGCGGCATCGGCCGGATCGGCCTGCCACGCCGGACAGGTCACGATATCCGGCGTGCTCGCCGCCATGGGTGTCCCGACCGAATGGGCACGCGGGACGTTGCGTCTCTCGACGGGCCGCATGACGACGGAGAAGGACATCGCCTCGGCGGTGGAGGTCATCGTCGAGACGGCGGAAAGGCTGCGGCATGGGTGAGTGGCAAGCAGATGAATTTTAAATCCGTGGACGGGCTTCTGCGCGAGGCGCGGCGGCAGAAGCATGTACCCGACGGGAATGTGCCTGTAATTTGTCTGCTGGATCCGGATGGCGATCTGTCCCGGGATTTCGCCCATGTCACCAACCAGATGGCCACCGTTGAAAACGACTTTGAAAAAGGCGAGGCCAACGGCAACAGGGCACTCATTTATCTGGTGGAGCGCGTCATGTGGGACTGGAGAAAACGAACAAAAGAACGTCATGATGAGCAACCCCCTGGCGATTGAAATCGACAACCTGGGTCTGAGTTTCGGTGGCCAACGTGTGCTGCGGGGCTTTGACTTGAAAGTCGAGGCGGGGGAAAAGGTGGCACTGACCGGGCCGTCGGGATCGGGAAAATCGACGGTGCTGAAGTGCATTCTGGACCGGACGATTTTCAGGGAAAACCGATATGCAGACGCCCAGTAGCGAGGAGTTGATGCTGGGCGTCCGCGATGGCGACCTGGAGGCGTTCGAGCAGCTGGTGTTGCGACACCAGGCGGAGGCATGGCGCGTGGCCTATCGGTATACCGGCGACCCCGCCGAGGCCGAGGATCTCGCTCAGAATGCGTTTCTGAAGGTCCTTGCCGCCGCCCCCCGATACAAGCCCACCGCCACATTCCGCACCTGGTTCTTCCGTAACCTGACGCGCCTGTGCATCGATCACGGGCGCAAGAAGCGACCAATCCTCCTGGAAGTCTTGCCGAATCCCGCGCAGCAGGCAAGCCAAGCCGAGTGCGCCATCCGGATCCAGACCGCGCTGAATGCCCTGCCCGCAGATTATCGAATGGGGGTGAGCAAAAGCCGCGCCGAAAAAATCGTTTGCGCTATACGGGAATTCGGGACCGCTAAACTGAGCGCGTAGATCAAACCCCGGAAAGCAAAATGGAGAACGGGAAATGTGCCACCATCAGGTGGCAAAGTTCCCAACGTAGATCTCCTGTTCGGCGGGATTGACCTTGGTAATGCTTCGCAGTATGGGAGGGCGCATTGCACAATTGCTTAGGGTCCGTTCAAAAATTAGTGTCGCAAGATGGCGCAGGAGTTTTGGTCGCTGGCAAGGCGCGAGCGAGGCGCATACCCACAGCGGTCTGTAACGAGCGAGCAACGCAGCCAGCGGCCAAAAGAACCAGCCAGATGCGACACTTATTTTTGAACGGGCCCTTAAGGTCGATCCCGATTCCGATTTGGATTTACACCCATTGTGAGATGAGGCCGATACACGCGTTGCAAAGGATTGACAAACATGTTGCACTCCGTAGTGTAAACAGGTACCTTAACCTCTTCTGTCTGCACCGCCATGTTTACACTGACTCAACTTGCTCAACTTGCCGTCGCCGCCTGTGTCGTTTATGTTTGGACCTTCTGTCTGAAGACCTTGATCAAGGAATTCAAGCAATTTGGTTTGAGCGAACAGATCCGGAGCATCATCGGCGTGATCAAAATCGCACTGGCCACGATGCTGGTGTTGAATGTCTGGTATCCCACCACCCCGGTGCTTTGGCCGGCGATGGCGATGGGGCTGTTAATGGTCGCGGCCCAGTATTTCCATTATAAAGGAAAAACCCCCATGATCAAACGGGTTCCCTCCCTGGTGCTGCTGGTGCTGTGCGTGTATATTTCTCTTTCGGTTTCGGGGAAAATTTGAAGCTCCAGACCCTGCTGGTCCTCTTTTCCAGCCTTTTTCTATTTAACGTTGCCTCCGAGGGCTTTTTCGCATTTCGCGTACAGGGTTTCCTGACTTTTTCAGCGGCGTTTTCAACATTCCTTTCAGTGTCTGATCCTCCAACTGGTCGTACGAATCGAGACCCAACTGAATAGTTTCCGGTTTCGGGTTGATCTGAAAGGTTTTGGCCAGTCGGTCCCAACAGGAAAGCAGTGAGCTGTAGTTGGAATCCGTTTCCGGCTGCCAGCGTGAGTGATGCACCCGGTGCATGTTTGGGGTGACAATCAGGATGCGGAGGATCCGGTCTGCTTTTTCCGGCAGACCCACATTCGAATGGTGAAACTGCACCACCGCGAACATCAGGATTTCGTAAAGCACCAGTTCCCATAGATACACGCCGAACAAAACAATCAGCGGGATGCGCAGGAGAGAGGAAAACAGAATTTCTCCCAAATGAAATCTGCCGGCGGTGGAGACATCCATTTTGTTGTCAGAGTGGTGCACCTTGTGGAAACGCCAGAAAAAAGCGATTTCATGATTCATCCGGTGCCAGGTGTAGGTCCAGATATCCAGAAGCAGGATCGCGCCCAGGGCATGCGCCCACACCGGGATTCCCAGGCCATCCTCCATCCAGTGCATGATCCCGAACCGGTTTTCCTCCGCCCAGACAGAAGCTCCCAGCCACAATCCCACAAACACCAGACCCACCATCAGTCCATTGATCGCGCCGAGGATCAGATTACGGAACATATGCTTACCCCGTGAACGGACAGATCCTTTGAAGTAGGCATAAAACGGGTGCAGCGATTCCCACGTCACCAGCAGGATCAACACCGCAACCCGGGCCAGGACCCGGGTTTCCTCTAAAGATGTCAGCAGCGCTTCCATAAGAGTTCCTTTAGCATGGTGGTCCGTTGATGGAAAGGAGTTCTATTTCTTATCGGTTGCGGATGTAATCCGCCTGGGCGCACAAGGTTCAATATGAATCTGAACATCCAGCACCCTTGGGATCTCCAGAATAATTCTATCCTTCACTTCGTGGGAGATTTGGTGTCCTTCACTCACTGATTTTCAAGCGTGTTTGTCATCTGAATGTTTGTGTGTTGGTTCACGCGTGCGGCTACTCGACGAATTCGCTGCAATCTCCGCTTGGCTGATAAACTGCGGCTCCCTGCTGATACACCAGCTTCGCGCCCAAATGGCCGATAGTTCCGGTCAAAACCGCGCCAACGGCGAAAGCCAACGCGCAGGCGATACGCAGGAAAGAAACCATGCGGGCCTTTTTCAAGAATATGGATCCATAATCGAGCACAACTGCGACTGTAAACAACCACGCCATCCAGTACGCATAATTTTCGTGCGCCTCCAACACCAGCGGATCGCACAGGGTGCGTCCGACCACACGATCCGCCCTGCCGCCTGTCCAGATGGCGAGCCAAGCCCCCAGAATCCCTGCGGTGAGCAAAACGCGGGCTGAAAAGATCGTATGTGATTTCCAGGAGTTCGGAACCGCAAAACCGACCGTGTAAAGCAATACCCCGAAAAGCAAAAGGGCGATGGGGAAATGCACCACCATCGGATGCCAAAGTTCCTCGCGCAACATTCCGGGGACTTGCCCGAGTGGCATCACTGCCCGAGGATCTCCACTGCAACCGGATCGACCCGGTTGCCAACGCGCGAAACTTCCACAGAAACCTGTTGGCCAGCTTCGAGCTGTTCAAAAGCCACTGTTTCGCCGTTTTGGGTAAGGGTTGTTTCCGGGGTGAAATAGAGCTCCAGCTTTTGCCCCCCGGTGATTTCAACGTAGA
>JBBDSY010000048.1:0-38558 GCA_040904705.1 Nitrospirales bacterium | reverse complement strand
CTGGTTGTACAGGCAGAAGGCCGCTCAAATCAACTGATTATGCTTTTTTCAGCAAACCCTAAATAGGGCTATACGCAGTAATGCTGAGAAGCGGAGTGCACGTTCACCCCTGGAGTGATGAGACGTAAGTGGCTACCATATTGCATACTACGAACGCGTATTTCTTCCAAATCCCGTTGGTGTACACTGGGGCTGTCATCTGAAATGGAAATTTTCCAACAGTACACCATAGACTCTTTATAATTGAGTAAGTGGGCAAATCCTTTAGAGCTGCTTGGTTTCGTTAATGAGCCGATGTGACGGAGGGTAAGGATGAGGGCACGGATAATATTCTCACTCATTTTGGTGTTGGTGGGCCTGCCATGTTTTGTTGAGGCCAAAGTTCAGAGTCGTGTCGTTCCCTATGCCTATGGGGAAAACGCTTATGAGGGATTTTTGGCTTGGGATGATTCGGTGGAGGGGAAAAGGCCAGGGATCTTGGTGGTCCATGAATGGTGGGGGTTAAATGACTATATCCGGTCACGTGCCGAGCAATTGGCTGGATTGGGCTATGTGGCTTTTGCGGTGGATATGTATGGGAAAGGAAAAGTGACCACCCACCCAGAGAAAGCGGGTGAATGGGCGAAAGTGACGACCAGTCATCTGGATGAGTGGTTGGGAAGGGCCGAGGAAGGCCTGAAGCTGCTTCAAGCAAATCCGAACGTCGACCCGACTCGGTTAGCGGCCATCGGGTATTGTTTTGGTGGAGCGACGGTGATGCAATTGGTCTATGGAGGCGCTCCCGTGAAAGGGGTGGTGAGTTTCCATGGATCGCTCCCGCTTCCTCCTGATTCCAAACCAATCAACCATTCAGCCAAAGTTCTTATCGCACATGGAGCTTCCGATCCGTTTCTTAAAAACGATCATATCGAAAAATTTCAGGCGGCGCTCGATACTGCGGGAATTGATTGGCAGATGGTTGTGTATAGCGGTGCCCAACATAGCTTTACCAATCCATCGGCTGACCAATATGGCTTGAAGGGCGCAACGTATCACAGGCAGGCTGATCAGCGATCTTGGGGCCACATGAAACAATTTTTTGACGAATTGTTCTGATAACCTATAATAAGGATTACTTGAATCCACACGATTGTCAGATAAATAGGGAAAGACCTTGAAAACTATTCTAGGCATCTCAGCCTATTACCACGATAGTGCAGCGTGTCTCGTGCAGGATGGTCAGATTGTGGCGGCCGCACAGGAAGAGCGGTTTACACGCAAGAAACATGACGCGGGGTTTCCATCTCACGCGGTGGAGTATTGCCTGGGTCAGGGGGGATTGGCCATTGGCCAGGTCGATTATGTGGTCTTTTATGACAAACCCCTCATCAAATTTGAACGGCTCTTGGAAACTTACCTCTCTTATGCCCCACAGGGATTAAGATCATTTCTCACAGCCATGCCGGTATGGATCAAAGAAAAACTTTTTTTACGGAATGTCCTCGATAAAGGTTTTCGTCAAGTCGGCGGTCTTGGGAAAAATGATCCCCTTCCTCCCCTACTCTTTGGGGAACATCATGAATCCCATGCGGCCTCCGCATTTTTCCCTTCCCCTTTTCAGGAAGCGGTCGTCCTTTGTATGGATGGCGTCGGTGAATGGGCCACCACTTCGGCGTGGGTTGGACGAGACAACCGTCTCACTCCCTTGTGGGAAATCCCGTTTCCGCATTCCATGGGCCTCCTCTATTCGGCCTTTACGTATTACACCGGCTTCAAGGTGAACTCCGGGGAATACAAAGTCATGGGACTTGCACCCTACGGTGAACCCACCTACGTCAAAACCATTCTGGACCACCTTGTCGATGTGAAACCGGACGGCACCTTCCGGCTGAACATGGAATATTTTTCGTATTGCACAGGTCTCCGCATGACCAGTGACAAGTTTGATAAGTTATTCGGGGCGCCCCCTCGCCAAGCGGAAAGCCAATTAACCCAACGAGAAATGGACCTAGCTCGTTCTATACAGGAAGTGACCGAGATCGTCATGCTCAGGTTGGCCAACAGCTTACACAAGGAGACAGGCATTAAAAATCTGTGCTTATCCGGCGGTGTGGCTCTCAACTGTGTCGGCAATGGCCGGGTCCTGCGCGAAGGCCCGTTTGCCCAACTGTGGATACAGCCGGCGGCTGGTGATGCAGGGAGTGCCCTTGGGGCGGCTTTGAATGTCCATTATCACTTTCTGAACCAGCCTCGTCACTGTAATGGCACCCAGGATGCCATGCGAGGTAGCTACCTTGGCCCCTCGTATTCGAATGATGAAATAGAGGCACTGTTAAAAAAGCTTGGAGCTCCCTACAAACGCCTTGACGATGGCCCGCTCTGTGAGCGAGTGGCCGGTCATCTGGCGGAGGAAAAAGTCATTGGCTGGGTACAAGGTCGCATGGAGTTTGGCCCGCGGGCCTTGGGCGGTCGCAGTATATTAGGCGATCCACGAAGCGAGAAAATGCAATCTGTCATGAACCTCAAAATTAAATATCGTGAATCCTTCCGACCGTTTGCCCCGTCGGTGCTGCGAGAATGCGTCTCGGAGTATTTTGAGATGGATACTGACAGTCCCTATATGCTCTTAGTGGCGCCAGTGGTGGAGCAGCGGAGAGTGGCACTCCAGGCAGGACAGGAAAAGCTCTGGGGAATTGATCTCCTGAACGTACCGAAATCAGATATTCCAGCCGTGACTCACGTGGATTATTCCGCACGAGTCCAAACTGTGACGGCCTCGACCAACCCTCGCTATTATCACCTCTTGCAAGCCTTTCAGAAGCAAACAGGCTGTGGTGTCTTGATCAATACCTCCTTTAATGTTCGTGGCGAGCCCATTGTCTGTACGCCGGAAGATGCGTATCGCTGTTTCATGCGCACCGAAATGGATGTATTGGTCTTAGAAAATTGTGTGCTCCTGAAGGAGCAGCAGAAACCCATTCCCAAAGATACTCAGTGGATGAACGAGTTTGAACTTGATTAATCTTGGATAAAAGACCCATGGCGACACCCTCATCCCTGAACGACGTTCCGCCCAAACAACTCCGGCAATTTGGCTGGCTCATGGGTGGTGTCTTTGTCTTCATCACCGTGTGGCCCTTGGTGTTTCGTGGGGAAGGCGTCCGCATGTGGGCAGGCATACTCGCCGGAATATTTGGGGTGTTAGCAGCCCTGTTCCCTAATGGCTTGAAGCCCATCTATCGGGTATGGATGATCTTCGGCGAAAAGATTGGGTGGGTGAATTCCCGTATTCTGTTGGGGCTCGTCTTTTATGGCATGGTCACCCCTATCTCGCTGGTCATCAGAGTCTTGGGGAAGCGTCCCCTACAGCTCAGCTTTGATCCCAAGGCCGAAACCTACCGGGTTCCCAAAGAAGCCCGTGCGGCCGATCATGTCTTGAAAGCCTTTTGAAGGAGGAAAGAGTAGATGACAGCTTTTCTCGGAGAATTGTGGGAGTTTATGCGCGAGCGGAAAAAGTTCTGGCTGGCGCCGATCATCATTATGCTCTTACTCTTAGGGGGCCTGATTATTTTGAGTGAAGGTTCGGCTGTGGCCCCGTTCATTTACACGCTATTTTAACAATCCAGTGTTTATCGTATAGTCAAGGCCCAATCCAGCTGGCCTCTTTAACGAGACCTCTTGACTCTCATAATTCATGAATTATCATGTAAATAGGGTTTGCGAGTGCCCTGGATACCCGTGGGAAACCGTTTTCCAAAACTCTGTAGATTAACCTGCTCGCGTATGGGAAACCTGAACATTTTTGACCCGTATGACCCATCGGGTTCATTTCACGACGTATGTCTGGATCTGAACACGGACAGATTTCCCTGCTTCGTGCCTTCCTGAATCGACAGGTCATTGGCCAAGAGGGATTGACGCTCAGGCTCTTGATTGCCCTGTTAGCAGATGGCCATCTCCTGGTGGAAGGTGCGCCCGGACTGGCCAAAACCACCGCCATCAAAACATTGGCTGCCGGGATCGAAGCCGACTTCCACCGAATCCAATTCACTCCGGATCTCTTACCGGCAGATATCACTGGGACGGATATTTATCGTCTCCAAGATGGCTCCTTCCGTTTCCAACCTGGCCCCATTTTTCACAATCTGGTTCTCGCCGATGAAATCAACCGAGCCCCGGCCAAAGTGCAAGCCGCCTTGCTGGAAGCGATGGGCGAACATCAAGTCACCATAGGGCGGACCAGTTATCCACTTCCGGAATTATTTTTGGTCATGGCCACACAAAATCCCATTGAGCAGGAAGGCACCTACCCCCTTCCTGAAGCTCAATTAGATCGATTCCTATTGTACGTCCGGGTTCCCTATCCTACGGTTGAAAACGAACGACTCATTGCCGAACTGGTACGGAATCAGGCCAAAGCCACACCACTGGACTCTCTGGACCAGGTCTCGCCTATTCCTCAAAAAGTTTTATTGGCGGCACGCCAGCACATTTGGAATGTCCATCTTGCGCCAACATTGGAGGAATATCTCGTTCAACTTGTGGTGGCGACGCGAAATCCTGCCCCCTACAGCGAAACATTAAAACGATGGGTGCGTTTCGGGGCCAGTCCTCGAGCCACCATCGGATTGGAACGATGCGCCAGAGCACATGCCTGGTTGGAAGGCCGTGATTATGTGTCTCCAGAAGATATCCAGGCCGTGGCGCACGATGTGCTCCGCCACCGAATTTTGCTGACGTTTGAAGCCGAAGCCGAAGGCGTGACGACCGATCATGTGGTCTCTGAGATTATGAATCATGTGGCCGTTCCATAAACGCCCAAGTGCGCCCGTCTCTGTCGCCTCCCCAATGGACTCCAACTCCTTTCGAGGAGTCCGCGTCCACCTGAAGGATCTTATTCAGGCTCGTCATCATCTTTCCGGGTTAGTGGGTAACCGCAGAACCCGGTCGCATGCCTTGTTAGCCGGAGGGGAGCGATCACCGTTCAAGGGGCGGGGCATTGATTTTGAGGAATCCCGCCGGTATCAACCCGGTGATGATGTACGGTTAATGGATTGGCGGGTAACAGCTCGAACCAACGAACCCCACCTGAAAGTCTTTCGAGAGGAACGCGAACGTCCGGTTTTTATGGTGGTCGATGATCGACACGCCATGCATTTCGGGACAAAAGTTGCCTTTAAATCAGTCGTGGCCGCACAGGCGGCGGCCTTATTGGGATGGGCATCGCATGCCAGAGGGGATCGAGTGGGCGGAGTGGTGTTTGCCGAAGCCGATCATGTGGAATTGCGGCCGACGGGCGGCCGAACCGGCATCCTTCAATTACTGAATGTCCTCGCCAATCGATCCGGTCAATCTTTAGCAAACAACCCCGAACCAGCCTCTTCAGCCGCATCTTTTCGATTAGCACTCAATCGTGTGCTGAAAGCCGCTCGCCCGGGAAGTCTTATATTTCTGTTCAGTGATTTTCGAGAGTGGGATCACCAGGCTAAGACCGCGATGCGTCGACTTGGAGCTCATCATGAGGTCGTCGCCCTATTTATTTACGATCAGGTGGAACAAGTGGCTCCACCTCCTGGCTCCTATCCCATTACGGATGGGCAAGCCCACGGGGTGCTGCAAACCCATTCCTCACAGGTTGTTGAGGCCTATGCGCAGGCCTTTCATGTGCGGTATGAGGAGGTTCGTTACCTGTGCCGTTCACGGGGAATCGGATTTGTCCCGTTGGCCACACATGAAGACCTTCCGACTCAACTGACCAAGGGACTTCATGAATTAGGAAATCGGCGAAGTGCCAATCATTCCGGTGTGGCAGGGGTGGCCTGATATGCCAAACGTCCCCGATCCATTACAAGACTTGCGCGACGTGCATCTGCCCGATCCCATTTCCTGGTGGCCACCAGCCGTTGGCTGGTGGATGCTCCTCGTGGGGTTGGTCATGGTGGTGGGACTGGTTCTTTTGGCCACATCTCATCGCCGACGAACTCGACTCCGGCGGGTGGCATTAGGTCAACTCGAACAGGTGAAACAACACTATGCGGTCCATGCTGAAGACCAATGGGCTATCACAGAGGTCTCACATCTTTTACGGCGCTATGCGCTGGCGGTGTTTTCACGGTCAGAGGTCGCGGGGTTGTCGGGGCAATCCTGGCTGAATTTTTTGGATCGCTCAGGGGGCACGAACCAATTTTCAGATGGGCCAGGACAATCCTTGCGGTTCGGCCCCTATCAGGCACACGGGTCCACGTCGGCATCGAGCCTTCTGCCGTTAGCTGAACAATGGATTCGGAAAGTTCAAGGACCTGGAAGGAAACCCGTGGCATGATATCTTTGCTCTGGCCGTGGATGATGGTGTTGGTGGTGTTGCCCTGGCTTATTCGACGCTGGGCTCCACCGGCTCCTGAGCAAGCGACGGCGGCCCTGCGTGTCCCCCACTTTAGAGATATGGTCAAGTTTCAGTCGGTTCACTCTGGCGACAAGGTTCAACGGGGTTCTTCGACCTGGTTGTGGTTCAGCATGGTGATCTGGCTGCTGCTGCTGCTCGCCGCCGCCCGCCCGCAGTGGATTGGCGAACCGGTGGGTCTGCCGACCAGTGGACGGGATTTACTGTTGGCCATGGACATTTCCGGCAGCATGGAGATTCCAGACTTTTCGATCAACGGGCAAGAAGTGACTCGTCTTGAGGTGGTCAAACGCGCGGCGGCTGAATTTATTGCACGACGGACCGGAGATCGGGTGGGCCTCATTGTGTTCGGGTCTCAAGCCTATGTGCAGACACCCCTCACGTTTGATCGCGAGACGGTTAGCACGATGTTACAGGGAACAGAAATCGGTCTGGCGGGAAAAGATACGGCCATTGGAGATGCGATTGGTCTGGCCATCAAGCGCCTGAAAGAACAACCCGCAGGCAGTCGTGTCTTGGTGTTGCTCACGGATGGAGCGAACACGGCCGGCGAAATCTCTCCTAAACAAGCCGGCGATCTGGCGAAGGCACAAGGCCTTCGGATCTATACGATCGGCGTTGGGGCTGATCGCATGGAAGTGGATTCGTTGTTCGGATCCCGGACAGTGAATCCTTCGCGTGATTTAGATGAAGACACGCTACGTCATCTCGCCCAATCAACGGGCGGGCTGTACCTCCGTGCTAAAAATACTGAAGCGTTGGCCAAAGTGTATGCCGAGCTTGATCGCCTGGAGCCAGCTTCGGCGGACACTGAACTCTTTCGTCCCAGGACGGAACTCTTCATCTGGCCGTTGGGGCTGGCTCTGGGCATTTCTGTCCTCATGGCTGGTTCCCTTTTGATTCCCAATGGGTGGTCCGTCGGCCTGAAGAGGGCCGCAAAAGGCCTGGATTCAGAGACTGTGGCAGGATGATGAAATGAATCACTTTCATTTTCTGCGCCCTGAATGGTTATGGGGATTCGTCCCTTTGGTGGGTCTCCTGGTGGTCCTCGCCAAACGAGGGGCCACGGCCCATTTGTGGGAGTCGGTATGTGATGCCCATTTACTCCCGCATGTGCTAGTCGGACCCACCGGTCCCAAATCGAATAGCCCAATCATTCTTGTCGGGCTGGGTTGGGCTCTGGCTCTGGGGGCGTTAGCGGGTCCCGTATGGTCGCAATTGCCGCAGCCGGTGTTTCGTGCTGAATCGGCCTTAGTGCTGGTGTTGGATGTCTCGCGGTCGATGGATGCGCAGGATGTGGCTCCGTCGCGGCTGGCACGTGCCAAACATAAAATTCTGGATATTCTTCAAGCACGCCAGGAAGGGCAAACCGCCTTGGTCATTTTTGCGGGCGAATCATTCGTGGTGTCTCCTCTGACCGATGATGCACGTACCATGAAGACCTTAGTGCAAACCTTGGAAACGGATCTCATGCCGGTTCAAGGGAGTCGTCCAGACATGGCTTTGAACATGGGACATGATTTATTGGAACAGGCCGGAGTTCCAGGCGGCGATATTTTACTCATCACGGATGGAGGGGCAGAGCCTGCCACCGTAGAAGCCATGAAACGGATTGCGAGAAAAGGCAGACACATTTCAATCTTGGGTGTGGGCACAGAAGAGGGGGCACCAATTCCCGAATCAGGAGGTTTCGTGAAAGATGATTCGGGATCCATTGTGGTCACGAAATTAGATCCAGGCTCTTTGCAAACCGCAGCGCGGGCGGCTGGTGGCCGGTATGCCAGCATCGCGCTGGATGATCGCGATCTGGAGGTGGTGTTGCCCTCGGTGGATGCTTCAATGATCTCAAAACCCACGGTGTCCAATCAACGCACGGCCAATCTTTGGCGAGAAGAAGGTCCTTGGTTGGTGATGGCTCTTTTGGCGGTGGCCCTTCCGGCCTTTCGTCGTGGATGGGTGGGCATCGTGTTGCTCTACATCTTGCTACCCCACGTTACTCATGCGTTTTCTTGGGAGAATATGTGGGAACGTTCCGATCAACAGGCGATGAAGGCTTTAGAACAACACGATCCCAAGAAAGCGGCGACCCTGTTTGAAAAGCCTGAGTGGAAGGGCATCGCACAGTATCGCGCCGGTGACTATGAACAGGCCGAGCAAGCTTTTGCGAAAATGGATTCGCCAGAAGGTCATTACAATCGAGGCAATGCGTTAGCGAAGTTGGGGAAATATCCTGAAGCGATCGCCTCTTATCAAGCTGCACTCACGCAACAGCCGGATCATGGAGATGCCCAACATAACTTGGATGTCCTCAAAAAAATTCTAGAGAATCAACCGTCACAATCTCCTCAAGGAAGCGGATCCCAGAAATCTGATTCTTCCTCAGGTTCCCCATCACAGCAAGGCGATGGGAAGAATTCAGATCAACAGAGTCAGGAACAAGCATCCCAGAAAGAGGATCAGGAGAATAACTCGGACCGTGCCGCTTCAAAACATAATGGAAACGAAAGCTCGCAAGGTTCACGCGGATCGACTCAAGATTCTTACGAACAAGCCAATAAATCAGAAGTGCCCCAAGCGCAGAACTTTGCTCAGGACCCAAAGGAAAAATCGGGACCCTCTGAAATCGCTCAATCATCTCCTGGGGATAACGGGAAGGATCCTGATTCGCAGGAACAACTGGCATCGGCTTCCCAATCGGTGGCCGCGCGGGAGGACCAAAAGTCGGAGCAGGCGCTTCAGCAATGGTTGCGCCGTATTCCTGATGATCCCGGGGGGTTGTTGCGGCGCAAATTTCTTTTGGAACATCGGCGGCGTCTTGAGGCGGGAGTGGCGGTCGATTCGTCTGGCCGGCCTTGGTGAGGAATATGGTAAAGCCGGTTTTCGCCCCGGCGGACAAGGTCCTTTTGTTTTGACAAAAGGACCCAAAACCACTGCCGCCCTATTCGGCCGCATTCGATAGGGTGGACGCGAGTCAATGAAGGGCGGACCAACTTGCTGCGGTCAAACAGGAGCCGCCAGCTGAAGGGATCGTCCATACCCAAGGCTGAACAGCAGGCGTCCTTGAGGAAAAAGAAGAGAATGCGTGGAATACTATTTTAAAAGAGCTATGTATGGTGGGTGAACAGGGAAAAAGACAGGAAGGGTTAATGGTAGGGGTTTTTAATCTTTCCATACTGATTTTTGTGTGGAGCGCATTGGGCGGTCCCTCTTCGGTCTGGGCGCAATCGGTGAAGGCGTATGTTGATCGGAATCCGGTTATGGCTGATGAAACGGTACGGTTAGTGGTTGAAGCGGAGGGGGTGTCATCTGGTGAAGCGCCGGATTTGAAAAAGCTGGACGAGAATTTTGCGCTGTTGGGGACTAGCCATAGTCAACAGATGAGTATCGTCAACATGAAAACCTCCTCGGTGACGAAGTGGGTGACCACCTTGGCTCCCAAAAGAACCGGGATGCTGACTATTCCGGCCATTCAGGTCGGGCATCACTCAAGCCTTCCCTTCACACTGACAGTGAAGGAGCCTAGTCAAATGACGGCGGCTGGTTCACAGCGGAATATATACCTTGAAGCGGAAGTTGATTCGCATGTTCCGTATGTCCAAGGCCAAGTGTTGTTGACGCTTCGTTTGTTATCCGCCGTTTCCCTTCAAGAGGGTAAATTGGACGATCCTGAAATCGAGTGGGGTATGGTCGAACGAGTGGGCAAAGATAGGTCATTCGAAACGATTCGGGAAGGTCGGCGATATCAGGTGACCGAACGTCGTTTTGCGATCACGCCTCAGAAGGCTGGAACTCAGATTATTCCGCCCGTGTTGCTTTCTGGGTCGATTCCAGATGAACGCCCCGGCGGCTCGATGCTTGATGAGTTTTTTAGCAATCGTCGGAGAGGCCAAAGCGGTGGTCCTTTTACATCCTTGTTTCAAACAACACGTCCGATTCATCTTCGCAGTCCCAAAGTTTCACTCACAGTCAAAGATATGCCCGCGGATACAAAGGGCAAGATGTGGCTGCCCGCCAAAGAATTTACGATCAAGGAAAGTTGGTCTGGGGATACTGAGAACATTCAAATGCATGAGCCCCTCACAAGGACGGTGGTCATGGTGGCGAAGGGATTGCGCGGAGAACAATTGCCGGAATTACCTGTGCAGGATTTTGGATCGGTCAAAATCTATCCAGACAAGCCGGAAACTACCACGGAGGTTGATGACACTTGGGTCGTTGGAACGCGAGAGGAAAAGTATGCCTTTGTCCCTACGCAACCCGGTTCGGTCGCCGTTCCCGGCATTCGCATTCCATGGTGGAATATCGAGGCCGCTCGCTGGGAAACAGCGGAATTGCCATCCAGAACATTGAGGGTGCGTGGAGACTTTCCGACACAATCAGCGAGGGTACTCGATCAACATCCCAGCGATTTCCTGCAATCGGTCCCATCCGATGAACAAAGCCCTCTGAATGGTTCTCGTGATTCATCAAAGCCATCACCCATGTTCCTTGAGCCAACGCAATGGCCATGGCTTGTAGGAGGATTGCTAGGAATCTGGGTTCTCACGCTCGTGGGGTGGTGGTGGGATCGGCGACGACGGAAACATTTCGGGCGCGAAGAAACTGGCGCAAGAGTTCAAAAGGCTTTGGAATCTGAGCGAAAAGCTATACAGGCGGTCAAAGCAGCGTGTCAGGAACAGTCAGCCATTAAAGCCCGTCAGGCCTTATTACAATGGGCTTCAATTAAACAGCAGGGGAAGCCCTGTTTGAGTCTGGGTACAGCGGTTCGAATGTTGGCTGAGCCTGTTCCCAATAATACCGGTGTCAAAGAGGCCATTTGGAACTTGGATCGGACCCTGTATACTACACCAGAGTCACACACCTGGGATGGCCATCGTTTCTGGGAAACGATTCAGCCGGCCATGACCGCGAAATCCCCAACAATTAAGAATAAAAACGAATCACTGCCGGAGCTCTATCTGCATTGAGAGAAAAAACCATCTGGGAAAGAGGGTATCAATGATAACCATGGTTGAGATCGAGAATTTGCGCAAAACATTTGGGTCAATTGTCGCCGTCGATGGCGTATCGTTCACCGTTGCTAAAGGAGAGGTGCTGGGATTTTTAGGACCGAATGGGGCGGGGAAATCAACGACCATGAAAATGATCACAGGGTTTCTCATCCCGACAAGTGGGACTGTTCGTGTCTGTGGTTATGATGTGCAAGACGACGCCCTTGCAGCGAAAACCCGGATTGGCTATCTGCCGGAAGGAGCGCCGGCTTATCAAGATATGACTCCTGCTTCCTTTTTGACCTTTATTGGTCAAATGCGTGGCCTTGCTGGAGAGACCCTCACACGAACCGTATCTGAGACGGTAGAAAAAGTGAATCTGCAATCAGTGTTGGACCAACCGATCGAAACCCTTTCAAAGGGCTTTAAGCGACGCGTTGGTTTAGCGCAAGCCATTTTGCATGATCCTGAAGTGTTGATATTGGACGAACCAACCGATGGCTTAGATCCTAACCAAAAGCACGAAGTCCGTACGCTCATTCGAGCCATGGCCCAAGAAAAAGCCATTATTCTATCCACCCATATTTTGGAAGAAGTGCATGCGGTCTGTTCTCGAGCCATGATTATCGCTAAAGGCAAGGTCGTGTCTGATGGCACACCGACCGAATTAGAAGGAAAAGCGCCCACACATAATACTGTCTTGATTACGGTCAGGGGAGTGGAGCCCGTAATGGCTCATGAACGATTCATGACGGTAAAGGGAGTCAAAAAAATCGAGGACAAGGGCAAGGACGGAGAACTGGTGCGGCTGAGAATTTACCCAGACGACGGACAGTGGATTCTTCCGGCTATCGCCCAATATGCGCGGGAGCAGGGTTGGGACGTTCAGGAACTCTATCAGGATCGTGGGCAGTTGGATGATGTCTTTCGTCTCTTAACGACACCAAAACAAGCGCTATCGTAAGAAGATTAGACCTAGCTATCTCAGCAAGGAGGCATTGTGGATCGCATACGAGTCATTTTTAAGCGGGAGTTGGCGGGTTATTTCGCGACTCCCATTGCGGCGGTGTTTCTTGTCATCTTTCTCATGCTGAGCGGCGCCTTTACGTTTTACTTGGGCAACTTTTTTGTTCGGGGACAAGCTGATTTGGCGCCGTTTTTTGATTTTCATCCGTGGCTTTATCTGGTGCTTATTCCGGCACTGGCTATGCGCCTGTGGGCGGAAGAACGGCGTTCAGGGACCATCGAGCTGTTACTCACCTTGCCGGTAACCATGTGGGAAGCAGTCGCGGGAAAATTTTTGGCGGCGTGGTGTTTCACGGGCATCGCACTAGCGCTGACCTTTCCGATGTGGATTACTGTGAATATACTGGGGGAACCCGATAATGGCGTGATCCTGGCTAGTTATATCGGCAGCCTGCTCATGGCCGGTGGATTTTTAGCGATTGGGTCCTGTATTTCGGCGCTGACGAAGAATCAGGTCATCGCCTTTGTCGTGAGCGTGGTGATTTGTCTGGGATTCATCTTAAGTGGATTTCCGTTAGTCCTGGAGCTTTTTAGCGGGTGGGCGCCGCAATTTCTTCTGACTGCCATCAGTTCGTTTAGCTTTTTGACGCATTTTCAATCGATTAGCAAAGGCGTGTTGGACCTACGGGACATCTTGTATTTCCTTTCACTTATTGCCTTCTGGCTATTTGCGACGGCCACCGTCATCGATATGAAAAAAGCCGAGTAAGGAAGAAATGTTTGAGGCGTGAGAATAGGATGGAACAATTCAAGAGGAATCTATGAATAAACGTTTATTGACCGGAACTGGTATTGCGCTGGCAGCTGTCTTGTTCGGGGCATTCAATATGATAAGTAATGCGACATTACGTTCTGCCCGCTTCGATTTGACTGAGCATAAGTTGTATACGCTGTCAGATGGAACGAAAAATGTCCTTGCCAATTTGACTGAACCCATCACGTTGCGGTTTTACCTGTCGAAAAAACTGGCCACGGGTCTACCGGGAATCAAGGGGTATGCCACGCGGGTCCAAGAAATGTTGGAAGAGTATGCCCAGGTTGCAGGCAACCAACTGATCTTGCAGGTCATGGACCCCGAGCCGTTTTCTGAAGAAGAAGATCGAGCCGTCGCCTATGGATTACAAGGCATCCCGCTAGACAATGGCAGCACGCAATTTTATTTTGGGTTGGCGGGAACCAGTTCAACGGATGAGTTAGAAGTCATCCCCTTTTTCCAGCCGGAGCGGGAGGAGTTTTTGGAGTATGATCTCACGAAGATGATTCATACCTTGGCGAATCCCAAGAAAAAAATCTTGGGATTGCTCAGCTCGCTCCCGATTGATGGGGCGGGGGCTATGCCAGTAATGCAGCAAGGTGGGGGCAGCCAACCCTGGTTGATTGTGACCCATATTGAACAAATGTTCGAGATCAAAAAGATTGAATCGACAGCCACGACAATCCCGGACGATGTCAGTGTCTTGATGATCGTGCATCCCAAAGCGATAGGTGATCCAACCCTCTATGCTATTGATCAATTTGTCCTTCATGGTGGACATGCCATGATTTTTGTGGATCCGTTGGCGGAGTCTGACAGTGGCGAAGGCAACCCAATGAATCCCATGGGTGGCGGAGGCCCTCGGAATTCGGATTTCCCGAAGTTGTTCGACGCATGGGGCTTAGAAATGGTGAAGGGGAAAGTATTAGGCGATTTACCCTTAGCCAAGAAGGTGCAAATTCAGCAACAGGCCCGGATGCAAGTGGTTGATTATCCTGTGTGGGTGGATTTTCGTCAGGAACATTTCAGCAGTGACGATATTGTGACGGCACAAGTGTCAGCCATCACCATGGCCTCTGCCGGCATTCTTCAAAAAAAAGGTGATGTAGGGACCGAGGTGACCCCTTTCATTCAATCCGATGAAGCAGCCATGAAAATCGATGCGTCGACCTTGTCATTTATGCCGGATCTTGGAAGCATTCTGAGCACCTATAAACCAGAAGGCGAAAAAATGATGGTGGCGGCACGAGTAACGGGAAACGTCAAGACCGCCTTTCCCGATGGCAAGCCTCAATCGCCCCAGAAAGCGGCAGATGCCAATTCCGGACCCTCAAACGATTCCGAAGGCCAATCCTCCAAACCACATGTGACTGAGTCGAAGGAACCCATCAACGTCATTGTCGTGGCAGATACCGATATCTTGCAGGATAAGTTTTGGGCACAGGTCCAAAATTTCTTTGGTCAACGGATTGGCATTCCCACATCGGGAAACGGGACCTTCGTGACGAACGCCCTCGATAACCTGACCGGGAGTAATGATCTCATTAGCGTCAGAAGCCGGGCGGGCTATTCCCGACCGTTTACGTTGTTGCGTGCACTGCAACAAGACGCGGAACAACAATTCCGTCAGAAAGAACAAGCCCTACAAGAACGGCTGAAAGCTACCGAAAGCAAGCTTCAGAACTTGCAAAGTCAAAAGTCAGAAGACAATACCATGATCATGAGTATCGAACAGCAACAAGCGATGACCACGTTCCGGCAAGACCTGGTTCAAGTGCGGAAGGAATTGCGCGCTGTGCAGCATGAACTGGGGAAAAATATTGAAAGTGTCGAAAGCTGGGTGAAGTTTATCAATATTGGCCTGGTGCCGGTGCTCGTCGGAATAGTGGGGGTATGGATCGGTTCTTCACGCTTTAGGAAAAAGTTCAGATAACAAGATCATTTTCTACCATGTATTGAAAGACCACCTGATCAAGAAGAAGATATTCAAAGGGACGTCATGAAATCGAAAACGATAGGCTTGTTAGCTGGGATCACCATCGTGGGGATTATCTTAGCTGTGTTCGTAAACCATGAACCCTCTGCCACTATTCCCCAAAGTGGGCAGTTGTTGTTTCCCGACTTTATGAATGTGGTGAATGACGTGAAGGAGGTCGTCATTGAGACCAAGGAGCAGACGGTCACATTGGTACGTGGAGAATATTTTTGGGGAGTGAAAGAAAAAGCGAGCTATCGCGCCGATGTGGAAAAGGTCAAGCAAGCCATTGTTGGGATGGCCGATCTGCGCATTCGTGAACCGAAGACCAAGAATCCGGAGCTCTATGAACGTCTTGGGTTGCAGGACTCCAATCAGGAAGGCTCGTTATCCAAAACGGTGACGGTGAAAACCGTTGATAATCCTGAAGCTGTGAAACTTGTGGTCGGTAACCAGAAACCGGCAAAAGGCAACCCGCGAATGAGTGATATCTACGTGCGCAAACCTGGCGACCTTCAGACATGGGTGGTGACGGGCAATTTGCCACTAGAAACGGTAGCCGACGAATGGCTGGATAAAGAAGTGACGGCACTCACCACCAAACGTGTTCGGCAGGTGACCGTCACGCATCCAAGTGGAGATACGTTGCATCTTTCAAAAGAGAAGCCTGAGGATTTGGATTTTCGCATGGACTCGGTTCCGCCTGGCTTTAAGATCGCTTCACAATTTAATGTGAATAATGTGGTAGGCACATTAGTCCAATTGTCATTGGAAGATGTAAAATCACAAGCCGAAATAGATTTTGCCGTGAAGCAAGGAGTGTCGGCAACCTTAGACACCTTTGATGGTTTGCGGCTACAGGTACACACGACTAAACGCAACGAACAGATTTGGGCAAAACTTTCCGCTGAGTTTGACGCGAGTCTTATACAAACGCCTGAACCAGCAACCAAACCAGAGGAAATCCAAAAAGCACATCAAGCAGAAGCAAAAAAAGACCAAAAAGATTCAAACGGAAAACCACCGAAGCCGGAAACGCTTCTCAATAAACCTGAAGAGGTACAAAAAGAAGTCGAATCATTCAATCAACGGGTGAATGGGTGGGCTTATGCCTTGCCATCATTCCGTGTCGAGAATTTCTCCAAAATGAAAAAGGATCTTATCTCAAAAGAAAAGTAGGGATGGGATTAGGGTTCAATTTGAATGGTCCCTTTTAAAACAGCGGTCAATTCGTCATACACCTGCATCAACCGTGAATCTTCGAGCCGATAGGCGAAGGCCAAGAGAATCATGCCCCCTGCTAACACCAACAGGCCTAACGCGATTAATCCTACTGCCCAGAATATACCCCCCACCGTCCCAAAGCCCCCGTCCATCGCATACATCGTCACAAACGCGAGCGTCCCACTAATAACAAAAATTAACCACAACGACGTCAATATAGCGGAAGACCAGGGAATGCGTTTGGACAAGTGGAGTTCAAGCTGATCGTCCTTAAAATGATAGTCGAGTGTCCCTTTTAAGGGCCAAGCCGTTCGAAACCGCAAGGAAAACATTTTGTAATATGGCCGAATCACGATGGCCTGGCGATCAGGTACCCATCGAGCCACACCATGGGGAAGAGGAATCGTACTACTGGTTTTAAATAACCGAGGAAAGGAATCTTTCGGTTTGGGGAGTAAATCGTTTCGTCGGGCCAGTGGGCAACCATAACGACAGGCCCAGGGCTTCAGCGTGGTGAATTGAAACCAATCACCGATAATCAGGGCCAAGCCCATCACCAGGGCAAAAATACTTGGCAGCAACATACGGTCCAGAAGATATCATAGTGCACCTCGCCACTACACGCGAAAATTTCCTGCACTTTCATTGACTTCTATGCGCTACCTCTACTAGTATCGATCCGCGGGGTGGAGCAGTCTGGTAGCTCGTTGGGCTCATAACCCAAAGGTCGAGGGTTCAAATCCCTCCCCCGCAACCACGGGTAACTAACGGGGTTTCGATCCTCAATACAATAAGAAGTTCTTGCTCACGGGCATCGCCTCTATTTAGATAGAAGCGTTGCCCGTTTTCTTTTTCCGGAGTACAAACAATGGGAGAAATGCGCATTCCGATGAGGGGCTTATAAAAGTTTCAGATCATAAAAGCCTGTTGTGAAACCTGTTTGAAAGGTTCGGGGTCGGAACGATCAGAAGGTCAGATGAATTTTTTGATCATACGGGAAGATTACAAAAATATTTTAGCCTCGTCGTAATCGCGAGTATTTTACTTTGGAAACATTTTTTAGAGAGATTGGATACAAATCCATACTGCCTGCACCGATAGTCGCCAGGGTCTGCATGGCGCTTAAAGTGGTGGCTTGGTGAGCACAGGTGCGGAACCACTCCACGGTTACCATTTCATCATAACCTCTCAATCGCCCTCCGCTAGAATTTTTTATACCTTTTAACGTATTTTCTCTGTAACTTTCTTTGTTTCCCTTGCGGTGTCCTTGGTAGGGGATTTTTGTTGGGACAACAAGTGAAGTTACGGCCGGTTTTAGTTCTGAATATTTCCAGGAGAGGCCAACTGAATTCGGAATAAAAAAAGGGAGAGGCCTTTTGAACCTCTCCCTTTTTTCTGACATTTTGGCGTTCTCGTTAGAACCGGCTACCTCGGCCGCCTCTATCTCCACCACCACCACCATAGCCGCCACCACCCGTGCGGGGGGCTTGAGGCTTGGCTTCGTTGACTGTCAACGTTCGGCCACCAAACTCTGTTGAGTTGAGGGCTGAAATGGCAGCTTGAGCTTCTTCGTTCGATGACATTTCGACAAATCCAAATCCGCGCGATTGGCCGGTGAATTTGTCGCTAATGACATTGGCTGATTGGACCGTACCGTGTGCGGAAAACAGATCCGTTAATTCTACTTGCGTCGCCGAATACGGCAATCCACCGACATACAATTTTGAACCCATGGGGCTCCTCCTTTTGAAAAAATGATATTGTCTGAGGCTCGAGAAGGATGAAACATTAGGAAGGAGTAGTCCGTGGGCGCGTTATGCAGGCGACTTAGGTCAAACACTTCCGAG
The DNA here is from genome assembly GCA_040904705.1 of Nitrospirales bacterium. GTDB lineage: Bacteria > Nitrospirota > Nitrospiria > Nitrospirales > UBA8639 > Nitrospira_E. The sequence goes on along the minus strand of JBBDSY010000048.1, from coordinate 20,362 downwards.
GTATCTCTCGGGCGAAACAACACCGGTTATGGGCTTTGAAAATCTAATGGCTCATCGCCAAGCCCCACGCGATAAGTGTCTTCACACTACCACAGGAAGGAAATAATAGATAGCTACTGTGCAATAAATGAAATTACCACCGCCAGGTCCCCTCAAATGACTTATCCCCAGTTTGTCCGTTGGGTGTTCATAAAATGAGACCAATGGGAAACCGTAAAATTAAGGGATTTGGGTCATGCAAAATAAGGAAATTAGTGGCGAAAGGGAGACTAATCGTGATTTCTCCAGGTTCTCCCATCTTTGGCTAACAGGGCATCGGCTTCCGGCGGACCCCACGTCCCGGCCGCATATTGATGGATGGCATGGGTTCCGAGACTGTCCCAGACTTTGAGGATCGGATCAACGACACTCCATCCCAATTCCACATTGTCGCTTCGTTGGAAAAGGGTGGCGTCTCCAGCCATCACATCGTGCAGCAGGGTTTCATAGCCGGTGCTCGGTGCATCCCCGAAATATTTAGAATATTGGAAGTCCATATCCACGTTCCCCACCTGCACTTGCGGGCCTGGGATTTTGGCCCCGAAACTCAACGATATTCCTTCATCGGGTTGGATGCGAATAACCAGCACATTGGGAGTTAACCGATCCACCGGTGTTTTGCGAAACAGCATGAGCGGGGCGGATTTAAACTGAATGACGACTTCGGTGACTCGTTTGTGTAGACGCTTGCCGGTTCGGAGGTAGAAGGGAACCCCTTCCCATCGCCAACTTTCAATGGACAGGGTCATGGCTGTGTAGGTTTCTCTAAGAGATGCGGGAGACACATTCGCCTCAGACCGGTAGCCCCCAACTTTCCCGCCCTTCATCATTCCTGCTCCATATTGACCGGCCACGGTCGACTGTAAGACATCGATGGGATTCATGGGCTGAATGGCTCGAAGGAGTTTGGCTTTTTCATTGCGCACCGCTTCGGGATCAAAGGCGTTTGGCGGTTCCATTCCCACAAATGCCAAAAGCTGCAACAGATGATTGGGCACCATGTCACGCAAAGCACCCGCTTGATCATAATAGGTGCCTCGGTGTTCGACGCCCAAGGTTTCGGCCACGGTTATTTGCACATGGTCGATGTATTGCCGGTTCCATACTGGCTCGAAAATACCATTGGCAAATCGAAACACCAAAATATTCTGAACTGTTTCCTTCCCCAAGTAATGATCAATGCGATAAATTTGGCTTTCGTCTAAGACACTTCGCAATGTGTGATTCAAGGATTGAGCGGACTCCAGATCATGCCCAAAGGGTTTTTCAATGACGATGCGTCGGGAGTAGTCCTTGTCCTGCGCGACTAATCCTTTCTCCCCGAGTTGCTGAACAATTTCTCCAAAAAACGTGGGGGAAGTGGCCAGATAATAGAGATAATTTTCACGTGTCCCGTATTGGGCGTTTAATTGTGCAAGCGTCGTTTGCAATCCTTCGTAGGTGCGTGGATCACGAAAATCTCCGGAAAGATAATGCAACCGGTCCAGAAGCCATTCTTTGATGGTTGACTCGATGGGGCGAGAGGAGAGCTCCTGGATATCCCGGCTAATTTTCAGACGAAAATCCTCGGTAGTCATCGAGACACCATCCACGCCAAGAATGGAAAACTCTTGCGGAAGGTGGCGGCTCGCGGCCAAATTATACAGGGCGGGGATCAGTTTGCGTTTGGTCAGATCTCCTTGCGCACCAAAAATCACAAATAACGTTGGTGGTCTCGTCTGCCGGTTGGCTGCCTCCGTCCACGCGGAACTTTCTGGCCGATAGGCGTCAGATGTCTGGTTACCGTGTCCCTCTTTTTTCATTGAAATCCTCTCCCCGGAAGTTGTCATTGGATTGGATGACCCTATAGTAGGTCGTTGTGGTGGATGGATTGAACCTCCAAATTGTTCGAGGATATAAGGAGATGGCCGCAAATCCTCATGAACCCCTATTGCCCAAGCCATCACTATACCACCTGTAAGGACTTGATTGTTTAAATGTTCCATTCCAATGCAGGCGAGAATGCCCTAAACCCGTGATTGAATCTTCCGCAAAATCGTTGGGAACGTTGAAGCAACCTGTTTCCGTCTTTCCCGGATGATCGGCTCAGAACCCGTCCAGTCTTTGTGGCAGGTTTGTGGGGACTCCAGTGGGGACTCCAATCCAATACCGAAGTTTTTGCCGATTCATGGAATGAAGTTGCAGTTGCACCCAGGAAGGCAAATCCTCCTGCTTGATGGAATCTAAAAGCTTTCGGCCATTCAGCCTTATCCATACAAAATGAAGGTTCACTGCTCATAACGTTTTCTGATTGACTGGTGAGCGAATATTCTTTGATGTACTAAGCGTAGGACTCTAGGTATCAGTCGACGACGAAATTTCGTCAATTGTCTATGAAAATAGACCGGCGCATCTATGATCTATCGGGGTTTATCAAGTTAATCTTTATAAGACGATGCATGAGGGGGAGGATCTTTATCCGAGGCAGAATGCATATCGGTGCTGAAAGTCTTCATAGATGGGTTTCATTTCTCAGCTTCTCCCGAAAGTGTGCCTTCCAATTCATTGAGGAAATAAGGCTATTTCGGGATGCATAAAATTTACAAGTCATTGGGACACTCAATATCGTTCCCAACCATCAATCAGGTATTGCGTCAGCTGTCAACCTGACTCTATTCACAAAACTCATTGTGGTCGTCAGATGACGCCACCTTTTGAAATATTACAACAAAATTGTTCGAACTGGATTCGGAAACATGTCCGTCCTCCGTGTACTCAATCATGAGAGACAATCAACCGAAACGAGGAAATAAGACAGTATCCCGGTGAGACCCTCTTGCTGAAAATCAGAGAGCTTGAAGGCTGGAATTGTAGACCCCTTATTGGTATGAAAGTTCGATTTTCCCATGTCGTTTATTGAAGTCGAAGATATTCAATCCCTCCAGATCGGGACGTGGGTGAAACTCGAAGGTTCCTGGTTCAGCCACCCCTTCCCCACCAATACCTTTACGATTAAATCCTCTGAAGATTTGGACATCATTAAAGGCCTGACCAACGTCACCATTCTGTATGATCCGGACCGATCGCAACCTGGCAGTTCGGACGACCTATCAGACAGCATCGATAACGAAGTGGTGTTTCGGAAGGAGTCAGAAGACGTGGAAGAATCGGAAACATTCTCAAATGGAGGCGAAGAAGTCCGACACGAAGAGGAGGCGCTTATCCCCGAGTCAGCCTTGTACGAGCTGTTGGATCGGCGCGAAGATTATCATGAATTTTATGATCATCTTCGAAAGGTTGAAGGGGCCTATCAAAAAGCGTTGTCCCAAGGACAGGAGCTGTTTCAACAACTCAGTGGCCGACGCCCGGCTGGTCTCAAGACTGGGGATGCCATGATTTCAAATATTATGCAGGCGTTGAACAATCCTAAGACGGCAATGTCTCTTATTGATCTCGTAGGAAGTAACGGTGTGGCATGGGGCCTTTCGGAGCATGCGATCAATGTCTGCACGCTTTCTTTGCTAATTGGGCGACAATTTTCCCTCGATGATGAGGTGTTGCTGGAGCTTGGTCGGGGGGCGCTGTTTCATGACGTAGGGTACCGGGCTCTTCCCATGAAGGTGAAGTTTCAGGCCGGGGGAATGAAAGTCGAGGCCGATCCGGAGCTCCGTTTTTTACATCCGGAGATGGGAGGGCAACTCATGGCCTCGTTTCTGAACGCCGGCCCGTTGTTTGTGGAGATTATTGCTCAACATCATGAGCGTCTCGATGGGTCAGGATTTCCAAAAGGCTTAGGACGAGAGGACCTCTCCCGGCTCACACGAATTGTGATGGTGGCGGATCATTATGATGAACTTTGTAATGCGCCAAGCCCGGAAACCAGTCTCAATCCTCATGCTGCCTTATCGCGTTTGTATCGTCATGTGGTGAGGAAGGGCGAATCCTCCAAATTTTGTGACCGTGTGGTTCAAGCACTGGTCCAAGCCATTGGAGTCTATCCCCCAGGAAGCTTGGTGGAACTCAGTGACGGATTTTTGGGGATCGTGTCTTCGATTAACGTGCATCAGGCCACCAAGCCCATCGTGTTGCTCTATGCGCCCTGGCTCTGTCGTAACGATGGCCTATTGGTCAATTTGGCCCATGACCCTAAGTTGGAAATTAAGCGAGCTGTCCATGCGAAGGATATTCCGGAAGAGGTCTTGGGCTACCTTAGTCCTCGTCGGATGGCTATGTTTGTCCATGCCTCAGAGCCCATTACCATGGGATTCAATAGTCAACGAACCCGCTCTCTCAAGCCAGCGCTGAAATACTAACACACCGGGCCTTTCTATCCAGCCTCTCTCAAGCATTCTTGAAATTAAATGGAGGAGGAATAGATGATGTGCCATTTTTTTTGCGTCGTGGATGAGGGTAAATTTTAAGGGTGGGAATTCTTGAGCCAACCTTGTGCTTCGGGATAGAACGTGAGGAAAATTTCAGTTGTCATATCAGTCAGGTTGCGAACCAGGTGTGTGGTGGAATTTCGGACACTCTTTTGTTCTGTAGGAGCTTGGTATTGCTCCCATAAGTGTTTCAACGTCTCTTTCTTCTGTTCCAGAACCCGTTCGGTTTCTTGTTGCCAGAAGAGAGGAAATTCCCGAGGGTCGCTATAGTCCCCACGTCCTCGACCGCAATGCGTGACCGCCAAATAGCGTAGGAGCGCATTCCGCGTTTGGCGATCCAAAAAATCCGGTACCCAGGAAATGGTGCTGGCGTCGCCCTCATCCTGGCTTTTGGCATAGGCGGTTCCTCCCAATGCTCCCAAGATGGCTCCCCCAATTGTAAAGAAACCATGCGACAATCCGCCGGTGGCGACATCTGAGGCGAATCCTGCGGCCGCACCACTGACAAGCCCGCTCCAGAAACTTTCCTCTTCCCAGGGTTTTCGTTCCCCGGGCACGGTGACATCCTCCAATCTGGATTGAATCGTCTGGGCTGCGTCACCTGATAATCCATGGAGTCCGATCAGTTGCGTGCTCATGGCTGAGATGCGATGGGCCAATCGTTGATCCATGGCTTGCACGGTACGTTTGAGCAGAGTTTTGGTGGCATGCCCTGAGACTTTCTGTGGCAGCGTTTCGGTGTCCTTGGCCGTTTCGATTAACATCCGGGCAATGCTGTTCATGCTCTGGTGGAGTATATCGAGTTGTTGATCACGCCAGGTGTTGGAGAGTTGCGCCATGATGGGTTGTCGATCTCCCGGAAGCGCCTGACTAATGCGATCCCATAAGAGTCCTTCCTGCACCCAACATCGGGTAAAGGCATCTAAGCTCATCACATCGTGAATCACGGCTTGTGACGACCATTGTTGTTTCCAGCGGGCTTTTAACCGGTTTTGTTGATCGGGGTCTGTTAAGCCAGTTTGATTGAGGAGCATGATGACCGGCTTGTTGAGCCAGGTCAGGAGATCCAGTTCGGGTTGAAGGTATCCGGCCATAGCCGGGTCTTCGGTGGCATTGACCAAATAAAGCACGATGTCTGCTTCGTCCTGGACGTTTCGAATAGCTTGCTGGCTGCACCAAAACGGCTTGTCGGCCATTCGGTCCCAAACTTGTGAGATCAGCCAACCGATCGGATTAGATAGGCCTTGAAGTCGCTTCAACAATTTATGACTATTGCCGAATCCGGGCGTATCCCAGAGTGTTAGCTGCAAGCCGTTGGATGTTTCGAGCAACAGGAATTGTTCGTTTTGGAGGGTGACGTGCGCCTGATCCAGCACTTGTCCGACATCTCTTCGCAGGAGCGTGCGAGCCAGAGTGGTTTTCCCGATGTTGGTATAGGATATCAGGGATAGCGTGATCGAGGTCGGCATTAGTTCAAGTTTTTACCTAGAAACAGGCCAAAATCCGGTCTGGGCCTGTTGAAGGAACTGGTCCTGTGAAGTCGTAGTAGAATCTAGCGGAACAATTTCAATATGGTATTGGTTGCCGAGGCGTTGCCAGGCTTGTCGGCGTTCCATCACCCGTTTTTCCTCGATCGTCTGGCGATAGGGTTCTTCATCCAGAAGCACCAGAAGTCTTGAACCCGGCCTGGCCGCATCCATCTGCGTTTGAGTTGTATGCAGCCATTCTCCCTGAACTTCCCCTTCAGGCGTTTGTCCTGCGTTGAAGATCACCACACCAATTCGAATCGCTGTGGAGACCTTAGGCCAATTTGGAATTTCCTGTCCAAAGGGCATGGCCGGGTGCCAGTGGATACTGGCCAGATATCCAAAGAGATCAAGAAAAGCTCGGTCCAGGAAATTTTTAGCTTTGGCTGACGGTTGATAACTATAGGGGAGGATGTCTACCTGCACACCTTGGCCTCGGTCCGGAGCCAACAGATGAACAAAATAGGGATGGTCTAGGGGAAGGGCGAAGGTTCCCCTGGTTTGACTTAACTTTCGTTGGCTCACCCACATCAGGATGCTACGGGGAATGACGATCACGACAAGTGCTGTGATGGCCCACATATGGATCCATAGGGCGGCAGGGCCATGTTGGGGAGCTTGAAGACTCAGGATTCCAGATTCGTCAGGGAAAGGATGGCGTAAGAGCCATGCAGCAGGGCTCAAGAGAGTATGAAGGAGGCCTTGGACCTGGTTGGCTGAGAGGAACGTGCTTTCCCAGGTTGCTTGATAATCGAGCACGAGCCCTCGGATATACATCCCCAAGATAATACCCACGGCCATGCAGACCGCCCCCAGATGAAGAAGTTGTTGAAGTCTTTGCCGCCATACTGATCGGACATGAGGCCAGCACAGTTCGGTGTACCGTTTCGTGGCTTCTTGAATCCAGGGGGCGGCAGAATGATCGGATAAATGGGCTGCGGGCCAAAAACGTGGCCTCCCCTTTCCTGCCATTTTGGCTAGCCAAGTGGCTGTCATGTCGAGCCATGTGGTCTTTACGAGGGATTTCCATAAAGGGAGTAATGCGGAGGACAGGTACATTCCGCCATTCCACAGAAGCAATAGGAGTAGAGGAAAGTTGAGTAAATTTACCCGTTGTGATTCTCCCAGTCCGTTCATGAATAATCCCACCCCAAGTGCTGGGATGGCGACGAGGGCGGTGGGAATGTCCGCCTGAAGGTGGTTCCAAGAATGAGCAAAAGCCGGAAATGCTTTGTTCACGAAAGCCCACATGATGTCCGAACGCGTTGAGAGAAAGGAGAGGTCGGTTTCTAAGGAATGATCGGAGGAGCGTGGATGTTGTGCCTTTGCCTGTTGCGTCGCGTGATGACGGGTGGACAGGGGAAGATGACTTCCGTGGGGATCGGATTCTTCCAACGCTTGAACAAGCAGAATTTTTGAAAACGTTGTCCTATTCATGAGCTTTTGGGGGGTGCTGATCCAACTATGTACTCTCCCTTCGGTAGCAAGGAACGCAGGGTACTGGAGGAACGGGGTTGAAGCCCATAGGCATTGATGCGATGCTGGCGTGTGTTTGAGGGGAGTTTGTTTCGGAGTTCATAGGGTAGCGTTAATCTTACCCCGTTGAGGCGGGCTCTTGCTGTTTCACCGCTTTGGCGACAGAGGTTTCGGAATCTAAGATGATACTGAGCCAATGGGTGGATGGGCTGCTTTCTAAGGCTATTTTCACCACCATCGTCATGGGAACCGATAGGAGCATGCCGACGGGTCCCCAAACCCACCCCCAAAACACTAAGGAAAGGAAGACGACTAAGGTGGAAAGGCCAAGCTTCCGCCCCATGAGTTTTGGTTCGACGATATTTCCGAAAATGACATTCACGACGCCGTAACCCACGGCTACCAGGATCGCACGTCCGAGACCAAATTGGATAAACCCTAATAAGACGGGTGGGATAGCCGCGATGATGGAGCCCAAATTGGGAATGAAATTTAATAGGAAGGCCAATAGTCCCCAAATGACAGGAAAGTCGATGTCTAAAATGGCCACCCAGGAGGCGACGATAATGCCGGTGCCTAGGCTCACGAGGGTTTTAATGGCCAAGTAATTATTCACGGCGTCCGTGATTTTACTGAATTGGGACAAGGTCCCTTTGGGGTCCCCAAACGCGGCACGGACTTTGTGCTGAAAGCTCGAGGCTTCAAGCAAAATGAAGATGACTGTCAGCATGATAAGGAGCGAATTCGTCAGAATCCCGCCCAACCCCGAAAGCATACGACCTACCAGCCTCATAGAAGCGCCAGGGTCAAAAGATTTGAGGAGAAGTTCCTCATTTAATTGGAAGCCCAGGCTTTGTATCCATTGGAGGAGGGGTTCCATGGCTTGCGTGAGGCGTGTTTGATATCGGGGAATCGCGTTGGAAAAGTCTTCTAAGGATGTTCCAATAAGGAGAATAAACCCAAACCCTAGTGTAAAAACTCCTAAGATCACCAGAAACACGGCGGCAAGGACAGGGATATTTTTTCTTCTGAGCCAAAACACGGGTGAAGTGCTGATAATGGCTAAAAATCCGGCGATTACCAGCGGAACTAAAATGGGTTCAGCCGCACGCATCCCAGCCACCACAATGACAAACGCAGCTGCCGTTATTAGAAAGCGACTGTTAGAACTTTGGGTCGCGGGAGATGATAGGGGCATAGGTGCGATTGGCTTGCCGGAATTGTGTCAACGAGCGTGGGATAAAATTATGTGACCTTTATACGTCTTTTCCTATGATAACCCCTTCGGGAGTTTTTGTCTTGAAAGTAGAGAAGGGGATACGAATGCTCAGTGGGGAAGGGGTACGAGGGAATACTTACCCAAAAGCGTAGAGGGTATCAGACGACAGGTTCTTCTAATTATTTTTGAATCGCTTTTTGCCGTTGTTGTAGGTACCCGTTTCGAATGGCGCCATACAAGTCCAACGTTCCTTCTTCCACACCTTGAAATTGCTCGAGGGTGAGTGCGCGGAAATTTACGGATTCTTCAACCGTGAGCCCGAGTCGAGCATAGGCGATCGTGGGATCATGCTGGATCAATCTGGGAGCATCGGCAATTTCAAAAATAGGCAAAACCAGCCAATTGAAGGGGTCCAGAAAGGTGTCTCCAATAAACCCAAACCCATCTCTCAAGGTAAACGGCCCATAGAAGGGTACAACAAGATAGGGCCCTGGTGGGACGCCATAGCTTCCCAACGTTTGGCCCAAATCTTCGAGAGGGGTCTCTAAGTCAAACATGATTTTCGCCGGATCGAATAAACCTCCGACTCCCAACGTACTATTAATGAGAAACCGACTCATCTCAATTCCTGCCCCATGGAATTTTGCTTGAAACAGGTTGTTCAAGAATCGAGGGACAAACCGGACATTTTGAAAGACATTGACAATGCTTTGCTGGACGTTCGTTGGTACGAAAAAATTATAACCTTTTGCGACGGGCTTGAGGAGGTATTTATCGAACTGGTAATTGAATTCAAATATGGCAGAGTTGACGGGTTCTAACGGATCATATTCTTCAATGTGAGCTTGGTGGGGGAAGGCATCAAAGGGATCAAAAAGTTCACCTTCTAACGAAGTTTCCCCTTCCTGCGAGAATTCTGTCGACGTGGGTTGGGCTGTTTTTGTTTCATTCTCCAAATTTTCCAGGGTATGGGTGGATGGATCGTTCCCCGTGCATCCTCCAAGCCCCAGGGCCAGGCTGAGAATAACGACACTCCATAGGGCTGAACCCCTGCTTAGACACGAGACGGGTATTACCGGAGGTGTTGTCGCGGACCTATTTATAGCCCAGGGCAAGAGGGAAATGGTGTGTATCATGTTATGCATCTGTCCTTTGAAATAACGTAGAAGAGCTTCCTAAAAAACGGAACGAACTGTACCAAAATCATATTCTTATGCCAAGAAAAGGTTCACTCCTAGGGTCGGCTTTGCTCTTTGTCTCAGAGAGCTGAGTTCGAATCTTTATTCTTCTCGTTGATGCGTTGTCGGTTTTGCTGACTGATCGTTACATAAAAAAGTGAAAGGAAGCCAGGCATTCAATCTCATCTATCGTCCTTGTTTCTGCTTGTTCAGCCATACCGTTAATCAATTCGACAATTTCTCTTCTTTGCTTCTGACGATCCCGAAAACCTCTCTCACTATTGTTCAATAGTTTGTCATAACAGTCATCAACCATTCGAATATGTAGAAAATACTGTGATGGCACTTCCTTTGCTCCTTTTGGTTGGAAGCCAGCATGGGAGTGTAAGAATTCCCAAGGCGGAGATGATGTCGTAATAGCCAGATAAGAGATTTGACGACCTTGAACAGAAGGGAGATAGGAATGACCCCATTGGTTTCATCACAAAAATCTTCGTGGAATGGGTCGATTAAAAATGGGAAACGATCCACACGTCTGACCGGGCAGTCACCCAAAAATGTTCAAGTTGAAGAGAGTTCAGCGAGCATGCCTGACAAGCAGCTTCCGCTCTATTTAAAAGAAATTGGGCAAGTTCTGCTGTTAGACCGTAATGGGGAAGTGAATCTGTGCAAAAAAATAGAAGAAGCAAAGGAACACATGTTGGAAGCGCTATTTATTTTGCCGATGACATTGGCGTTCTTGAAAGAACAGCGGGAGCGGCTCGGTCATGATGAAATTTTAGCAAAGCATATTGTTCAAAAGGATAAAGAGGTGGCGATAGAAGAAGAAGTGGAGGTTGAACAGACCGATCTTCAGGACGCACAAGATGATGAAGAATTTCGGCAACGCGTCATTCAGCAACTAGATCATATCTGCCACTCTCTCCAAACGCTCATGGATTCGCCTCAGAATATGGTTCATACCAAGAAGAAAACTTCTGCTGGGAAAAAACAATTCTTAAAGAGTCTGGAGTCAATTAATTGGCATCCGAAGTTTTTTCATCAAATAGAAAGCAGAATCCAATCGATGGAAGGCCAGCTCGAAGAGGTCTTACACCGTTTAGGGGTGTCCCAGGAAGATGTTCGTCAAGTCAGGCTTGAGAAAAAATTATTGGACACGAAATCATTGGCAACTGAGGTCAAAATTTCTCAACAACATGAACAAGGTCGTTCACGGAGGCAGCAGGAGGCCATTGAACATTTGACGTATATTGAAGAGCACCTCCTGCGCATGCCCTTTGCCAAATTTCTGATAGGAGTTCGACAACTAGAGCGAGCGAAAACCCGCGTTCATTTTGCCAAGCAGGCCATGTTGGAGGCCAATTTACGATTAGTGGTAAGCGTGGCTAAACGATATATCAACCGGGGATTGGATTTGTTGGACCTCATACAGGAAGGCAACATTGGGTTGATGCGGGCCGTTGACCGTTTCGAATATCAACGAGGATATAAATTTAGCACCTATGCCACCTGGTGGATTCGGCAGGGTATCACGCGAGCCTTGGCAGACCAATCGCGAACGGTTCGTGTCCCCGTTCATGTATGCGATGCGATGACGCGAGTGCGGCGCTCCTGGGATCGGCTCGCGGTTCAATTAGGGCGTGAACCCACCATGGAAGAAGTGGGGAAAATTCTTGATCTTGCTCCAGACAAACTGGCCGGTCTTCTGGGTGCGACGAAAGGTGCACTGTCTCTTGAAACGCCGGTAGGAGATGATGAGAATGCGCATTTGTCAGACGTGTTGGAGGATCCATCTGCGGTGTCTCCATTCTATTCGGCTGAACGAAGGGATATTCAGGAAAAAGTGACCGTGTTGTTGCAGTCGTTAACGCCAAGAGAAGCCCATATCATTCGACGGCGTTTTGGGATAGGAGAACTCGAAGATGCCACACTCGAAGAAATTGGCCATGAATTCTCGGTTACACGTGAGCGAATTCGGCAGATTGAGGAACGGGCCTTATCCAAGTTGCGGGAACCTGAACGCAATCGGACTTTGCGCACATATTTTGAACTCTCCGGTTCAGCATAATTACATTTGATTGTTCTGGACCGTGGATTAGGAAAAGAGAGAATCGTTCGCGGATAGGGGCTCTGGCGGGTTTGTATTCTCCTGATGCCCTTGGCTCTCTAGGAAGTTGGTCGTGGCAGTGCCGGCGTTTAGAAATGAGGCTCCGCTAAGATTCGCCTGTTGAAAATCAGCTCCATCTAAATCGGCCTCGCGAAAATCAGCGTAAGAACAATCTGCCGACGAAAAATCTGTGCCTTGTGCGTGTGCCCGAACGAATGTTGCGCCACGCAAGGTGGTGCGTTGGAAGGCCGTCCCTCTCAATTCCGCTTGGTGAAAGTCGGCCCAGATGAGATCGGCTTGGGAAAAATTTGCCCAAGCCAGTTGACTGCTGTGGAAACGGGCACTCCGCAAGTTGGCGCCCTGAAAATTCGCCCCGCGCAAATCTGCGCCTTCAAAATCGGCTCCTGGTAGATACGCTTCTTGAAAATTGGCATTACGCAGATACTGATGGCGGAAATCTGCTCCGCGCCGATCAACCTGAAAAAAATCTTGGGGCGTGGGGGAGGCTGATTCCTCGTTCGGGTGTTTACCCTGTAGTGCGGGGTTGGTCTTTCCAGGGGGCTGGCTTCGTTTCCAGGTTCGATGGGTTTCGAGTAGATACGTCCGATCCTTCTCTAAGCTCATAGGCTCAGAAACGGGTTGAGGTGATGTGTCGTCACGTTCAGGCATGAATCAACTCCGGGATGTCCAGGACAGAGGTTGGCATGATAGACAGACGAGTGATGAGAACGGGAGACTTCAAGCAACCATAACGAAAATGCTTAAATGGGTCCAGCGGATAATATCTGAGGGATGTGAGAAAATGTGGAGTGGGCGAATAGCCTTCGTTGATTGTCAGCTATGAACGGAGAAAATTTGAACTGTAATTTCAAAAGGGTCTGATTTGAAATGGAAATGATGACCGTGGTGTCCGGGGTGGTGGTTCTTGTGCTGGCTTATGCTTGGTGGGTGTGGTGGAAGGCTGGCCATACCCCAGAACCAATGTGTGGCAGAGTGCGTCACCGTATTCGTACAGTCTTGGGAGCCGTCAGTCGAGAGGAGATGCATGTGATGAATGAACACATCCAGGCCAGAGAGCTACAGTTAGAGAATCGCCTTACAAAGTTAGAAACGGCCGCGAAATTTTCTCATCAACTGCATTATGTTTCGAAAGAAATTGATCGCCGGTTGACCCAACTGGAACGAGCCGAAGGCCCTCAGATTTCTTTAGAAACCGAGAAGAGTCAGCAGCCTCGATCTCTAGTTCGACTCGGTGTTCGTGTCACCCTCAGTGATGGGATTTGGGCCCATTTGGGTACCGACCTTGTCGGGGACATTGAGAACCATCTTATTGATGCTATGGTCCAAGGCCCTTTTTGTCCGGTGTGTTTGAAGCGAGTGGCCGGGCGGGATCGTCACACAACATTTCCCGAGGTCCCAGCACAATGTCGATATTGTGGAATTTCCTGGGAAGGCCCAGGAACGATTGAGTATCCTCTGTCAATTATCGATCTCAAGCGGCAGGTCTATCAACAGCTGGATCAAGAAATTCGGTCCGGGAAAACGATGTATTAAAGGGGGAACGCATGCAACCCTCCGTTTCCCTATACAAATTGTATGGATCTTGTATGGATATAGTAGGGATGCTATAACCGAACACCATGCCGGCGTGCCCTTCGTGCTCACAAGACAATCCAACTGACGCAAATTTTTGTGCGCAATGCGGGCAAGTACTTGTCAAGCATTCCATTGAACCAGACCCAAACCCAGAACCTTCCCCCAACCCAACCTCATCAACTCCGACCGCGCTTCAACTCTGGGAAACCTTTATCGGTCCGAGTAAATCGCTCCAGTTTTCTTTGAAAACATGGTGGACGTGGCGTCCGGCCTTTTTGTACTACAAGGATAAATTTGCCAACCTTGAAACTCCTGATGGTCCCCGCTTTGCCCTAAGTTGGAATTGGCCAGCAGCGTTTTTTGACTCCTTCCTGTGGTTTCTCTATCGAAAGATGTATATGTTTGCGTTGCTGTATGCCGTGGCTCCGGCATTGGCCATATTTATCACCGGCGACATGACCGTCGGTATTGTTTCACGTATCTTGGCGGGTGCCAGTGCAAACTACTTGTATTATTGGCATGTCAAAGACAAGGTGCAACGAATCATGTCGATTCCAAATATGGACGACACCGCTCGTGCAAACCTCATTCGCGAGGAAGGGGGCGTACAACCGTATGTGTTGTGGCTCGGCGCAGCATTGCATGTCTTTATGTTTGGCCTGTTGATTTCGGCAATTTCGCAGGGAGTCCCTGAGGGCGGTTTCTCTGAAGGATTAGAAGAACGACCCACGCCGAAATTTTTTTAGGTCGAGTTAGAGCGAGTCTATGAACTAGATGAGGGAATAGGTTGCGGGGCCTTGTTTGTTTGCCACGTAAACCAGGCCTGGAACCATTCATAGTCGGATTGATAAGCCGTGTGCTTGGCGTCATCCTGCCCACTCTTTTCTGTCAGGAGGGTGTAGGTGCGAGGCCAATTTTTCGTCCACCAAGATTTGAGGGATTCCGGTGTGGAGGGGGTCTCTTCGGAGTGGAAAATATCCCCGGCAGTCACCAATTGGCCAATCAATTTCCAGGTGCGGTCTTTCCCTAAACCTAAACTTCGAAAATGTTCCCGTAACAAGAAGACGACCCATAATTCGGCACTATGTTTTTTATTATGTTTAAAGGGCTGGGTTTGGCGAAGCGGAATGGGGTTAAAGTTCTTCACAATCGAGGTATAGTCCGGGCCGCCATAACTGCCGACTATTTCCGCAATCCCTTCAACCATATTTGCCAATTCCACTTCCACTTGCGGCGCTTGTGGAGATGGGGAGGAAGGCACGTCATTGAGGGGATTGGTAGAGGTAAGCATATCAATCACGGGCTTTAGTTCGCGGAGGCGTGTGACGGCGGCTTTTAAGATCTGCGATGATTCCACCCAATAATCTGAATCATGTTTGGCCGTCCGTTCTTTCCCTTCGGGGGGAAGGACGGGTGGAATCCAATGGCGAATGAGGGTAAACAGGATATAATCCAGGTCGCCTCCTTCCTGCGCCGCGCGGTCCAGGGCTTGGTCAGGGCCGAGACCCTGCTGAAAAAATCGTTCAGTCCGGTCGGCCACGTGATGACGCTGGGCCAAGGTGGTCCACCAGTGGGCGAATTGTTGCCATTTGACGGAATCGGAAGTCATGATGTGTAGAGTAAGCCAGGAGGCTGTCATGGTACGATTCGTTGCAGGCCAAAGCAAGTGTGAGTGAGGAGGAAAATCAATGTCACAACTCGTGTTGATTCGTCATGGTGAATCTCAGTGGAACTTAGAAAATCGATTTACCGGATGGGTGGATGTGCCACTTACCTCGAAAGGTGAGGAGGAAGCTCGCTCGGCTGGAGAAAAGCTCAAAGCGTTTAGGTTTGATTGCGCATTTACGTCGGTGCTGAAGCGAGCCCGGAACACCTTACGCATTGCGTTGGAAGTGATCGGTCAGACGACCATTCCTGTTACAGAAGATAAGGCCTTAAATGAACGGATGTATGGCGAGCTTCAAGGGATGAATAAAGCAGAAACGGCACAAAAATTTGGGGATGAACAAGTCAAAATTTGGCGCCGCAGTTTTGATGTTCCGCCTCCGGGGGGTGAAAGTCTCAAGGATACGGCCGAGCGGGTGCTTCCATATTACGAAAGCGAGATTCGACCGGAGCTGGAGGCCAACAAGACCGTCCTGGTGGTCGCACATGGGAACAGCTTGCGGGCGTTGGTTATGCATTTAGAGAACTTATCACGAGAAGCCGTACTCGAACTGAATATTCCGACCGGTGCGCCGTTGTTCTATGACCTGGACGACCATGGTGCGGTTACGGCACATCGTTATTTGTAAGTTTGGATGTTAACCATGGGTATCATCGTGCTGTTTTTTATCGCCGGGTTGTGGATGGCCGATGGCATTGCACTGATTGTGGCTCCAGAACGCATGATTGCGACATTGCGCCAATCGCTCATTGTCGCACCAGGGTTTTTAAAATGGGGTGGCTTGGCCGGGCTGTTAGGCCTGGTGTTGATAGTGCTCACGCAAGATGTTGCCTATCAGCCGCTCTGGGTCGTTGTGGGGCTGAGTATGGTCGTTAAGGGAGTTTTTTTATATGCGGGTTCAGATCTCTGGCGGTTGCGCATTGTGAAATGGTGCTTAGAGCGCGAGACCGTCGATTATCGGCTCTGGGGATTAGGATTGTGTACGCTCTCGATTCTCCTATTGGATGCGATGAATTGGGGCCGCAACTAGTCTTAAGGGAAACGTGAAAAGCAGATAGGGGAGAAATGGCAATTCTCCTGAGGCGTCTCACGGGTATCTTGGTTTCCAAATGAATCCTTCGGATAGAGCCAAATTTGATGAAGTATGGCAGGTGCATCAAAAGGCCGATTGGCCGGGCGATCTTGGAAGTCACGAAGGGCAACTCATGACCTTAGATACCGTGATTAGTGGATGCCTGACCTATTTTTGTCAAGAACATGATTTAGATGCACAACGGGTAGAAATATTGCGAGACTGTCTTTCCGAACTCGAAGGAGTTGTGGAAGATGTCCCAGAACCTTCCTCCGAATATTTTTGCCGCCTGCAATCCCTTGGAACGACGCTCCTTCAAGACTATTCCTAAGCAACCATGATGAGGAGCGCGCCTTTTTCTGTTACAGAATCCATCATGGGGATTGCTTTTTTCATTCGGTGATTTTCGATCAGGAGAGTGCGGAACGCCCCCCGTCTTTTTCACGTCCCAGAAGGAGATTGCACATGGGAAACCCCACAAGTCGGTTCGAAGTGTTTGAAGGGAAGAACGGTAAATTCTATTTTCGTCTTAAGGTGCATAGTGGGGAAATCATTCTTTCAAGTCAGGCGTATGAATTACGATCCTCAGCTCGGCGAGCGATCCAATCAGTGCGGGATCATGCGTCAGATTTGGCATGTTTTGCCACGAAGAAAAACAAAGCAGGGAAATCGTATTTTGTCCTGGTGGCACGCAATTCAAAAGTCATCGGGACCAGTCAACCCTATGCTTC
The DNA here is from genome assembly GCA_040904705.1 of Nitrospirales bacterium. Classification (GTDB taxonomy): domain Bacteria; phylum Nitrospirota; class Nitrospiria; order Nitrospirales; family UBA8639; genus Nitrospira_E. The sequence continues at coordinate 3,391 of JBBDSY010000048.1, read as the reverse complement.
CCCCAAGGAGTGAGGAAAGGGATCGAAGCCGTGAAAAAAGCGGCAGGAAAAGCCGGGATTGAATAATTAAATAAAGTCAGCGAGGAGGCTCGAAAGACCCTATAAAGGTCCTACCGGCGAAGGGTGTGGAGTAAGGTTCATCATCGAAAAAGTCCAACTTCCCATTAGGAATTCCTGGTTTGACGCTGGAAAAAATGCTGTGGTACCGTGATTTGCTGCATTTTCATCTAAATCTTCTGATTATAAGGTTGTGGCAATGAACCAACAAAAAGACCTGAAAGAGATTCTGAATACCCTCCATTATTCTGACGATGCCAAGGTGGTGGAACAGATTTCTGCTCACACCAAAAGAGTGATAGCACGCATGAAGGGCATCCGCCGGAAAGTGGTGGTGATGAGTGGCAAAGGTGGTGTGGGAAAAAGTATGACCACCGTAAACCTGGCGCTGGCGTTGGCCCGCATGGGGCAACGTGTAGGATTGCTGGATGTGGATATTAATGGACCTTGTGTGCCGCAAATGCTGGGCATGCGCGGGAAGGGCCTATTGGATACTGCAGAAGGAGCGGTCCCGCCGACTGGCCCGCTGGGCCTAAAAGTTGCTTCTATGGATTTTCTCTTACAGGACAACGCACCAGTACGCTGGAAGGGGCCGATGGACCTCAGCCCGGTCTGGTTGGGACTCACTGAAATGAATGTGATCCGTGAATTTTTGTCGGATATGGTATGGGGAGAATTAGATTATCTGTTGGCCGACCTGCCGCCAGGAGCCGCGGCTGATAAACCCCCGCTTCTCGTGGGGCTCATTCCAGATTTAGCTGGGGCAGTGGTGGTAACGACGCCTTCTGAAGTGGCCTCGAATGTCGTTCAAAAATCTATTGCCTATGCCCAGGAATTGGGGATTGGCATTTTAGGGGTGGTCGAAAATATGAGTGAGTATCGGTGTCCTTCTTGTGGAGAGACCAACCCCTTGTTTGAAGGCGATACGGAATCTATGTGTGAGGTGTTAGGTCTGCCGCTCTTAGGGCGCATTCCTTTCGATCGCAATTTTGCCCGCACCTTTGATAAAGGGGAGCCGATCTTAGATGGAGACAATCCCACAGTGGGAAAATATCAGGATATCGCAAAAAAAATTCAAACCTTGTTGGATTATCAGCAGGTCTTAGCGGGGAAATTATAACGCCTCGACGCAACCGTTGGCCGTCGCCGACATTCAGAAGGGAAACGATATGAAATTTGTCTGTCTCAAATGCGAAACCTATATGAATTTTGAGAAGGTTGAAAAACCGGCAGAAGGAACCTTGGGAGTCTTCTTTGAATGCCCCTCCTGCCAATCCCGATTTTCCATGGTGACCAACCCCGGCGAAACCCAAATGGTCTCCTCCTTAGGTGTCCAATTAGGTGGCCGAACTGAAGCACAAATCCCCCTAGAAATGACCCGAGGCGGATTAGAAGAAAATGTCTCCGCCGGCAGGGGGCAAATGGCTGCCTATTTAAATGACAAAATTCAAGGCGGGCAAACCGCCGCGGCACCCGCCGCTTCTGCAGCTCCAGCCAGTGCGTCTGGCGAATCGGGTGAGAGCGGCGGATGTCCCTTCTCAGCCATGGTCGCACAAATGGGGTTGGGCTCATCAGGGGCAACTGGCACACCGGCTCCAGCTGCCGAGCCATTGCTCTGGACACCGGATGCCCAAGAAAAGCTGGCGAAAATCCCTTCCTTTGTACAGCCGATGGTCAAAAGTAGTGTCGAAACTTATGCCCGAAAGAGCGGCTTTACGACCGTCACGCTTCAAGTCATGGATGATTCCAAGAATTCCACAACCGAAGGCATTCACTGGACCCCGGAAGCCCAACAACGGCTAGACAATATTCCGGACTTTATTCGCCCTATGGCACGGCGAGAGATTGAACGATTGGTCAAAGAGCGAGGCGGAACGGAAATTACGGCAGAAATGATGGAAGAGGCAAAAGAAAAATTTATGAAGTTCATGTAGTCTCGATAGATATTTTTAGTTTTTGGTAAAAGGCGGCTCTTAAAAAAGAGCCGCCTTTTTTTCTTTATCTTGGAGATTTGAATTAGACCCAGCAGCTCAACTGCACCCTAAGGAAGAGGAGATTATCAAGAAATAAAAAAATGTTTAAACATAAAAAGGATTTTGCGTGATATACTCCGCGAGAATTCACACCGTACTTATTAGTTAGGCGTCGCATGGCGAAGCGCACTTCCAAAAAACGGCGTAAGACACGGCCCCTTTCGACCCTTCTCCGTGAGTTAGCAAAGACTCATCCAAAGACAGCGACTCATCTCTCCAGGGCACAATCAAATAGACAGGAACGACTCTTTCGGTATCTCGCTGGGGCACGCCTGAAGGGGTACGAAGAGTTGATCACCCACCTTGAAGAACTTGAACCGGTGTTCAAAAGGAATCGGAAGCTACGCGGAATCTCCTTCCTTATCAGTAGGGCGAGTGGCGACTTTCACACCGCGCTGGAGGCAGCTCTGTCTGGATTCCACTCGGTGGCTCATAATGCAATGCGTGACGTAATGGAAATTGAGTTTCTTCTTCGAGAGTTCTACTATGAGCCGCAGCACATTGAGCAATGGGTGATTTGCACCCGAAAGGAACGAAACGATAGGTTTCGACCCGCAGTGCTACGTCAGCGGCACGCTAACCGAATGGGAAAGCAGCCCGAGGATCTCCCAGAAGCGTCCGATTACCGAGGTCACACGGTATGTCCCTCCATGTGTCGCCCTATCGAAATCTTTTCGGTGGCCCGGGCTTGGTGATCAAACCATGCCGTTCGAAGATGACAGCTGCTTCTGGGAAATCTTTGAACATGGTCGTCGGGTGCTGTTCGCGGCACATAGACTCCGACGCAAAATTGCCCCTCACATTAAGAGCCCATGGGGGCCCGAACACGGACTCAAGCAATTCCGTCTGGCCTGGCAGCGAACGCAAGAGATGCGAGCAATTTGGCAGGCATTGTTCGAAGCGGCGCTTCCAAGTGAGCAGAAAAGCGTCGTCCCCAACACGGAACCGAGCGTGGGGACGTTAGGCAATGAATGCACCGGAAAATGATTGATCTTCACACGATTCAGGCTCTGGGGGTTGAGAGCTTTTGTTGACAATTTATTAGAGATCAGAATACGAAAAGTTCGTTTAACCCGCCTTGGGCGCGGCTGAGATGCCGTCCCGAATCGACTTCTCGGCGATGGCTGTTTGACCATAGCGAGTTCCCGAGCCATTATAATTCGGGATGGCGGCGAAGGGACCTCGAAGAGGACGCGCCCAGGCGAAAATGGTTTTGGATCCTTTTGCCAAAACAAAAGGATCTAGTCTGAAGTTCCCCCCGAAAACGTTCCTTGGTTGCGGAGAAAAGCCTGCTGGAACAA
>JBBDSY010000047.1:0-135203 GCA_040904705.1 Nitrospirales bacterium | reverse complement strand
GACTGTCGTATGACGATGTCGTCATCGATCCCGTCTTGCCCAAACAACTTGATGGATTACACTTTGGCTTTTCCCTCGATGGAAAACCCATCACCATGATTTACTCGATTGCCAGTGATACACCGGCGTCGGTGCAAGCCGTGACCATCAATGGAATCGAAATGGAATGTAGACGCGATCACAATCCCTACCGCACAGGCGGGATTCGGATACCACGCGCCGACGTTCAACCCCTCCTGACTGACGGTATGAATCGCATTCTCATCAACGTAGCCTAAAGCAATTTCCCCGCGAAGACCGCCGGCGTCACCGGCCTTCGTCCTCCACGGCCACTCCGATCACGAAGAGCACCGCATAGTCCTGTTTCTTGCAGCCCGCGACTGCCGGCATCACCCTCCTCACAGACACATCCTGTCACCGAGCCACCAGAGGGCCTTCCTCGCGTTCGCGGGCAGAATAGGCAGAGGCTTGCACGTCGCGGGTGAGGCACTCGCGCCCGAAGGTGATCAGATGGTGTCCCACCATTGCGGTCTGAAACACCGACTCGACGTTACCCTGACGCAGTTCCCGCCAGGTCATCTTCCAGAATTCTTTCCGGTAATCGCTACAGATCCCGACCTGCCATGCGATGCGCGAGAAGACCTCGACTGCGCGCCGGACGTTGGCCCAGGTGAGCTGGTCAAGCGGGCGCACCGGTCGCTTGCGATGCACATACGTCTTCTTCGCCTGCGTGGCATAACGCGCGTAGATCTTTCGCGGCTCGTACGTCTCGCGGATCACCCGCTTCCAGTTCGCCACCACGGTCTCATAAGGCTGTAGGTACTCGATGTTCGAGTCGCGCCCCTTGCCTGAGTTCAAACGGGACTCTTTTTCGAGCCGCTCATAGAGCGGTGTATGCGGCAGGGCGACGAGCAGGTTCGGCGTCACGATCGGGATCTTGGCAGCCTCAATGAATTCCAGGATCACTTCGGGCGTCTCAGGGGTGTCGGTGTCCAGCCCAAGGATGAACCCGGCGGCGACCTCGATCCCGTAACTGTTGATCGTGTCCACGGATTGGAGGATCGGTGTGCGGAGGTTCTGCTTCTTGCTCATGGCCCGCAGGGCGTCTGTATCCACCGTCTCGATGCCACAGAAGACATTTGTCATGAACGCCTCGCGCATGAGCTTCAGGATCTCCGGGTACTCGGCGACGTTCAGCGTGAGCTCGCAGGAGAGGCGAACCGTATAGTCGCGGCGTCGCTGCCACTCGACGAGGTGCGGCAGGAGGTCCAGCGCGGCTCGGGGATTTCCGATGAAGTTGTCGTCCACGAAGTAGATCGACGGCGTCCCGCCGTCGGCAAGCTCATCGAGCTCGACCAGAATCTGCTGCGGGCTCTTGAGTCGTGGGGTTCTCCCGTAGAGCGCGGGGATGTCGCAGAACTCGCAGGTGAAGGGACAGCCGCTTGAATACTGGACGCACCCGAGCAGGTACTGACGGACGTCGATCAGGCGATAGGCGGGGGTCGGGAACTGGGTCATCGGAAGGCGGTCGACTGTGCGGTATACGATCTGCCGCTCGGGGCGGGCCATCGTCTCGTCGAGCTGGCGGAACAGATCGAGCGTCCCATTTCCCACCTCACCGCAGTGGAGGAGGTCGATCTCCGGATAATCCTCAGGCGCCGCGGAGACCGAAGGCCCGCCGAGAGCCATCACCTTGCCTGCGCGGTACGCACGGCGGGCGAGGTCGAGAATCTGCCTGCGCTGGATGTGCATGCCCGACACGAGGACGGCGTCGGCCCAGGCGAACTCGCTCTCCTCCACGGGGCGGATGTTCTCGTCGACGAACCGGACCTGCCATTCCCGGGGCACGAGCGCCGCGATGAGGAGGATCCCCTGGGGCGGCATGAAGGCCTTGACGGGCCCCATCAAAGGAAAGGCACGATCGAAGGTGCCGAAGGCCTCCGTGTAGGCGGGAAAGACGCAAAGGATACGCCGGACATTCGCCGGGCGGAATGTCCGAACATTGATCGTCGGAACGAGGAGCTCAGCAGGTACCGACATACACCCCTCTTTTTCATCATACGCCCGATCCAGAGAAGCTCCTGACATCTCGCCGTGACACCGTCCCCCGACCGTAGTCAATTACAGCAGTGGGCCTCGAGCTACGATCAAAAAGTGTGGGAATAGAGCCCATTGGTTGGTACCTCTTCTGGAAATTTTCACCATTCACTGCCTGAACCAAAGGAGCAGGACGTGGCTGTCCGACGATTTTTTTTCTCCCTCTCATTTTCCTATATCAAGATAAAATGAAGAAAGGCGACGGATAAAATACCTGACCGTGGGGGAAAATTATTCAAGAAGGAAAACCGACGAGATTTCTCATGCCCATTGCGATCCCTTGGCTTACTCGCCCCTTGCGGTCATGCTTGCGGCGCTTCAAGACTCCTGGGACTTCTTGTTCCAAACGTTCCTGTAGCCAGGCTTGCAGAGGCTGCCGAGTTTAGAATTCCAGGCATCCGTAAAATTCTCCCGTTGACTCGTCCGTCTCCGTTTACTTTGGAATAGTAAAAAACATTCCAACAAAAGGAGATAGCGGACAAATACCCACCTGCGTTTGAGGCATAGGAAATGGGATCAGGCATGAGTATGGATTTATGGGTGTGGGTTCTTATCGGGTCCCGCGATGGCTCGCAAACCGCGCGTGGACTTCCCCGGCGCCCTACCACGTCATTGTCCGCGGCAACCGCCGGTCCACCCCCTTTCATGAGGCGGCGGATTATCACGCCTATCTCGAGCGCCTGTAACGGTACCGGCGGCGGGATCATCTCCGGTGTTATGCGTTTGTCCTGATGGCCAATCACGTGCATGTGCTGGTCGAAACCGACGAGGTTCCACTGGCACGCACGATGCCGACACTCCAATTCACCTAATGACAACTGAATTCCATCCGATTCCGTCCGGTTCAATCCCTGAGCCAACAGTCCCCCGCCTCGGCCTTCACTCACCTAAACCCACCACATGTGTCCCCATTCTATTTAACATCCTTGGCACTGGGACAGGTAAGGTCTCTCGCAAGCTCCTTTCAAACCGCTGAGCGCGTGATTGACCTTCCGCTGCTTCTTTGGTACGTTTCCGCCCGCCCAAGGTGGTTTATATTTCCTATTCCCCCCGGTGAACTGATCGATGGCAAGGACAAACCCGTCGACGTTTCCAAGGTGGATGTGTCGATGGATGGCATCGAATTGCAGGACGAGGGTTTATTTCTGCGATTCAGGGCCGGGAACCACACGCCAGCGTCGCGCAGGTTCTGCCCGCGATGCGTATCCTTGGTCGTCCGAAAAAAGCCTGAAATAATGGAAATGACCCACAGGGATGGACATTGGTAACCGATTGCAACCTGACTCCGTTCGCGGGGAATACGGAAGCACGGTCCTGCGGCAGTTGGTAGCGAACTGCTCGGAAGCAAAATAATGTACAGCAGAATAAGGATGGATATTTGTGAGCACAACGTTTGTCAATGACCCTAAACACGTAGTTGCAATAATTGGTGGTGCGGTTGCCGGTTCGACAGCCGCTCAAGTTCTGGCTGACGCTGGAGTAATTGTTGTCGTCATCGAGCAAAACCTACGGCCCTATGGGAAGATTGAGGACGGTCTGCCACGCTGGCACACTAAACAACGCCTCATGGAGTATGAGCGCATCAATTCTCGCCTGGACAAGCCGGGGGTCTTTTTCGTACCCAACACGCGTTTAGGCAGAGATGTTGGCTTTCAGGAGTTGATCGGAGACTGGGGATTCAGCGCTGTCATACTGGCCAATGGCGCCTGGAAGGATCGGCCGCTCCCGGCAGAAATTGACAAGTACCTGGACAAGGGGCTGATCTACCAGAATCCTTTTATCTATTGGTTCAATCACAAAAACGAGAAAGCGTATTCGGGCCTTCGTTATGAGATCCCCGGGGGTACGATCGTCATCGGTGGAGGACTGGCATCGATCGACGTGGTAAAAGCAGTTCAGGTAGAACAGTACGAAGCTGCTTTGCGCACGAGAGGCATCAACGTCACGACGATCGAGCTCGAACATAAGGGAATTCCGGCCGTCTGCAAAGACCATCAGATCAATCCGGATGAGCTCGGCGTCCAGGACGTCGTGCTCTATTACCGTCGCCGCGATATCGACATGCCGCTTGCGCAGGCCCCAGACAACGCCACTCCGGAACAGCTTGAAAAATCACGGAACGTGCGTAGGAAAATTCTTGGTAAGGTTATCGAGAAGTATCGGGTCGTCTTCAAAGACCGCCATTTGCCTCTGGCCCCTCTCACAGAGGGCGACCGATTGGCAGGCATCCGATTTCAAAGAACACAGGTCGAAGGGAACAAAGTCACGTCCATCCCCGGATCCGAGGTCGACGTTCGCGCGCCCCTGGTCATTTCTTCCGTCGGCAGCATTCCGGAACCGATACCCGGCGTGGACATGAAAGGCGAGTCCTACACGTTCAAGGATTGGGACACCGGGGAATACGCCAAGGTGGAGGGAGTCTTCGGTTTGGGAAATGTCGTGACGGGCCAGGGAAACATCGATTTCTCGCGCAAACACGCAGCATCCGTTTCGAAACTGGTACTGGAGAACTACCTTGGCGTCGTCAGTGGGAATCGTGACATCTCTGCTATTTCAGACAGCGGCCGAAATCGAGGGCAAGAGCAGGCGGAGAAGGTAAAAGAATACTTACAAAGCAAAGAACCACTGCTTCCGGAGAAAGTAAATGCGATTCTGGCACGCGTTGGCAGCCGGATGCGGGAGGTGGGCTACACCACATACCGTGAGTACATTCAAAAAGTCACGCCGTCGGACCTGGAGTAGAAGAAATGCCTGGCGCGGTATGTGACAGAGAGTCTAGTTCGGGTCTGGGAAGGATTGTTTAGGTTATTCTTGCGCGATGCTTGCGGGACCCGTCAGGCGACTCTGCGAACTATTACCGGACCTGGTCCAGCCGGGTTGATGGCGGCGTTCAGTCTCATGCGTAACATTGGATCCCCCGACCCAGCCCCGCCGCCTTAATGGTGTTTTTCATCAACATCGCCATCGTCATGGGCCCCACGCCTCCCGGTACCGGCGTCAGCATCGATGCCATTCCCATATAGATGTAAGAAGAAGACGCAGAACACATACTAGAAAGTAGCAATTTCATACAGTCTGGCAGGTGCTTTCGTCCATGACCAGCCAAGATGACCGATTGGCAGCCACCAGTGCAATACTCGCATTAGACAAGCAAAGGAATAATTCCCTCCCTAGGCCAAACGGATGGGGGGTTAAGTCAATCCTTCGTTGACTGCCAAACACTACTCATGGGGTTTCCCAAATATTCCCTTCTCAAATTATCAGAAATTTACGTTAGAGGTAATGGAAAAAGTAGGAGAACGCTGGCATTTACGGTTTGGAGCTTTGCAAGAGTATATGAATCAGTGTGGGAAACAGCCCACCTCCAAATCCGAATTTAAGGGATTTAAAATCGGACAATGGCTTCAAGCCCAACGGGCTGCGCACAAAAAGGAATATTGCCAACTGATCGCGTTGAATTACTGGATGGTCTTTGGCTCCAGTGGGAATCCGATCTCGATCACGAGGAAAGATGGGAAGAGTATTTGAAGGCCTGAAAGATATTTCTTGAGACTGAAGGGTATTTGTTCGCAGAGAAGGCAGAGTTTTTTCCTGAGCAATTAATTCCTGCAGATTCCCCAGGTCGAATCCATGGTGTATCCCAAATGCTCTGCCTCGAAGGCGGCAAAACCCTAAAAATTGTAATTGGTTGACACACCAACGGCGTTTTTACAAACAAGATATAGGGTCTGGCATGAGTATTGACTTTCGACTTCGATAGCACCAGCAAGAATTTTGCGAGATTTTTCAGGATGAATTAGTAAAAGACGACTGATGCGAATAGCCTGCAGGATTCAGTCAATGCCTATTAGCTGGAAACCGATCAGGCAGAAAGGCAGGTGAGTGATTTGACTGGGATAATTTCCGTCGTCAGGGACGTTTTTCAATGAGAAATAGGCAAATTTCTTAGGGACTGTCTTCAGATTGTGACTGTTGTTTGTTATCGGATATGGCGTTCTTTATGGCAGAGGCAGTTTTGCTCGCGGCTTCAGAAATATTTTCTCCTACTTGATTCCCAAAACGTGCGCCCAGTTCATCACGTCAGAGAAGATCAAGCCGGAATCCGCCTTGGTGGCTTGATGAACTTCCGACTTTTTCTCATCTGTCGTCGTTGCTGATTCCTTTCCATTCGCGGTGACTGGCAATCCTAACAGCAATACGGGCAATACCCCCCGAATATAACCATTACTCATGTGGCGACAGTCGCTCACAACTTCCTCTTTCAACTATAGAAATTATGAATTGTTCTTTTGTATCGTCAAGAGACATTGCCGACTAAACACTCACCCAATTTTGGGCAATCGCCGGAACACCGCGAGCGCCTGCGGGTTGGTTCTCCCCTGCTCCATCTGAGTTTGGATCTGAGAGAGGCTTGCCGCCGACACACCCACATACACGATGAACTCTCGCAAGGAGGAATGGCCTACCCGGCGCAATACCTAGACGCCAACACAATATGGCTCCGGTGACTCCCATCTTGAACCGGCGCTAATGCCAACTGAATTCCATCCGCTTCCGTCCGGTTCAATCCCTGAACCCTTAGTCCCCCTTGGTCTTCATCCACCTTAGATCCCCCTTGGTGTCGCCATTCTTGGGAAGAGCCTGTGCGCAAAATGTGCATAAGGGCCCCAAATCCCATGTTCGAAGCCTCGCTCCCATCATGTTGAGTCCGCGATTGGCCTGATTATCATCCCCCGATCCCTTCGAGACGTTTCCAATAACCAAAAAAATAGCGTTTACAGTTCCTATTCCCGAATGGCGCGCACTGGTATTCCACGTGAAGGATCTACAAAATACCGTTTTTGCAAGTCTGTTAAAATGGCGCCTTTTAGAGAGAATAAACGAGTAGATTTCCCCCTTCCAGCGGCCTGATTCTTCCCCTGTTCTCTAAAGGCAAATTTACAGATGAGAAAAATTGAGGACGCTTACTTCTGCTTGCCTTTTATGATTAATTTTTGAGCTTGGTGACGATCCGTGCTGGATTTTTCAGGAGGCTTCGGAGTATCTGGCTGAACAGGCTCATACGCTAACACGGCAAGAATGGGAAAGTGATCGGATCCAAAATATGGCAATCGTTTCATTTCAACCAGCCGGAACGATGGAGAATGAAACACATGGTCAACCGGAAAACGGAGGATGGGATATTTGGCATGGAAGGTATTGTAGAATCCTCGACCAAGCCTGGGATCCACTAAACGACTCATTCTTTGAAACAGGCTCGTCGTGTCAGACCACGCCACATCATTCAAATCGCCTGCCACTACCACCGGACGTGTGGCATGCTCCACTTCCCGGCCCACCATCAATAATTCCGCATCCCGCTCTTCCGTATCCTGTCCCACATGAGGAGGACGGGGATGCAACCCATAAAATTCAATAGACACCCCTATTGGTAGTTCCAGTTCAGTAAAGATGGAAGGAACCGAGTCTTCTATCAAAAAGCGGATTTTGGCGTTATGTAATTTTAGTCGAGAGTACAGGAGCATGCCATAGGTGTTTTCCAGCGGGATTTTAATGGTATAGGGATGAGAGGTTTCAAGGCTCCTTAACTGCCCTTCCCACCACTGATCAGGTTCGGTGACAAGCACTACATCAGGAGAGGCGGCATCCACAAGGTCCAACAAGGCTGATGCCTGTCGATTCTGCATATACACATTGGCGACGAAAATACTCAGCAATGCCTCACTCTGCGGGTTTTTGCTGTCCAATGCCTGTTTGGGAGCCCATCCTGTGTAGAAATATATCCGGCGTCCCTGGTAGAGAAGACATCCGATGAGCGGAATCAGCACCCATGGCCATAGGATGTTCTCTGAAGAAAAACCAAGAAAACTCAAGCCTAAGGCGACGGCCACACCAAGAGTGAAAATCTGAATTCGTGGAAAATCAAATATACGAACCCACCACTCGCTCACCCGAAAAAATGGCAAGAGGGTACCCCCGACGATGAGCAACGCTAAGATGTTCAGAATAGAAAGAAGTATATCCAGTTTCCTACCCGCATGAGCCGTCGCTATTCAGCGAACGCGTGAATATTTTGAGAGAAAGTGCCATTTACCGTCCCATGACTGAAAATTTGACCTCATCAAAAAATCGTGTGGGTGAACCCTCATGCCGTTTCTTCATCCCCTCCTTTGTCCGGAGGGGGCAGAGGGAGGTCGCAGCATCTCATGGCCACTGAAGGCCGAATGTTCCTCTAGCCATCACGATGCGTACACATCCAGGACTCTACCCCACCTCAATTCTCCCCTGACAAAGGGGAGGACGCGCAGAGGGACTTTTTTTCTCCCAGACAATCTGAGGGACCATGTGACACCAGATGACCCACACAAAACGGGAAGATCCAAAAAAAATTCATAACAGGCGCATTTGAGAATTCTGCCGACCTGAATTAGGAAACCTTTGCAGAAGAAGGGAGCGATTGGCGCAGATCGAAAAATCCCTTCCATGGATCTTCTTTAAGGGAAGCCAGCCGTCGAGGTAGCGAGTTCAGCGTATACGCCTCAGGCCCGGGAAGTGAAGAAAGCTCATCCCATCGTACCGGTGTGGAAACCGGAGCTCCAGATCTTGCCCGTGTCCCATACGCGGTCATACAAGTGGAACCGAAACCATTTCGAAGGTAATCAATAAATATTTTTCCTTTTCGTTTTTCTTTGCTCATCGTGGCGATATATCGTTTGGGATCCTGCCTGGCCACTTCCATAGCTAATTTCCGGCTGTAGCGTTTCATTGCCTCCCACGTGGCCCGACGCGCCAGCGGGACAACCACATGCAACCCTTTTCCACCTGACGTTTTTACAAAACTTGCTAATCCATCCTCTAAAAGCCGGCGCTTGAGAATGTTGGCGCCTTCAATGATGCGTTCCCAGCTCACTCCCGGGCCGGGATCTAAATCGAATATCAGGCGATCCGGCCGGTCAATCCGGTCCTCCCTGCATCCCCAGGGATGTATTTCCAGAACTCCCATTTGAACCAACGCCAGCAGCCCTTTCACATCATCGATCACCAGGTAGGTGTTATTCCCTCCTTTTCCATGATCCTGGATGTGAATCCCTCGAATGGATTCAGGAAGCGAGTCTGAGGCATGTCTTTGGTAGAAACAGGGTTTTTGAAAACCTCGTGGACACCGCACCAGCGTGAGCGGTCGCTTGATCACATGCGGCAGCACCCACTCCGCAATATGCTGATAAAATTCGGCCAATGCGCGTTTCGTAATGCCCTGCTTCGGGTAGAGGACGCGATCGGGATGGGAAAGGGCAATCCCGGAAAAGATGTCTGAATCCATGCTACTCGAAGAGAGTCGTCGATGGCGGGAGGAGTTCGCCGGCGAACGTGGAGAACGGGAGGATTTCGCGTTCGGGGGCACGAGGTCTTCTATTCGTGCAAACGTTTCTTTTCGAATATCCTTGGCTGATTTGTCTTCTCGCATCCCGATAAACGAAGGATGCCGCAGAAGGCCATCCCGGGTCCATTCTAAAAATTCCACTTCGGCCACCAGATCGGGTTGCACCCAATGCACGCCTTGCAAGTCCCGTTTGGACGGCAAGCTGGCGAACGAGGAACGGGAACGATGCCGTTTGGCCAAGAGAGCATGGATGTTTTTGAGCTTGCGCTCATCAAAGCCCGTTCCGACCCGGCCTGCATACTGCAGCCGGCCCTGCTCATCGTAATAGCCGAGCAGTACAGCCCCGAAATAGTTTCGTGAACCGGCAGGGTTGGTGTACCCGCCAATAACCAATTCCTGACGGTGGTGGCATTTGACTTTCACCCACTGTTTCGAACGGGATTGCTGGTAGGAACTGGATATTTGCTTGGAAATAATGCCTTCTAAGGCATTCCGGCAGGCATGTTCATAAGATTGTTCCCCCAGGCCCTGTATATGATCACTGTACCGGAGTAGGAAGGCGGCCTGAGAAGAAAGATCCTTCAGCAGGCGTTGCAACATTTCCTTCCGTTGCAACAATGGAGTGCGGCTCAAGTTATATCCTTCACAATGGGGAAGATCAAACATAAAATATACCATAGGATCCGAGGCCTCCCCTTTCAGGACATTTTGAAGCGCCTGAAAATCCGAGGTGCCGTCAGGCCGGAGCACAACCACTTCTCCGTCCAGGATGGCCTGTCGAACAGGCACTTCGGCTAGCGCCTGAGCAATCGCAGAGAATTTCTTGGTCCAATCCTTTCCATTTCTCGTCCGCAGCTGAATCTGACCGTTTTTTAACATCCCCAGGAGGCGGTATCCGTCGAATTTGATTTCATGCACCCAGTCTTCCCCGCGAGGGACGTTTTTGACCAGGGTCGCGAGTTGAGGATGGAAAGAGGCTGGTTGAGAAGCCTTCAGGGCATGCGGAAGCGCCAAGGGGTTAATCGAGTCTTTCGATGATTGGGATTTTTTCCGTCTTCCCGGTTTTGTCAAGGAGGTGGACGTTTTGTCCTTGATCGTCCTGCCGAGTGAGAAAGCCACTTTTTTTGCCTTTTTATGAGACTTCCAGATCTTGGGGTTCTCGGCGATTTCTTCCAACGAACGTTGTGTCGCCACACTCAACGGGTGGGTTTCAATCACCTCAGATTGTTTCCCTGCTATGGCTTGAGAATCATTTTCCTTTATCAGCAGCCAATGTTTCGCGTCTTCATCAGCCGCCCTGCCCATTCGAACTAAACTCCACCCTCCTTGCAACTTTTTCCCACTTAACTTAAATTTCATTCGCCCGCGGCGATACGCCCGCGCAGGATCCCCCTCCGGCAGCCATTCGCCCCGATCCCATAACATGACCGTTCCTCCGCCATATTCCCCTTTGGGAATCATGCCTTCAAACGAGCCATATTCCATGGGATGATCTTCGACATGCACAGCCAACCGTTTGTGAGAGGGACGCAGGCTCGGCCCCTTGGGCACAGCCCAACTTTTCAGCACCCCGTCAAGCTCGAGGCGAAAGTCATAATGCAATCGGCTCGCAGCATGTTTGTGAACGACAAATAACCGCCCGTTTCCGCGATGACGTGTTCCCCTGGGTTCCGGAGTTTTGGTAAAGGCGCGCTTTCGTTGATATTCCTGCAATCCCATAGAGGCTGTATGGTCAGGGTTTCACACGAGATAGGGACTGTTCGACGAAGCCACAAGAAAAAGAAGAAAGGGTGTCAAGCGTTCCTGCTGAAAAGGGTCCGATCACGGAAGAGTTTCAATGGGCCAGAGCCAGAAAATTACAAACAGATTCACTCGGACCAATCCTTTAACCGGCCTTTCGTGATCTTCGGGGAGATGCCGGTTTTCGTTTTTTCGTGGCAGGAGCCGGCCGAATCTGTTGGACGCTTTTCTTGAGTAACCCCATCATATCGATAACTTTTCCACGAGGTCCTTTTTCTTCCTTCTGCCGGGAAGCCGCCACCGAAGGCCCGGCGGATTTGGCCTTTTTTTCAATCCATTTCATGAGGGCATCCCGATAGTCATCGTGATAGTGTTTCGGTTGCCATTCGGTACTCATCGAATCCACTAATTGTTGCGCCAGACTCAACTCTTTATCCGTAATTTTATAAGATTTTATATTCGCGCCTGGTATGTCCAATTTTGCCGCGTCACGAATCTCCTGATGGAAGCGGAGAAGATGAAGGACCAGGACATTGCCCTCCGCTAACAACGCCGCAAGATACTGACGGGTGCGTATGACGACTTTGGCAATCCCCACTTTTTTACTCCGTTGAAGAACTTCACGGAGAAGCACGTATCCCTTTCCTCCTTTTTTATCGGGAACCAGATAATACGGTTTGTCGAAATAGACATAGCCAATCTGTTCCCCATCGACAAAGTTTTCAATTTCAACCGCTTTGTTGACTTCAAGCGCGACCTTTTGGAAATCATCATCCCCCAGGACCACGTATCTCCCCTCTTCATATTCATATCCTTTGACGATATCCTGCCATGGGACTTCTTCACCCGTCTCTTCATTGACTTTTTCATAACGCACACGGGCATGATTTCGACTATCCAGGAGCCGAAAATGCAAATCGAAATTCTTCTCCGCGGCATGAAGGACGACGGGGATATTCACCAGACCGAAAGTGATATGACCTTTCCAAATGGGCCGGGACATAATGGCGTTTTCCTTCCGGTTTTACCCTGTGAAAGGCTTGAACGCGAGGTAACCGGAATTTTTCATGCTATTCTGGGCAGATCGTTGCTTTCATACAATCCTATTGTGGCTCCCAATCACCTTTCCACCTCAATAGACGTTTTTAAGTGCCGGGATTGGCTTTTGTCCACACGGTGTCACGGAAAGAAGGTCCACGTCGAAAGTGCGTCACACCATAGATGAGAGAGAGAAAAAAGGACCGACCAATCCTCAAATCGAGTGGATAATGGGGATTAGAATTTACCTCGCCAATCGTGTATCCCATTCCATTTACATCAGGCCCGGAGGATCCTCACGGTCTTTCCCGATCAAAACCTCCGCCTCCTTTGTTGCATGGATTCCAATTCACCAATCAGCCCCATCAGCATTTGACGTGTTTCGATCAAATTGTTCTAAGGCAGGGATATCCCCCGGTGATTGGCTAAGGTTCTCCAATTTTTTGAGCTGCTGTTTTAGTTGATCAACACGCGAAAATGGTGAAAACGAGGAATTGGTACGGCATGACGTCATCTCCTTTTTTTTACATCGAAATTCGGATCCATACTGAGAGTGTTTCAAGGGCCGCATGACCTCTCACGCACCTCGCTTGAACCCTTCGACATAGGACTTTTTTACATTACTAGTTGATAACGTGGGACTTGTCCATTTATTCATTACCCGAAATGCCTGAAGGCGTGAACTGGGAATTACCCTTGAGGATAGCGAATCTAGATATATCGATTTGGATAAATTTCGTTTTGTCTATTTACCGCCCATCGTTGACCTTGTAATTTGGTGAAAGAAATTATTGGCCGATTCTCGGCCGATTTATCCATTTCAAGCCGTAGGAAACTGAAACGGCAAATAAAGGAGAAGGTACTCATGAAAATTTCACAATTATCCACATGTGCGGGGTTGGTGTGTGTGCTCATGGCCCCTGTGTCCTACGCAATTGCGGATGACCATCGGGTACAGGGAGGTCAAGGCCCCTATAGGGCCAGTGAATTAATTGGAAAATCCGTAGAAAATCTTCAAGGAGACAACCTCGGAAAAATTGAGGAACTTGCCATCGGATCGACCGGCAAGGTCGAGTATGCCGTGCTTTCCTATGGAGGAATTTTAGGGATGGGAGACAAACTGTTTGCCGTGCCCTTTACGTCTTTAGCGCACAGTCGGGACGGAGACAACCTGACGATGGATATTCCACAAAAGAAACTGGAAAATGCGCCTGGCTTTAATACAACCGATTGGCCCGACATGAGTGATACACAATGGAGATCAGACATCTCGGAATTCTATCAATCCACAGAAAGGCATTAAGTTTTTATAAGCCTTGCTGAAGGGGGCCTATTTATTAACCCTCCCATAAGTTATGCACGGACAAAAAACCTTTCCCGCGCAGCCAGGTCTGCGCGGGAATGCCCACGCTATACCGATTGAATCGGGTTTCATGGCAATGCTCTATGTGTATCAAAATCTTATCCGGTCCTTAAGTGGGACCGATTGACGTGGCTGGATGTGGGTGTGTGGGGCCGTGGCAGGTTCAGTCTTCCCATGATTTTTGGCACCCTTATCCAAGGGAAGCGCGGACCTTTCGGGACAAGAGGATCAACCCTTCCGGTTTAATCATCAGCGTCATCCAGGGCAATTTGGCATAGACCGTTTATCCTGCCATCGGTTCGCCGGGAAAAGTCCAGTCGTCTGAATTCCGTCCGCTTTTCTCTGTATGACCCATCGTTCCCAATCCACTGAACAGCCTGAAGCCCGTGTTCGTGTCACCTTTTGTCCAGAATATGGTCACCCAGCGCCGGCTCAGAAATAAGATATACATTGCCGCCCCGACGCCGTTGCGGTTTAAGCATATTTTTCAAGAAGTGCTCAAGAAAAAGGGTGTGCCGTACGATGCGGAGGCCATGGAGTATCTGTTGGAACATGTGTATCAAAATTACCAAGTGAATATGCGGAGTTGTCACCCGCGTAACCTGATCGAAAAGATCATCAGTATTGCCACATTCAACGGTGTGCCGCCGACGTTGTCCAAGACCTTCATCGATCGCGCCTGCCATACCTACTTCTTCGTGGAAGCGGCCGAGTACGATCAAAATATGGGATAGCCATTCCCGGGCAGGTGTCTTCTCCAGTCTTGTCATTCTGATGCCCCGCCGAAGAATCTGCCTCAAGGAGCAAGTGCCACAGCTAAGCCAGATCCTTCGTTTCACTCCGGATGACCCCGTGAGCAAATGGTTGTATCCAGGGTATTCGGGGGTGTTCTCAACTCCGTTGTCTCCTGATGTCCGGACGAAGGATCTGTGTCTAAGTTGAGTTGCCTCGGCTAACGATGTCACAGTTTGGCGATCCTCCTTCCTGGAACTTGTCTTGAGTTTGCCGGCCCGGCATTTCCTTTTCTTTCCGGTTGTATTACTCTTCTCCTTCGCTCACCCAAATCGGTGTTTGCCGATAACTATCAGTCTGTGACCTTAATGATCTTATGTCGAATTGCACCGCGATATTGTTGATCACTTGCAAAGACCAAAAAGGCCTGGTGGCCCGTGTATCGGGCTTTATCCATGATTTCGGAGGCAACATCATCGATTCCGATCATCATACGGATCGGGAGACCGGCGACTTTCTCATGCGCACGGTGTTTGATCTGGAAGGGTTTCAGGTGCCCTTTGAGGACATCAAGGCCGCATTTCAACCCATCGCCAAAATCCATCACATGACCTTTCAGTGTCATGTGTCCGATAGGATACCGAGGGTGGGCATTCTGGTCTCCCAATACGATCATTGCTTGGTGGATATCTTGCAGCGATTTCGGCGAGGGGAATTGGCTATAGAGATTCCCGTCATTCTATCCAACCATCAAACGACTGAGTGGTGGGCTCGTGCGTTTGACCTGCCCTTTCAATATTTTCCAGTCCAGCCCGGTGAAAAGACCAAACAAGAGCGGCAGGTGCTGGACACGCTGCATGCTGCAGGCGTGGATTTAGTCGTGATGGCCCGGTACATGCAAATCCTCACGGAAGCCTTCCTTCAACAGGTGGGATGCCCGGTCATCAACATCCATCATTCCTTCCTCCCGGCGTTTGTGGGAGCCAAGCCCTATCACCAAGCCTACGATCGTGGGGTGAAGATTATCGGTGCCACTGCCCATTATGCGACGGCGGAGCTGGATGAAGGGCCCATCATCGAACAGGACGTCGTGCGAGTCGGCCATCGGGACACCGTGGAGGATCTTATTCGCAAGGGCCGGGATCTGGAGGTCATGGTCTTCGCCCGCGCCATCCGATTGCATATTGAACGGCGAGTCCTGGTCTATGGCCGAAAAACGGTTGTATTCGATTAGGGGGATATTGACCGACCTAAACGTCGAAGGATTCTCCAACCGTAATTAATTTTCTGTTCTCCGGATTTTCACATTCCCTCTTCCCAACCGCACAACTTGACATATTGCATCAATTGACCAAAAATTGGCTTGGCCCTATTTCAGACCAGTTGATCTGAGTGAATCAAGAGGGCATAGGGTGTCGCGAATGTAGTTTTTCGCAGTATCCGTATCGTTGGGGCTCGCCGATGTCAATGGTCGGTAGTGGCTCACGGTCTTGACAACCTTAAACCTCTATGGTGACGAACAAACCCATGAATGAATCGTATTACGCCGATACAAGTTCAGTCCGTGCTGCGGGAGGAAGTCTTGCATCATTGCTTGAATCTGGGAGATTACGCACATCGGTGCTTGTTGCGATTGAGCTGTTCAACGGCATGACCGACTCGGAGGATGCATTCCGCAAACGTCGAGCTGGTCTCCGAACATTAAAGAGGGAGATCGACTTCAGGATGCCGGAACAGATTATCTTCAGCGGCTTTCAAGCACTTGTGGACGAATTCGACTTTATTGAGAATAGAACGCGGTCACTGGAGATCATACTGAACGCTCTTGATCAAGCCGATACTCTCGCCGACTTTCGTCACGCCCTCGACGCTGCCACACTAAATTTTCCATTAGACTACTTCGCCTCCTATGATCAAAAGTTCGAAAGTGTCTTCGGTCGTATTGTGGAAATTGAGGCACGGGAGGTTAGATGTTTGTTCGAGGATGCCAACGCTCCCAAGTTTGATCCAACGAGGACGATACCCAGCGAAGTGCTATCAGGAGGCTTGGCGAGTTTCTGCGACTGGCTTCTCGCCGATGGCAATTCCTTGAACGAGTCCTTAACACAAATGTCACTTGCTACAGTGGCGGCAAGCCTGGTCATTGAGCCACCATCTGACGAGCTGATTCATAGGGCTTACAACAGTTACAATGGTATCGGCTATACTTATTTGAAGGCATTATCGATGAAGTCAACAGACCTTATGCGTTCCAACACACACGGCCAGAGAAACGATGGTATGGACGTGGCTCACTTCCTCTACCTTCATGAAGGGGAAGTCCTGGTCTCCGAAGATTTAGCGCAGCGAGAGCTTGCAGAACGGATCGGGGTAAGTGCGATTACGTTTAATGAGCTGCGTGGTTCCCTTTCCTGACTAAGTGTAACATCCGGTTCCGGGCTCGAGTGAACCCCGACACGTGTCGTCCAGAAACGCGTTGCATCAGACTGTCAAGCGCGAGAAAATTCTAAGGTAGTGCTATGCGACCTCCGAGCTCTTTGGCGTGCCTGCACGCGCGAGTGAATACTATAGTGTTTTAACAATCAAATACCGCCGTTCACCCTCCCCACAACCCTCTCCCTCAAGGGCGAGGGAGTTCTGAAATGTCTTAGTTGAAAGTTAAACACCTATAGCCATTAAGGAAATTGGGACCTGCAAGCTGCAGAGAGAAAGGGGAAGGATTCGATATGCGAACCGGACTGTTGTTGGGTGCTGGCTTTTCCTATGATCTCGGCATGCCATTGGCAGCCGAATTGGCCAGCGTATTTCTGAATCTTTTCAACGAAAGAAACGTGCTACGGGTCGCTGACACACTTTCTACCATAAATCATTACGGTAATGACCGGCCTATCAACAAACCAGCTATTCACGAAGGGTTGAATTTCGTTCTTAACTATAAAAGAA
Source organism: Nitrospirales bacterium (assembly GCA_040904705.1). Taxonomy (GTDB): domain Bacteria; phylum Nitrospirota; class Nitrospiria; order Nitrospirales; family UBA8639; genus Nitrospira_E. The sequence continues at coordinate 117,909 of JBBDSY010000047.1, read as the reverse complement.
AACTCGGAAACAACTATGAAGAATTATTCGCAAATCTCGAGAATCTTGCGTCCTTGCCCCAAAAAACGCAGTCCGACAGGGATTCGTATCATTTCCTGTTTGATGTCTTCTACGACATCCTTTACCAAATTTTTGTCGCATATCAGAGGGAATCCTACAAGACGATGTACGAGCGGAACAAACCCTGGTTCTCGAAGCTGGGCAATCTGTTTTCCACCAAAGAGACTTGGGTCTTTTCCTTGAACCATGACCTGTATCTTGAATGCCTTGCAATTGATTTAGGATTGCCCATTACCTATGGCGGTATAGGAAAGATCACATTTCCAGTGAGCAACCTTGAGTTGGATAAGAAGGTTCATGTGTCGTACCTGCACAGGGATCAACTAAGTGTGGAAGCGGCTGGATGGATAAAGGACAGAAAGGGAATAAATTTCGTTCGATTGCACGGCGGATTAAGTGAGTTTGAATACCGAGACAACACACTCATTTGCAACCCGTCGCTTGAGCGTTCTCAATCAATGGAGCTGATGTTAGATTTCGAGAAAATTGAGTCCATGGGCTATTATTTACTAGGAAAACGAATTCCCTCAGGAAAAGACAAATCAATAACTGGCCCAGATGGAACATTCGACATCGTTAAGCGAGCGCTGCTAACGGGTGGAAGGAAGTACACCCCGACTACCAATGTGAAGAGGGGCGAAGAGAAGCTGAAAATCTTTCACGACGTGTTAGTCGAACTCGACGAGTTAACGATAATTGGCTACAGTTTCGGCGATTCACACGTTAACTATCGGATCTCGAATGCGATGGTGCTAAACCCTGCGCTTAAACTTAGATGGGTAGACCCTGCCTATCACCCATGGCCTGATTTTCTTCAACAGTTCGACTACGATCTTCGAATACGAAAAGCGTCCTGCGGAGCAGCCCAGTGGATGGCATACGTCGGGGATGAGAAATGGGATCAAGCTCAGTTGAAAGCCCTCAAGGAAAGCGAGAGTATTCGCATAGATGTAAAACGAAGGATAGAAGCAATGTTTGTCAATGTGGCTTCCCTGTGACCGGCTGAAAAAAAAGGAGTCGAGAATTGTTTGTTACATTGTAGTAGGGGTAGGGTACAAAGCGTTCTTTTCTGGAGCGCCGCACTGGCCATTTGGTTTTTCTGGAACTATGGTGTGCGGCCAGGACCGTCATTAGGGCGCCAAGGGAAGAAAAAGGTTCTGGAATCTTGAGTATTTGACACTAAAAACGGCAGTTAGACATTCCGTTTCCCCTCGGATGCATGGACGATTGCGGCACTCAAAGTGAAGAGTCTATGTTGCGTCATACGCCCCTGGCCAGTGGAGGCCTGGAATGTCCGGATGGTGAAGCGCTTTGCTGTGGAGTCGACCTTGCGACCGCCAGGTCGGCCGAGGGGCTTCTGAATAATCTCTCCGCTTTATTATTTCTTCTGATCCATTTTCTTCCTGTTGTGCTAGGATTGGGGCTAACAGCCAACTGATCACTCCTCCTAATGTGACAGAACTTTTCCGTTTCTCCTTCTCTATGCCCCTGCAGCGAATCACCGCTCAAGACCTTTTTAACTACACCAAGTGTTTGCATCGCGTGTTTTTGGATAGCAACCGCGATCCCCTGAGCTGCCCCCATTATGCGACGGCGGAGCTGGATGAAGGACCTATCATCGAGCAGGATGTTGTCCGTGTTGGCCACAGAGATACCGTGCAGGATCTCATTCGCAAGGGTCGTGACCTGGAGGTCATGGTCTTTGCCCGCGCCATTCGCCTGCATATCGAACGCCGAGTCCTGGTCTACGGCCGAAAAACTGTTGTCTTTGATTAGCATAATTGTAGAAAACTCGCCCTGAACCTCGAAGAATAGTCCGCCCTCCGTTAAGAATGTTCCGATCCCCTTAATTTCCTTTCCTAATTTCCTCGCTCGAATCAGATTCAATATTTCAGGCCTGCCAGAGCGGTGGAAGCTGAAGGCAAACGTGATTTGTTAAGGAAAGAGAATGTTCGATTCCTCGGGGTCTCTTCGAGACGTTTCCAATAACCAAAAAATAGCGTTTAGAGTTCCTATTCCCGCGTTCGACAATTCACCCCTTCATTTAACCGGACACTACTGATCCTGTCTCGATATTCTAAAGAAGCAAAGCGGTTGAGTGTCGATCTAAAATACGAACGCGAACAAAAGGTTCTAAGTATTCGGCAAAGGCTAGAATCCGAATTAGTTGATTTTATTTCCGGTGGAACTGATTGGGTTTTCATTGAATCGTTAATCAATCTCGCCGTTCCCCGATTTAGTGGTGTCATTTCCAATAACCAAAAAAATTCAGTAATTTACCATCCTTCCACCACTTCAAATTTACCTATCTCTAACATTCTTTCGCACCAGTTTAGTGCACGTGATAAGAATTTCCCTTCTCCTGGAATATCGGTCCCCTTTTGATTGTCATTTCTCACAACGATCAAAAAGACCTCCCTACCAGTTGAAATTATTCGTTCCTTGCGGCACACTGCGAGGCCAAGATTGAATTCATGCCACAATAATCGCTCGACTTCTCCCTCAGCTTTTCTTCGAAAGGAGGAAGTGTCATCTCGATCAGCGGCTGTCCAGGAACTTCTCCAGGAGTTCTAATCCCATGCATGGCAACACAATCCTTGCCTGTTCAACGACAAATGTTTCAACGTCGCCCAGATCCATAGCCACCTTTGCCGCCATCATTTCATCTAATCGGAAAGGATCAGGAACATGCACTGTCCAAAAAAATTGTCAGAGATTACTCAGGAACAGGCCACTCCTCAGACATACCGTTTAACCTGGAGCATTCGGTGGCTTGCGGGATTGCTGGGTTTAATAACAGTGTTCGGTATCGGACTTTCGGGAATGGCCATTGGCGAATATAACAAGATCGGGGGGAACGGGGGAAAACCTCATTTACTCCAGTGCCCACCCAATCAATTCGCCGTAGGTATGGCCACTCGGCATGACGGGTCAGTGCTGATTCAGCTCAATCTGAGGTGCGTCAGCGTGAATTCAGCTAATGGGAATTGGTCTGGCACCCCAAGATGGGTAGGGCATTCACCAACGGATCGCTGGCAAGGACAACAGGGTCTGCAATCTCAGAATGTGAGCTGTCCTGAAAATCAGTTCATTGAATCTTCAATATTTGGTCGGACAGGCAAAGTCGGGTTTGCCACAGTCGTCAGAGGGCTTGAATGGCGCTGTGTCCGTTTCAGTCAGATAGACCCAAGCCAAGGGAAAAGCCGAAAGACGCGGGGAACGGGTCAATTCGGCGTCGGATTTATTTTCGGCGAAGGTCAACCACAACAATCTCGTGACGGGACAGCAACAGATTCCGCCTTACATGCCTTACACCTCACATATGGTTTGGCGATTGACTCAGTAAGTTTGTCGGCGCTTCATATGCCATGGACGACGTCCTCTCAAGCTCTACAGAGTGCGCCATCCCCAAGGGTAGGACGGTCCCCTAGAATAGGGAGGCAGCCGGCGGCGGCAACCGCTCCCGATCTGACAGTCCGCCTGGTCTCCACCTTATGGCGATATTCTGGAACCACACGGCGCAACGGGATTACCTTTCGCAAAGTTCCAGAGGCATTTTGTTCGAGTGGCATGATTCCTCGTGACGGAGGTCGCTCCGCGACGAAAACTTTTGATCTACCAGAAATTCAATATCAAGTAAAAAACAGCGGGAGCGCAGCAACCACTCGCAATTTTACTATTCAGACTCGATTTGGCCCACAAGTGGGTACGGTTACCGCGCCCGTTCTTCAGCCGGGGCAGCGTTCTTCTCGCACCATTGCGCGAGAAGAGCGGGTGCGTCGATGTGTCACCAACAGCGGCGTTCTCGGTGGGTGTCATGAATGTGCTGGCCAGTCGAATTTCCAGGACCCGCAACTACAGATTAATATTGATTCGACCAATGTTATTACAGAGAGCAATGAAACCAACAATCAATTGACCAATTGACTCAGTAAGCCTTATCACGGCTGGATGCACATGAGGCTGGTGATTGGATGTGCCGGAACAATGGAGAACCTCTCATAAAGAAAAGATGGGCCAATAATAGGTGATGAACAAAGCACATCAAGCGGCTAGGCTGGCCACTGGAACACACAGGCACGGCCAATGTTGGGGTCTGGCCACGTGCACGATGAAGTTGGGAGTCACATCGATGCAATGAGTTGTGGGGGGATCCCCCGGTGCATCGGCTGGTGACCAAGTTGGAGTTACGCTCGCAGATCGATGTCGATTGGGAGCTGTTGAAGGTGCATGTGCCGTATCATAAGTCTGATCATGTGTTGACCATCGCCTACGATGTCCTGTGCGGCGGGACCCGGCTGGAGCACATTGAGCGGCTCTTCAGGTAAGCCACCAGTTGACTATTCAAAGACTTGTTTTTCTGAAATGAATTTCGGAGTACCAACAAGAGGAACGACACATTGGCTTTCAATAGCTTTGAGCCATTGATGAATCTTGGAAAAGTTATCCATTTCTTGTAAGCAGGCACATAAGGGGCAATCTTAATTTTTCCGGTCTGTTTTCGCATCTCTGTGGCGTCATACCATGCCTGCAACTATAACGGTATATCCATGTTGAGGTGAAAAACTTTTTCCAGTCGTAAAGCCATCTCTGGCGAAAGCACCGTCTTTTTCATTCACCAAGTCTGACGGGTGGCTCGGCGCACATCTAAAACTTCCGCTGCTTCAGTCAAACTAAGCCCGGGTTCATCAACTACTTCGGTCTTACTAAACGCCCCGTATGGAAGGGCTTCATTCCTTTATGGCTTCTTTCTTCATGAATGTTAGTTCATCGGCTGTTATCGACCCGCAGGCATTTCTAACTTTTCCGGGACCAAGCGGTATCCCATAGCCTGCATAATAGCGTTGATGTTTTCAAATCGTGGGTTGCCGTCTTCTGACAGCGCTTTTTGAACGCCATTTCGAGTCATTCCGGTTTCTTCAGCTAATGTCGAAATCCCTTTCACGCGGGCAATCATGCGTAAGGAAGAAAGCAAGGCCGAGGTCGCCCGATCTTTCGCGTATTCTTCAAAACACACTTTCAGGTAGCTTTCAATCTCATCGGGATACTCCCGATAATATTCCTCTTCTACTTGTTCAAAGGTTCGTAATTTTCGTTTAGCCATGGTCTGTGTACTCCTTCCAATATCCTTTTGCGGTTTTGATATCCTGTTTCTGGCTGCTCTTATCACCACCACATAGTAAAATCACGATATTGTCAGCTTCTTCACCAAAATAGACTCGATATCCCGGACCAACAAACATTCGTAGTTCGCTCGCCCCTTCGCTTACTGGCTCACAATCCCCATAGAGGCCTTCCCTGAGCCTTCGAATTCTTGTCCCGATACGTTCTTTCCCTTTTATGTCTTTCAGCTCCTTAAACCAATCTGAAAATGGCTCATGTCCATGTTCATCTTCATACACAAGAACTTTTTCGGTGTAACGGCTTGCCCCACTTATAAGCCTTTTCCTTTCATGTGCATATTTGATTATGCATACTATTCCCACGCAAGTCTTTTTCCTTTGCTGAAGATCTCTTCACAACAACAACATATGACATGAGCTTTTCATTGCAAACTAAATGGAATGACCTTCTACACTCCCCATTAAGTCCACTACCCGTGGTCCCTCGGTGCGCTCAATCAATACCACTGATATTCTGACAAGGAACAAAGGAATTATTCGTGGGAGGATTTAAAATATTTTTTGCCGAATTCAAGGCAAGTTGCGTGACGGTTGAGCAATTTCCAAAAAGTCATTTACCGGAAATCGCCATGGCTGGTCGCTCTAACGTGGGGAAGTCTTCCGCCATTAACTGTTTGTTGAACCGGAACGGCTTGGCCAAAGGCCTTGTTTCCGTCCTGTAGGCCTACCAAGACAGTCTCCCAGCCTCGCAGGTCAACCATTTCGCTCTCCTCGTTCGCGGCACACCAGCGAAGGTCGTAGCCCTCGGTGGCCAACTCCTGAGCGATGCCAGTTTTCTCGAGGTAGGACGCGTTCACCCACTTGTCGATGACCTGAACCCCGTTCCGCTGTGGCCTAGTCTTGCCGACCTGATCCTGAGCCGTTTGTTCTACCAGCTTCTTCCAGCGCTGGAGTTCCGCAGCGTTGAAGCGCACTTGGTCATTGTCGATGAGCTTCGCGCAAGTCTGGCAGAGCCAAATGCCGTTGGCGATATCCGCGCGCTGTTGAGCCGTCATGGTGGAGTCGTATCGAAGGCCCCCAGGTGCTGCACCCGCAATGTGTGCCGCGACCCCAACATTCAAGGCTTTGCCAGGTTCATCTTGAGGTCCGCTGGTTGGAGCGTTACAAACCGGGTTTGAACAGCGTTGGTTCACTCGGGCGGAGAGAGTTTGCTTCGTTGGCTCCAAAAAATCATCGCGAGAGGAAGTTGTCGATGCGCTCATCGTTTTGGGTTAACACCTGGATTCAGGAGAGCGTCTGCGAACCGGAAACCCTCCTGAAATAGATTGTAGAACGCGACGGCATTCTAACGTTGCTCGTTAAAGTGGTAACCGCGCATCTGAGCTTCAGAAACACAAGCCTCATACCGATTATTTGCCATTGTGCCACTGATGATCCCGAAACCGGTGGCTTGACATGTAACCTCATTGCCGTCTTTGTTAACGAGAACCGCACTCGGGCTCACACAGCCAGTAAGCGCGATTGCCAAAAAACAACTGCAGGCACCATATGAGTTGTCACAGCTTTTTCCTCGTCTTCTAACAAAGATTATGCCGTCTGCATAAGATAACAAACACAGATGTTCTCTTTCCTAATACAAAGTTGCCATGTCTTCGTGTCGCGTATTCTCTGTACTTTCCTTCAAACATTATTTGCTTGTTCGCCAATTACATTTTCAGTTCTGGCCCCCATCGAAGGATTTGGAATAGCCGAGGGAGATTTTTGAGCAATTGACGGATTTAGTCAAGTTGTCGGCCTGAAAAAAGGTAGGAGTTGTCAAGAGTTCTTCGTCTACGACGCCGATCCTAACACTTCGGTAATCAGGGCTTGCGCTTCCTCCTGGATGCGTTTGAGGTGGGTTTCGCCTAGAAAGCTCTCCGCATAAATCTTATAGACATCCTCAGTCCCTGACGGGCGTGCGGCAAACCATCCGTTTTCGGTCATCACTTTCAGGCCACCAAGGGCACTACCGGCTCCCGGTGCCGAGGTCAGAATGCCGGTATTTTTTCTCCAGCCAGTTCGGAGGCCTGAATCTGTTCCGGGACCAGTTTTTTGAGAATGGCTTTCTGGGCCGGTGTGGCAGGAGCATCGATGCGTTCGTACACCGGAACGCCTAACTCCTTAGTGACCTCAAGGTAGAGTTGCCCGGGATCACGGCCGGTTTTAGCCATCATCTCGGCCGCCAACAAATCCAGAATGACACCGTCATTATCGGTCGTCCACACGGTACCGTCACGACGGAGAAACGAAGCCCCCGCGCTTTCTTCACCACCGAATCCGACCGACCCGTCAAGTAGTCCGTCCACACCCACCGGCACATTGGCCTCCTTACCATCCCCCGGTCTCTTCGAGACGTTTCCAATAACCAAAAAAATAGCGTTTACAGTGCCTATTCCCACCATCGTCAATTTGCCCAAGGCAAGTGCGATTACGGCTATGAATGCCAGAGGACAGATAGGACTGTCAGAAGCCCGGGAATATTGTTAGCATGACTTGACCATTCGCATCGTCATGATTTACCTGTTAGGCGTGTGATCTACTCTGGCGGGGGAGCAGTCTTCGCCCCGGCTTTTTCACTAAGCCTACCGGCGCTGTTCCGGCAGAGTCAGACCATGCGGCATGCGAACGCCTACTCGAGACATGGGAGAGGATGCTGATGACTGAGAAAGATAAGACGGTTGAAGAAGGCGGTGGCCTGGGATTTTTCGAACGCTATCTGACCGTGTGGGTGGCACTCTGTATCGTCGCAGGCGTGGCGCTGGGACAACTCGCGCCGTCAGTGCCCGAGGCCTTATCGAAGCTGGAGTACGCCCAGGTGTCCTTGCCGGTGGCGGTACTGATCTGGGCGATGATTTTCCCGATGATGCTCCAGATCGATTTTGCCGCGATACTCGGAGTGGGCCGCCATCCCAGGGGGCTGATCATCACGACCACCGTGAACTGGCTGATTAAGCCCTTCACGATGTTTGTGATTGCCTGGTTCTTTCTGATTATTGTGTTCGAACCGTTCATTCCGGAAGGGCTCGCGCGGGAGTATCTGGCCGGCGCCATCCTGCTCGGGGCCGCGCCGTGCACCGCAATGGTGTTTGTCTGGAGTTATATGACCCGGGGAGATGCCGCTTACACCCTGGTGCAGGTCGCGTTGAACGATCTCATCATGTTAGTGGCGTTTGCGCCGATTGTGGTGCTCCTGCTCGGCGTGTCGAACATCGTGGTGCCATGGGAAACTGTGGCTCTGTCGGTGGTGCTTTACATCGTGATCCCGCTGTCTGTGGGATACGCAACCAGGATCATCATGATCCGCAAGCACGGCATCGAGTGGTTCGACAACGTGTTCCTTCGCCAGATCGGCCCGGTCACTCCGGCCGCACTGCTGGTAACCCTGGTGCTTTTGTTTGCCTTCCAGGGCGAAGTGATTCTGAACAACCCGCTGCATATCGCGTTAATCGCGGTGCCGCTGATCATTCAGACTTTCCTCATTTTCTTCATCGCTTACGGCTGGGCAAAGGTCTGGAAAGTGCCGCACCCAATCGCAGCGCCAGGGGCCATGATCGGTGCGAGCAACTTCTTCGAACTCGCGGTCGCCGCCGCGATCGCGCTGTTCGGGCTACAGTCCGGTGCGGCACTGGCCACGGTGGTCGGAGTGTTGGTGGAAGTGCCGGTCATGCTGATGCTGGTACGCATTGCAAACCGGACCCGTGATCAGTTCCCGACAGCGATACGGGAAAGCGCATGAGCAGGATTCGGATCAGCATGACAGCGCGGGAATGGATTCGCCTGCACGGCGGCGTATTAACCGTGCGCATCGCGGGCCGTCATGGCTGTTGCGGCGGAAGGGCGGGGGTACCCGTCGCCGAGGCCCGAACACCGGACGATCCGAACGGATTCGAAGAGGAAAATATCCAGAATATTCGCACGTATGTCACACGCGGCCTGATCGAGGTTCCGATGACCGTGCATCTCGACGTTTTCGGTCGCTGGCAGCGGTTGAGCGTAGAAGCTCCGGTGCAACCGCTTCGATAGGACCGCACCAGGGCGCAGACCCCGCGGAATGTGCCCAACAAACAGGAGGGAATGATCATGTTCAGACACATCGTGGTGGCCGTGGATTTTTCACCGGCCTGGGAGGTGATCGCCCGGCATTTGGCAAAACTGCGCGGATGGGGTTGCGAGCAATTGACACTGGTGCATGTTCTCGCGAGCCATTACCCTCTCGCTCCGGCCGAAAGCCATCGAATGCATTACGAGAAGCGGCTCACGGAGAGCGCGAACGCGTTGAGACAGATCGGATTTCAGGCTGCGGAGATGGTCGAGGCCGGTGATCCGGCCGAGGTGTTAATCAAGATTGCGAATCGGGTGAATGCCGACTGTCTGCTGGCCGGCTCGCATGGTCACAGCACCTTGCGGGGTTTATTCATCGGTAGCACCGTGCTCAATCTGGCGCGACTGACGTCGCGTCCTCTGCTGCTGATCCCGATCCACGCGAAACTGGTGCTCGCGGATACGTTGTCACGGATCGTACTCGGTTCGGACTGTTCGGAGGCCGCAATGAACGCCGAGCGTTTTTTCCTGGATTTGCTGGAAACGGGCGTCCAGGGCGTGGCGGTATGTGCCATCGAGCACGGAGACCCGGAAGATCAGACGCACGAGCAACGGTGCGCCATCACGCATATCGAACGTCTCGGGCAGGAATACCCTGACCTTCTCACCTCGCAGATCGAGCACGGGGTGGCCACCGATGTGATCATCCAGACCGCGCGTGACACACAGGCCGACTTGATCATCGTCGGCAAGCGCGGACACAACCGGCTGCGGGAACTCCTTCTCGGGAGTACCGCCGAGGCGGTCTGTCGACGTGCTGAGATACCTGTGGCACTCATACCCGGATAAGAGCCTGCCACCCTGGTCTGTTGAAAAAAGCCGCCACCGGCGTTCTCGCCATTTTTCCGTGCGCACGTACGAAGCGTACGCTCCGCGCGTAAAAAACGGCTGCGGCCTTCCCTTCGAGCAGCCTCAGGTCTGGACGGACTCCTTCGGCCAGACTCAGGTCATGCTTTTTGAACCGACCCGGAGCCTTTGATGAGTCATCTCATCCTGGGCAAATTTGCCCTTGAATATCGTTATTATTCAACACTCCCCGTATCCTCCTGACAGCGTCATATGCCGACTCTTGTCGTTTCGGCACGGCGTGGAGACTTGTTACAGCGGCCACACCAACAGGAGCGTCGGGATGCTCACCGCCACCACCAGGATCTCCAACGGCAGTCCGAGCCGCCAGTAGTCGCCGAACCGAAAACCACCCGGCCCCAGGATCAGGGTGTTGTTCTGGTGCCCGATCGGGGTAAGGAAAGCGCAGGAGGCGCCTACCGCCACCGCCATCAGGAACGGATCGGCATTCACCCCCAGTTGACTAGCGGTACCGATGGCAATCGGGCACATCACGGCCGCGGTGGCGGCATTGTTCATGAGGTCCGAAAGGGTCATGGTGAGGATGAGAATGAGTGCGAGGGCGACAATCGCATGTCCCTGCGCGATGCTCTCGAGCAGGAATCGTGCGATCAGATCGGCTGTGCCTGTAGCCTCCATCGCGCCGGCCACGGGGATCAGTGCGCCGAGTAGCACGATCACCGGCCAGTCGATGGCCTCGTAGACCGAGCGTGGCAACACCGTGCGCAGCGCCATGGACGCGAGCACGCCGGCCGAGAATGAAATCGCCGCCGGCAACAGACCGAAGGCCGCACCACCGACTGCCAGCGCCATGATGCCGCTAGCCAGAATCGCCTTGCGTTTATCAGGGATGCGAAGCGCGCGCTCCGCAAGCGGCACGCAGCCGGAATTGGCGGCAAACTCGGCAATTGCCTCGGGCGGCCCCTGCATCATTAACAGGTCGCCCGCCCCGAAAGTAAGCGAACGCAGCCGGGCCATCGAACGCCGCCCCTGGCGCGAAATCCCCAGCAGATTAATGCCATAGCGAGTGCGAAGCAGAATATCGCTGGCCGACCGGCCCACCAGCGCGGATTCGGGCAGAATCGCCAACTCCATCAGCACGATTTCGTCCGATGGGGGAGGCTTGTCATCCGCCTTAACGGCATTTGCCTCTTCCACAGCTCCTGCCTCGCCTTCTCCCTCTTCCTGCGGCTTGTTGTCTTCCTGCGGCATGTCGTCTTCCTGCGACTGGGTGTGCTTGGCCTCTTCCAGCTTCAAGCCGAGGCTGGACAACGCGTTCGCCAGCGCTTCCGCTTCCGCCTCGATGATCAGAATATCTCTACCGCGCACAATCCGGCCCGGATTGGGCGCGGTGACACGCACGTCGTTGCGCACCAGTCCGACCACCTGAGCATCGGCTTGCTCCAGTGCCTTTTCGATCTCCCGCAAGGTTTTGCCCACAGTCTTACTGTCTTCCGGGACACGCGCCTCGGTGAGATAGGCCCCGGTATCGAAACCCTCGGGCCCCGCCTGTTTCCGCGCAGGCACCAGTCGCCAGCCGATCAACGCGACGAAGACGACGCCGATCACCGCGACCGCGAGCCCGACCGGAGTGAAATCGAACATGGCGAATGTGCCCGCGCCGGTTTGCCCCCGGAATCCAGATACGATCAGATTGGGCGGTGTCCCGATCAGGGTGGTCATACCGCCCAGGATTGAGCCAAAGGCCAGCGGCATCAGCACCCGCCCGGGTGGCAGTTCCTGGCGTTTGGCGATCTGAATCGCCACCGGCATCAATAACGCCAGCGCGCCGACGTTGTTCATGAACGCCGACAGCAGGGCACCGAGCCCGGTTAGCGACGCAATGGTCAGCGTCGGCCCGGCACGGGCGGGCAACATGGAGCGCGAAAGCACATCGACGGCACCGGAGTTCTGTAACCCACGGCTCAGTACCAGCACACACGCGACCGTAATGACGGCGGGATGGCCGAAACCCGTGAACGCGTCAGTAGGCGAGACCAGCCCCGTCAGCACGCAAGCGAGCAACGCCCCTGCCGCCACCATGTCGTGGCGCCAGCGGCCCCACAAAAACATGGCCACGGTGGCGAACAGGATACCGAGAATGAGACTCTGCTCAATCGTCATGACGTCTCCTGAACACCGGCGTTACCCGCATAACTCCAACCGCGTCAATTAATGTGGCCGGATCATGCGGGCGGCACCGAATAAATTCGGCTGAACCATCGCCGCAACCAGGAATACGAAATTGTAAATCAGCCTCCGTCAGAGCACACACGTTGACGTATTTCTCATATGAACGTCCCCATGGCACCACGTGATTGAGTATGAATCCCAACGGGGCCTTACCTGTCTAACGAATCATGAGCTGAGCGAAGGATGAGCAGGCAGAGCATCAGCGCTGGCATCGCGCTATCGCGGTAACGAGTCGTTACACAATCCATCGTCATAAGCCCTGAGCGTATCCGTGATCTTGACCAACACGGCCTGGAGCTGCCTCTAAAGCTTTCCGAATTTTGCGTGATTCGCTTGAGCGGCCACAGCCCCTGACAACTCGTCGAGATCGTCCAGGGTATAAAGCACCACAAGATCCGCGGCGTCAACACGCGCCACACGGAGAGGACGCATGGTGTTTTCGCACCCGTGATGGCAAGGTCGTCCTGCAACTCAAAACCCCGTACCGGGATGGGACCACTCATCTCGTGATGGCACCGCTGGTTATCCCGAATTGGAAAGATTTGACGACTCGTGGATTAGCTCTTTTTGCGATGGGAATCATTGCCCCCTGTTGTATCATCGCAATGCGCTCCTCGTCTGAAAAGAGGAAATCCTCGCACGAATCCAATGACCGAAAGGCCGTTTACCAATCTGCGCGGACTGCAAAAAATTTCGGGGCCAGTGCGACACCTGGCATCAACTGGAAACCTATCTGACCGCTCACTCCAATATGCGGTTTACCCATGACATATGCCCGCAAGGTGAGAAACGAGTGATGGCGAAGTTTCCACGCGCACAATTGGTCTCATGAAGTTCTTCTCTTCTTGGGAAAAAGATGGGAACCACACCGCGCACAAGGGATCTCATACGCTGGCGACTGAATAACCAGATTGACACCAATTGTATATCGGCAGTTAAAGGGGGAACAGTCCCTAAACGACTCAAGACCTAACTACCAGGAAAGGAATGGCATCGTAAAGAATTGGTTCACCTAGCATGCGAGATGAAATTAGTCTTGTGAACGAATCAGAATCCCCTTTCGTGACGTTCCACCGCCTGTCTGGACAGTTAAAAACGTCACGCCAGCTCGTAATCCTTCAGGCACGACGACTTCTATGCGTTCATCATCCACAAACGAATATGCCTTCGCCGGCACTGAACCAAAAGTCACGCCGTGGAAACATTCTTTTTTCATTCCAAAAGACTTTCCCTGCACCACAACCGTATCACCGGCTTTCATTTCGTCCGGTTTGACCTGCTCAATTTGAGGGCGAGCGCTGGAATCACAGATGGGATCATTTTTGACCTTTTGCTCATCAAACCCCTTAATTGATTCTGGAATCACAAAACCACCTGTTTCTTCCGCAGGTTGACCAGACACTCCTTGTCCCCAGGAACCACCCACCCCGCCAAGGCTAATGCCTAATAAAATAAGGGGTCCAAATATGTAGGAAATCCTAGACAACATGAGAAACCTCACTAATTAAATTGTTAGTAAAAACCTTTCTTCTATCTTCTTCAGCAAAAACAACAATGGACCTCTATCTGTCGTTCCCCTTATTAGAGTCCGGCAACCACCCCATCGTCAATCACCTTTGAAAGGGTTTCGCTGCGACAGGGAACTTTGAACGATCCTAAAGTTCTATCGTCATAACTTCCTGTGCTTCCAAACCGTTTTGACCATCTCAGATTCCTGCAACAATATCCCCCGGTCTCTTCGAGACGTTTCCAATAACCAAAAAATAGCGTTTACAGTTCCTATTCCCGAGGTCCTGGACTGGGGAAATAGCTTGATAGAGATCTTTTCCCGACGGCCATTGCAAACCGACGCCGATCCCGATATCGTTTGCCTGAACGATGAGACCGGCGCCATCGCCTACTACGCAGTGCATCCACGGCTGCCAGGAGCGCAGGACATGCCCCTCGCCACACTGATCGAGCCCCATCGCATCCGCTTAACGCCGCTCACCCCGCATCTCACCATCAGGAGGGTCAGACGATGAGTACATACCAAGCGTTTATTGTTTGCGGCTTGCTATTGTTCAGTGGTAGTACCGCTTTTGGCTATGCCGACAAATTACAGTGCGAGCGTCGTGACATTTCTCGTATTGCCATCTTAGGGCTCTCCGTCAATGAAACGCCCATTGAGGTTCCCCTCGCAAAAAAAACCCTTATTAATAGCACCATGAGAAATCATGTTTTTGCGCTGGAAGTTGCAGATGTCACGCCAGGAAGTGTTGCACAACAAGGCGGCCTTCAGCCTGGAGATCTTATCTATAAAGTTCGCGCCCTGTATTTCGAGAAACGCAACGCAAAACAGCAATTCAACAATATTTTGGGCCACTCTACGGAAAAACTGACCATGCATTATTTTAAGAAATCTGGCGCTTCGCACCATATTGTCTTCACGCGACCAAGATCCGCCTGTGAACTGTCTCAGCTCATCTACAAAAAAGCCACCCATCTTTACAGATCAATAGAGTTGCACCATCGATCAATACCGATTCGACCGCTCTCCATTTCTTATCTGACAGATAGCATGCCTTCCCCGGAAGAGAGAGCCAAACAGCTACCCAGTCCTCCAAACTGCGAACACGGCCAGGATAAGGCCTGCCTGAATCTCACAGAGGCAATTGAGTCACTTTCAGGGAAAATCCCCAAGCTCAGCTCTGCATTAGATGCGGCGCGAGCGATTGCTAATCGGGACACTTCAGCGCTGAAAGAGGAGATGCAAGAAGTTTATAAAAAAGGGCTGGATGTGCTGGAGGTAATTAAACAGGACAGGTGGGATGATCCGGCCGGTTCGCTCGAACGCGTCAACTTGATTGAACAGCAGTGGAAGAATCATCGTTCTAACATGCTTAAATGGGAAGAAGAGCTGGAAGCGGTAGCCAAAGAATATCAAGCACTATCTGAGGCTTGGGAAAAGGATCTTAAAGAGATTGAAGCAAAGTTTGTGGATTTGCAATACCACAATCAAGCGATAGCCAAACAGCAAATGCAACAAAAGCGCGAGCAAGAACAGGAGGCAGCCAACCAAGCCCTGACTGAGCGGCGACCAGAGAAGGAGCAAACCGCATTCAGTAAATTAGTCGCCAGGCATCATCTCACGCTCACTTCCCCTTCCCAAGACCTGACGATCGGTATGTTTGTGGGCGGAAAAGAGGTGGTCGGCCGCCCGGCCTATTTTCAAGACATGCAATATTACGGGCCGTCTCGCACCACGCCTGGAGCCGTCGTGCTGTGGACGGCGTATCCGCCTGGCTTTGGTCTGCCAGGGGTGTACCTCGCTATCCTCAAAACCGAGAATTTACAACCCCAACACCGCTATAGCTGCGTCGTAAACATTGTCGATACTTTTACGGCACCCACGACATTTTTCCGCCGGCTGACCCAGTTTTATTACGCGCGCAACGGCTTTACTTTAACGCCAGGTGTCTTTTGGATGATGCCGTTTAAAGAGCAAGAGTATGACATTCCCGTTGTGCAAGAAATTGAATGTCTGCCGGGTCACCCAAAAGCGACCGAAGGCTCTATTTTTTACGAAGAAATTGTTATGCCATGACTCCTCTCCCCAGCCCCCCGCCTGAAACGGCGGTCACGCGACCGGCTCCCGGCACACCGCCGATCAGGCTCTGCCTGCGCATTCCGCAGACCGCCATCCCTAAAGCCCTCACCCTGCCGCGTGTGGCTGAGCCATGGCAACAACATCTCGACGAAAACGACACGTGGGTGTACACCTTTCCATTGATTGACCTGGCCGAGCTCGACGCGGCCTTGCTCCTCGTCTATGCCCCCGGGTTGAAATGGGAGCGCATTATGGTGCTGGGCTGGGGTGTGCCCGTGTTTCATAATTACGTGAGGGAGGTCCTCACTTGCCTGCGGAAAAGCTATGCCCACACCGACTATCGCGCCCATTGCTGGACCGGTCGCCGGGCCGTGCCCATGGAGCAGGAAGCGGACTCCGTCGTCTATAAGCCTGGGCAGCCACGCCAGGTCTGTAATGCCAACCAGGACCCGGTGCTTGATCCCGCCCGGGCGCCCATCTTTTTGTCGCCCTGCCGCTATGCCAGCCACTGGCAACCACTCACCACCATCCACCCCGCCGGCATACGTGCCCAAATTGAAGCAGGATTGGTCGAAAAAGGGTGCCGCTGGTGCCCTCGCCTCGATCACCTCGACGACTGGGCCGCACAGATGTGGGGCACCCCGCCGGATACGTCCACGCATTCCGCGCCGAGCCCCACACCGGAGTCACCTCAGTCACTGGCCTCACCTGAGTAACCAGCGGGACCGGAGTCACTGCGATGGGCATTCCTCCCTCGACCTGAATTCCCACTGCGACTTCGCGGACTCCCAATAATGTACCCAGATAAGTAGCTCATCCAGTTTTTACACTCGCCGCCATTAAAATCCAGTTTATGCAGTTGCCCAGTTAATCAGGGAATGAGCATAGGTTTTACTATTTTTTCCAAAATTCTCTCATGCACAATAGCCCGAAACTCATCGACACTTCTCTCGATAGCATCTAACGTAGAATCGACAGACACTCCCGGTCGAGGATGAGCAACTTCGTTCCGCAGTCTTGTGTAAAACGTTTCAGTACCATTCTTCTGCGGCCTTGTGAAGAGAGGTACATTTGGCCGCAGGTGCTGGATCTGCTTATCTAAGACCTTTTGCTTATCATCAATCTGAAGAAGACATTGATAAAGGAGCATAAATTTTCCAAGAGCTTCAGGTTGCATGACTGCTGTTCGGAATACTACCAGCACGATATCATGAGAACCGTGCGGCAGGGCTGAGAGCCGGAGGAGATTTTTCAATTCTGCCTTCTGAACCGCTCTGGGTTCAGACGGTCTTACCTCCATTGGTACTTTGCAATTTGCCTTTACTCCATAAAAGATTTGATCCCTTTGTTTTTCCGGTGGTAATGGAAGTTTCTCTCCAACATAACGTTCAGAAAGGACACGAGCATTAAGAAACGCTGAAATTCTGGCAAGTAGCACAGAGAGCTGTTGCCCTGCCAGTTTTTTTCCAGCACCACCAGAATAAATGCCTAGGGTCGAGAAATGCGCTTCGTACCGCCCATATTTCTCTGGCTGAAGTCGACATGAAGGCATTGCCGGATGGGGAAGCGGCAGTTCACACCCATTGAGACTTACATCGGCCAGCTGGATTTCATAATGGATTAAACCATCTCGTACCCTAATCGTTTCCTCCTCCCCCGCCTGCCTAACAATGAATTAACAGGGTCCGCTTAAGATGTGAATCTTCTTTTTTTGACCATATCACACGCCATTGATTCTCGTGAAATATATGCGACAACCCCTGTTTTCTAGAGATGTCCACAAATACCAAAACCATCAAAATTTCCTATTGAATTGAAATAAACCGAAAAAGACCATTCAGGGGGCACAATTAGATTCATCGCACTTGGAAGATACCCGGTGTGACAAACAGCATGAACTTCAAGATCTCCTATTGTTTTAGAAGACACTGGCTTCGCTTTCGATATGATAAGGCCGTGTCTATCTTTGTAGCCATCAGACCAAGACTCGGAACCCTCATGCTCCACACTTAGTAATGTTCCATCAGGCTCTATATATTCTAACTCCGTTAAAATGGCAAAAGGCCCTTTCTCATCCTTACCGATTTCTGAGGTTTCCACCTCAATTCGAAGCAAGACTGAAGTAATGACAAAACGATTACAATCTATAATTCCTCGAACCTGATAAACAGAGCTGGAAACTTCTAAATTCTCCTCAAACGGTCTAACCTTCCCAGCCATCCTTATCCTCATTCCTATTAGAATAGATAGTCTAAGACGCCAATCTTCTATTTCTGATTTTATAACACACGTCAATGCTCCTGAAAATCAAGAATTGCCATTCTCCAAAGGCTTATTTCGGCTCGAGGTCAAGTCTTGCAATGCAACATTCTTCGTATTTCGCCATCTCACTTCCCTCTCCGCTTTGTTCCTATTTCTCTTGCCCTGCTAAAGGCTTTTCGCTTCATCCAGTTCATCCTTCGTCATGTCCTGAGGCATGATCTTGGTTCTTGCAAGTGGGGTCGAGTTTGAGGTCGCGTATTCCGATGCCTCGAACAATTTTTATGTGGCAGTCGAATTGCGTTACGCCGAATGAGGATTGTTTTATTGTAAAAATGGATCTCAGGTCCAAATCATTCTTCTTCGTTGCCCTAAAGAATCTTTACCCTGGCTAGGGAGTCGTTGTTTCTTCTTTTTTCATTTTTTCAAAAAACCGGTCAGAATCTTGCTGCACTTCTTTTTTTGAAGGTTCGGGCTGAGGCTCAGGAGTCGAAGAGCAGCTTACGAAAAAGACCCCAGCTAATAACAGACAAGTCATTCCCAGTCCGCTCATCCCAGAACTCATCCACCTTATTGTGTTCATCCGTTCCCTCCTCTTCATCCGAATTCACTATTCACACGCGACCAGTTTCAAGTTGAGTGATACCCTACATCGACCATTGATTGGCTCGCAAGAAACCTTTCCAGATTGGTTGTCCTTAAGTGGTTGAATAAACAGCTGTTGTGTTCAAGCACATTTCTATGTTGCCGGGTTTTGCCTCGGCGGACGAGCCCCTTTTGTTTCGGCAAAAGGGGCCAAAACCATTGCCGCCCCGTCTGGTCAAATCGAATGGGACGAACGCAAATCTTAGGGCGCGGACCAACTCGCTGCTCAAAGAAGGCCCGCGTGGCGAGACGAGCGTCCGACCGAGAGGCCAGCCGGCAGGCGTCGGATAAAGGAAAGAGTTGAAGTTTTATTTAAGTACTAACTGGAGATGGGGATTTTTCTCAACAAAGCAGAACACGATTGACATTCCCTGGCCTTGTGGCATGGCTGAGCAGTGCAACCGACTTCGGAGAAAAGGCGGGGACTGTTTGAGCCCTTCGAGTAGACTCAGGCCAAGCTCCGCGAGTTTGCGCGCCGCCGAAGCCGGCGAACCGCGCTGGGCACCCGAAGGACCATGCCACGGCCAACATGGTTTTGTTTACTTTGGCCTCCTCAACAACGCAACAACGGTCGAGCTCTATGAGACGCACCAAACAACAAGCTCGTCTGCCGGGGCGAAACCCGGCAACACCAAATACTTATTGGGCGCTGTCCCGGAATAAAAAATTGATCCTTAGAAAAGCCTACCCAATTCCGTTTGAAATTGACTGGGGTATGGGGGTCTGTTACCGTTCCGATCAACCTCTATTGCTAGCCAAATCTCAGAAAAAAGGAGTCGTTTGTGACAACTATTGGTGCTGCCCAATTACCAGAACAGCTTCGTCAAAAGGCCGATCAACTTCGCATTCATAGCATTCGTGCCACCACCCAAGCTGGAAACGGCCATCCGACCAGTTGTTGTTCCGCCGCCGATATCGTCGCGACGCTCTTCTTTTCCGTGATGCGGTACGATCCCAAAGATCCACGCAACCCGGATAATGATCGATTTGTTCTGTCGAAAGGCCATGCGGCTCCGTTGCTCTACGCGGCCTGGGCTGAAGCCGGGCTTTTTAATCCTAAAGAATTACTTGAACTTCGCACATTGGCATCAGACCTTGAAGGCCACCCCACGCCTCGCCTCGCATTCGTGGATATGGCAACAGGGTCACTTGGTCAAGGCCTTTCAGTGGGCCTCGGCATTGCCTTGAATAATAAATATTTGGACAAGACATCCGCTCGAACCTATGTAGTGCTAGGAGACGGAGAATCGGTAGAAGGTTCGGTGTGGGAAGCGGCCGACATAGCGCGTCAAGCTCAACTCGACAACCTCTGTGCGATCATCGATATCAATCGACTCGGGCAATCCGATCCGACAATGCTCGAGCATAATCTTTCGGCTTACCAGTCCCGTTGGGAAAGCTTCGGCTGGCATGCTCTGACCATCGATGGGCATGACCATGCCGAATTGCTAAAGGCGTTTGCCAAAGCCAGCAAAACAACACAGAAACCCACCATGATTCTTGCCAAAACCTATAAGGGAAAAGGCATTCCCTTCGCCGAAGATCACCCCAATTGGCATGGCAAGCCACTCAATGCCCAACAAGCCGAAGAAGCCATTAGCCTTTTAAACCAAACTCTTTCCTCTCCGGCTCCCACGTTCTCCATTGTAGCGCCTGCTTCCGTACCGCGTGACTATAGCCCGGCCAAACCGCTTCCAGCTCCGCCATATGGTCCAACGGATTCGGTCGCGACTCGGGAGGCGTTCGGAGATGCCTTAGCGCAACTCGGGGAGGTGAATCCCCTGGTCGTGGGATTAGATGCGGATGTGAAAAACTCCACGTACACTGAAAAATTCGGCAAGCGCTTTCCTGGTCGGTTTTTTGAGAATTTTATCGCCGAACAAAATATGATTGGAGCCGCCGCTGGCCTTGCCGCCTGTGGCAAAATTCCGTTTGCCGCCACATTCGCCGCCTTTTTCACTCGGGCCTATGATTTTATCCGTATGGCCGCCATCAGCCAGTCCAACATGAAAT
Organism: Nitrospirales bacterium; assembly: GCA_040904705.1. Taxonomy (GTDB): domain Bacteria; phylum Nitrospirota; class Nitrospiria; order Nitrospirales; family UBA8639; genus Nitrospira_E. The sequence continues at coordinate 97,041 of JBBDSY010000047.1, read as the reverse complement.
TAATGGGTTCCCATGTGGGCGTCAGCATCGGCGAAGATGGGCCTTCGCAAATGGGCCTCGAAGATCTCGCCATGATGGCCGCTCAGCCCGGTATCGTCGTCTTATATCCTTCAGATGCCATGTGCGCCTATCGAATGGTGGAAACCATGGCCAATCACCAGGGCATGGTTTATATGCGAACAGGACGACCCAAGACCCCAATTCTGTACGGACCGGATGAGACCTTCACGATTGGCGGCTCCAAAGTTCTTCGCCACAGCGAGAAAGACCAACTCACCATTGTGGCAGCTGGCGTCACTCTCCATGAAGCATTGAACGCCTATGATGAATTACAAAAATCCGGTATAGCGGTTCGTATTATTGATCTTTACAGCATCGTCCCAATCGATGCCGTCACGCTCAAACAAGCAGCAAAGGCCACCAACAATCTTATCCTGACCGTTGAAGATCATTATCTCCACGGCGGTCTCGGTGATGCCGTCCTAAGCGCCCTGTCCACCGAAGGCGTGCGGCTTCATAAAATGGGCATCCAGGAAATTGCCCATAGCGGAAAGCCGGATGAACTCCTCGACCATTATGGCATTAACGCGCGTGCCATCACCGAAAAAGTTAAACAACTAGTTTAAGTATGCCCTTCGATGGCCTCACAATCCAGTATTGATTCTCTCCCACTGTTTGCCTGCCTTTCCGAAACTGACAGACAGGAATTAGCCAAACACGCCGTCGAAGTGCCCATGCATAAAGGGCAATTCATTTTTCGAGAAGGTGATCCTGCCGACTGGTTTCACATTGTCCAACAGGGCAATGTGAAATGTGTCAAATCCACCCCTGAAGGTCGGGAGGTGACACTTAAGGTTCTCATGCCGGGCGACCTCTTTTGTTGTGAAGCTTCAGCCTTTTCAGGAGCGTCGCATCCCGGCTGCGCCCAATCGATGGGCGAAGGGACCGTCATCAAAATCCACCGCAAAGCCATGCTCGATGTCATTCAACGAAGTCCTGAAGCGGCTGTGAGCATTATCAATTATTTAAGTCATCGGCTCCGAGAATCACAGGCCAATGCCAAAGGCTTCGCCTTGGACCGTGCCGAACAACGCGTGGCCGCTCTCCTGGTCAACCTGGCCGAACGTTCCGGCCTTCAAGAAGACACCGGCATTCGAATTTCCGTTCGGCTGACCCACCAAGACCTGGCCGACATGGCCGGACTTACCAAAGAAACCACCAGCCGAATCCTCAGCCGCTTCAAAAAAGATCACCTCATTGCCGGTCATGGAAAACAACTTTTCATACTCAATCTCCCGCACCTCAAAAAAATGGCTCCCCACGCACTCCCCTAAACACGGTGCATCAGATCCTCCTTCCCATTTCCTGTCTCCTCTCGCACGACAATTTCCCCCATATTTCCTCCATTTGATGATCTACATCATTGTTTCTCTAGAATTTCTCTCTATGATGGAGCCTACTTGATCAGTGACGTTTTTTTAACAGCATACAGACGCAGGAGGAGTAAAACATCCATGACGCACAACATCAATTTTAGGGGACCCATCGTTTCGGCACTGTTTATAGCCATGACACTCGCTGGGTTCACCTCGACAACATGGGCATCCGACATACCAACGATTCAAGCCCAACTCACGACCTTGCCGGAAGTTCCTAGCCCCCCAACAAGGAAACAGCCCGCAAAAGTCGTCGTCAATGTTGAAGCCAAAGAATATCTGGGAACCCTAGCCGATGACGTGCAATATAAATTTTGGAGTTTTAATGGCACCGTGCCAGGCCCCATGATTCGAGTCCGCGTCGGTGATACCGTGGAGATTCATTTAAAGAATCATGCCGACAGCAAATTCCCGCACAATATAGATTTGCATGCCGTGAACGGTCCAGGCGGAGGGGCCGGTGCAACGTTAGCAGCTCCCGGACAGGAAGGAGTCTTTTCCTTTCAAGCGTTGAACCCAGGTTTGTATATCTACCATTGCGCGTCACCAGTGCCGAACATCCCCGCCCACATTGCCAATGGCATGTATGGATTGATTCTTGTGGATCCGACTGAAGGGTTGCCGGCAGTCGATCATGAATACGCCGTCATGCAAAGCGAATTTTTCACGATGCCCAGCGCTGAAAAGGGCATTATGCAATTGTCTATGGAAAAAGGCTTAGCTGAACACCCTGATCATGTGGTGTTCAATGGCAAAGCCGGGGCGCTCATGGGAGAAGAACTTCAGGCCAAAGCCGGAGAAACGATCAGACTCTTTATGGGAAACATCGGACCGAATAGCGCATCGTCATTTCACATCATCGGTGAAATTTTCGACAAGGTCTATGTGGAGGGAGCCATTGGCGGAACCGTCAACCAAAACGTCCAAACCACGCTCATACCTTCCTCAGGCACAGCGATTGTGGAATTTAAAGTCGATGTGCCCGGAGTCTATTTGTTAGTGGACCATAGTATTTTCCGAGTGGCCAAAGGGGCGGTCGGTATTCTTTCGGTATCGGGTGCAGAGAATACCTCGATCTTCAATCCTATGAATCCCACGAATTAGAAAAACGTAAGGGGTGAGCCGTGAGGGCAGAAGCAAGAGCGAAAACTCAGAAAAAAGCATGGGGTCCATAACGACAACTTTCTCTGCATTCTCACTCCTCACTCCTTACGCTTGACGCCTCACGCCCTATCTTCTTATCCAGGATTTGGTGCCATAAAGACCAGCACTCGAAGTCGCTGCTTCGTATGATTGACGACCCCATGCTCCTCGCCTGCCGGAGCCATTGTGCCCTGCCCTTCTTCTAAAATCTGGCTTTCCGACCCAACTTGAAAGGTCCCCGACCCTTCCAACACAAAATACAGTTTATCTTGATCTCCATGGGCGTGTGCCTTTTGAAGCTGCCCCGGCTCGAAGCAATACACATCACAAAAAAATCGTGCGGTTTTAAACACGTTCTGCTTCTTCATTTTTTCATTGGCAAAGGTCTGGTAATCCTTCAACTGTACGATGTTCATCAAGGGTCCTCCTGTAATCCGTCCATACGAAAATATTCACCAGTCTATAAAATTTGAGAAAAATGCTCCCAATTGCCTCCCTCACCAGATTTAACCTTGAAGGGGGCTAGGCCTAGTCTGATAAGATGGGGAATGTTGGCCGCTTTAATGAATCGGAGATGTTACCGCATTTGGCTTCTTCGATTCGAGAGCGTCTCTCTCCGTAATGTGCAATGAGGAAAGGACCCCTATGAAAGGACAGCATCCACGATTAGGACTGACAATAGGACTGGCCCTGCTAATTGGCCTCCTTGGCTCAGGCAATATCGTCTTCAGTGCCCTCCAGGGCGAATACGAAATAATAGAGGGAGAACCGTCCCTGCACGAATCAGGAAAGGTTATTTTGCTTGAATTTGCTGATTTCTATTGCCCTCATTGCCACATGTTTGAACGCGTGGTGATAACCAAGCTCCAGAAGGAATTCGGCGACAAGCTTGAAACTCGAATGATCGGGTTCCCCGTGATGCCCGGCAAACTACCCACGGCATTTGAAATGTACAATCAAGCCGTCACCATGGGAAAAGGCCAGAAAATGAAAGAAGTCCTTTTTCAATCCATTCACGAAAAAGACATTCAAATGTTTGATAAAACCATGCGTTCGTTGATCCTCAAAGAAGTGAACTTGGACCCCACAGAATTTGAAGCCGGCCTGGCCACAGGGAAGCCGTTTCAAGCATTAGGCAAGGGGAAGGAATGGGGAGAGCGTATTAAAGTCACTCATACCCCCACCGTGGTGTTGGATGGCAACATACGTATCAGCAATTTAACCTATGAGAATCTCAAGCTGGTGATTCAAAGTATTCTAGACCAAGACCGCCAATCTTAATGACCATTTTCTATACTGTATTTCTTATAAATTAAGGAGAGCACAGATGGGACGCAAGAAGTCGGATGGTGAACTTCTCCCGGAGATGAAAGAAATTCTAGAAGGCATGCAAGAACTCATGTGCGACGAAGACGGCAAGCCTTTGACTCCAGAACATCCACAATACAAAAAATTCACCGGTTTGATGGAAAACATCGCCGAGCGGGCTCAGAAGAAAAATCAAGAGAATTCTTCAATTTCCGGGCATCAGGGAACGGCATAGCCTGGCGTTCGATATGCGCCTTTTGCATTCGTGAAGAGCGCATGCCCTTCCGCACCATCAGAAAGACATCTTCTTATGGAAATGGATCTGAATAGTTTAGACCGAATTAAAACGTTCATGGAGTTTATTCAACAGGCCAAGCAAGACCATGTCGAGCTATCTTTTCTCAGTACGCCCACCGAACATGGAGACAACATTAATGTGATGGCGACCATCAACGGACAGCGGGTCACCCATGGCATGGTATTTTGGGACGTCAACTTCCTCCAAGAACGAGGCTTGGTTGACACCTTGGACGACGAGGATAAGGCCTTGGGTCTCAACATCACCGATGGAATTGTCGAAGATTCTGAAAAAATACTAGCTTTCGTTGATACTCAATTGAAAAACTGATTTTCTCCGCACAAAAGGGCTCTATTATTTAGCCTACTCCCGATGACCCATTGGACGTTCCTTCTACGCGCTTCCTGACTGTGCTGAATCGTTGCATTCCCTAACATCGGGCTGTGTTCGATGAAATTATAGATTTTCTTGGCAAATGAACCCCTGAATGCGGATTCGGCGTATAGGAAGCCATATAGCTCAGGACACCCGCATCGGAGTCAAACACATTGGCTTTGGTACGAGGTAGATATTCAGGAGTCGCCATCTCGTTGAGGTGGTATTGGGAAGGAATCATGCCGTCCTCGGCTTTGCGGTCCTTTGGACACCAGCCGCCATGCGGCCACCTGCAATGAATAGCCGCGTCGAGTCCCCCACGGTCAGCTACGGTTTGGCCGCCTGAGATAATCTTGGTGATCATAGGATGGAAAACTCGGGAGTAAAGTACAAATAAATAAACGTCGATCAATTCAAGGAACGTTTTTGACAAACCACCCCTGCAATTCTTCTGGTCCTATGGCTTTAGACCACAACCAGCCTTGGCCTTTGTCGATCCCAATAGCCCGTAGAAAAGACGCCTGATCCTCAGTCTCCACTCCCTCGGCCACAATCTCCACTTTGAGAATCGTGGCTAACGCGGCTATCCCACGAACCAATCGTTCGGCAGGAAGGTCCTTCCCCAGAAGACGGATGAACGAGCGGTCGATTTTAATAGAATCAACCTCTAACCCCAAAAGTTGCTGCAGACCCGATAGCCCGGTTCCAAAGTCATCGATCGCGACTTTGCCGCCCAGTTGCCGAGCCAGACGGATGGCATTTTTCCCCACATCGTTGAGAGCATGCCGTTCGGTGATTTCTCCCGTGATCTGTGGAAGGTGAGCCGTCAACCCTAGCCTTTCTATCATCGGCATGATCTTTTCTTTGCCAATGATGACTGGTGAGAAATTGATGTTTACCGAAAAATTTGGATGCTTTATCAGACGTTCACCCAGATCGGCCTTGATGCATGTAAACATCCGTTCGGTTAAGGCAAGAACATGGTCTTCGTTGGATTCGATCTCTTCGATGAAAGGCCCAATGCTGGTCACCGTACCATCTAGATCACGCCATCGAGCCAAGGCTTCACACGCCACCATACAATTGTGCGTCAGATCAATGATGGGTTGATACTGGGCAAAGGTCGAGGCCAAAATGGTGTCTACTGTGAGTGGGGACATTGCTCTTGTGTTTTCCTTCTGGAGCCTTTGAGATGCCAAACCCGGGAAACGGAACTTCACTACGGTACAGAACAAGAATTCCTTCTGTAAAGAAACGTGATATCGGCAAAATCGAATTCAAAAACAAGAAGGGGATCTAGGCATTCGCCTCAGGCATCTTGTTCGCAGCCTGCTTTCCCCATTCCAACAACTGAATAGTCCGACCTAGGAGTTCTTTGGCGTGGTCGGCACTTAGTCCATGCTGAAGAATGACCGCCATGATCTCTTTAATGATGGCGTTCTCTGTTTCGGTAAATCGTTGTGGGGAAAGGCCGGTTGGTTCGGCTGGAGGATTTTCCTGTTTCAATTCTTTGGCGAGAGTAATTATTTCCTCTTTCGTGAGAAGGCCTTTTTTCTCCAGCAATTCCCCAATGGCTTCCAGCTCATACATCGAGTCGATAGACAGGTCGGAGAGATTCTTGAAGTCTTTGGGATTAAGCGGGTCCAGCATGTTAGTAGCCTATAGAGGTATGAGTCAGGATGACGGGTTGGTGGACCCCTGCCCCATAGTTCGTTAACTCAAACCTTAATATATCCATGGCTTGAATACTTTCATATTGATGTAGCTGGATACAGCATCAGAGCATGGCGCTCCCTATAGGATTTGACTTTCACAAAGGTCAAGGTATTTCATGCCCCTTTACTACAAACAGTAAGACTAACCTCCAATGCAGGAGTCAGACCCGTTCTGCAGGGAGTTATATTCGAAAGTGGTGCATGGAGTAAGTTGAAAAGACGCGGCGTCTCGGGTTGAAATGGGTGTTGCGAGACATCCACAACTCAACCACAAAGGGGAGACGCCACGATGCAAGAGCGTACCAAAACAGAGCAAGAAGATCGAGGAAGGACCGATGGGTTGACGGACTTGATTCGGAGTGGAGCCAAACAGCTTCTCGCCCAAGCCCTGAAAGCGGAGGTAGCCGAACTCGTTGCCATTTATGCGGACCAGCGAGATGAGCAGGGGCATGCACGGGTTGTTCTCAGCGGCCATCATCCGAGGCGAGCTATTCAGACGGGCATTGGGCCGGTGACGGTGCAAGTTCCCAAAGTGCGGAGTCGCCAGGGCACACCCGTGACGTTTCACTCGGCACTGGTGCCCCCGTATGTGCGCAAGACGGCCAGCTTCGAAGCGGCAATTCCCTGGCTGTACTTGAAAGGCATCTCAACCGGGGAGATGCAGCCAGCTCTGGAAGCCCTCGTGGGCTCCGAGGCCAAGGGGTTGTCCGCGAGTACGGTCACTCGGCTCAAACAGATGTGGCGGGAAGAGTATGCCGCCAGGCGGCACCGGCGCCTGGATGCCGACCAGTGGGTCTATCTCTGGATCGATGGAATCTACAGTGGCTTACGAGCGGAGCAGCAGCGCTTATGTGCGTTGGTCGTGATCGGCATGAACGTCCATGGGGAGAAGCATCTGTTGGCCCTAGAAGATGGCATTCGTGAATCCACCCAAAGTTGGCGTGAAGTCCTGTGGCATCTGAAAACCCGAGGACTTGCAGCCCCCGCCTTGGCCATTGGTGATGGTGCCCTGGGCTTCTGGGCGGCGTTGGAGGAAATCTTCCCAAGTACGCGGCCCCAACGCTGTTGAGTGCATAAAACCCGCAATGTCCTGAATGCGCTGCCGAAAAGTGTGCAACCAAAAGCCAAGCAGGCCCTACAAGAAATCTGGCGGGCCGAGACCACCGTGGACGCCGAACAGGCATTCGATGGCTTTCTGAGTATCTATGATTTGAAATATCCGAAAGCCACGGCCTGCTTGGCAAAAGATCGGGACGAGCTCCTCAGGTTCTACGCCTTTCCTGCCGCCCATTGGCCAAGTCTCCGGACGACGAATCCCATCGAATCGACGTTTGGGACGATTCGCCACCGGACGACCCGCACGAAAGGGTGCCTGACGCGTGACGGCATGTTGCACATGATGTTTAAGTTGGGTCAGTGTGCGGAGAAAACCTGGCGGCGGTTACGAGGATTCAGAGAGTTACCCAAAGTCGTCGCAGGCATTCAATTTACTGATGGCATCGAAGAAAGAACCAATGGCCCAGTCGCCGCGTGAGCAACGCTCCAGGCACTACATTTGACAATAACTCTTCTGCAGGTTTTTTGTGGACTAGCCGCCGGCCTAGTTTGAAGAGGACAGATCGAGCCAAGCATGAGAACTCCTATCGTCCAGGTCATATTTTTGTACACAATTAAACCATCTTTGGCATAAGTATATTTATGCCATTGGAGGGATCTGTTGGTTCTTACCTGTCGCAAACACTTTTCCGCAATTGTGACAATACCATTCTATACCTTTCCATGATTTCACATGCACTTGTAGTTGATTCACTTCCCAGCACTGTGGGCAATAGGGATCTTCCTCGCCTTCAACCCTATAGACGGGCTTTTCCCATTTCATCTTTCCCTTTAAAGATAGAAGTTTCTTGACGTCACGAAGTTCCTCTTCGAGTCTTTGATTGTGTGTCGTCAGATCCAAAATATCTCCCTGCAAGTCAACGATTTTTTGTTGAAGATCGATATTCCCTAGTGTCTTAACAAGAGTAGCAATTTCTTTGGCGTTTTCCAGAATTTTCATTTTCTTTCCCTTTTCTCGCAATAATTTTCATACTTGGACGATACACTCTGCCCGATCATTTTTGGGATTATTCACCATCGTGCTCACAGGATAAGCCTCCATCTTGTCAGCGTCGAAGGGTTCAATCAGCCCACTCAGATAGATCACATTGTTGAGCTTAGGATCGAGCCATGAACTATAAGTTGATTCCGGCAAGATCACCGGCATGCGATGGTGAATCGGTTCCATCAGTGGATTGGCGTGGATGGTGATCAGACTACAGGACTCAAGAGCCGGATCTTGTTTCTCCCATCGTTCCCATATGCCAGCAAAGGCAAACAGGCCATGATCTTTCAGGCGGATATAGTAGGGCTGCTTGGTCTTTCCCTCCCGTCTCCATTCATAAAAACCATCGGCCAACACCAGGCACCGTTGCTTCTTAAAGGCATGTCGAAATGACGGTTTCTCAGATACCGTTTCTCCTCGGGCGTTAATCAATTTATTTCCAATGCTGGGATCTTTCGCCCATGAGGGGACGAGTCCCCACTTGAGCTCGACCCATTCCCTATCACTCGTCTCAGAGTTGGTGCGCACACAGGCCACGGGCTGTGAAGGGGCAATGTTATAGCGAGGCGTTAAAGGTGGCGGGATAGGCAATCCTAACAGTTCCGCGATATGTTGAAAGCTTTCTTTGCGGGTGAAACGGCCACACATAATAGCTTAAAGGGCATTCAGTATACGTGCTCGCTTAGTGGTAAATTCTTCTTCAGTAATTAGATTCGAATCCCGCAATTCTTGGAGTTTTAACAACCGGCTCTTGGCATCAACATCAGCATGGGTGCCTGACGCAGTTCGGTCTAATTCCCTTTGGATGGACACATTGAGAGCACGAATCCAATTGTTATAGTGCCCCTTAATTATTGCCGGGCCTTCGTCGTCCGCTGCTGCATAATGGAGATTTTCACTTTTTTGGTAGAGGATGCTATACCCTTCCGTCGAGTAGGGAATATCCACCCAAGCCTTATGCGCAGTTTTGAAATTGAGTTCACAATGGATCAGACCAGGCTTCACATCTTCCATGATATACCGCACCATCGCATCGCCATGCCTGATCATGATGGCAGCCTTGATGTCCTCAAGGGTAAGAGAGTGCCCCTGAGATTGTGGGATCGGGGCATCACGAATATTCTGAAGGGTTTCGATGCGGCACCCCGACAACGTCATCACAAGAGCTAGCCACATAATGACATTCCATTTCATTATCAGTAACCTTCCAATTACCATTTATGAATTGTAGTGCTAATTCGAAATTTCTGGAAAGTGAATGACCTGGCTTAAGCAATAAAGGGAATACCTCTCTGTGTTTACAGAATCCCTTCCCCCTTCGGCAACAGCCAACTCAATTGGTCTACGGGAGCCAATTCGCTCAAAGCATTGCGACCCCTGGGACTTATGTTACCTTTTTTACAACTCTTCAGAACTACGCCCCATCGGATGTCCTTAAAGTGACCTCGGCCTTTTCGGCATCAGATTTTTGTTGCCACTTCAGCCAATATTCTGCTTGTTTCGCTTTGATGTCGGATAAATTACTCTGGAACCACTGGTGAGACTCCTCAGTATTCACCACCAATTCAGTATCTTCCATCCACTCTTCGAAATCTTCCGTGGTGGTATTATAGTCAGTGGTACCATCACGACGGATCGGGCGAAGAGAAAACCGGGCCTTCCAAACTCCGAACCTCGGGGTCACAATCGCATAATACATTTTTCCTGATTCAAGATCGGCTTTTAGAAAATCGGCAGCTTCGGAAACCACCATAAAAATATGCTTTCCCGGACTTGTGGCATACGCAATTTTGGTGTCATTCTCCATAATCCCAATGAACTCCGGTTCACCCTGAGTAATGTCATACAAAGAGGCACTAATGGCGGCTCCCAAAGAAGATGATCGAAAAAACACTACCTGCGATTTCCCACCGGAAATTTCGGGGAGAGTTTGATCGGCCACATACTTCATGTGACTCCCACACCCTATAACCAAAAAGCAGCAGATTATGAGAAAAAACTTTGTAATTTTCATACAGAATCTCCTTGTCCTAGACTCGTTACTTGAACCATCTAGAAATAGCCATTTTAAACGGACTTTTTGGGTGAGGTGAAAGTATACTAAAAAAGTTATCCGGTGTTTCTGATCCAGATCCTACAGAATTGAATGTTACTTCCCCTTCGGCAGCAGCCCCTCCTTTTCCAGTTCCTTCAGGTGCGCCGCGAGAAATCCAATAGCAATTGCTTGAGGGACCGCCTTTCGTAAGCTAAAACCCTGATTTATCTATAAGAAAGACACCATACAAAATTTGGAGAATAAAGGGAATACAGGCAGAAGCAAGGGAAGGGAACGGGAGAAAAGGCCCAACGCACCAAAGCCCAACCCCGTGCGAAGGAAAACGCTTTCACACATTATGGGTAGTTTAGGTGTCGCCCTGGCTTGAAAAGGTAGTCAGGATGAAAGCCGCTAAAGGTCTCAAATCAATCAACTTCTCCTAATTAATATTTTTTATCTTGGCATAGTATGCTGCACCAATCCCAAGCTAATTGCCTTTCTTACCCAACCTGCCCATCACGTCATCATCCAAAAATGGCGACAAACAATAGAAAACAAACGGGCAGAAGCTGAGCGTAGAAATCCAAAGACTATTTCGATCCGGGAGGCTAACCGCTGCTTCAAACAAGGGCTACATTCCGAACCATTCGGCGGGTCGATATGTCTCCACAGCTCCTTCAAACCCTTCGGCAGGTGAAAGAGACCACGATTTTAGAGGCACATTATCGAAAAGTTACCATGCCGGATTGGGTGTTTGTCTGCCTAACAGCTTTGAACGCATATCTGATACAACCGTTCGCCGTCTGCTCTATAAAGCCTTGGAAAAGCAGAATTACGAAGAGTGCGCCTTCATGATTGTCGCCACACCTTTGCTTCGCTCTTAATTCAACAAAAAGCTAATCCGAAATATATCCAAGAACAGTTGGGACATGGTAGTATCAAGGTCACAATGGACATCTATGGACACTTGTTTGAAGGGGATCACCGCCACTTAGTTTGTTGCCTGGATGATCCTCAAGAGACTGAATCCGCAACCCAGCCGCAACCTGCTCTTGAGGTCACTCACACTGGTCGTCTATAAGTAGCGAAAACAATTGATAAATTCTTGCGCGGAGAGGTGGCCGAGTGGCCGAAGGCAACGGTTTGCTAAACCGTCGTAGGTCAAAAGCCTACCGAGGGTTCGAATCCCTCCCTCTCCGCCATTTTTGTGACTTGGAATGACGCTGACTCCAGCAATTTCCCTCTCAAGACTATTCATGGTCTGCACGAATGAGCATGGAAATCCCTTTGTGATCTCCCCTCCCTCATTACCTTCAGCCCCGCCTATTCTCAATGCGTGAACATCGCTGGGAATCCGTGTCGGCTCTCTCGTTTGCTGAGATTTTGTCAGTGGCGGATAAGTTACGAAAAGCCAGCTTAACCTCTATCCAGCCCGAAAAAGAAATGATCTCATATATTGAAGAATGGGAAGTGTCCGATCTCGATGAGATTAATCAGCTAGAGGCATGGCCGACGGAGGATGTCACGCTCTTACATGTGTTGGACCAGTGGGAAGGGGATTTCTTCTTACTTGCGGGTGGATACCATACGGTGTTTCAGAAGCACCAAACTGTGAATACCTATTGTTCCGTTGCTCACCCATGGCGCATTGGCCACCCGTTAGCCACACTTCAGCCATTAGCTTCCCTCTGGGTGGGCTTTCGCCATACGCATGGATTTATTCGCGTGCGGTTACATACCACAGAGATTATTGCCCCTGGTGAATCTGTCGAACCCCCTCGTGACCAATTTTGGCTGAACGACCGTCAAGAGGGTTTTCGTTCAGCCATCGAGGTTCTACAATTACCCATTGAAGCTAAAGTGGACCATCATAAAGTTTTTCTTCAAACCTCACGCAACGACACGCCTTTGTTTTGTTCCTGGCCTGATGCCTTCGGACCTTGTCAATTTGAATTGAACTCTCCTGACCCGTTTGAATTTCTGGTGTCGGCCAGCCAACTGGCGGCAACAATCTCCCATCCAGCCAACCAAGTCCGCGTCTATCTTACGGGATTTCCTCAGCAAACCTTACGCGATTTCCAGCACCCTTCATCAGACACCCGATTGATGTACCGCTGCTCTCTTCATTGCCGATTAGAGGAAATACCAGAAATCTTTTCTTTGCTCAATTCACACGGTCGGATGTATGGAAGCCTGGCAGAATTTCAAACCGCTTTTGCCTTGCCAGAAGGAGTTGATGCTTCTGCTATTGTGGGGCTTGTTGGCTCAGAAGGACAATTTCGGCTGGAGATACGGCTGAACCAACATCCGCTTTCTCACCAAGACACGGAAGAATGGCTCGAGCAATTAGTTGGCCATCACCTCGTCTATGCCCCACTCCCCGTCTTTCCTTAATGAGTCTATCGATAAAGCCTGTTCCCATGAAGGCGGGGATTTGCGAGATTGCTCTCTGGGTTCGTGAACAGCACTGAACACGAAGATCCGACAAAGGCAATGGGAACGGAGGTGACACCTCCTGGGTTTTTGATTGTTCAGGCCTGCGTTATCTCGAACGTCAAGTTTTCCCCTTTTCCGTGAAGGCTGGCAGCAACACCTGCGCAGCATGGCAGACTTCTTCTACGGAAATTTGACGCATACAACTTTCTTCACCGCGAGAACAACCTGGGTAAAAACATGCGCTACAATCCAACCCTTTATAAATAACTGCCACATTTAAACCACGTGGCCCCCACACAGCAGGATCTGTCGGGCCGAACAGGCCCAAAACCGGGCAACCCACGGCAGCGGCCATATGCATAGGCCCGCCGTCATTCCCAATAAACAAGAGACTCCGATTCATTAAGGCCGTCAATTGGGAAAGACGTGTCCGTCCCATGAGGTTAATTGGCTTATGCTTCGTTAAATTGACAAGCTGTTGACCAATAGGTCTTTCTCGTTGACTCCCGATCAACGCCACGCGTATCCCTCGCTCACTCACCCAATCAGCGACGGCGGCGAAACGCTCTAGAGGCCAAGCTTTAAACGTATATCTGGCTGTCGGGTGCAAGAGCACAAAGGGCTGGCCCTGCGCAGAGAAATCATCGGCCCCCTCTTCGCCTTGTTGGTTCATCCCAGAATGAATATAGATTTCCGGCTTTCCTACTGACTCATGAATGCCCAGGCCTGCTAACGCCTGTTGATGATAGTCCACCATATGCATGGAGCCATAAGCGGAAGGTAAGACCAGAGAATACAATTTTCCTCGCCAGCGTCGATCCCGGTTATAGCCCAACCGCACAGATGCTCCAGACACCCAGGAAAGAAATGCCGAACGATCTCCATCGGTCAAATCGATCACTATATCAAATTTTGCCTCTCGCACACGTTGCATAAAACGAAGTTGTTGCCACCAGGATTGGCGAGGAAGCTCCAATACGGCATCTAAATACGGATTGTTTTCTATAATCTCCCCTGACCCTGTGTTGACGAGAAAGGTTATTTTGGCGTCTGGATAATGATTTCGAAGAAGGGGGAGCAAGGGTGTGCATAGCACAACATCACCGATGTACCGGAGTTTAATCAGTAAAATGTTTTTCATTAATCAATCACAGGCTTCTTGATAAACCGCCAAGGTATCTCTGGATGCCCGCTCCCATGTAAATTGCTTGACTCTCTCGAATCCATTTTTTCGCATCTGTTCTTGTCGGCTTGAATCATTGAGCAAAAGTTCAAGCTCCACTCCTAACTGTTCGGCGTCCTGCACATTGACATACAACGCCGCATCCCCAGCTACTTCTGGCAAAGCCGTATCCTGCCCGGTGATAATTGGAGTGCCACAGGCCATGGCTTCAAGCAAAGGAATCCCAAAGCCTTCATAGAGCGAGGGAAACACGAAGGCTTCGGCATGTGAATAAAGCACTCGAAGATCCGAAGTTGAGAGAAATCCTGGACAGTGGACCATCTCTGCCAATCCCAACTCCTGAGCCGTCCGACGAAGACTCACACCTCTCACCGATTCATCCCCGATGGCGATCAGTGAAAATGCTTGTAACAATTTCTGGGATTGGGCAAAAGCCTCAAATAATACTCTGTGGTTTTTTCGTGGCTCGGCTCCTCCGACAAATACAATATATGGGCGGTTCGGCAAGCCCAGGCGTGCCCGCACTTCATGCCATGTATCCTCATGAACATCTGGATACATGTCACTCGAACAACCATGATAAATCACAACAATCTTTTCTAGGGGAATACCAAAAACTTCATGAATTTCCTGCTTGGAAAATTCTGACACCGCAATAATTTTTTCTGCTCGAGCCGCTCCTCGACGAGTCTTCCAGGAAGACAGACCCTGACCAAACAACTTTTTAGAATAGACTGGAAACCGATCCAACCATATATCATGAATGGTAACGATGGTTTTTTTTGCCCATAATTGGGGGCTTTGAAATTGGTTCCATGAAAGACGTCAAGTGAATCACTGGAGGGTTGCATCCACCGACGAATCCCATTCGGGGGAGGTATCCTCCAACTAACTGAATCCATGAAATCACGAGCATCTACATGCATATGGACCTCCGGTGCTGCGTAGGCTATCCACTGGACGGGTTCTTTGAGTCGTGCCATCGCAGGAAAGAGTTGACGGACATACTGACCAATCCCACTATAGAGAGCCATGACTGGCCTGACATCAAAGCCAATTCTTTTATTCGTGAGCATCAAGGAAGGGGCCATGGTTGCCAAGAAAATTCAGAACATCCACACGCAGAGCTAGCTAGTATTTTTAATGACCGAATCGTTGCTACACCCATTAATAGAATGAGGGTTATCCACACATGGCACAGACAACACTTCCTAGACGGGATAAGAAATAACTATCACTGAACACCGCAACAATTCTTGCCTTATACTTTCCTCCTGGCACTTCTACCCAAGACGTCTGAATAGAGCCCATACAAATTTTCCATCATTCGTGACAAGGAAAATTCGGTTTCTATTCGCTTCCGTCCCGCCTCCCCCATTATTGCCCGTTTCTCTGCATCATTTAATAATGTGACTATGGCTAGATATAATTCTTCGACATTGGCAGGTTGGACTAAGAGTCCAGTTTTTTCGTGTTGGACAATTTCAGGAATACCTCCAACCCTACTGGCCACAATAGGTTTGCCTAAGGCCATCGCCTCTAACAAGACAATCCCGAGGCCTTCTAGAAGAGAAGGAAGAACAAACACATCGAACTGTGCAATGAAGCATTCAGGGTGGTCTTGGAATCCGGCAAACAGGACATGATCCGTCAAATTCAAATGGGCGACTTGGGTGCGTAATTGCCGCTCATACGCATCATCACCCGTCCCCACAATTACGAGAAAAATGTATGGAAAGGATTGTTGAAGATGCCCCACGGCTTCGATAAGATACTCAAGCCCTTTTCGGGGAAAAAGATTGGCTACCGTCCCAATAACCGGTTGGCCTTTCTTTTTTTTAAAGATCGTCAACGATTCCGTCAAAGGGGAATCATGTTTTCCGGCCTTTAATGAAATGCCGCTCAGAAGGACCTGGATATTCTCTTGAGAGACTCCAGCGCTCCTTAGGACGTTCCCAATACTTTGAGAAACGGGAACGATCACGCTTCCCTTATTCAACCAATATTGCAAAACTTTTCGTGGTTCTATTTCCTGCCTGACATGAACAAGACAGGGCCGCCCCGTGAGCCACCCTGCAATAATACCAACTGGGGCCCACCAATAATCATTCACATGCAGCACATCAATCCGCCATCGTCGAATGACCCGGATCAACTGGATGATGGCAACCGGTCGCCAGACTACGTGAAATAATTTTCTCCAGGCGGGCAAGGAGAAAAAAGCGTGGGGGACTTCAAGCTTTTCCAATTCAGCAGCCAAAGGCCCATGACCTGGACACACCACGTAGGGTTGAAAACGCTCTCGCTCTATAAATTTGCACCACGTCAGTAATTCTCTTTCAGCTCCTCCAATTTGGGCGACTCCATGGATATAGAGAATCCTCCTCCCTTTATTGGAACGCTGCGCCATTTCACCATACCTGTTTATGCTGTGCGTGGCTTCATGAAATAGTTAGACAAACCAACGGCATTCTTCCTGGAATACCCTCATGATTTTTTTGAAGCGGACTCGCTTGAAATCCCGCATGCCAATTCCCACAATTTGGCATATTTCCCGAATGTGTACATACTCGCGAACCCCGCATAAATTACGCCACGAATACCATCCCTGAATCCTTGCTTCAACACATACTTCTTCGCAAACGTGACCAGGGGGTTTAACAGAAGATGCCACCAACGAACCATGGCAATGGATTTTCCTCGTTCTTGTGCAGCCAGGGTAATATACAAGGGGAATTTCCGAAAATGATCCACGATGTGTCTTTCCGTGTAATGTTCCAGAAATCCTTCCAGAGTCCCGATGGGACCATCGACGATGAGATTTTCATGAATCTCCACATCATTATAGGTGGCTTTTCCATTTCGAAAAAGACGAATTTGCAGATCGGGATACGCACCCCCCCAACGAACCCATTCACCGTAAAATATATTTCGACGAGGAATACAGTAGGCCACCGGATCGTTAGAGGTCCAAGTCGTTAATCGTTCCTGAATTTCATGAGCCAAATCAGAAGAAACGCGTTCATCGGCATCAAGGATCAGGATCCATTCCCTTGTGGCTCGTTGAATACCATAATTTTTTTGAGGTCCATACCCCTCCCAAGGTCTACCCATGACGTGAGGCGTGTAGTGGCGGGCCAGTTCTTGAGTTTGATCTGAACTTTCGGCATCAACAACGATAATCTCATCGACCCATCCCACACTTTGAAGACAGGCTTCAATATTTCGTTCTTCATTTTTTGTGATAATGACCGTGGAAAGCGATACATGGCTCATGGTTTCATGTCGTGCCTTTCGTATCAACGCTTGACACCCAACAATTGGGGAACGGCTGCAAAAACCGGCAGAGGGCCTCAAATCCGGCCATTCCATCGGCCACTTCCATGCAAAGCGGATGAACTAACATCGTCGCAATACCACGATCATCAACTATGGCTTGCACCTCACTCTTCACCTGCTTTATCCATTCGGCAATTGAAACTCGCCCGATCAGCTTTATTGGCTTAGCTTTCCCAACTTGGTATTTGCCATGCAAGAGATATTCATGATCCGGCTGAACATTAATGGGTAACGAGTGGATATCTTGAAAAAGTGGCTCCCACGACCGCTTCATCGGATTCACGTCATCGGTTACCCACGAGATCCCGGCTGATGCTAATAAGCGCGGCGTCTCGACCGTCTGAATATAGCTGTGGTTACGCCAGACAGAAATCCGCTTTCCCGTCACAGCCTGAATACTCTCAATCGTCTTGGCAATATCCCTTATCTGATGTGATGCATTCCCCCATGGAGTCCTCAATAATTTTCGATAAATTCTTGACCATGGATCTCGAAAGGCGGCAAAGGTATGGCCCCCAATTTCACAATGCGGCATCTGCGCAATCGCGTTAACGCCCTTGGGTTCCTCAAGACAGGCCTTTCCTGTCACAAATAAGGTGACACGAATACCATAACGGCCGGCGATCTTGGCATATTTGTTGGCCAATTCAACTTCAGTGCATGGAGAAAACGGCGTATCGGTCCCTCGGTAGGATCGCTGATGCACATCTCCTGTTAGACAAATCATCGAAAAATCTTTAATCAACCTTGGCCGCACTGAGCACTCACGACTCAAAAGAATTAAGGCTCAGGCTGCTTGGGCGTCACGTTTTTCCAATAGGGAGGAATACAGGGCTTCTGTTTTCGTCACCATGGATTCCACGGAATAGTGACGCAGAATAACCTGCCGGCCAGCTTGTCCCATCGTTCTGCCCCGATCGGGCTCCCGAAGCAGCCAGGCAATTTGATGCGCCAGGGCGACAGAATCGCGTGGAGGCACCAGCAATCCCGTTTTGCCATTGCGGATAACTTCCGGCACTCCTCCCACCGATGAGGCCACCACCGCTCGCTCCATGGCCATCGCTTGGAGCAATGACTGCGGCATACCCTCTTCCAATGACGGCAGTACAAACACATCCATGACCTTTAATAGCTCAGGAATATCTTCCCGGAATCCCGCGAGTAGGACTGTCCTCTCCAAATTTCGTTCGCGTATTTGGACAAGCAGTTTTTGGCGTTCCTGCCCAGCTCCCACGACAAGACAACAGACCAGAGGGAAATCCTCCTTTAACAAACACATGGCGTCGATTAACACATCCACGCCCTTTTCCGAACGAAGAAAAGAAACCGTCCCCACGACTGGTTGCCCGGCCTGAATGCCTAGCGCCTGCTTGAAAGCTCCATTCGGGAAACCCGGGTGGAAACGCCGCGTATCCACCCCAGTAGGGATTGAAAATACCGCAGCAGGGTCTAAGCCATTGCGATCGATTAACTGTTGACGAACCGCCTCTCCAGTTGTGGTCACCGCATGGGGCAATCTCCGATACAACAGCGCATGCCGGAAGGATGTCGAGACAGGAGTGCTTTTATGGCGAGTCCTGACAATTACCGGCTGGCAAGAAGAGAACCGTCCAGCCAATGCCGCCATCCAACTATCTTGTGAGCCATGTGTATGAATAATTTGAATCTGATGTTTCACGATTAATTTAAGAAATAACGGCAACAATAGCCCCCATCCACGAATGCCTACCGGAATGACTTCACAGCACAATCCTTCCTGTCTGGCTAATCGGGATACATCACTGTTTTCCGGAGCAGCAATCACCACCTGATGCCCACGAAGACCCATTTCTTTGGCCTCAGAGAACACACGATATTCCTGTCCTCCCAAACCGGAAGACGACTCAGTATGTAAAATACGCAATCCGGTCATACCCATCGCAGACAACCCGTTAATGTTTATTGGAGAGAACATGTTTCCAAAGGACAAAAAGACAACTTCTCACCCTTTTTCTTGACGTTCCCACAACTTGGCATATTTCACAAAAGTATAATACGCATACAGCATGGAAAGAATGAGCCCAGGCTTTCGATCCAACATTCCCCCACGGAACACAAACATTTTAAGAAACGTAAAGAGAGGATGCGAAAAGAGCTGATGCGCCCTGAAACGTCGGCCTTGTTGATACATAACTTCCGCTCGTAGGGTGGAATATCGATCCATTTTCTCAAAGTATTGATCGAGCGTTCGAAAGGGGATTTGGCCAACATGCGACTGGAGAATCCCCGTCTGACCCGTCACGTCAAACCCTTCATGAACTAAATCCTCTCGATAGCGCATATGGGCTTTATGAAACAATTGCGGTTGCCGATAGTCGGGATACCAGCCACAATGCTTGATCCATCGTCCCCCAAAATAATTCCGGCGTGGCACAAAATACGCATGCGCAAGCGCAGGCTGCCCTAACAGAGCTTGAATTTCATGCTGAATCTCTGTCGTGGCCCATTCATCGGTATCCAGACTGAAAATCCAATCATATGCCGCATGGGTGATAGCCTGATTGCGCAATGCGCCAAATCCCTGAAAGGGATAATGAAAGACGTTATCCGTATAATCCAAACAAATTTCCGTGGTGCCATCTGTACTATGCGAATCAATCACGACAATTTCATCGACCCAGTGCAAACTATCCAAACATCGACGTATATTGGGCGCATCGTTATAGGCAATAACGACTGCTGAAATTTTGCGTGGCGTGCTGAGATTTCCCACAATCCATTGTCCTCACGCTCGACTAAATATTTTCCGAATCTCATTCCTTCTCTGAGAAATCGGCACAATCATCGTGGAGAAGTAGCCAACAACTCTTGAATGGATTCCAAAAGTGAACTCACGGAAATAGAGTGCAGGCATTCCAGATACTGGGTATTGCGACATGAACGTTGTCCGCAGGGGCTGCATGCGAGTTCGGTTCGACGGACGGCATGCTGAGATATAGGATACGGCCCCGTAGCTTTTGGTTGTGTCGGCCCATATATCGCCAACACCCTTGTCCCCACACCGGCAGCCAGATGAATAAGGGAGGAATCGTTGCCAACCACAAGCTTCATCCTTCGCAACACATCGGGCAATTGACGAAGCGAAAGCTTCCCCACCAAGTTGATCAATCCTTGGGACTCTAAAGGGTAAAATTCTGCCGACGCTGGATTGTCTTCCGGTCCGCCTAAGATCACCACACGAATCGTCGAAATCTGAACCAGCTCTTCAGCTAATCGGACGAAACGACTCAGTGGCCAGGATTTTAACGCTGAACGACTCCAGGGGGCCAACGCGACAAGACCCTCATGGCCCTCGACTTGCCTATCCTGCATCACTTCACTAATAGAAGGGTGGTCTTCGGCCAGTCCTGGAAAATGAAAAAATGGCCGAGAGATATCGGCGCCAAGGTACTGAGCTATCGCTAAATTCCTGTCAACGGCATGCACCTCTAAAAGCCTCCAGGAAAATTCTTGATCTCCGGGGACAGAGACCCGATGGGTATACATCCAGTGCGCCCCCTCTCTGGCTTGAGCAAAACCGATTCGGGTGTGAGCACCGGAGATCATTCCTAGAATTCCTGTGCGAAAAAGCCCCTGAAAATCAACCACGAGATCCCATTGGCGTCGCCTCAACTCGTGAACCAGCTTCGGCCAATTAATCCAGGACACATCAATGGCCAACACTTCATTCACAGCGGGATTCCCATCCAGGATCGAGGCCCATTGCGATTTGACGAGCCAGGAGATATGAGCTGATGGAAATCGTTCACGGAGTGCGGCAACCGCAGGAAGCGTATGAACGATATCACCCAACGAACTAAGCTTGATGACCAAGATTCGTTGAGGAGAGGCGTCTATAAAATTGGTATGCTCGTCTTCCATGGACTGGGAGAAACCTCTACCGCGGAATGGCCGTGCTTATACTTCTGCCCCTGATTGATGCCGCTGCAACAGATCACTCTCTATCCAAGCGACAGCTTCCACAAACGACTTCGCCACATAGGCAATAGGAAACTGGCCGGCATCACGAGCCTCCACAGCCGCTCCACTATAGTCACTTGACATCACCAATACACCTTGGACTCCAGCCCTGTGCGCAGCTTCTACATCACTACACTTATCCCCCACGACATAACACAACGACAAATCAAGCGAAAATTGCTGGGCAGCTTCCTGGATCATGGCAATGTTCGGTTTACGGCAGGCACAACCCTCATCCGGATGATGGGGGCAATAATAAATGGCATCGAGTTTCCCGCCTTGGTCGCGGAGAAGAGCCTCAAATTTTTGATGAATACGCGCTAAATCCTGTGCCGTCATGAATCCACGACCGATAGCTGATTGATTGGTCAACAGAATCACCCGAACCCCTAACTGATTTAAACGAGTCAGCGCCTTCAGAACTCCCGGAAATACCACCAGTTGTTCAGGGGAAGTCACATATCCGCGATCCTCATTTAACGTACCATCACGATCCACAAACACTGCAATATTCGTTGGAACGGAATGAGGCATTATCCAACAGATTTCCTCGCATGATGGCAACCGAGAAATCGGTCCATCCTTGCCATGACAGCCCTGACGACCTGATCGGTCGAAATGTTGGCCATACAACGATGATCAATAGGGCACGACCGCAGCAAACAGGGTGAGCATCGCACCGGCTCTCGAATGAAGCAGGATTCTTCTCCTACCGGCCCGGTTGATTCAGGGTCGGTCGACCCGAAAATTCCCACGACCGGGACTCCCAGCGCTTGAGCCACATGCATCGGACCCGTATCATTGGTGACCAATACGGCGCAATGAGGCAACACATTCATCAGCTCCTGGATCGTGGTCTTACCTGACAAGACAATTGGCTGGCTACGCATCTGACTGGCGATTTTCATGCCAAGAGCTTCCTCTCCCTTTCCTCCAATGAGTACGCAGCGGACAGAAGAAATTTTTTGGTACTCTTTTCGTATCTGTTCGACAAGCCGATCGCCTACTTCAGCAAACCGTTCAGGGGGCCAGCGCTTGGCCGAACCATAGAGCGAACCTGGATTAATCCCTACGAATAACGTATGGGATGAGGAAAATATTTCACCAAATTGTTGTTGAAAAGCGCACGAATTATTCGTCGTGGCTTCCAACTTCGGGTTTCGTTCTTGTATAGGGACGTCGCTGATGGCCTGTACCAGTTGTTGATAATAGCGTATCTGGTGCAAATTTCGTTTCTGAGAAGGTGGAACGGCATGAGACAACAACCATCCTCTCCCGTCCGTGGCATATCCAATTCGAGTTGGAATTCTAGAAAGCCATGCTAAAAGAGCCGCTTCGAATGCATTTTGAAAGAGCACCGCCGCATCAAAAGCTCTTTTTCGTATAACCCGGCTCAGCCTCATCAGTCCGAAAGGACCATGATGCAGTGTTTGATGCTCATATACCATCACGTCCTTGATGCCGCCGTGCGCAGCCAATAATTCTGCAATGGTCGGTCTGGCTAAAACCGTGATATCAGCCTGCGCAAAACGCTCGCGCAAATCCATCAGCGCAGGCAGACACATGACCGCGTCCCCAATCCAATTCGGCACGCGGACAAGAATATTGATTGGGGAAATACCCTTCATCCTTCATCCTTAAATCCCAGAGACATCATGAATCCCCTGACCCTTATTCACACCACACCGGCACCATTCAATAGTTCAAGAACATGCCCTTCGCCAGCCAGAAATTCCAATTCAGTGGTGATGACCCAGACCGGATCGTCCTTCCCAAACCATTCCAGAAGTTTCACTGCATCTTTTTCTGTAGTGACGACAATTCCATGGTCTCTTTGGACAATTTTTTTCCGAATCAGGTCGACCTCTTCCTGACCATACGCACAATGATCGGGAAACCGGATTTCTTCCCCGACTTCCAATCCACAGTCGGTCAAAATATCACGAAATGACTGTGGATTCCCTATCCCGCTCACGACCAACAGCGACCTCTGCGATAAGAAGGTCAATGGCCTGACCTCTCCCGACACTAGATGTCGAACGTGCTTCGGAACCATTTTTACCACAATGGGATTAATGGGTTCCCCAATAGCCCCTTCAATGCATGCCTGAACCGGTTGAATAGATGAAAGAGATTCTGCCCGCGTGAAGATAAAAGCCGCAGCCTCTTTCGCGGCCTCCAACGGTTCCCGCAAACGCCCGGCTGGCAAGACGCCCCTCAAACCCGTGACATCCGTCGCATCGAACAGCAGCAGATTCAGATCTCGATACAAGGCGAGGTGCTGGTAGCCATCATCTAAAATAAAACAATCACAAAGTGCCTGCTCCAACACCCACTGCCCCAGACGAAATCGATCAGGCCCCACCGCCACAATAGCCCATGGACAATCTTGCGCGATCATCGTGGGCTCCTCGCCGGATTGTCGCCATCCTTTAACGTGACCCTTCCCATCCGCCACCATGAGATGTTTAGATGGATCCTGCCGTCCATATCCGCGACTTAAAATCGCCACCCGCTTGCCTTTGGCATGGAGTTGATGGGCTAACCATATGACAAATGGCGTTTTCCCGGTTCCACCAACGGTGACATTTCCTACACTGATTACGAGCTTGGATAAACGCTGCGGTCGTAGCCAGCCTCCGTGATACGCCTTCCGGCGAATGCGGACGATCATACCATAGACCATGGCAATTCCTTGCAACACCCAAGGGCAGTATTGTTGAAACCAATCCCAGATTCGCAGTTGAAAGGAAATCCGAGTAGGGAGGAAGGTGCTCACCACAAACAACGAAAACAAATCATCGTTCACAAGACGGCTAAAAAGAAATTGTCCGCGTGTATTCATCACGATTCCCCAGGCTATCGGCATGTGGCACAGAAGAACCGAACCCGGAAGAGCCTGAACCGGGCACGATAGAACCTGAAGACAGGGTCAATTGACGAATCATCCTAAGATTTTTCTCCATCACCCCGCGATTGGCTTGAATCACTGACAAGGCCTGTTGGCCCATTTGGTCAGCGGTAGACGGATGGTCAAGCAGGTATTGAAAATGGCCCACTAATTCCTCGGGTTGATGAAGGTGAATGGCTCCTCCAGCTTGAAGCAATTGATTGGCACTCTCTCGGCAATGATCTATGTAGGGGCCAAATATGACGGGACGAGCCCATTGCGCCGGCTCTAACACATTATGCCCACCAACCGGAACGAGTGTACCACCAACAAAACTCACAATTCCCAAACCATAGGCATACGGCAATTCACCTCGCGAATCCAAAAGAATCACCCGAGGACATTGAGGATTAGCCGACTCAGTTTTCTTCTCATCCATTTGACTCCGTCGAACACAGCGCAAACCGAATCGTGCAATGACCGCTTCTAACTCGGGAGCCCGTTCGATATGCCTGGGAGCCATGACCAGGACCACATTTTCCTGCGAGTCACACAGAGCATGATACGCATCCAAAAGATATTCTTCCTCTTGATGATGCGTGCTTCCTGCTACGAGCACCCGCTCTGAATCACTGATGCCCAGAGACGTTCGAAGGGTCTTGGCTCTTTCCAGTTGTGTTGAATACTCGAATGATTGGTCAAACTTCATATTGCCTGTCACATGCACCACAGTCGAATATGCCCCGAGTTCTTCGATCCGCTCAGCATCTTGAGCCGTTTGCATCAAGGCCATATCAAGCGACGACCAAATTGTTTTCATGAAATTTTTCACTATCCGATATCGAGAAAACGATCGCGAAGAAATCCGACCGTTCACCAGACACACCGGCACCTGATGTTGCTGCAGACTAGTCAGTAAATTTGGCCAAATTTCCGATTCAACGAGAAGAAACAGGCCTGGGTTGAGCACTCGAATATAACGGGTCACAGCCCACCAGAAATCCAACGGGGCATAACAATGTCTGGCAACCCCCTGTAATCGGTTTAGCACCATTTCCCGACCGGTTTCGGTCACCGTGGAAACGACAAAATCTTGACCAGGATCCTCTTCCTTCATCGCTCTGATCAACGGAATAACGGCAGTCACTTCACCTAGGGAGGCCGCATGTACCCACACCACCCGGCCGGACCTGCCTTGCAGCCCACGGGGAACTTTTCCCAACCGAGCCAAAATCCCACGTTGGCAACGTTTCTTTGTCAGAAGCATCGCGATGACGATCGGGAAACCTAATGTCAGGAATATATTGTAGATCAACAAAAACATAAGGTCGTTACTCGTGGATAGAGGGTGAGTTTCGGCTCAGGGAAAGGAGAAAACTTGCTAATGGATCAGACTGTTGGACCGCCACGTCAGCATATTCCGTTAAGGTATTCAACATCCGCTGTAATACCAGTCCCCGTTCAACCAAGTCTTCTTTCCTGAGGTGGGGACCAACCCAGATAGGGTCCCCCCAAACAAACATTCCTTTCGTCCAGGGATAAGGAACTTGAAAGCGGTCCCAACTTGAAAAGACTTTTTTTTTGAGCACGCAAAGGTCAACGGCACAATGGGAAAGCCCGTAATTTTCGCAAGAGAAATGACTCCCATCTGGACATGACAAGCCGGCCCACGAGGACCATCGGGTGTGACGACCAAATCCTGTCCTTGACGCCCCACACTCACAAGCTCGCGAAGGGCTTGAGACCCCCTACGCGAACTGGACCCTCGAATCGCACAAAAACCAAATTGCTTCATGATGTTGGCAATCATCCCACCATCACGATGTTGGCTAATGAGAATTGAGGCAGACGTGCCTCGATAAGCCATAGGCATCATGAGTTGGCGCCCATGCCAAAAGGCAATAATGATAGGCGCCTCTTTTCGCACGAACGCATCAACGCCTTCCTCTCCGACGGTTGTCCAAGTCATGGTCTTCCCCAGCAGTCGAATCCCCCAAGAAGCCGACAGCGGAAGAACAGAGTCCTTCAACCAGTTCACCATATGCCACTCATTTTTCAATTGTTCAATTTGCCGAAAGCGGTTCGACCTGGGTCAGTTGAAATTGGGTTTTATACAAACGTGTATACAATCCCCCCTTTTCCAACAAGTCTGCATGCGTTCCAATTTCTTCAATGCGCCCTCTCTGCATGACAACCAAGCGATCGGCATGTTGAACCGTGGAAAGTCGATGAGCAATCACCAATGTCGTCCGGCCTTTCATTAAATTACCCAGGGCTTGCTGCACCAGGTTTTCTGATTCAGAATCTAACGCAGAAGTCGCTTCATCCAGAATCAAGATTGGAGGATCTCGAAGAATGGCTCGGGCAATGGCCAGGCGCTGTCGCTGTCCACCGGACAGCTTCAGGCCATTTTCACCGACAAACGTGTCAAGCCCCTCCGGCAGTCGTTCAATAAATTCCCAGGCGTAGGCTGCGCGCGCGGCCTCAATAATCTCCTCCTCCATCGCATCCGGCCGCCCATACGCAATATTATTCCGAATTAAATCATCAAATAACACTGTTTCTTGGGAAACAATACCAATTTGGCGGCGCAACGATGATCGATCCGCTAATCGAATGTCGATCCCATCGATGCTCACATGTCCTTCTGTCGGACGATAAAATCGTGGGACCAAACTCACTAAGGTGGTTTTGCCGCTTCCACTCGCGCCAACCAACGCCACCACCTCGCCGACCTGCACTGTTAGGTTCACCCTATCTAAGGAACGCTCCCTAGCCCCTTCATAGGTGAAGGATACATCGGAAAACGTTAATTGTCGTGCTATGGGAGGAAGTAGCTCCTTTCCTTCATCTTTTGACAATTCGCTATCAAGATCCAAGACAGAAAACACACGCTTTCCTCCTGCTAAGGCCCGTTGAATCGCTGAATTGGCACCTGACATCTTTCGTACAGGTGCGAAAGCCATAAATAACGCAGCAAGGAAGGAAAAGAATTCACCAGACTTCATTTCTCCGTCAATCACCAGGCCCCCACCATACCAAATAATAAACGCCACTCCACAGGCACCGATAATTTCGAGCATGGGCGAGGAAAATGCCGAAGCCTGAGAAGACTTGACTTGGACTCTTCGAAAGGCCTTATTCATCAGAGCAAATCGTTCTCCTTCTTTTTCTTCCTGCCCGTAAGCTTTGACAATTTTTATTCCAATAAACGCCTCTTTGAGCACAGCTGCCATACTGCCAATCGATTCCTGCCCTCGTCTGGAAAGCGTACGAATACGTTTTCCCACACGAATCAAGACATAGGACGATAGGGGCAACAACACCAACACGACAGAGGCCAATTCCCAATTCCGGTAAAACGCCACACTAATCAACGCGATAAAGGTCAAACCTTGTTGGAACATATCCTTGAGAACACTCGGTATCGCATGGGCCATTTCATTCACATCACTCACGACACGCGCCATCAGCCGCCCTGAACTATTCGCATCATGAAACCGAATAGGTAGCCGGACAATATGAATGAATAATTGTTGCCGAACATCGGCAATGAGCCATTGTCCGACATACCCCATCAAATAGGATTGACCATAGGAAAATAGGGCTTTTAGAATTGTGACCCCTAACAGGATAAGAGGCAACAACACCACTAAATTGGGATTGCGATCGATGAATATTTCTTGCAATACAGGACCCACGAGCCAGGCAGTGACTCCCTGTAACGCGGCCACGCCCCCAGAGAAGAGAAAGGCCAACAGCAATCTGAACCGATACGGCTTAAGGTAGGCGATAATTCGCCATAAAATGTTCATAAACGAATCTCAGCTAAAATCATTTCTGCTGCACGTCGTGACGCTCCAGGACTCCCTAACGATTTTCGAAGAACGTGAAAATTCTCCTTCATCACACGTTGTCGGGTTGAATCCCCTAATATGGCTAAAGCTTCCTGAGCAATATTGTGCGCTGTCGCCCGCTCTTGAATAATTTCCGGAACGAGTTCTTTTCCTGCCAGGATATTCACAAGCCCAATATGGGGAATTGTAACCAGACGTTTCCCTATTTGATAGGTAAGAGGTGAGGTCCGATACACGACAACCATGGGAACGCCAATTAAGGCTGCCTGAAGAGTCGCCGTACCTGAAGCGACAAGCGCAAGATCTGATGCTGCCATCACTTCGTTCGGTTTTCCTTTAATAATCTTGACGAAAGAGGAGTCCCGAACAAGCTGTTCCAGGAGTGAATCCGGAAGTGAATCGGCTTGCGCCAAGATGCATTGCAACTCAGGATATTGGCGCTGAATGATGTGACACGCCTCCAATAAAGTCGGCAACAGATCTTGGACTTCTTTCGTCCGACTGCCTGGTAATAGACTAATAACCATCTGCTCAGGCTTTAAGCCAAATGTCTTTCGCTCCTGCCTGACATCATAGGACTCGGCCAGATCATCCAGTAGCGGATGCCCTACATAATCACAGGCAATCCCCTCGTTGCGAAAATACGCTTCTTCAAAGGGTAAGATAGCCAATATCCTGGTGATGACTTTACGAATCAGGTGTAGACGTCGACGTCCCCAGGCCCAGACCTGAGGAGCAATGTAATAAATCATCGTCTGAGATGATTTGGCACCGACTTTGGCAAGGCGGAGATTCATCCCAGGACTATCAATGAGAACGATCGCATCGAAGCGAGTATGCTTCACGAAAGCTGAAAGTTTGCGAAGGGTTTTCCAGCCCACCCACAATTGGTGGAAACCTGGCATCCCCATCGCATCGACACGAACAATATCAGGGAGTAATTGCACCCCTGCTTGAGCCATATGCCCTCCACCAACACCGACGAGTTTTATGGAGGGTTCCAATTCCCGAAGAGCTAAAGCCAGTTTGGCACCATGGACGTCTCCGGACGCTTCTCCTGTCACAAGTAGAAGTTTGGCCATGTAAGAATAGAATACACCAAGATGGGTCAAATCATAGGCAGCAGGATTTAAGAAGGCCGCGCCATGATGGATTGGTGAATTAAGGACATGATAGAACTGGCCATCTGCAACGCGTCCACACCCTCTTGACCCGACACACCATGTGTGAGCGGCGTTCCCAGAATTGACTGAATAAAACAGTCTAATTCTCTCGTTAGGGCATCGCCATCTGATCCAGAAATTTTTTGAGCCTGAACATCTCGTACACCCGATTCCGATACCTGACAGCTATTGATCACTGCCTCCTTTGTCCCTAAATCAATTGAAATATAACGATCGCGCTGATAGATCCTCATTTTCCGCAAACGTCCCGTGGAAATTCGACTAGCCGTCAGATTCACCAAACAGCCAGTTTCAAACACAATTCGGACATTGGCAATATCGGGGTGCTGTGTATAGACGGACAAACCTCGAGCCTCAATATGTGTTGGCGTCCTAAGCCCTAATGACAAGACTAAATCCAGATCATGAATCATCAAATCACGGACGACATCCACATCCGTCCCACGAGGTTGAAATGGACTCAGACGATGGCACTCGATAAAACCCGGGTTATGGATAAAGGGACGAACCTTTTCGAGAACGGGATTAAACCGTTCAACATGGCCGACCTGAAGAATCAGGCCTTTATCTTTGGCCAGTTGGACTAATTGCTCCCCTTCCGATGCATGACTGGTGATTGGTTTCTCGACCAGCACATGACAATTCTGGCTCAAACACGATCGCACGACAGGGAAATGGGCGGATGTGGGAACAGCGACGCTCAACGCATCGACGCGAGTCAGCAACTCATCAGGGTTTGAATAAAAGACAACCTTGAATTCATCGGCTATTTCTCGTCCACGTATGGTATCCGTATCACTGATCCCCACCAATGTCACCGATGGTAGCGTCGAATAGATACGTGCATGATGTCGTCCCAAATGACCGACACCAATCACTCCAACTCGTAGAGGCTGCGTCATGACGTGCTAGTTGTCGAGGATAAAGGAAGGACTCTTTGCCAACATGCCATCAGGGACATTGACAAACAAGTTCATCGAACAATATTACGACGCGCCAGGTTGGATGGCTTGAACCTGAGCTGTTTTCCCAATAATTGCAATTCCAGCTTCCTTCGCGTGAGAAATGACCTCTTCTCGGTCAAGTATGACCGTTCGGCCGGCTTCTATCGCCAGGACAGAAGCCTGGACCGCAACCATGGTTTGAATCGTTTGAGGACCTATGGCTGGCAAGTCAAATCGCAAATCCTGTTGGGGCTTTGTCCGTTTGACGACCACTCCCCCCTTCCCACCAAGGGTACCGCCCCTGGTAATCGCCTCATCGGTCCCTTCCACTGCTTCAACGGCGACAATCACCCGGTCTTTAACTACCACGCATTGTCCGATATCCAACTGCCCCAATGTGGCGAGAGTCTCCCACCCAAACTGAATATCTTCTTCTTCTTTTTTACTCGGCTTTTTTGATGTGAGATACCCTTCGTCGGCTAAAATTCCTTCGAGGCCAAAGGTTGATTCACAAATCTCAATTCCCTCCCGTTCCAATTCACCGGCCACCTCGCGAAGAATGGCATCATCCTTCCAATGCCTCAAACGGCTGAAGATCGCCAAGGCTCTGAGATCAGGACGAAGCGTGGTAAAGACATTGGTCTTCTTAATCCCGCCTAACATCACAGCTTGACGAACCCCATCCTGTTTCAACGCGGCGAGCGCTTTACTAAACTGACCAACTTTCATCCAATGGATATGTTCAACGTGGGATTCAAGTTCGGGAAGCGTAGACCCAAGATGGGCGATGGCTGAAACGGTAAACCCTAAGCGCCGCACATTATCGGCAAAGATAATAGGAAAACGCCCATCCCCGGCAATCAATCCGATATGTCTGCCTTCATCAGGTGGGTTCACAGCCAGGTCTCACTATCACGACACAATAGCTATTCTTCATCATCGTCAAGTTCCCGAGAAGAGACTTGACAGATTCCTCGACTCGTGCTTTCGAGAAAGGTCAGCAAACTCAAGACGTCGGTGCTTTCGCCATATTCATTCCTCGCAAACTTTATGGCTTCCTGAAGACGATGGCCTTGCCGGAACAAGAGTTCAAACGCGGCTTTTAACGTCGCCATTCGTACAGCCGAAAATCCATGACGCCGTAACGCAATCGTATTGAGCCCGAACATCTGGGCACGATAGCCCCCTGCGGCTCGAATAAAGGGCGGCACATCCCGACCCAAAGCCGAGCAGCCGCCAACCATCGCATATTCACCAATTCTGACATATTGATGCACACCGACTAATCCTCCAATCACCACCGAATTGCCCACCGACACATGCCCCGCTAAATTCGCCGCATTCGCCATCACAATATGATTGCCCAGTTCGCAATCATGGGCCACATGCGTATACGCCATCAAAAAGTTATGGTGCCCAATCCGAGTCGTGCCATTCCCAAATACCGTCCCTCGATTAATGGTCACATTCTCGCGGATGATATTATGATCGCCAATACAGACCTTGGTGGGCTCATCTTTATATTGCAAATGCTGCGGGGGAGTCCCAATGGACACAAAAGGATAAATCCGACAACATCGTCCAATTTCCGTATGACCTTCAATACACACATGTGGAGACAATTCCGTTTGATCCGCGATGGTGACGTGTTCTCCCAGCACGCAATACGGACCAATACTGACATCTTCACCAATATTCGCTTTGGGGTGCACAATCGCTGTGGGATGAATGTTCATGACGTTCTCACTTCATGAAGGATTAATTGGCCAGCTCCCAGGACTCAGGAGTTACCTGCAGGAGCGGCCTTACACCATCGAGATCATACCTCCGTTTCATCTCTCACCATCGCGGTCATTTCCGCCTCACAAACCAAAGAAGATTCGATAAGTATCTGGCCAGCCATTTTCCAGAATGGATCTTTCCGCCGTACGACCTCGACCTCCACGCGCAATTGATCACCTGGAACAACCGGACGACGGAATTTCGCTTTTTCAATTCCCGTGAGAAAAACGGTAGGCCGGCCCGTCCCTGCGGCCGTTTTCCTGGCTAAGATCCCGCCAACTTGCGCCATGACCTCGAGAAGCAATACGCCGGGCATAATCGGCCGCCCAGGGAAATGCCCCTGAAAAAAATGTTCGTTGGCCGTGACATTCTTAATTCCCACAATCCGCGTTGCGCCTTCTAGCTCAAGAATCCGATCAACCAACAAAAATGGATACCGGTGCGGAAGTAAGGCTTGGATAGCGAGGATATCTAATTCCTCTTGAGCCATATGAGTTCCTCCATATTCCTCTCCGTGGAATGCTTCGGCTTCCTAGTAGGCAACCGCTCTCGTCAACAATCTCAATGCTTTTATGGGGCTCCCGTATGTTCACTCTTCTGATTCAAAGCCTGGATGACTTCTGACGAAATGTCCCAACTCTCCTGATAAAACAATGTCCCGGAGCTAACCCCATGCTCAATCACCAAACCCAAATTGCGCGCTTTCGCGATTTGAGTAACGACGGCACTAACTTGGCGGCGAAATTCATTTTGTAATTCTCTTTGTTTCTCCTGAACCTCTCGATTCAAATCGGCGACTTTTTGCTGATAGGCAGCCATTTTTTGACGGAACTGCTCTTCTTTCAATTCTCGCGCCGATTGACTCAGGACGGTCCTTTGAGCTCGTATTTCTTCTTCCAGATCACGAAGCTCTTTTTGTTCTAATTCCACAAGAACTTGCCGGTCTTTCATAAAGGCGTTGAGCGTCTCTGAAAGCCGCGTCCCTTTCGTGGTTTCGAGTAAAATTCTTTGAGGATCCACCACACCAATAACCAAATCTGGTTGAAGCTCATGATTAACGGGGGCGCAACTCCAGCAGATCGCGCTCACCAACGGAAGGAGAAGAAGCCTTACCTTGTTCACACTTAAAAAACGATTGATTGCCCAGCACACAATATCCTTGCGCCTCATGTTCCCTCTTTTTCTCACATTATCCACGTTAAAATACCGACCCCACAGAGAATTCAAACACGCCTTTTTTCTCACCGGATCGACGATCGAGATTCAACCCATAGGCCGCACGAAGAGGGCCAAATGGTGAGATCCATCTTACTTCAAAACCTGCCGCCATACGAAGGTCAAAATCTAACTTTTCCCCTTTCGCAAAGCCTTTTCCATAATCGAAAAATATCACACCATTCAGTTTGGCATCAGGCAACACCGGAAAGATCAAATCATTATTAATGATGAATTCTTTATTGCCACCTGCAGGATCGTTACCAGAAGTGACTGGCCCTGCACGGCCGAACTTAAATCCCCGCACCGTATTGATACCACCGACGAAAAAAAACTCGGGGATAGGAAGACTTTCTCCATCAAATCCGGCACCATACCCAATCCGGCCTCGAATGGAATGACGAAAATCCCAAAAGGGTAGGGGTGTAAACTTCAAGACATCAAATGCCCCACTATAGAAATTATTTGAGCCTCCAAGTAGGTCTGTTCCAAGACTCGTTCGAACACCAATGCGCGTGCCTTCTCTAGGATCTAAGAAATAATCCCGTGAATCTCGGAATAAACTGGCCCGAAACCCAGTCGTGGACTGCTTTCCTTTTTGGTTCTGAATGATATCAGGGGCATCTGAATCGACGTCACGAATATTGATTTGTTCCGCAACAAGGGTAAAGGTCCCTGTGATGAACTCGGAAAACCCACGGCCAAATGTCAGATTGGCCCCAATTCTTGTTTCATCATAGGTTAAAAAATTTGTACGTGTACGGAACCCATCAATCTGTCCAGAGGTTAAAGTATCAAAAATGGCGGGGTTTCGAAAGGTAATGATACCCAATGTTCGCCGTCCACCCAATTGTCCACGAATCTTGGCCAAATAGCCAAGTCCTAGAAAATTCCCTTCTGAAATATCGGCAATCAGGGTAAATTGATCCAAGGTACTGAACCCTCCACCAATGCTAAAGGCCCCAGTCGGCTTTTCTTTGACTTTGACATCTAAGTCCACTTCACCAGGCGCAAGTTGTTTTGGCAGAATTTCGACCGTTTCAAAAAAATTCAAGTTATTCAATCGTTCAAAACTCCGTTTGATAGCCGGAGAGTCGATCATGTCGCGTTCGGCCACCCGAAGCTCCCGACGAATGACATTATCGCGGGTTTTACTGTTTCCGGTAATCCGAATATCCTTGATTCGCACCATTTCGCCTTCATCAATTGAAAACCCTATTCGCGCACTGCGGGTTACCGTATCAGGTTCAATTGAGGGCGTCGCTTCGGTAAAGGCGTACCCTCGACTCC
Organism: Nitrospirales bacterium; assembly: GCA_040904705.1. GTDB lineage: Bacteria > Nitrospirota > Nitrospiria > Nitrospirales > UBA8639 > Nitrospira_E. Next base: position 62,511 of record JBBDSY010000047.1, on the reverse strand, counting down.
CATAGAGGTCGGTCAAACGGGTAATTTCATCCCGGATTTTCACGCGCTGAAAGACCTGGCCAGATTCAATGGCAAGCCCCTCACGCAATTCAGCTTCTGAAAACACCTCATTCCCCTCATACTGAATCTGACTCACAATATAGGGCTCCCCCTCAACAATGGGGAAAACGAGGGTAAACCATTCTTTGGTTTCATCTAAATCAATGCGAGGCATGCCGACCTGAACATCCAGGTACCCCTTATTCATATAGACTTCCTTAATTCGCTCAACATCATTTGGCACTTCATCTCGGCGCAAAATCCCGGCATCGGAAAAAATTGACCACGGCCAAGAATACTCTTGGTTCGCCATAAATTGAATGAGTTGTTTTTCCTTCAGTACATTCCGACCTTCAAAACTGATGGTTTTGATATGGGCTTGCTTCCCCTCTTCAATAAAGTAGGTCAAACGCGCTTGCCCTTTCTCAATCATATCCACAATCGGCACGATCTCCGCATGGAAATAGCCTTTTTCCTGGTACAGTTTCCGGAAATGCTCGACCGAAACCTTCACTTGCTCCTGATCAAGAAAAGTCTGGCTTCTAATGGTATTTTTCTCGCTCAGTTTATCGTCGGCTATTTCTTCGTTTCCGTCATAGACGACCTCAACCGTAAAGGGCTTCTCCTTCACCTGAAAAACCACAACCACCTCGTTCGCGACCAACTGGGTGGCCACATCCACTTCCTGAAAAAACCCCATGTTATAAATGTTCTGAATTTCTTCACGAATCTGCTCTTGAGAAAACGGGTCGCCTGCTTGAATCGACAATTTCCCAACAATCGCCTGCCGTTCAATATGGCGATTGCCTTCGATCTCAATACGCTGGATAGTATTGGACGAAACCTGCGCCCATAAAGGGTTCACACAGGCAAAAATTATCAAAAAAAGAGGATATAACGTTCGTGAATTCACGGAGAGGAATTGGAAAATGAACGGGAGATCCCGCTTTAACACATGGGCATGATCGAATCTAGCGAGTAGTCCAGGCATAAACCGTAAGTGATAATGGTGGAAAGGGCGCAAGAAGAATGTCCAGAAGGGATACAGGATCAACAAGAGGCGTGACGATATTCTTGAATGGGTCCCCTAATGTAAAATTGTGACGAGAGGCCGACACGTGGGGAAGAACCCCGACGCAAGAGGTCGGGAATTCTATAACAGACTAGATGTGCGATTATATTCAGGAACCGTTTCCTTGTAAAGCTCACCCGACTAATCGCATCTTGGTGCCGAACCCTGAATACCATCGACGGCGTTAAACCTTGACAACTTTTTTCACCTTCTCCTAGTATCGAAAGCTGTGTATCCAGAAAGTCTCGTACGCCACCATCACGGCGTTTCCTTCTTTGCCACCATCATGAATCCAATGGTTATGCAGATATGACCGACGACACGTTCGATCTGACGACGCCCACGATTGAACAGATTCCTGATGTGCTGCCGCTTCTGCCGGTTCGTGACATCGTCATCTTTCCGTATATGGTTCTTCCACTTTTTGTCGGTCGCGATCTATCGATAAAAGCCATTGAGGCCGCACTGGCATCTGATCGGTTGATTTTCCTCGCCACACAAAAAAATCAGGAAGTCGAACTACCGACCTCCGAAGATCTTCATAGCATGGGCACCGTCGGCGTGATCATGCGCATGCTCAAACTCCCGGATGAACGTATCAAGGTCTTAGTCCAGGGCCTAGCCAAAGCTCGTATCAAGGACTTCACGCAATCCGACCCCTATTTTTCCGTCCAAATCGAAACGATTACAGAAACCTCTCCCGCCATGTCTTCCTTGGAACCCGAGGCTATCATTCGATCCGCTCGCGCAGCCTTAGAAAAACTTCTGAGTCTGGGCAAAATTATTATGCCGGATGTGTTAACCGTCATCGAAAACTTGGATGACCCCGGTCGCCTCGCAGATATTATTGCCTCCAACCTTGGGCTTAAGATTGAACTCACCCAAGAAATATTAGAGATTGGAGACCCACTCGTTCGACTCAAACGAGTCATTGACATTGTCAATAAAGAGCTAGAAGTCTTGTCGATGCAGCAGAAGATCCAAGCCGACGCCAAAGGCGAGATGGACAAAACTCAACGCGAATACTTTCTCCGTGAACAATTAAAAGCGATTCAAAAAGAATTAGGCGATCTGGATGATCGCGCGGAAGAAGTCACGGACTTTCGCCATCGAATCCAAGAAGCCAAGATGCCGGAACACGCCCTTAAAGAGGCAGAAAAACAACTCAAGCGCCTGGAGAAAATGCATCAGGACTCCGCTGAAGCGGGCACGATTCGCACCTATCTGGAATGGCTGGTGGAAGTGCCATGGAGCCGGCGTTCGACAGATAATTTGGACATTGGCCAAGCCACGAAGGTCCTGCATGAAGATCATTACGATTTGGAACGTGTCAAAGAACGGATTTTAGAATATTTAGCCGTTTGTAAACTCAAAGCCAAAATGAAAGGACCGATCTTGTGTTTTGTCGGACCACCGGGCGTGGGGAAAACTTCATTGGGAAAATCCATCGCGCGAGCCCTTGGGCGTGAATTTGTCCGCATGAGTCTTGGTGGAACACGAGATGAAGCAGAGATTCGCGGACATCGTCGCACGTATGTTGGAGCGCTTCCAGGACGGATTATTCAAGGGCTCAAACAAGCCGGCACCATCAATCCGGTGTTTATGCTCGATGAAGTCGATAAAATTGGCATGGACTTTAGGGGGGATCCCTCAGCGGCCTTGCTCGAAGTCTTAGATCCCGAACAAAACAATGCTTTTGTCGATCATTATCTTGGAGTCCCCGTGGACCTGAGCGCTGTCATGTTTATTACCACAGCCAATTTGACCGATCCTATTCTCTCCGCCTTACGCGACCGTATGGAAATTATTGAAATCCCCGGCTATTCCGAGGAAGAAAAACATGGAATTGCCCAACGGTACCTCATCCCTCGACAATTAGAGGAACATGGAATCACCGATCGACATCTTCACCTCACGGACACCTGCTTAACGCAAATCATTTCTCAATACACCAAAGAAGCTGGGGTTCGAAATCTGGAGCGGGAGTTGGCCAATGTCATGCGCAAGATTGCCAAACGCATTGCGGAAGGAACAATCAAGCAATTTCGAGTGACGCCGAAAAATTTGCACCAATACTTGGGTATTCCCAAATTCATTCCGGAACAAGAACAGGAAAAAGATGAAGTGGGTCTGTCCACCGGACTTGCCTGGACCGAAACCGGAGGCGATGTCTTATATGTGGAGGCCTCCGTCATCAAAGGCAAAGGGCAATTGACATTAACGGGGCACCTGGGAGAGGTCATGAAGGAATCCGCTCATGCCGCCTTGAGCTATATCCGGTCGCAAGCCACTCGTTTGGGAATAGATGCAAGCCTTTTTCCCAAACAGGATATCCATATTCATGTCCCCGCCGGCGCTATCCCCAAAGATGGCCCTTCGGCTGGGATCACGATTGGCACGGCCTTGGCCTCCTGTCTTAGTCAGTTGCCCGTCAAACGCGATATCGCCATGACCGGAGAAATCACGTTGCGGGGCCGCATTCTCCCCATCGGGGGGTTAAAAGAAAAAGTCCTTGCAGCCAAGCGGGCGCATATCCAAACCATTATTATTCCCAAACGCAATCAGAAAGATTTGGACGATATCCCCAAACATCTTCTACGAGGGCTCCAATTTATATACGTGAATACCATGTTGGAAGTCTTGGAAGCCGCTCTTCGCACAAAAGGGCGTCAAAAATTCAAAACAGCGGCACTGTCTTCTCAGGCCACTTCAGGACGTCGAAAAAAAGTGGCGTCTTCTGGCCACGCACCAACACCGGTGCGACACAAGGTGACCAAGGCTTTCTGAGCCCCACTATGTCCCCGATCCGCCAATCGGCGCTCCTTTCAAAGCTTGGGGAATTCCAACTCATTCAATCGATTCCTCGTCGGTTGATGACCCAGGGCATTTGTCCCACAGTCGGAACCGGAGATGATGCAGCCGTCCTGGCTTCATCTCCACAACAGCACGTCGTCATCTCAACCGATCTTCTCGTTGAGGAAATCCACTTTACGAGAAAGAGCGCGACACTCTTTGACATTGGGTATAAAGCGGCCACCGCCAATCTCAGTGACATCGCCGCCATGGGGGCTACCCCAACGGGTATCTTCGTGGCCATTGCCTTCCCCCCGTCTCTCACCACTCACGATTGGCAGGAGTTTTATCGAGGCTTAGCCGTTCCTTGTCGACCCTATAAGGTGCAACTGCTTGGGGGGGATACATCTTCTTCTCCCTCGTCCCTATTTATTACCATTACGATTGTCGGTCAGGTCCGGTCGGAACATATTCTCACTCGACAAGGGGCGAAGATTGGCGATTGTGTCTATGTGAGCGGCACACTTGGCGACTCGGCAGCAGGGCTCACGCACTTAAAGAATTGCACACGTCCGCCCAAACCCTCAAGCCTTTCGAAGCCGATATCCTATTTAGTTGAACGGCATTTGCGACCCACGGCGCGTATTGCCCTCGGGCAACTATTGGCGTCTCAACCCTATGCCTCCTCGGCAATGGATCTTTCAGATGGATTGTCTGGAGACATAGGGCATCTCTGCCGACAAAGTCGAGTCGGCGCATTAATCTTCAGTGGACAAATCCCCATGTCTCACCAATTACAACGTTATGCAAAACGGATTCGAGCCAATCCGTTATCCTGGGCCCTTCACGGAGGAGAAGATTACGAGTTATTGTTTACCATTCCTCCAAAATGGCAGCGAGAGTTCGAGAAATGTGCGAAAAAGCGACGAATACCTATTACCCAAATCGGGACCATTCAACCCAAACGGCTGGGGATTCGAATAGAACGAGATGATCACAGACAGGATGCGTTGATACCGAAAAGCTATGAACATTTTTCTCAATAACTCCCAGGCGAAGTGTCCTCAATGCTAAGCGTGGAATCTCTACGCCAACGACTGACACAAGTCCTTCATCTTCAAGAAACCCCTCATCGAACCGCCTTAGCTTTCGCCACCGGTGTCTTTATTGCCTTTGCTCCCCATTATTTGTTTCATACCGCCAGCGCGGCCTTCTGTGCCTGGATGTTCCGGTTAAATTATGTGGCAATCTTTCTCGGATCGTTCATCAATAACCCATGGACGCTCATCCCGATCCTAGCTGCGAGTCTCTATACAGGAGTATTTTTGATGGGAGAACCGACTCACCCAACAATTGAATGGAGCGAGCTCACCATGGACAATCTTTTTGATATGCTGGCGCCCTATCTCATTCCATTTCTCGTTGGCGCCTGCACCCTGGCAGTCCTTGCCTCGCTCATTGCTTATCCGCTTATGCGGTGGGCCATTACACGTTACCGCAATATGACACACCATCCATCATTCGAACCACACGGATAACGGTTCTGTGAAACTTTCATCTCCATGAGATCAGACTGATTTCAATGTCCTCCACTGAACCATCTTCCTCTCCCTTTGATGGGGTCGCCCTTCTGGCAGATCCGATTCATGGCTATATTTCAATCACGGTTCCTTACCCACACGCCAGAACGGGTGAACAGACAGAAAAAGATCTGATTGACTCCCCATGGGTGCAACGTCTTCGCTACATCCTGCAACTCCAAAGTGCCCATTGGGTATATCCCGGCGCAGAACATACCCGGTTTCAACATTCGTTGGGGACCATGCATTTAGCAGGACGCTTTATGACCCAGCTCTACCACTCGCTGAATCAAATTATCCCGAACCTCCCTTCCCGGCCATTCCTTGAAGAATTCATTCGAATCACCGCGCTACTTCATGACATCGGGCATGGACCATTTTGTCATTTTTTCGACCATCACTTTCTCCATCGATATCACCTCACGCACGAAATTTTGGGTCAACATATTATTCGCGATCACCTCGCACCAATTATTCAAAACATTCAACGCAGTCCATCCGGGCCTTTTGCTCCAGGGGAGGAGCTGAATCCCGAACACATGGCGTTTCTCATACTGAAAGACCCTCACCAAAATACCAAAGGCTTGCCACTCTGGGTCAAGGCGCTACGGCCACTCTTGGGAGGAATTTTTACTCCTGATAATTGTGATTATGTCTTACGAGATTCGTATATGTGCGGAGTGGCCGTTGGCCCCGTTGATATTGAACGCCTCCTGCATTACACCTTTTTCTCATCCCACGGCCTCACGATTCATCAATCAGGATTATCCGCCCTCCAGATGTTCCTACATGCTCGGCTCTACCTGTATGCCAATGTGTATTACCATCGCACCACCCGTGCAATCGATATTCATCTTCAAGAAATTTTCGAACCAACCATGGATCTTCTGTTTCCTCACAATCCACTCGAGGCCTTATCTCGATATTTACATTTGACCGATTGGCACCTCATCGAGACCGTTCGATCTTGGCCAAAGTCACGTTCTTTGAAAAAACGTCAACTCGGGACCGAATGGGCTGCAATTTTAGGCAGGCATGTCAAATGGAAGACCGCCTTCAGCGTGCTCCTGCCCATCCCGCAGAGATCATCATCCTTTCAACCGCGGGTCTTTTTATCACGAATACGTCAAGCCCTTCCGAAAAAATGGCGGAGTACGGAAATTCGGGTCGACTTTGCCCATAAAGATCCGAGGCCCATTAACTTGTTAAACATGGGAGGATTTCAAATTTTTGTATGGGATCCGGCAACCCGCCGAATTGAAAAGGAAAGCTTACAGACCTATCTGCAACATTTGCCTGCACGAATGATCACCTTACGAGTGTTCAGTCAGGACCATTCTCTGGATGAGGTTCTGGGAAAAGCCGCAGAAAAAACCTTGCGAATGCATTGGCCTCAATTGCTCAACCCTTCCTAAGTAAAAGCCCTTCGCTCAGTTCGGATAGGAGGAACCTAGTCAGGGAAAACCGGATCCGATTCGAAGGGCATGCAGGTCTTTCTCCAACGTCAATTGGAGGCGGATCATGTGAAGATCGGGGCTGGAAGAAACCTTTTCTCTATCTTGGCACCTTACGCAGTATCCCAAAAGGTCCGACCTAAGTTCTTCAAGGCTAAGAGAAAACAGTGGATGAAGAGAAGCATTGAGAAATTGAACCTTCATAATTTTTCCGACTTGCACATGCAACAGAGCATTTACGGTTTCCCTATTGGCTGGCAAATACCCGTCAACCGGCAGTGCCTCTGCAATGGGCGGATTCCATTTCATTCGAATCCAAGTGTGAAGTCGCCCAAGAATGTCTCCCTCTTCACGTGAGCGCGAATGATACTCTTCCTCTTGAGTTTCATCTGCGAAAATAGGCTCGAGCACTAGAGTTAGTTTTTCATCAGGGTTTGGCACAATCGCCACATCAAATGTCACATGCTGCTCCCCGCGCTCAACCCATGACGCGGGAAATTCCGCGACCCCATTAATAAATGCCTGAGGCCACAGAGGAAACCGTATTTCGTCTGAACTTGGGTTGTGAAGGATGGCTTCTGTTTGCCAAGACCACTTCGAAACAACCGCTATCAGCTCCCCACTTTCGTTCCAAGCTCGGACATATATTCTGTGTGGCTGACGAATCTGCTCAAGAAATAATCCTCCAATTCCCATCCGATCCGTAGATTTTTTTACCAATCCATGTGATTCAAGATGGACCAACGAGATACCGCCCCCTCCTCCAACTGTTTTTAACACTTCAGCCATGGCATTCGGTTGCATAAACAGGGCAATGGGAAGGCCCAGCAACGGCGTACGTACCTGAGAACGTTCAGAAAACTGCCGAACATAATACATAGGCTTACCAATTTCACTAGACCACCCATCCTGCCAAAAGTCCTTGGCAGCTTGATAGGCTTGCATGCGTTGTTGAGTGACCCGTTCCAGAGTTAACTGGACATCAAGTTTGTGCACGGAATGCGGCCCGAACGACCTCAGTGGGTTCGTATGACGTTGAGGCTTCCCTCCCCCCTGACTCTCCACTTCAGGGATGGAGCTTTCTTCCTTCAACCGGCGAGAAATGTCCCTCATGGGGAAATCGCCAGGAGAATTAAAAATTAGAAGCAGATGCGTCACCAGATCCTGTTCTAATCGTGGAATGTTTACCTCAGGCCCTTGAACCCTTAATGCCCTCACGACGATCCCCGTTTCAACATCGACGATTTGTAGATCGATGGTCAGGAAGTCCTTTTGTTGATAAAATCCGCCACGCACCAAATAGCGTACGCCTTGAATATGTCCTAAAGGGACCGGCGCAACGGTTGAAGAAAATTCTCTCTGTTGAAGCCATTGTTCTCGAAGAACCGGGCCTAACGCCTCCCGCGCGACAATAGAGAGGAACGGCCATGCCGCTAAATCATTCGTCAACATTTCTGACAGACTTCGACCCAACCAGTACAACTTGGGATTGGAACTCAAATTATCGAAAGGGAGAATGGCCAGCGTATAGGGAGGTTCGAGAGGACGGGTATGAGATGTGACAACGGAGGAGAAAGGAAACGAGTCAGCGTTGGATTGCCCCGGGCCGGGGAGAATTCCCTGGCATCCGCACAACCCAAGAACACAACACCCGAAGAAGCTGATCCAATTTCTCGAACTACCCAATGACAGAATTGGCAGGGTGCTTATGTCGAAAACGCTGAAGAGTGGCTTCCGAGCGCAGAACATGTCGAATAATGGCTTCACGATCATCTGGAGCTATTTGCGTAAATTCAACAGCAATCGAAAATCCCACAGCTTCCCCTTGTTGTGCAGGCTCAACCCAAATGATCTTTCCAACAGCTTGCATCGGGATAAAAGGACGTAGGATCAGCCTCAATACAAGGAAAGAATCGACAGGGAATTCTTGTTCTGAAAAAAAACGAATCCCAGATCCGCTGAGATTGACTTTGGCTAATTCCGGAATGGTCCGTTTCAGATCTTTATCTTTTCCCAAGGTCCGAAGAATGGATGTGAGCATCCAATCAATTCGTGTCACCATTTGCAACAATAGCGGATCACGAATGGTCAAATCATTTTCATCGACCATGGCCCTCACAAGATCGGGAGATACGGCCAACTCTTCCCATTGCCATTGACTAAATGCGGCTGCATCAAGCTCAACCGGCTCATAAGAAAATGCCAGGGGTAGTTCAACCCAGAGACAAACAGGAATATCGGCACGGCGATCCTGACGCCGATCTTCAGAAGCAATGAGACCATTATCCATCGTTGGTCACCTCAACCCTTTTTAAATATTATCGGGCTTACGACACCACCCCGTCCTGATGCCAGAGATTCAATAAGGTCGATTGGTTTAATCAGTCCGATCATTTAGGACTCTTTATTTCCTTGCAGTATTCGGATTTCAACAAGAAGATCACGCGCTTGTTCCGCCGCTCGATGAATTTTCTCCAATTGCGGCTTGAGTTGGCCATCTTCACACCGACGGAGGGCTATTTCCGAAAACACTACAATTGGCAACAGTTTATTCGAAAGGGAATGCAATAATGTGGCAATGGAGGACATACCCTCAGTAGTGGCAGTTCTTGAAGCTTTTGTTGTAACCGAATGAGGAGTTGTCATAGTGCTCCCAAGATTCGAACAACGTCATCAAAGAATGACTCGGCACCTTTTTCCTTTTTTCATTTCCTGACCCTGATGACTTCCGCAATTCTTGTACCTAAAAGATCAAAACGGGAATCCCGATGAAACCTTTTACAAAACCCTTTAATTTTTTGAGAAAATAATGGTTTCGGATGTTTCTTTCCCTGACAACATCGCATTAATTCGTCAATTCTTTGACAGCGCCAGACTTAGGATGAAAATGAATGAATCAGAGTTTGGTATAGAAGAAGGAGGAAATCGGGAAACACTCGTACACTAAGTATTCCAGGATTTGATGAATCGAAGGTGTCAGATGGTAAGCCGATATTGAATTTGGGGCGGCTGATGGGTGACCCATTGTCGTTTCAATCCCTCTAAGCTACGACGATGTTGTTGGGCTTCTCGGAGTTGGTGCTGTATGAGAGTTTGCACTTCTCGAATACGGGTCAGGATCCATTGATCATGCTGAATGAGTTTCGTCGCAACTTTCTGGGAGACGGAACCAAGGCCACCAATTCTGGCGCGGCGATCATAGAGCTGAGAGACAGAATCCCACTTCCCTTGTGTCGCGGCCTCCATTGCCATACCGGTCAACCGCTCCAAGACACCTTCTTCTTCAATCAATTGGCTCATTTAGTTACATCCCGACCGCTTGTGGCGTAACTCCTTGCATCGACAATTCTTGCCAGGCCTGCCTAATTTCCCTCATACATCGGATGGGAGACTCTAAGCGACCCGGTTCGTTTTTTAGGTTAGCTTGAGTCAATTCATATTGAATATATTCATAAAGACGGCGTAAATCCTTGGCAATAGCTCCACCTTCTTCCATATTTAAGGAAGCCGACAGCTCCCCAACGACTCGAAGCGCTCGATCAAGAAAACGGGCCTTATCATGAAAATTAAGAGCTGCCATACCCTCTTGGGCCAATTTCATTGAGGATATCGCACCGTCATACAAAAGAACCACCACTTGCACTGAAGACGCCGTCGAGATTTGGGTGTTTGCATAGGCTTGAGCACCAGCAGTCATTCGTCGTTCCCTTCCTTAAGAAGAATTACCTCGTTGGAGCCCGTTGAGACAACGTCGATAGCGAATCCAATTGACTTTGTAGGCTCGCCAACAATCCATCTAAATTACCAAATTTAATTCGTTGTTGCTCTTCAAAACGAAGGAGAGCGGCTTCCTTGAAGGAGATCTGTTCGACAAAATCATCGATTTGGCTAGTGAGCGCATTCTGCCGAAGAGTCAAAGCCCCGAATTCCACATCATCCAAGGCATCAACTGCATCCGTCACGAGCTCTCCGATTCCCTCGGTCCCAGTAGTGGGATTCCGAACGAACAAATCTCGAACAGCCGAATAGTTTTGGCTAAGGGCCCCATCAAGGATGGCTTCGTTGAGTTTTATGGTGCCATCTGCCGTCTGCGTTTCGAAACCAATCTGAGAGGCGCTTGTATAGGTTGTGAGCCCACTGATTTGAGAGAAGGTCGATTGTCGTATACGGTCGAGAACACTTCGGGCCAGGGAATCCCCGACAAAAATTCCCCGCTCCCCGGTTTCAAGATTAAACACCGTACGCTCATTCACAAACTTCTGCACTTCGTTATAGGCACTCACAAAATTCGAAATGCCCTCTTTCACCGCTGTCGTGTCTTGTGTCACCGAAATCGTGACAGGATTACCAATGTCTGCAGCTTGTAAATTTAACGTAATCCCAGAAATCACATCAGTTAGGGTATTGCTCGAGCGATCGATTGTGACGGCTCCAACGCCTTCCCCCAAGGTAATTTGTGAATCTTGCGCAACTTGAAACGTATCGACACCAGTTGTGACGGCATCTACATCGGTATTATCAGCTGAGATAACGATGGAATTACTGGCACCGCTGTCATTTGAGGACAACACAAGCCGATACGCAGGCGCGGCCTCCGTACCGGTATTCAGAATAGAAGCACTGACTCCAGCGCCAAGGTCATTAATGCCATCCCTCAATGCCTCCAACGTCCCATTGGCATCCAGGTTAACCGTGTGCGTCGAACCGCCGCCAACCGAAAAGGAAAAGGTCCCGGATTCACCGCTGACAATATCCGTATCCGTGGTAGAAACGGCTGTCGAGGCTTTGGACACAATCTGGTGAGCGGAGGCCAACTGATTGACCGTGACCTTATGTGTCCCGGCAGCCGCAGTCGAGGAGGCACTCGCTGTCAACAATGTTTGAGAACTGGCAGATGTGACGCTGACTTGATTTTTATCAAAACTCAGACGGGTTCGGAGCGAGGTGGCAGCACTTTGTAGTCCAAGTAATTTCCCGCCTAATAATCCAAAATCAGTTTGCTTGGTTTGCAGATCCAGTTTACGTTTATTGATTCGGTCAATAGGAATTCGCTCGGCTTGGACGAGAAGGTCGATAATCGGGCCAAAATCAACGCCATTTCCTAGTCCACCAAAACTGATTAAGGGCATTCCTTACTCCCTGGGAAAAAACAGTCACGTCGATAAAATTGCCACATCCCGGATAATTGGAGTTGTAGAAAGTTCTTCTTAACGTAAAAAATCTACAGATTAATAGAGAGATCTTAAATTTCTTCTTCTACGAACAGGCCTGACTGATCTGCAAAAAACCGGTCAAGCTCCAGCACTTGCTCAGAAGGTATTTGTCGGATTAATTCACCGGATTCTTTATCGAGAATACGAAAAATGACTTGTTTCAATTCTTTATCGACAGACAGTTCGATTCTTGGCTGAATATTCTGCAATGTTATTTGCAGGCGGGAGACGACTTCTTCAATCTGATCCGGAGCGATTTTAGAAATTTGAGATTCCTGAGTTTCCGTAAATTCTTTTCGGTTGGCGGCCTTTTTGTCTATGGGGCGCTCCTTGTCCTCTCCCACTTTTTGATTGTCGCGCACACGAATCTCCTGCCCAACGGACAACGAAATCACCGATGAAGCGCCTTGTGCAATTGATGCAATCATTGTGGGTAACCCCTTTATTCAGGACGGAGACCAGGTCAAATGACCTGGCCTCCTCCTAAATATCCTTTTACTGCAGCAAGGACAGGGCTTGCTGAGGTAAGGTATTGGCTTGCGCCAAGATTGACGTACCTGCCGAGACCAAAATTTGGTTTCGGGTAAATAACGCCGTTTCAAAGGCAATATCAGCATCCCGAATCCGCGATTCAGCAGCTGACACGTTTTCATTCGCCACTTCCAGATTTTGAACCGCCGCATCAATTCTATTCTGCAAGGACCCGACATTGGCTCGAGCAGACGCCACGGCACTAATGGCGTTGTCAATATTGCTTAATGCGCTTAAGGCATTAGCGGCTGTTGACACATTGACACTCGACAGGCTCAACCGGCTGGTATCCAAATCATTGAGCGAAAGAGTGAGGGTGTCATTGACTGAACTACGGAAACCAATTTGTATGGACAAAGAGTCATTCTCTGTTCCACTTAACAATTTTACCCCGTTGAATTCCGTCACAGCGGAAATACGGTCAATTTCCGACCGCAGGGCGACAAATTCTTGATCCAAGAACGATCGTTCGTTGGAACCCAAAATTCCGCTCGCGGATTGTTCAGCTAATTCCCGAAGCCGCGCCAAGAGGCCACCGATATTGGCGGCACCACCGTCGGCAATTTGCAGCAAGCTAATACCATCGTTGGAATTTCGTACGGCTTGATTAATGCTACGAATTTGAGCTCGTAAGGTTTCGGAAATACCCAGACCGGCAGCATCATCTGAAGCTTTGGTGATTCGTAAACCCGAAGACAGGCGGGCGACTGACCCTTGCAACTGGGCTGTGGAAATCCCCAAGTTCCGTTGGGCGGTGATCGATGCGATGTTGTTGTTAACGATAAGTGCCATGAATTCCTCCTTGATGGCTGTTCCTCAAAGGTTCCGTCCCTTGAGGGAGAGTGAGTGAGATAAGCCGACTGGCCTCCTTAGAGATTGGTAAAAATGACCAATTTCGTTGTCTGGCCCTACTTATCGTCCATCAAGAAGAAAACTTGAGAAGCTCTCCCAATCATGCTGTACATTTTTTTGTGTACCTAAAGAATTTCATACAACTGAACGAAACATGCTAATAAAGCGCCGTTATGATAAAGAATTTTCATTGTGGCAGCCGAGGAATTACTTCATATTCCAACATGTCCGCCACTCGCACTTCGTCAATATTTTGCCTCGCCAACATGAGCTCATTCACCCAGTGGGACAGATCCTGGGACTGAGGCGGTTGTGGGCCAACGACAGATTGCTGAATGTGGATCCATTCTAAATAATCAGCCATTTGCCCAAACCATTGGTCTAAATGGCGTAGACCTCCACGACCCTGGCGAAATTCCTCCAGGACTTTTTTGGCATCGGCTCGCAACTGCTGTCCAAATAGTTTTCCCGTTTCACCCGATCGCTGGACTAGACTCTCCAGTCTTTCACTTTTCGCCGAAATAGTTCCAAAAGTGCTTGCGAGCTGAGATAACGTAAACGGCACCAACTCCCTATCAGTCATAGGTCGGTTGCCAACGTACAAATTGGTCACCAACCGCCCCTGCGCCTCAGCCCGATCACTTAAATCGGCGAGTACTTCTTCCAACTGGGCGGCATCGCTCACTTCCCATTTTTCTTCATCCAATTGCACCAGCATATAATTCCCTCCTTATCGGTTCAGGTGAATACTGAGAGAACTGTCCAAATGTCCGTTTCACTCGATTTTTCAAAGTATCAACGGCCGTGACATATTCTTCGGTCATTTCAATTAATGTCTGCCCTTCTAAGTTGAAGGTCTCTCGAATGAAAGCCACCACCAGCGGTCCAAATGCGTAGGAAGACCTGACCAGTTCTTTCATGGCGAGGGTTTGTTCTTTTAATCGATACTGCGCTTCCTTCAGTTTCAGCACAGGTATCGGCTGCTTCCTACAGAGAGCCCGCACCTCCTCGGCTTGTTGACACAACACATCCACATGCGAGGCAAACTGGGGCCACAACCCTACAACTTCCGCGTGATCGGGAGGAACATTCGAAGCAAAGGGAACCTGACTAAACCGGCCAGTATACATTTCATACCAATAACGCCGCCAAAAATCTCCATACCAAGTGGTAAGAGCTGGTTCATGGCCGGATCGCAACACATATGTCCCAAGTTGATCTTCATCGATCGCTCCCTCATAGATCCGAATCTTAGAAGAGAATTCCGGCAAGGCCCCTTTACCTAACAAATGCGCACACAATTGTGCGATTTCCATCGGAATAATCTGATCCTTACAGGCATGATGAGGACAAACTTTGTCGAAACCGCAGGGGCCACATGCAATGTCGGGTTGCACTACCCAATTCCCTGGCCCAAAAGGGCCCGTTTCGCGAAAATCCACATGCCCGACGGACATATTCACAACAGGCGTCTTTACCCCAACAGCCATATGCATAGGCCCGGTATCATTCGTCACCATGAGTTGGCATTGCTGTAGCAAGGCGCCAACCTCGGGCACGGAGGTTTTCCCGGCAGCTTCACACAGGATTCCCTGCCCACCGGCTTGTCGATAGACCTGCAAGGCATCTTTGACAGTTGGCTCTTCCTTTTTTGTACCGATGAGCACAAATCCCACATTCCGCACTTTGCTCAAATGGGCCATCAATTGTCCATAATATTCCGGTCGCCAGGCTTTCATGGGATCGCTGGCACCGACTTGGACAGCTACCCAATGTTTGGGGGTTCCAGAATGTCGGAGAAAAGTCCGTGCCCAACCAGCCAGTCCAGGTGTCACGTTGATTTCGATGGGGTGAAAACTGCCTAGGGCACTACCCCCAAGCGCGAACAAATCAACAATATTAAAACGATTCAAATGACGATAGACTTGGAAATCGAGAAAATATTTCATCCATGAATTTTTCACCAGGAAATTTCCATCATTGGCAGTCGTCATTCCCCGCTCGTCGGCACATCCAAAATACTTCACAAGAAAGGCACTGCGACGATTAAAGGTTAAATTGACGACCCGATCATACCCAACCTGTAGCAACGGCTTTGCCCAATTGGAAAGGTCCTGATACAACGACACCACATCCCGAGCGCAAACACGGCTCTCATCCATCAACGCTTGAAAATCAAAGGCAAATACCTGCCGAATACCTGGAATCAGTGTAGCCACATGAGCGAATTCTTGATCGACAATCAGGTCAATCGCCACACCGGAAAACTCTTCTTTCAAACGCGCAAGCAAGGGAATCATTTGAATCAAATCTCCCATCCGCGTGATATTGATGATGAGGATGCGCTTCATAAGAAATCGCGTTTTTCCTGCCGGTATTCATCCATCATTAATATTAATAATTCTTCCCGCTTCAATTGGGCCTCAGGCCCTTTTTGTCGAATGGTCCTGGCGATATCCACAAGCTCCACCCGATCGTTTTTGGGAAACGATTTTAGAAGTGGAACTAATTCCGGACAGTCTCGGCTACGCGCCAACAATGATTCAGCCTGCCGTTCACCTCGTAGGACCGCGCCAATGCGATCGGGACAAGCCAACCCCATGGCACTTAACAGCGTTTGCATCCGATGAGCGTACGTATGGCACATGAGCACTCGGTTTTTTGACGCCTCAGCCATGGCTCGTCGCTGTTCCGGTTCATGTAAAGATGTTCTGATCGCGGGTATGAATTCTTCTGGAGTTCGTATGACTCTCATCATCGTGTCATCGAAGAGGTCGGGCAAAAGGGTTCGATGATCAATGACCTGATACGCCCCACAACTCGCCAACTCAAAGGTGCGAGGATTGACGCTGTCCCCATCAGGATCAAAGCCTTCCCGCGTATAGGAATGAAGATTGACATTCACCTTGGTCCCATTAAATATTTTCACACTGGTTGGCGTATCAATTCTGGCTCCGTTTCGTTGAAGAACCCGAGTTAAGATTCCGGCGTTGTCCCATTCATTACCCCACAACTTAAACGTCCACTCATGCCCCAACAAGGCCGGCAATATTTCCCTTCGATTGCGATAGCCCGCGCCCAAAAACGAAACGTCCGATTCCAATTCTGCCCGTTCCTGCCCGGTCAAATGTATTGACTGATGAATGGTGGGATCGGCAGCCAGCGGCAAATAGGACACGTGCGAAGCCCCGGCGTTTTTAAATGCCTCCAAACAAGCTGCTTGCTGCATCACAAACCAAAAATCATAGCCCTCAACCATCTGCTGCCAATAGGTCAAATGACGGAAATTCTCCACAAACCACATGGCCGTCAAAACTTTTTTTCGTCGCATTTGCTCCAGCACCGCCATGGACAGAGGCGCCTGTGACAAGGCCAAAACCACATCGGGGGGATTCTCCGCCACATGCGCCAAGCTGATGACCCCGAGCGTGTCACTAAACCTCTGTTGGACAGTCATTCGAAGCCGATCATCTTGAATGGTATTCAGATGCTGATATCCACGGTCATGCAGACTATGATCCACCCAACTCACGCGATGCCCCAACGATTCCAAAGCCCGAACAACATATCCCGCGATAGGAAGTGACCCACCATAAATGGGGCCAACGACCATGATATGTAAGGCTCCACTGACTCGTTTGGCGAACTGTTCACGAAGCTGAAGTCGAAAAGCTTCATATAAATCGGAATGGAGGCTCAGCGCCGGTTCGTAGGGCAAAAGTCGAACACGTTGTCCTTGGTGCGCCACCTGCATCGCCATATGCTCCGGATCACCCCACACCCATTTCACTTGCGCACCCCACCCTTCCAAAGATCGAACGGCCAACCCATCAACGAATTCCGAAAGACTGGGAACAACGATCATGACGATAGAATCTTGAGACACCTTCGTGAGTAACGCCTCCACGTGATACCACAACCCTACGCCCAACACGACCAAGGCTTCACCGGCCTGGCAGTCATGAGCTTGACGAACGGCCCATTGTTCGGCTTCACGAACGGGATCGTAAGCACTATGAATGGATCGATTGTTGACCACCGCTGTCGGCTCACCAGACTTTGACGATTGAATGGACAAAATACCTCCGGCGGTATTCAATACTTGCGACGCTAACGCCGGATCCTGAGATCGAAGTATGGCGACATTTTTTTGAAACACATTCATGACGAACATTCTCCAATGAGAGAATGAGGACTGAAGGGGGAAGACTGATTGGACGAAAGGGCAGACAACCGTTCCCATATATTTTTTCGCTGCAATACCGCAGCATCAGGTTGTTCTCCATTCATATAAAACATGCCCCACTTATCGCGATGACTACGCCATAATTCCCATTCCAATGAGTTTTCACTGCCATGGTGACCTTGTATGAGTTGCAGTGTTTCCAGCACCGGCCAAGAACACGGGAGCTGAGCCTGGCTGTAGATAGTGTGGGCATCCTGTCTTTCAGGATCGGCACTTCGCCGGTATTGCCACACATAATGTCCCACGCCATATGGCCCGGTTTCATGCGCCCGCGCTCGGGAAAAATACCAGCCAATCGCCCGTGCACCGCAGGCCACCCCTACGTGCAATGGTCCCGTATCGGATCCCACCACCCACTGGCAGCGATTGAACACATGCGCCAATTGCGGCAGGGACGTCCTTCCCACACAATTGAAGAGTCGAGACAAAGAGGAAGGAGGCAGTTGATCCTCCAGCGCCAAGGACGCTTCCCGTTCGCCCGGTCCTCCAATTAGCATACAGAGAACATTAGGAAGACGGTCGATGCAAGCTTCAATCAACTGTCGCCACGTCGCAAGTGGAACTCTTCGATCCCCGTCCCCAGCCCCCAGAACAATTCCAATTCGATCCCATGAGCCTTCATTGACCACATGTGCAAGATCAGATGGTAAACCAACATGCGTCGCTTGAATGGCGGGAACCACAGCTGGAGGATTCACTCCACACACCCCACAAAAAGCATCCGCTAAATGAATGCGATTGGTCCCACGATCACTCGCCATTTGGCGTAAATACGCCACCCAAGGGGGCAGGCTGGGGTGTAGCGGACCCAAATCCCCTGCTCCAACCACCCGCTCACTTAACAAATGAGATGCCACGACACTTCGGGGATGATTATTCAAATTGTAGGCCACGGTATATCGGGGGAACGCACACTCTGCCATGTATTGTTCTGCCGCGTTGACTAGCCGCTCCTTATGCCCCCCATCCATGACGGCAACGTCATGCCAACGCTCGCCGTCCCATGGATAAACCTCCTGAATACCAGAGAAAAGTTTGCCAAAGGCCGTTAAGGGAGCCGCGCACAAAAGGTCTAATGGCTGATCGGGAAGAGACGAATGAAGAGAGGAAATAGCCGGCAACGACTGAGTGAGATCACCCAATCGCGCTAACTGTAGGAGGAGGGATCGAAACATCGACTGGTTTGACTCGGCAATTAATTCCTCCTTATGGAACGGAGAGCAAATTGCTTTGGTCCTGCGGAGTTGCCAACAACCTTTCTAAATCTTCTAATCCTTCATATTCCGGTTGAACAAGGCGCAGCCACATGAGCTGTTCCTTCGCCTTTTCAATTTGACCATCCCGAAATTGCACTCCGGCTAATGCAAACCGGATGTCGCAATTTGCGGGATTTCGATCGATAAATCTGGCCAAATGGGTAGATAAAACCTCCCACCGCTGCAAGGCCGTCCCAGCTTGCAGCAAGCACCGAATGGCTTCGAGATTATCCGGATCGATTGACAGCACTTGTTCAAATGATTCCCATGCTGCAGCAGGCTGATCCAAGCCCAAGCAGGCCATTCCTAACCCTATACGAGCCTTTTTGTTCTCACGGTCAAGAGTGAGCGCCTCCTCAAATGCATGCTTAGCGTCCGAATATTCCTGTCTCTGCATGGAAAGTACGCCTTGCAATGTCCATCCTTCCTCTCTAGGAGCAAAATTATGCTTCAATGCATCTAGATGTCTTTGAGCTTCATCAAGCTTTCCATGCTTCAGCATGACCCGCGCCAGACTCAATCGAGTATTGGGATGATCTCCCGTCGCGAGTAATTTCTCCCAAAATTTGACCGCTTCCTGCTCGCAATCCAAAATTACACAGACCCTGCCAGCCCACTCAAGAATTCCAATATCATTTGGCCACTCGTCATTGGGAACCAGTAAATTGAAAACATTTTGATTATTAGGCATGTCTACTAACGGCTGACAGGGCTGTCCGAGTAATAATTTTTGAAGGTCCACCACTCGTTGCCAAGCCGTCGAATCAGCCATCGTTTGCTTAGGAACAAACTGAGATCGGATCTTCCCCTCAAAAATATTTTGTTGAATAAAATAGCCGCTTTCTTCGGCCATGATATCCTCATCAACCAACCATTGATGTTTCCAGCGAGCTAATAACCTATCGGCATTGGCATCGTCATGGGTTTTTCTGCCAGTCGTTTGGCTCTCGAGATGATACAGGCAGCTTTTAGGTTGATACACCACCTTCTTACCTAACTGACGAATTTTGAGACACAAGTCAGCATCTTCAAACCCATTCACAAAACTTTCATCAAAACCACCGACTTCTTCAAAAGTCTCTTTTCTGACTAACATGCAGGCCGCGGTCACAATCTGAAATTCTTTTCTGGTATTCACTGCTGGAAAATTTTCCGGAAAACCAAGAAACAGGTGATACGGAGTCTGATAGAGTCGTGAAATAACCACGCCTGCATGCTGAATGGTGTTATTGGGATACAGCAATTTACTCCCAACGACAGCCACATCATCATGAGAATTAACCTCCTGTATCAAGGGATCTAACCAGCCTGTCTTGGGAATCGTGTCATTATTTAAAAACACCAGATGCTTGCCCCTCGCTGCACGAGCACCCTGATTGCAGGCTTTTGCGAATCCGAGATTTGTGGCATTGCGAAGGACTTGAACATCCCCACCAACCGTCTCTAAGAATTCCGCAGTCCCATCGGTTGAGTGGTTGTCAACAATCACCACTTCATACGAGGTTCCCGTTGTGACTTCTGCCAGAGACATGAGGCACTGTTGCGTTAACTCAAGCTTATTGAATACTGGAATAATGATAGAACATTCAAAGGGTTGGGAATTGGCCCGACTTTCCAAATCACGCAATTTTTGGTCTTTTATTGGAATAAGATGCGGTTGAAGACGGAAATATTCGTCGTACTTTTCATAAATCAACCGTGTCGTGCGTAAAAAATCCTCCGGGATCCGGCTTGTCATCGAACTTCCGTCCATTCTCCAGGTAAATTCAGCCGTGATTTGCTTTATATGAGCGAAACCAAAATGGCGAGATAACCGTATCCACAAATCCCAATCCTCATGAGTCGTCAATGTCTCATCAAAGACCCCCGTTGTCTCCAAGCATACCTTTTCATGCATCATACAAAGGACTGGGAAATAATTAGTAATGAGCAGCATATCCCGATTGAAATCTCGTGAATAGGGGACACTTCGTTGAATCTCAATATACTCGCCTTGTTCCTTCCGTTGACATATTTGCCAGGCATCGGTATAAGCCGCTTGATAGCGACTCTCTTCTAAAAATGAGACCAGGGTTTCTAAATGATGACAGGCATAACGGTCATCATCATCGAGGTAGGCGATGTATTTCCCCCGTGCCACTCCCAGCCCACTATTGCGGGCCGCAGCTAAGCCACGATTTTTCCCGTGTCGGATCGAGGACACATTATTTCTAGCATTAAATGACGCGACAATATCTTCCACATCTATGCCCGCATCGTTAATGACAATGATTTCAAAGTCTGTAAAGGTTTGCTGCATGATGCTTTGCAATGCCGTCTTTAAACTATCGCGACGGTTAAAGGTCGGGACAATAACGGAAACAAGAGGATTTCGAGACTGAGCGGAAAACTCAGAATCCTGTGACATAACTGAACCACCCGCATGCTCATGGGCAGGGATGGGTACGAATGTTTCCGCACATGACTGTTCTGATGGGCCTCCATCGCTAAGCGAGCCATGATGATTCGGGAGATCCTGATAAAATGTATCAGTGCCAAATGCCCATATTTGATAAAGGGCAATGATGGTTGCGGATGAAGTTTCCTCTCCTGGGGACGGGGCAGCGACATATTGAAACTTTGGAAGGTCGAAATAGATACGCTCACGGCCCAGCTCGTGGAACCCTCGTTCTCGGAAAAGATCAAAAAGGTCCCATTCCGTGATCCAATCTTCAATGGGTTGATTAGGGGTGGAAACCCGTCGCCATTGTTCCCACACTTCCTGTCGCGGTGTCGTCAGAATCACCGCGCCCTTTGGTTTCAATAATTGTTGAAGCGTGTAAACAAACTGGGATTTTTGCGCATGCGGAATATGTTCGATGACTTCAGAAGTCACGATAAGATCATAGGGCTGAAAATCTTCACGAGTCAGTAATACGTCCGGGAAACCCACATGAAGCGTCAGATTAGGAAACAACCTCCGGCCATACTTCACAACAGTTTCAACTGGTTCAATGCCTTCACAATAGCCATAATGGGAAAGTAAATTCGTGAGCCATCCCCGTCCGCAACCGACATCTAAAATGCGGATGGGTTGGACATGAGCTTCCTCAAATTGTCTAATGATGTCTGGCAAAAATGCCTTGATCTTTTCCCATCGTAGGGCTTCATCAGTATTAGGAGTGGGCGTGGACCATGCCCCGCTATGGACGAACAAGTCGGTATAAAATTGGTCTTCTTGGTTTCTCTGCTTCGCTTGATCACTCGTCATATTCACCAAACCCTCCTGGCTTTCATACGATCGCACTAACCCATCACCATCGCACGCTTCAGGGGAACCGTCTTCTGAAACAACAGCCCTTCCCTCTTCCTTCCCCATGTCATCCACAATCGATTGATCCATGAACATCTGCGGCTCGCTGCATAGGTCATTCTGTCTATTCAAAGAAAAAATCTGGCCTTCCCATTGTGTTTCATAACAGGGTCTGGTTCCAGCCTTGATCCATTGCAAGGCATCTTTTACACGCATCTCCACCGTATGAAATTTGCGCAATTTGCGTTGCGCATTAGAAACTAATCGTGCCGAATACTTTGAATCAGCCAAAAGGCGTTCGATATGAGTCGCCAAAGCTTCGTAATCGTCTTTGGGAAAAAGTAATATTTCCTCGCCGTCTTGAAACAACGCATGGTTTTGGGGATGACCTGGAATATTCCATGAAATAACCGGTCGCCCGGCAGCCAAACCTTCAAATACCCGCCCCCCATAAAACTTGGCGTAACTGGGCAGATTGACGATCACAGCCCATGACCGCAAGTGCTCCATCCATTTCCTGAATTCCCCATGCCTAACCCGATCTAACATCATGATAAATTGTCGGAGGTCCTGCTCATTCACAAATTGTCCAGACCCTAGTGTTCTCTCCATCTCAAAATGAATGTCATCAAATAATTGTTGAAATTCGTTTTTGGATATTTCTAAATTTGGAAACCTTAGCAACCTGCGCAAGCGGTCTTGGGAGAAATATGGCTCTCGCTTACCATAAAGAGTCCCATGAAAAACCGCCTGCGGATGTTTTGCTACCGGTTGCAATGGAACGATAGAACGCTCAGGAACTCCACATGGCCACCACAACGCCTGCCCGCAACCCCATGCAATAGTCGGCTCAAGATCATTTTCATCGCTAGTAAGAACATGGGTCAAACATTGCACCTGCTGCCTAATAATTTCTGTACGTTTTTTGAAGATAGGCGCCTGTATACATTCTTCCTCTTCGTATTGCATAGATTCAACTAAAATTCCGATACGGATTGGAGCAAGGCCAGAAAGCCACTCAAGAATTTCTTGATTATATTGATAATGAAGAAGCCAAACCCACACTTGCTCAAACTTCATTCCCCGACACAATTCTTTGGCTCGTCCTAACCATGACATCTGAAATTCCAAATTTTGATCGGGAATAATGGGTATAGTGAATGTTTCAATCCCTTTATCCTTTAAGGCTTTGGCAATTCCAAAATTCATGGTGTACGACCACGGTCTTGCCGTTTTCCACCTGCTAAACTCGAGCTGTAGAAGTAGGACTTTCATTTCGATCTGGCTTTTGATATTAAGTGAGACAGAATTGATTCGAAAAAAGACAGCTAAAATGTTTTGCTAAACACTTGATGTCCCGCAGCAGAGATTGAGGCGATTTTTTCCTAATCCCTGCCATTGCTTTTTAATTCCAGCTTATCCTACGAATTTTCATAAATTTTCAGTACGTACCTTCGTCGAAATGCGCGCGAACACACCATTCATAGTAAGACGATCCTCTTTCATATCCATTGGGAACGCCATTAGTCATATCAACACCCCAGATTCCTGCAGTCCAACTACCAGGGGTCGTTGCAGTCCAATTAATACCTAAAAACGTTGCGGGGAAAGCCCATCGAATCAACTGGACCAAACCCTTATTAATTCGACATGAACCCTTTTTTATAAAACGTATTACAGAAAGGCGCATGAGATTAGGGCTTTCAATAAACAAATACCCACTAATCCATTGCCGAACGGTTTTATTCAAATCGTTTTTTCAATCCACCAATCGGGTAATTCAACTTGAAGGGGTAAATCACACTTCACCGAAAATTTCGTTACAGCACGAATGACCCCATCATGTTCGCGACAAAATCCATTATAAAAATCGTGCCCGCCTAATATCCCGCCATGTCGTATTTTTGGGAAAAATGAAAGAATTTCATTACGGACAAATTCTTCGTCATGATTGCCATCTATATAAACAAAATCTAATTCATCGGGGATCTCGTGGACGGCATCAGTCGATTGTTTGAATATCCATGACAATTTCTCAACATGCGGAGCTAATCGTTGTAAGGCTTCCTGTTTGGCAAGACTTAATGGATCCTGATCCACTCCATAATGCGAGCGTCCTTCTTCATATTGTTCGTAAAGCTCATAGGGATCGACCAAATAGAGCCGCTTAATATCAAGATTGGCAAGAAGACTTTCTGCATGTTCACCTTTGTATACGCCAATTTCTACCCCTACAAGTTCCTTTCCTGTCACGCCAAGCCGTTCAAATGGTCTAGGGAAAATACGATGTTTGAGATCACTGAGCAGATTTATAATATCCATTTCTTCAATTTCACTTTTCTGATCTGACATCGCCTGTGTTTCATAGAAACTAGTTAATGAGAGGGACAGATTATCCTTTTCCATTATTTTAACTCCTCATAGAAGGCGAGTAAGCCAGGATAATTACTATTTCTGGGCCAAAGAAACCACGTCCGGATAGACCGGGTTTTCCCAATCTTCCAGAGGCTCAATGAACATATTCGATCGAAATTCTTCTCGTGGCAGATAGGGGTACATATCCTCTATTGAAGTTTTCCATCCGAAAATTCTTGGCTCATATGTATGAAATTCATGCATATTCACATCGCAGACAATGGGCTCATCGGAATGAAGGACGTCATCAATTCGTTCTCCCAAATTGGCCTGGGTTTCAATCCGCATGGTCTTCATCCCATAGGCTTCAACAATTTTGACAAAATCAGGAGGGTTGTAGCCCACCGGTCCGCAAGCTTCGGCTCTTCCCTGGAAATTCGTTTCTTGAAAAGCTTTCGTGATTCCGTAAATATGGTTATTCAGAATGAATGTTTTGACCTTTACCCCATAATTCAGAAACGTCTGTAATTCCTGGAGATTCATATTGAATCCCCCATCACCGATCGTACACACCACACGCCGACTGGGATCTGCAAACCATGCACCCATGGCACCGGCAAAAGAAAATCCCATTGGGGAATTCCCATTGTTAGTCAGATTTCTCTGTCCATATTTTGTTTCAAAGCTGTGATTGCTGACTACAATATTTCCCCCACAATCACCGACTATGATATCGGTAGAGCCCATTCTTTCAGAAAGGATTCGCATAAAAGCATAAGGATGAACCCGTTCCTGGTCCTTAAAAAACTCCGGCCGGACCGGATCGTACTGGTTTTTCCAAGCTCGTACCTGGGCCATCCACCTTTCCCAATCAGGGAAATGCTGTTTGGTTCCGTTTTGATTCAACATCAGCAATAATCGCCGAATAAAAACTTTGGCATCGCACAAGATATTCACATCAAATGGTAATTGCTGTAATTTTCGTTGCAAAAGCGCTTCATCGACATCTACCACATACTTTTTCGCCCCCCGGGCAAACGACTGGACATTGCCCCCGGTTATTCGACCTGAAATCCGACTCCCTACTGCTAAAAGGAGATCACAATTTTGAATGCCAAAATTTCTGCCTGCTCCACCATAGGTCCCGACTCGTCCCCCATACCATTCAAAATCTGATGTAATAATGTCGAGCGCATTCCAGGTAGGAAAGCAGGGAATTTTGAGGGTGGCGGCCAAATCCCGAACATGGTCTTGTGCATCGGCTAATCGCACTCCACCACCCACGAGCATACAGGGTCGTTTTGCTCGGCTCAGATCAGCAAGCAACTCTCCAATTTGTGTATCCACAGTCTCGGAGCAGTAAGAATGGAGGGCGGGAGTGGGATCGTATCCAGTCAACGCGGCTTCCTCTACTTCATTTTTTTGCACGTCAATCGGAAGATCCAACAAAACCGGACCGGGACGACCGTTCTGACAAAGCCAGAGGGCTTTTTCCAATTCATACCGAATATCTTCTGGGTTGAGCACCAACTTGGCATATTTGGTGACCGGAGTGGCCATCCCCACGATATCCGTTTCCTGGAAACCAACCTGTCGAATAGCAGGATCTGGTCTAAGAAATTTCGTATTGATCTGGCCGGTGAGGAATACACAGGGGATTGAGTCGTAAAAACAATTCCCCATCGACGTCAACAAATTCATACCTCCAGGACCACTTGTCGCAATGGCCACCCCAGGCTTGCCTGAAATTTTTGCATAGCCCTCAGCGGCAAATCCTCCAGCCTGCTCATGCATCACTGCCACATATTGTGTATGCGATACCCTGGTAAACGCATCGATGAGATCCCCATTTGCCGCCCCATACACCACAAACATTTTGTCGATCCCCAAATCGGCTAAGGACCGAATGACATAATCAGCAACTTTAATCATCTATCCACCTTTGTTCTTCACTCGTTTTTTATTTTCCTTATACCGAATACATCCTGTTCTTCAAACACATTCACACGGCAATCTTTTCATGATGCCGCCGACGAATAATATGTTCATTCATTTCTACAACATGACCCACAACTCTTGTTCCAAATTTGTCTTTCAACATATTCAAATAGGAGGGTGCGGAAAAATATTTTTTAAAGGCCGAATCTCTAAAGGCCAAAACTTGAGTAGAGGTTAAGGCCTCAGTGGGTAAGGGCAACGTGTCATAACTATGTTGAGAATAGCCGATCCAACCTGGGCCGCCCTGATCTTCGGGTAGGGCCCATTTTTTTTGTGCAGCCAGACTATGAAGAGGAGAACCCGGATAGGCCATCGCACAATAAAAATTGGCCCATTCTGCATTCAATGCCAACGCAAGATCCAACGTGTCCTCCATACTGGTATAGGTATCGTCAGGAAGACCGAAGATGTAATTGGCAGCTACATAAATTCCATGGCTTTTAATTAGGTCGACCGTCCGCAGAATATCCGCACTGCCGAATCGGCCCTTTTCCACTCCATCCCGAACATGCTGGCTTCCTGATTCGATCCCCAACCCCAACCAGGTAAATCCAGCGGCTCGAAGCTTTTCCAAAACTTCGTCCTGGACGGTATCCACTCGAGCATAGGCCCAAATATTCAGTTTATACCCCCGATCAATAATGGCTTCACATAGACTCAAAACATGGCGACGATTGAGAACAAACATCTCGTCAGGAATTTTAATATTTCTGATTCCATAGGTATTCACGAGTTCATCAATTTGTCGAATCACACATTCGCTGCTCCAATACCGAATACCGGGCCCGCCAAATGGTGCGTTAATACAACAGAACGAACATTTATATGGGCATCCCAGGCTCGTCTGGATCGACGCATAACCCATTCGACTGTCCAGGTTATCGAAACAATGCCAATTGTGAGCTCGATAGCGCGTCATCGGGAGTAAATCCCATGATTGAGCAGACAATTCCCGGTCCAGGTCAGCGATCTTGCTTGCAGCGGGGTTATGGTGTATTTGACCGTTTTCCCAATACCATAGACCTGGTACTTCTTGGAACGCTTTGCTCTCGGATCGAAGCACCTTCAATAAGGCGAGCACTGTATAAGGACCTTCTCCCTCACACACATAGCGATATGGCTCTTCGCTCAATGTTTGCCGGGGTAAAGCCGATGGATGTGTTCCAACAACTAAGGTCGCCACTTCCGCCGCTTCATTGACCAACGAACAGACTCGTCTTCCAGCCGGCATACATTGAGTGGACGCGGATGGCTGTTGGCCATAGATCATGAACACTGTGAGGGTTGCATGACGATCCAGCACCTGCTTTGCAGTTTCTTCGGGACTCAGGCCAAGCGCCTCCGAATCGAGAATCTCCACCGAAAACCCATGCGTTCGAGCACATGTGGCAATCAAGCCTGACCATACCGGGGGCTCAATCGCAGCGAGTGAATGACTTAACTCCTGGTAGACCTGTACCCGACTCGGGGGCGTGACTAATAACAGATCTAACTTAGACCGCATGACTCACCTTACTCAATTCTGTTGCATGAACCGGCAACCTCGCACTCCCGTGCTTGCCCTGCAATCCAAAACGCACCAGTCGCGCTATACCTTCCAAGACCTCTTCCTTGTGACCACTGACCGAAGCTCGGACATAAGATCCATAATCTCGACCGAAACTGCTTCCGGGCGTCAGGGCCGTATGCTCCTCCTGCAACAATCTTTGACAAAATTCGTGATCACTGAGTTTAGTATTTTTGATATCAATAAAAAGATAAAAGGCGGCTTCTGGAACCGTACAGGTTAGGACTTCAGATTGGTTAATAATCCCCGCACATTGCTCTGTAAGGATTGAATAGTAGTCACCCACCTCTTGCAAATACGTTTCCCCCATGTGAAGGGCCGCGATGCACCCCTCCTGGGTAAAGCAAGGTAGGCACGAAAACAATGTGGAACAGGAAAGCGAGAGTTTCGAGGCAACAATTGGGTGAGCTAACGCGTATCCCGTGCGATACCCGGGAATTGAATAGGATTTTGAAAAGGAGGACACCACGATGAGCCGCGAATATTCTAATGAGCTCAAGCTCCAATACGGCCATCGATAACAAAGCTCTGCGTACGTTTCATCACTCACCGCCCAAATCCCATATCGTTCACATTCTTGGATTAAATATTCTAAACTCTCTTGGGTATAAACAGCTCCCGTCGGATTATTAGCGGAGTTGATAATGATGGCCTTGGGTTTCATGGCCATGGCTTGATCAATGGCGTGCTTCGTCAGGTGATAACCATTTTCCTTTTCCAGAGCAATGGTTTTCAGATTCAACCCTATATGCTCTGCAGCCGCAAAATAGGTCGGAAATGCCGGGGTGAACACCGCAACCGCATCCCCTTCATTACAGGTCATGTCTAAAGCTTGATTAATGAGCAAATTGGCCGGACTAATGACAAAGTACTCTTCCGTGATCCAGGGTCGTCCACCTTCCGCGTAATATAGGGCAAGAGCCGCCCGTAATTCAGGATGGCCCGATGACGGAACATATCCCACATGCCCCTTCGTTAACGATTCAATTGTCGTCTGGATGACTTTGGAAGGAGGTGGAAAACAAGAATTCCCCAATTCAAGATGATAGACACGTTCGCCAGATTTCTCGATTATCTTGGCGCGTTCTAACACCTTGAACATTTCCTGACCAATAAGACGTTCGCCACGACCTGAAAACTGTAATGTCCTAGACTTCATCGTATATGTATCCTTGAAGAATCCGAATCTCTAATTTTTATCGTTTTTTCCTCAGCAGGCTTTTTTGGAGGCTCCGCGTGAAAAATAAGCCTTGATGGACGATTGGATAAATTCCAGATCTTCCTGTTCCAGATATTGGTGAATGCCGAAATGCAAACCGGTATTCCCAATTCTTTCTGCAATGGGAAAATCTCCTAAACGATAGCCCAAAAATGAAAAAGCCTTATGTTGCGTCGGCAATGATCCAAATAATGTTTTACATTGAATGCCACAACTTTCCAAATATTGATAAAGGCCAACAATCTTTTCCCTTTCACTTCTAAGGACCAGGGGAAAGGCATGCGGGCATATGATTTCCCCAGAACCATCTCGATAGATGATCAATTCTTCTTCGAACGATTGAAGCATATCTTGTAAAGCGCTAAGAAGTTGCCGCCGTTTTTGAAATGTGGAATGAAATGTTTCGACTCCTTCAAGACCAATTGCGGCTTCCATATCATTCATTTTCGAGTTAAAACCCACTCGATCAAAATGGAAAAATAAATCTCCCCCACGCCGCCCATGTGTTCTCACGGAACGACAAATATCATTGACGGTTGAATCTTCCGTGACAATGAAACCTCCCTCCCCACTACAGACAAGGTGGGCGGCATAACAACTGAAAATTCCCATCAAGCCAAAACTTCCAACCACCCGACCATTCAACTGGGCCCCATGTGCCTCACAGGCATCTTCGATGACCGGCAACCCATGTCTTTTGGCAATATCGAGAATCGCTGACATCGGACAGGGCTTTCCCATCGTGTGAACCGCTTGAATCGCACAAGTTCTTGGCGTCATAGCCGCCTCAATCAATTCAGGATTAATATTGAGAGTCTCTAATTCCACATCGACAAACTTTGGAACAAGTCCTGAGGCTAAAACACAATTTGCTGTTGCCGTAAAACTGAGGGCTGGCGTGATAACTTCATCCCCTCTCTTGGCCCCAAGATCCATAAGGGCACTCATGGCCACAATGCCAGCATCAGTACCGGAGCTGGTGGCAATTGCATGAGAAAAACCAAAAAGTTCGGCAAATTTTTGCTCGAATTTTTGCACATTCGGCCCTTCGGAAATCCAATTTCGTTCGAGTGCATCATTGAGATAGCCCCGTGCAATGCTTCCAATTTTGATATCTCCAAAACCAATACGATATTTCATACTGTTCTCTTCATTCTTCCATTATTGAATGGACTAAAGCTTGTTTCCATTTTTTATCTACCGGATGTTGTCGAAGGCTGTCTTGGAACCAGGTATATGTTCTAAGCAATCCATCAGATAAACTGGTCATTGGAGACCATCCCAAATCTAAAAGAGGCCCACTATCTAAAGCTTTCATGGGCATACCATCCGGTTTGGCAGTATTAAACACAAGCTCACCACCGAACCCCACGATATCTTTTACTTGCAGGGCGAGATCTCGAATCGACACACAGACCGCTCCTCCAAGATTAATGGGAGCATCATCATCATAGTGCTCCATGACATAGATACAGGCAGAAGCGACATCATCCACAAAAATAAACTGTCGAAGGGGATCCCCTGTCCCCCAAACTTCAAGAGATGGTTCCTGACGTTTTTTAGCTTCGTGCATTTTTATCATGAGACAAGGAATCACATGCGCACTTTCTGGCTCAAAATCGTCATCTGGACCAAAAATATTACCAGGAATCCCACTAATAAAATGCACTCCATATTGCTGCCTATATGCTCGGACCATCGTTACACCTGCCAATTTCGCCATGGCATAGGCTTCGTTCGAAGGCTCCAAAGGCCCGGACATCAGATCGTCAATCTTCATAGGTTGCGGACATGCTCCCGGATAACTACACGAACTTGCGAGAAAAAGTAGCTTTTTGGCACGATAACGATTGGCATTATGAAGAATATTCGTTTGGACTAAGATGTTATCTCTCATTAAATCTGCTGGAGATCGCGAATTTGCTTGTATCCCACCGGACTTTCCAGCAACAAGAAAAATATATTCAGGATTCTGCTCTCTGAAATATTTCTCAACAGAAGAATTTTCACGAAGGTTTACCTGAGAACTCATGTCATCCGAACATTTGTCAAATCCTTCATGTAAGAGCCTTCGCCGGATGGCTTTACCGATGAAATTTTCACATCCTGCAATAAAGATGGACGCATTTCTATTCACCGAGATTTATCCTACCTTCACTTCTTTGAACACTCGCGGTGGTTCTGTTTCGCGTAGAGCCTCTTCCCGAGAATATTCCTCTTCACGATCACAAAAAATTATTTGGCTACCCGAATATTCAAAAGTAAATGGCACCAGCAATAAATCCTTCAGTGTTTCCCGTACAGCAAGTTGTTGCTGAGGCGGAACAAACAATAGAAGAAACCCTCCCCCACCGGCTCCCGTCAATTTCCCTCCAAGGGCACCAGCTCTCTGTGCGTGCTCGTACATGGCATCAACTTCTGCATTTGACACCCATGGGCTTAGCGTCCGTTTCGACAGCCACGCTTCATGCAAAAGCCCCCCTAATTCCTGCAAATCATTTCCACTATTGAGTATGCCTAAACTTTCTTGAACTAAATCTTTCATTATTCGAAGCTGCCGTTTATGTGACTCCAAATCATTCACATACGTGCCGGCCACGTTTGCGGCGGTTCTTTTCAGACCCGTATAAAACAACATTAAATGGGAATTCAGCTCCTGAAGCCTTGCCTTGGAAAGAACGATGGGGGTGACGGTAATTTCACCATTGGTTGCAAACGAAATGGTGTTCACTCCTCCATAGGCTGCCAGGACCTGATCCTGTGAACCCACGGTTTCTTGTAAGACCTCTTGTTCTATGCGAATACTTTCCAATGCCAATTCTTGCTTGGTCGGCATATAGCCTTGCAACGCATGCAGCCCCTTCAACAGCCCCACCGTAAATGCGGAGCTTGTCCCCATTCCACTACGAGCCGGCAAATCCCCGTCATGATGGATCTCGATGCCCCGCTTAATATTCAGGGATTTGAGAATCTCGCGAACGGCCGGATGTTGAATATCTTCAACATGCTGACAACTTTCAATTTTGGAATAGACCAAACGAATGCGGTGTTCGAAAAATGGAGGAAGATAACGGCAGCTGAGATAACAATACTTATTTATGGTGGCGGCCAGGACAATTCCACCATGCTTTCGATACCAGGCCGGATAATCGGTTCCTCCACCAAACAATGAAATACGAAATGGCGTCCGACTAATAATCATTTAAAATCCAGTCTGAAATGATTAGATATCCTCCGTCATGCGCGATCCTATTCTTTTTTTTTCTTACTAGAAGGAACGTACAGCAATATTCAGACCAGCCAATACCCGAACACACGGAAGGTCATCATCAAGCACTGATATGAATTGAAAGGGTTATGAAATTTTTTCCTACTCAAAACAATAGACATGCACTCCCTATTTAGGGATCTTTTTGCCTACCTGTTATATTTTCCTCAATGAACCAATGCCGGGGATGCGGAATGCCCTGGATGTTGAAGGCGAAGGAAGAAGAATTAAGGAAACGATAGAGTGGAAAAAAGTGTTTGGGTTTCTTGGTAACCCTCAGGAGTTCCTAAATCCACGAATTCTCCGGAACAAGGATAGCCCCACACGCCCCGCCCAACCCAATTCGGCAAGATTTCCCTTTCCAGGGAAACCGTTTTCCCGTCAGGAATGGTCCGAAGAAGACAAGGTGTGAAGAGGTAGACTCCCGCATTGATCCAAGGACTTGGTGCCAGGGAAGACTTTTCCTGGAAACGGGAAATTTCGCCTTCATCTGTGATCTCAACTTGGCCAAATCGGTTGGTTTGGTGTACTCGAGCCAGGGCCAATGCGCCCATTCGATCTCGTGCACCAAACCACGCCAGGTAATTCTGGAAATTTATCCCGCAATAGGAATCCCCGTTGAGAACCAGAACAGGATCCTCACCAAGCAGAGGAAGACAATGCCGAAGGGCTCCGCCCGTGCCGAGGGGCACCGGCTCCCGGGAATATTCTATCGAGACCCCCCAGGCTTGCCCATCTTGAAAATAATCCACAATCGATTGTCCAAGATACCCGATAGAGAGCAGGATGCGATGAATACCTCCCTGGCGCAAAGAGATAATCAACCACTCGAGAAAGGGACGTCCCTGTATTTCCGCCATCACCTTCGGACAATCATTCACAATGGACCGTAACCGGGTACCCAAACCTCCGGCGAGAATGACCGCACTGACTTCATTCTTTTTCACAGTTGAATAAAGAATTGGATTAATCTAATTTTTAGACATTACGATGAACTCCATGCCCAAGCATTCGAAAGCATTTCATAAGCTCTCGAATTCCCATTTCTATCGTCCAATCCGGTCTAAATCCGCTTTGCCAAATTCTG
Source organism: Nitrospirales bacterium (assembly GCA_040904705.1). GTDB lineage: Bacteria > Nitrospirota > Nitrospiria > Nitrospirales > UBA8639 > Nitrospira_E. The sequence continues at coordinate 28,689 of JBBDSY010000047.1, read as the reverse complement.
GCATTAGACACCAGATAATCTCTCTTATCGGGATCCTCCCCGATTGGAGCTTCAAAAAACACAAAAGTGGGAATCACTTTCTGAATTTCCTCACATAGCTCCACTTTTGAGAGATTCGCGTCATCTAATCCCACGTTATACGGTTGCCCCTTCATGTCGTCGAAACGGTCAACCGCATGAACAAAGACCTTGCTCACATCTCGCACATGAATATAGTTTCGCTTAAAATGGCCTTCAAAAATTACCACCGCCTTATCATGAACGGCCCGATACACAAAATCATTGACTAAGAGGTCTATTCGCATACGAGGGGATGCCCCGAATACCGTGGCTAATCGAAGGGTAATGGTGTTTTCTCTTTCTAGAAGAACACTCTCGGCTTTAACCTTTGTTTCACCATAAAGACTAATGGGACGCAGGGGTGTGTCCTCCGTACAATATTTTCCAGGCTCGCCCACTCCATACCCACTGTTTGTCACGGGGAAGATAATTCGTTGCGACGCGCTCACCAGTTTTCCCAAACGATGCACAGCCTCAAAGTTCACAGACCAAGCCGCCATGGAATCCTGCGCACAGAGCGGCGCGCCAACCAGCGCAGCAAGAGGAATAATACAATCCTTATCTTGCGCAAGATCATGAACAATCCGTTCATCTCGACAATCACCTCGAACGAATTCCAATTGAGGATTACTACAAGATCCCAACAAACTACTCTGTCGGTACATTAAGTTATCCAGCACTGTTACGTAATGGCCTTCACCAAGCAACGTCGGAACAAGAATTGATCCCAGATATCCAGCACCACCAGTCACCAAAATTTTCATATGTTGATCTCCCAATAATACTTATCAAGCAACTACAATTTTTGTGCCAGGTGGGCACTTCACATCCCTAGTATGGACTCCAAATAGAGGAGCAATATCCTTTTGTCATACGATTGAAGTTAAACCCTTTGGGCAACTCCTGCCTAGTAACAGGAGAATTCTTTCTCTTGAGAGAAAAAATAATGTGGAGATAGGTCAGAGGTTAAAAATTACTGTCCTATTCAAAAGAACCGGAAAAGTTAGGGAGAGGAATGTGGATTGGGATCTGTGGATGGATTCTTTACCCTCTTGGGAAGGGATTGGATTTGGGAGGGTTCAATGGAAAGTGCATTGAGGTTTTCTTGCCGGACGGCTTCGTAAAGCTCTTCCCTCAGAACCCGCATAGAAGAAGGGCATTCAATGCCGAGTCGTACTTGCCCTCCCTTGATTTGTACGAGGACAATTCGGATATCTTCGCCGAGACGTATCGCTTCATCTTTTTTTCTTGTGAGTATGAGCATGGTGCCTTCCTTGGCCGAAAGGGTTGTCAGCCCTTGCTGGAATTAAGTCAAAAGTACATTTAAACCGATGCCGCTTCGTTCTCAATCATTGACATTGGCTGCGGCGTCGCTTCATCCCACATAAGCGGGAATCGTAAGGGGATGGATTCATGCAAAATCAGTTGTTTTCCTCTGCGCGTGCGCAAATTGACGACAAGCGGCGCACGCAAATTAGCCGTGGCCTGGTCAGGTTCTCCAGCAGGAATGGTCACGACAGCCAAAATGAGAATCGGATCCGATGAAGTGATCTCTAATTCTGACAACCCTTCATCGGAGACTTCCGCTTTAAATTTTTGATCAAGGAGATGAACATCGATGATCACAAAGGCTAAATCCGGTTCTTTGATCGCTTGGAACCATTGATACTGACAATCCTCTGCCACATCCAGCACGACAAATTCTTGAATAGCGGGAAACCCCACGAGTCCTGAGGGAAACCTCAGCAGCGTCTCTTCCGACACCTCAATCTTTCCAAATCGACCAGTTTCAATCGTCATCATGTGTTTCAATCCTCACAATTTTGAAGATGAGTTTTTTGAGTTACGCCTGACTTCCGGATAAACAGGCTTCGGCTGGGGCCGGTTGGCGCAACACTTCGGCACAGACCTGAGCCAAATCATCTACGTTATAGGGCTTTTGAATAAACCCCACCACTCCTTGATTCAATAATTCTTGCACAGCATGATTTCGATCATAACCGGTACACAGCAAAATTTTACTGTCGGGACGGATACGGCGGAGTTCTGCAAAACACTCCGGACCATTCATATCCGGCATCACCATATCCAAGAGCACCAAATCAACGGGCTTCGTAGATTCCCGGCAAAACGCCACGGCCTCTCCTCCGCTCAACCGAATGGTAGTGGAATAACCTAGATACTCAAGAATCGCTTGAGCAGCCTCTGCCACAGCCGCCTCATCATCAATAATCAACACATGCCCTGTCCCCACAGAAGGTGTCGCCACCGAACCTGATTGCGTCTGAGGCTCATCGCACAGGATCGAAGGAAGATACACTCGCATTGTCGTTCCAACGCCCAACGTACTCGTAACCCCGATATAGCCATGATGATTTTTCACAATGCCATACACCATCGCCAGACCCATCCCGGACCCCTGGCCTAATTCCTTCGTCGTGAAAAATGGCTCAAAGATATGAGATTGCACGTCTTGAGCCATCCCTTCCCCAGTATCCGTCACACGCACCACAACATAATCACCAGCGGCCAATCCAGGAATATGCGAAGCCTGCGCGGATGACACGGTTTCATTGCTCGTATGAAACATCAGATCACCTTTGTCGGACATCGCATCCGAGGCATTCACCGCTAAGTTCATTAGCACTTGATACAACTGATTGGGATCTCCCACGACCCAGGGCTCCTCAGCCAACAACTCTGTTTGTAGAGTAATCGTCTTCTCTACGGTTCGCCCCAGCAGTCCGGTGACCTCTTGAATCACACTATGAATATCGACAGGAACATGGTGGTGCTTGCCTTGCCGGGCAAAGCCTAACAGTTGAGACGTGAGCTCCTTCCCACGATGGACCGCTTTTTCAATCACATCCCCCGCTTTCCAAGAATGCTGTGTTTCATGCCCTCGCGCTTTCAACAATCCCGCATGAGCGAGAATGGCAGTGAGAATATTGTTCATATCGTGCGCGACACCTGAAGCCAATCGCCCCACCGCCTCCATTTTTTGGACTTGCCGCAACTGTTGCTCCAACATGGCATTTTCGTGTGCCATTTGCTGACGATCGGTCCTATCACGCGCCACAAACAACGTTTGCCGTCGGCCTTGAAAACGTACAACTCGCTCCAGGTGTTCAACAGGAATATCCGTCCCATTTTTTCGACGTAGCAAAGCTTCCGTCCAGCGAGGCTTTCCAACTTTTGATTCAACGTTAAGGGGCAAGGACGATGTCTCCGGAAGGTGAGCTTGAATCCCAACCAAACTGGTGCCAATAAGATTCTGAGAGGTATACCCTAATTGCTGAGCCCCACTGGCGTTAATATGTCGAATCACGCCCTGGTCGTCATAAATCACCAGGATATCAGGAAGCATTTCAAACAATCCCTTGAATTGGGCTTCTGATTCTTTCAAGTCGCTCGTCCGTACCTCGAGTAGCTGCTCTACACGAGTGAGTGCGCGCTCCCATCGCCATTTTTCACAAAGAGTCACCAAATTCCCAACATCACAGCCCCTGGGTACACACAACTCAGGCTTTTCGACCAAACAGTTCAGTTCTTCGCCCTCGGCTTGGGGGCCTAACAGAATACAGAGGGCCTCCGGAAAATTCCCCCGGCACCAGGACAGAGCCTCGTGAGTCGTCCCGTCAACGAGTAGATGATCTATCATTATGATATCGGGTTTCGGCAACACCATAGCTGTCGGCATCTGTGTACCACTGATCCATCCGTGGACCTGCCACCCTCTAGCAGCAAAAGCAGAATGGATTCGGGTCATTTCCGCATCCTGAGAAGACACGATCCAGAGTTGAAAACCTTTTGAAGGGGAAGGAGCTTCCAGCAGTTGCTGAACTTGTGCTCGAATTCGAGTAGGTTCGGCAGGCAAAAGCAAAAAGGCGGAGGCACCAATATCGGCCAACAATGCCTCCGCATCACTTCCCGAATAGGTCGCGGAAACAATGAGTACTGGTGGAACGGGGCGACCTGGCCTGCCCTCCGTATGCAATAATTCACAAAATCGCCACCCGTTAATACCCGGCATATGAAGGTCTAACACAATGAGATCTGGAATATGTCCGGCTTGAAGCCACTGCCAAGCCGACTTGGAACAGGCAAAGCGAATGACCGGCGTATGATCTTGTTCTAACAAACTCGCTAGTAAATGAAGTTGTACCGGATCGTCGTTAATGACAAGCAGAGTGGCCATAGTTAGGCTTCGCTACCGATCGGTGACTCCAATAATGGCGCGAATGGATCGTCCGCATGAACATCGAATTGAACATGTTGAACGGCATTTCGACCGCTATTTTTGACCCCATACAACGCCCGATCTGCCGTCTGAATCAATCGTTCAATTGGAATAGAATCAGGGTTGGTCCATGTGGTGACGCCCTGGCTGACCGTCACCGTCAACTCAACATGATGAAACCGAAAGTTCTCGGAACAGATGGCTTCGCGTATGCGTTCCGCTAATCTGATTGCTTGCGAATCATCGCTGTTGGGTAAAACAACCAAAAATTCTTCTCCCCCGTACCGACCAATCGCATCGTACGACCGCAAACAATTGCGCATGCGCCGGGCTACCTCAATCAAAACCTGATCGCCTGCAACATGCCCATACGAATCATTCACGCTCTTAAACCCATCAAGATCTGCCAGAATCAAACTTAGGGGATGGTGCTCCCTCTGCGCGCGATTAATTTCATTTAAGAGGGCATCCAAGATCGCACCATGATTGAGAATTTGCGTGAGGGGATCTTGCATCGCCTGTATGCGGAGTGTTTCCCTGGCGGAAATGAGTTCATTCTGCAAATCCACAATTCGCTTTCCCGCTCGCAGCCTGGCTTCCAACTCACCCAAATGAAACGGCTTGGTGAGATAATCATCGGCACCTGCATCTAAACCAGCAATCAAATCTTCCGGATTATTTCGTCCGGACAACAACACGATATAGACATACGGCCGGTCTTTCCTCGAACGAATCTTTTTGCACAGCTCCGGCCCATTGAGACCTGGCATCATCCAATCCAGAATGGCGACATTGGGCACCATGCCACCTTCAAGGATTTTCCAAGCGGAATCCCCATCAGTACAGGATGTGACCTCATGCCCCCATTGGCGCAATCGATACACCACCATATGCAACGTTAACGGATCATCATCCACAACAAGTATTCGCATTAAAAGATGGACCTTTTTCCTTTAATTCATAATGGCTGTTCTTGTGAACAGCCCCGGCGAACCTGGCCTATCCCTCAGGCTCCCATGTTTTCATTTACCGTATAAAATTGAGCAAACTTGTTTCAAATTGTCGAGACAGTGTAGCCAGAGACGCATCCAAAGTACCCTGCAGAGACGTAAGTTCAGAAGCCACCTTGGCAAAATCTGCATCTTCAAAACTTGAACGCAGAGTTTGAGTATTTACGGTGATCAAATCCAAACTCTCCTTGACCGCATCTAATCGGTTAACTCGCGCTCCAATAGATGCGCGCGCATCAGTCACTTGCGGAAGCGTCTGGTCAAACCGGCCAATAGCCGTAGCAATCCCAGACACATCATTCGTTACCAACGATTGATGGAAATCTTGAAGATTCTGAAAGAGATCAAAGGTCGGACCGGAGAACACTTGGTTACCCGCCACATTGGAGGTCACAGTTTGTCCATCTCCAATTTCTACATCAATCGCAGCGCCATCCCCTTGATAGACATACCCAACGCGAACGGCAAATTGATCACCAGCAGCAGGAGAAGTCCCGCCATTCGTGAGGGTGACATCAACCCCATCAAAGGAAAATGGCGTTCCGCTCGAATACGCTTGGCCGCCTAAAACCGTTTGGCCACTGGTAAGATTCACCACATCAAACGTGGTAGCCGTCGTGAATTGAATCCGATACCCATCGGACTGTAAGGCAGTCGGAGTACCAATGGCAGTGGCAATCGTTGCCCCACCAGTATTGCCTGTATGCGCGGCTCCCGTGACCGATCCTGGAATAAAGGGAAGCGTTTGGGTTTGACTCCCCGCAAAAATGAACCGCCCATTGAGTTCCGTATTACCAATGCCTGCTAATCCTTCAATCAACTGCTGAACTTCTTGGGCTGCATTCCGACGTTCAACTTCCGTATTGGTATCGCTTCGCATCCGAATGGCCAACTCTTTGGCTCGTTGGATTGAATTCCCAGCTCGATCCAACACGCTATCCGAGAAATTCAGACGGCCCACAGCCTCATTCACCGTCGCCAAACGGTGTTCCGTCGTCCGTAAAACATTTCGAAATTGATTGATACGCTCGGCAGCAGCTGGATCATCGGAAGGACGATTGACCCGTTTACCTGAAGCAATTTGCTCAGTACGATCGAAAATATTCTTGCGTAAATCACGGAGGGCCGTGACTAAGGCATCAACTTGCTGGCGCTCAGTTACTCGCATGGACCCATTCCTTTTTTGCCTTAGCCGGACCACACTGAACCTGCCTAAAGACCCGCAAGCAAGATCAGGGGATCATGAATTTACCGCCCCATCGCCAGGACGGTTTGGAATAATTCATCGGCCACGGTAATCATTCGGGCCGATGCTTCAAATGATCGTTGAAAGCTCAAGAGATTCGTGAGCTCTTCATCCAAAGACACCCCTGACACACTTTCTCGTAATCCTTGTAACTGATCAACCTCAAGTGTCACCGTATTAAAGGTCAATTCCGATTCCCGGGCCGCACTGCCCACATTCCCAATGGTGATCGTATGAAAGTCGTTCAAGGTCAGATTCCCCAAGGAACTAAGCCGCGACGTATGTAGTCCAACCAATGCCAACGCATTCGTATTATCACCCGGCACTTTGGGCCCGGAGATCGCAGATGACGGTTGTGAAGCGGCCGCAATACGATTGGTATTGGTGATAGCGACGCCCAATCGTTGAGCGGCGCCCTTATGAGCACCGACATAAAACACGTCCCCTGCCACGGGCGTTCCCGTGATCACGACATCTAAACCATCAAAGTTAAAGGCATTCCCGGAAACATACGCTCCTCCGGAAACCACGGTGGTGCCGGTATCAGTATTGACGACATCAAACGTGGCAGCACCGGTAAATTGCACTTCATAATTCCGAAATGTCTGCAAGGGGGGGCCGGTTACAGGTGTAATAGCCACTGAGGTCCCAACGGCTGTCCCACTATTCTGATCGTCCCCTAGGGGAGCCTGTGGACTTAACGAAGCAAAAAAAAGTTGTCCGGTTGAATCATCAAGCCCATAACCCACCTCATGCTGCTGGTTCACTTCATTCACCAATACCGCAGCTAATCGATCCAATCGATCTTGAAAGGCCACGACATCGGTATCCCGGGCGACCAACAAGCCCCCAATCTTTCCGCCTTGAATTCTGTGTGAAATGGCAAAGGCATTCCCATCGCTCCGCACAAAGGCCACATCCTCAAATGGTGGATTGTCGGCATCTGGAATGGTGGTCAGTGCATTGGCATGATTCCCGCCAATCAGTAATTGACCGCCCACATTAATGCCAATGCCATCGCGCAATTGCACTTGCTCAATATCGACTAATTTGGCAATGTCATTAATCAACACCGCTCGTTGATCTCTCAAATCTGGGGCTTCCCGACCACTCGACTCGGCTTTGAAAATCTCATCATTCAGTGAGGCCACTCGTCCAGCCAGCCCATTGATCGTCTCCACATGCCGACGAATCTCTTGATTCGCATCTAATCGGATCTGATTAAACGCGCTGGCATGATCGACAAACACCTGAATTAACGATTGGGCTTTGGCCAAGACGACGGTACGCTGAATGGGACTTTCTGGATTAGTGGCGACATCTCGTAGGGAATTAAAAAGTTCAGTAATGCCATGGGAGAGTCCAGCATTTTCGGTTTCCGTTACAATTCCATCGGCTTGAGATAAAAAGGTGGTCCGTGACGAAATAAACCCCAGTTCCTCATTGCCAGCGGTCAATTGATTTTCGATAAACGAATCCACCGTGCGTCGGACATGGGCGACTTGTACTCCACTGCCAATCCCGCCTTCCGACGGGCGATTGGTCTCTAAGACGACTTCCTGGCGTGAGTACCCCTTAGTATTAATGTTGGAAATATTGTGGGAAGTCGTGGCCAATCCTTGCTGATGCGCCTGGATCCCTGATCGGGCAATATTAAAGATATGACTAATGCCTGCCATATGCGTCCTACCCGTGGAGATGAACCGAGCTGAGAACTGACGGAGTGCGTAAGATTCCGGATCCTTGATACACCGGACCAGTTCCTACGCCGGCATAAATGAGATGAATCGCTCCACGAACGACATGCTGCATTCGTCGAATGCGCGACTCATTTTTTTGGCCTTGTTCGTAAATCTTCCTGGTCAGTCCGATTAATTCCTGAAATGTCGCATGGGATGACCCCGCATGTCGGTGTGGTACATTTCTTAACCAGTCCCCAAGTTGATCTCGATGTTCCCCGCCAGAAAGGTGATACATCACACCCATGGCTTGCTGTTCGTATCGGCGCATCTCGCCTAAAACTTGCTCTTTCTTTTCCGTAATGTCAGCGATCCCCTGCCGATCCATTACGACCAGTAGGCGTTCTTCTTTTTTTAACAAAGACAGAAAATCCTGGAAGAGCACCTGCATCTCTACTAAGAGTACCTGAAGGTGCTCCCACGTCTCGCCCTGATGATCCACCATCAGATCAATCTCCGATTCGACCCACCTTGGTTACGAGCCCAGAGCATTGAGAATGGTTTCCCGAGTAATCGCATCGGCCAATTGCCCAGGCGTCGCCAATTCAATGCCTTGAGCCAATGCCTGTTGAATTTGTTGAATCCTATCCGTTCGAACATCTGGCAACTCCGCCGCACGTGCGGAATGTGTGCGAATGTCCTGCGCCAACCTGGAAAGGTCCACGGCATCTGTCGCTCCGCGATGAACCCCGTGTGATTGCCGTACATCTTTCTCATGACTGGATTTGGATTGAATCTGAAAGAAAAGTCTTCCCAGTTCTCCACTGGGATCAAGGCCCGGTATTGTCATGGGATCTTGCCTCCTTCTCTCTATCTATCGGAGACAACACCATAAAACTTTACTGAATGGATTAAGATTTCACAGAAGACGGAGGATTAGATGGGGAATGAGCGAGATCTTCATTGCGGGCTACAGCCGCCAAAACGTAGTCCGAAAGCCCTATACCCCCAGACTGCGCAGCACGTCGGCCTATTTCTTCATCATAAAAGGTATAGAACATTTCCCCCATCTTATTTGCCGTCAATTGCCCTTCAGGAACGGTCTCCCGCATGACTTTTAACAGATAGGAAACAAAATAGGATTCGAATTCTTGACTGGCCTTCCGCAAATCGCCTCGTCGAGCCAATTGCTCAACCTGATCCACCTTCGTTCCAGCCAGTGTATTTGCGACATGTGCCGTTTCCAGCGATCCTATTCCTTCTATCATTCAAACACTCCCATCGTCAGCTCAAGAACCGAAGGATTAAATCAATTCTAAGTCAGCTTGCAGGGCACCAGCGGCTTTTGCCGCAGTCAGGACTGCCACGAGATCACGAGGGGTCACACCGACTGAGTTCAAGGCTTTGACCAAATCCCCTAACGTCACTGACCCGTCAACTTGAATCACGCGTCTTTTTTCTTCTTCTGCCTCGGCTTCCACGTCAGGCGTGACCACTGTTTGGCCAGCTGCCGACCCAATAAGACCCGGCGCCTGTGGCTGAGACACATTAAAATCGGTTTGAACGCGGATAGTCAGACTGCCGTGAGAAATAGCCATACTGGCCAATCGAACATGCTCTCCCATCACAATAGTCCCGGTCCGTTCATTCACCACGACCTTCGCACTGACATCAACATTCACATTCAACCCTTCGACGGCCGCAATCATTTGTACAATGTTGCCTTGAAAGCGTTCCGGCACCGCCACCTGAATTTGCCCGGAACTCACCGCCGAAGCCAAGCCATCTCCCAGATGTCCATTGATGACTTCCGAAACACGCAGCGCCGTTGTAAAATCGGCTTGATGCATGGTCAAAGAAAATTTATCCCACGTATTCATGTCAAGCGTGATGGCCCGCTCCACAATACCCCCCCCTGGGATAATGCCTCCGGATTGCTGGTTTTTCGCTACCGACGTTCCACCACCACTTGATTCAAACCCTGAGGTGGAAATTGGACCCTGAGCAACCGCATATACCTGTTGGTTCGCTGCTTTCAACGGTGTCAACAATAAGGTCCCCCCCCGTAAACTTTTCGCATTGGCCAACGATGACACCTGGACATTCAATTTCATCCCAGGCCTGGCAAATGGTGGAAGCTTGGCCGTCACCATGACCGACGCCGTATTCTTCGTCAGCAACTGAATCGGATCGATCTTGAGGTTTACCCCCATGGTATTCAACATGGAAATAATAGCTTGTGCTGTAAACTGGCCACCCACAACGGAATCACCAGTTCGATCCAGGCCGACAATCAAGCCATAGCCAATTAACTGATTGTCCCGCACGCCCTCGATAGAAGCGATATCTTTGATTCGTGCTGCCTCAGACAGATCAGGACCGCTCCAACCAAAGCCCACAGGGAACAACAAGGACAGGCTCAGAGAAACGACTACAAGCCAATTGACGGTTTGCCCCAATCGGGTGTGTTTCTGCCTCAATCCCCGCTCCTGATATTCATTCACAATTGCTCTACTATTCACGATTGTTCACCATGATCTTAAAAAGGTGTGACCCAATTAAACACCCTCGTGAGCCATCCTGGCGTTTGCACATCATCCACAACACCTAATCCTGTATAAGAGATGTCGGCATCGGCCACAGCAGTGGACGCCACCGTGTTTTGCGTATCCAAATCGATACGGCGAACAATCCCCTTAATGGTCATGGTCTGGGTTTCACTATTCACTTTCACTTGTCGCTTACCCCGGATCCGTAAATCTCCATTGGGGAAAACCTCCACCACTTGGGCGGCAATAGTCCCCCTGAGGCTATCCTCTCGGCTTGTTGAGCCGTCTCCCTCAAAAGAATTTGACGTCTCAACATCGGCGCTAAAAAGATTGCGAATATCCCCCAGCAAATCGTGGAGATCGAAAAATCCTCCACTGGCACCCGCATTGAGACTGGCACTCCTATCCGCTGTCGTATTGGCCTTCTTGGATCCGCTATGCTGTTCCACAATTTGGACAACCACGATATCGCCAACACGACTGGCCCGTCGGTCCTCAAACATAAAGGCTCGACCATTGTTTGGTTCCCACAACGAACCCAGCGATGCCGTTTCTGGTTCCGTGAGCACATGAGATTCGGTTTCAACTTTTGGAGGTTGCTGAATCTTCGCACACCCCATGAATCCCCATAATCCCACGCTGGCAACCACACACGACAGCAGAAATCGACGTTGCCGTAACAAATTACTCAAAATCCCACCTCTACCAAACCTGCTCTGAGAATTGTCCCGATCACTTCCCGGCCAGAGCTGGTATTCTTCACAGAAATGGTGTCTCCGGATTTTCCAGCTGCGTTAGCCAACCCCACAGCCTGTACCACTAAGCCTCCCCGTCTGGCTTCAATCATGACTCGATCGCCTTTATGGATAATGGGAGGATCATCCAGCATGACCTTCCGAATGGGCTGTCGTGGAGGAAGAGGGCGAAGGACTTGTTTTCCGATCACCTCGTCTGGATGAAGAATGAAATCATGGGCCAGAGATGGTACATCCACTGTCATGGTCGTAACATCCTCGGCGATCATCACTTCCCTCGGCTTGATCCATCGGGTGGGTGCAGTGACCGTTGCTTGTGCCCGCACCTCTCCCACCACATTGATCGTTTTAATATATTGTCGATCGATGAACAACCCAACCCGGAACGCTCGACGACCCGTTCGCGCGCCCCCAGCTAATTCCTCGACTTCGAGGTGCCGGGTTCCCGCTTGCACCTTCAAGGGTTTATTCGGAAATAAAATTCGTACGCTCACGCGATGCTGAGGCCGGCCATATTGTCGCGTGAGTGCGGAATACACCGCTTCTTCAAAGTCTGTCACGGCAATGGATTGCTCTCCCCTAGCGCCAGGTTGAGGCTGGGCGGCCCGAACGCCTTCCGCGTCGGGCCACCCCACACCAATCATCAGCAGTCCTATGACAATAAACATTCGCATCGTTTACCGTCTCAAGGTATTCACAACTTGTAACATATCATCTGAAGCTTGAATGGCTTTGGCATTCAATTCATACGCTCGCTGTGCCATGATCATGTTCACCATTTCATCAGCGATATTGACGTTGGAAATTTCCAAGAACCCTTGCTGAATTAATCCGAAACCCGTTGAAAATCCCGGTGTGCCTTGTTGGGCAGGACCAGAAGAGGAACTTTCCGTAAACAAATTATTGCCCTGAGCAATTAAGCCTGAGGGATTATCAAACCGCACCAATTGGATTTGTCCTACCTGCGTCGCCTGAGACACTCCCGCCAACAGCGCAGAGACGGTACCATCTTGACCAATATCTAATTTCAACGTTCCCGAGGGGATGGTTATACTCGGGATCAAGGGATCACCATCACCAGTCACCACATTGCCTGTGCTGTCACGTTTAAAAGATCCCGCTCGCGTATACATCGTCGTCCCGTCCGGGCGAGTCACTTGAAAAAATCCCATCCCTTCAATGGCCATATCCAATTCATTAAAGGTTTGCTTTAAACTTCCCTGCACGTATTCTTTCGCCACCGTGGTTGGCCGAACCCCTAAGCCCACCTGCATCCCAACCGGAAACACCCCAACATTAGAGGCACTTGCGCCCGGTAAGCGAGAAATTTGATACAGGAGGTCGGCAAATTCCGCGCGACTACGTTTAAATCCGGTCGTATTCACATTGGCAAGATTGTTGGCAATCGTGTCGATATTGAGTTGTTGCGCAAACATGCCTGTCGAAGCCGTATGCATCGCTCGAATCATAAATGTTTCTCTCCCTTAATTTTCACAACTGATTCCCTTTTCCCCGCTTCACGTCTCACTGCTCTTCATTATTTTTCAATCTTCAACTTTTTTCACTCCTAACTTCTCACGTGTCACCTCTTACCCCTGAACTCGCCCCGCTTGGATGGCTTGACTGGCCATTTCATCCATCGCTCGAATCGCCTTTTGCATCTGCTCATATTCCCGTGTCACTTTGATGAGCTCCACCATATCTAACGAAGGGTTCACATTGGATTTTTCTAACATACCTTGATGCACCGTCGTCTCCCGGGCTGGGGTCGTTTTTGAGGGAACCGTCCAATATAAATTCCCGACTTTAGCAATATCGACTCCCTTAGGAATTTGATCCAGCCTCAATGTATCCACATTCACATTATTCACACTGATCGCTCCAGTGTTATCGATGTTGATTTCTCCAGGTGGAACTTTAATGGCCCCTTTTTTTCCGACTAAAGGATCTCCGTTATGCGTGACCAAATTCCCATTAACATTCCGATGTAATTTACCCCCACGATAGTAGCGAAGCCCTTCAGACGTCTCCGCAACGAGAAACCCCTCTCCCTGTAGTGCTACATCGAGGGGTTCTCCCGAGAACGCCAACACGCCTTGAGAACGATCTGCAGGCAACCCTTCCATTAGAGGAAACAAATCGATCCCGGCAACGGACGGGCTAGAGGTTTGACCAAGAACCGTCGCAAAGATCGGCCTATCCTTTTTAAATCCCGTCGTCTGCACATTCCCAATATTATGAGAAAGAACGTCCAACCGACGTTCAAGTGCGAGAGCCCCTGCAAGGGGAGGATAAATACCACGATTCATTGTTGCCTCCTTACTCAGCGTTCACAGCGAATTGTGCAACGCATGTGCCAATGAATTAAGAACATGCGGCATGGAAGTCGCCGAACGCATTCGTTCTTCTAACAACCCTCAAATAAGAGGGAAGAAGGAAAATCTGGTATTTTTTGCCTAGAAAAATGATGACAGCGAAGACGGGAAGGGTTCTTGGTTTTCAAAAATTTGCAACCACTTACCGGCAGAACTTTCCACATGCGCAGATAGCTGCCTAGTTAAGATGGAAAAAGTGGAAGGGAATTATGCGAAGTGGAGAACAGGAAAAGAAGAAAATGCCTTTTTGTGAGTCTTTCCCCTACCGTTGCGCTTTTCAGGTCATTACGGAAGAAATCGATGGCTTGTCGAATCACGAGGTTTGGTTTCACGCAGGACAATCAACTCCACGCGACGATTGGAGGCCTGTCCCTCCGCAGTGGAATTTGACTCAATGGGACGGGTGCCAGCAAACCCGGCCGAGGAAAAACGTTCGGCCCGCAAATGATGATGCTCGGTAAAATACCGAATGAGGACATTGGCTCGCCCAGTAGATAGATCCCAATTGGAAGGGAACTCGGCTGTGCTGATGGGTTGATTATCTGTATGCCCCTCCACCGCGATAGAATTGGGTAGATCCCTGACTAACCCCACGATCAAATCAAGAAATTCCTGGATCTGAGGATTGATAGCCGACCTCCCACTGCTAAATAACGTTTCATCAGCGATACGAATGTTCAGGCCGCGCTCTGTAGAGGTCACCTTGACGCCCTTGGGTACTTTGGCGGTCGAAATTGCATTCGCCGCCTTGAGGTAGGACCGAGCATTGTCCTGGGATTTAGGTTTTTCTTTCACCACAATCGGCTGGTTTTTTGAAACTGGCAAGTTCATGATGGAAAGATCCCCAACCGCTTTCGTCTTTGAGAATGAACTGGAGAGCGAATCGCTTAAGACACGGTATTTTCCCTCATTGACAGAGGAAACAGAATACATAACTACGAAAAAGGCAAACAGGAGCGTGATAAAGTCTGCATAAGAAACCAACCATCGTTCATGATTTTCATGCTCTTCGTGTTTTTTTTTCATATCGCGACTCGACCATCCAACCAGCTCAACACGACTACTTCTTCTTTTTCTCAGAACTCGGCAAAAATCCGCTCAGTTTTTCTTCAATCATCCGAGGGTTCTCTCCCTGTGCCACGCTTATGAGACCCTCAACGACCATGAGTTTTCCCGCAATGAGTTCTTTGGCTTTGATTTTTATTTTGCTCCCCATCGGCAGAAAGAGAAGATTGGCCATCCCCACCCCATACACCGTGGCCACAAACGCCACGGCAATCCCACTGCCTAAGGCAGAAGGATCGGCCAGGTTTTCCATCACATGAATCAGACCCAACACCGCACCAATGATCCCCACGCATGGCGCATAGCCCCCAAAGGCCTCATACACTTTCGCATACGACGTGTATTCGTCTTCAATCACACCCACTTCAACTTCAAGAATTTCTCTGATTTTTGGAGGCTCCGTCCCGTCAACCACCAGCTGAATCCCTTTTGCCATAAAGGGATCGGCAATATTTTTCATCTGTCCCTCCAAGGCGAGAAGTCCTTGTTTGCGACTCACATTGGATAACTCCACGACCTTCGTAATAATTCCTTTCATATCTACACTGACATTGCCAAAGATCATACCCAAACTACCCATGGCTTTCATGAAAATGGAAAGAGGAAATTGGAGCATAACCGCTCCAATCGTCCCACCAAACACAATGATAAACGCAGTCCCTTGGATAATGGAACTTAAGTGCCCACCCTCTAAATGCTGCCCACCGACGATTGCCCCGAGGGCAATCAGAATGCCCAGTACCGATAAAATGTCCATTCTACTTGGATCTCCTTAACTGACAACTCCCATGCCAAATAACAACTCCAAGTTCAATAAAATCAGCAAGCGTCCGTCCACACGACCCACGCCTTTATGGAAGTCATCCGCCCCCCGACCAGTCGACGGAGGCTGTTCAATGAATTCTTCCGGAAGTCGCAGGACCTCCTCCACCGAATCGACGATAAAACCCAAAATCAAATGAGCCACTTCCACGACCACAATACGCGTATCCTTCGTGGGCTCCGCCGACGATAATCCCAATCGCGTACGAAGATTAATAATGGGAATAACTTTCCCTCGAAGATTCACAACTCCCTCGACAAAATGAGGCGCATTGGGCACATGAGCGATCTCCACCATTCGGATGATTTCTTGAACACCGAGAATATCAATAGCATATTCCTCCGGTCCCAACTGAAAGCTCACCAGCTGTAAAATCTCCCCGCTTCCTTCAAGCATATCGTCATGGGGTATCGTATTCGTTATGGCATTCATCAGGAATTCCTCCCCCTCCCCTCGCTAAGGTTCTCATTTGTTTCATTGCCCTGATCCCCCATGGATCAGGACCACGGCATTACCGATCGATGACACAGATGGAATCAATCGCTTGCATCAAGGCCGTTATTATTTCGACATCAGAAACCACCCTATCCGCTAAACAGGCTTCAACCACAGCTCGGGGCATTCCATAGATCAGGGAGGTCGCTTCATCTTGGGCCAAAACGATTCCCCCATGCTCCTTGATTTTTTGACACCCGGTCATTCCATCATCACCCATTCCGGTCAATACGACCCCAACGGTTAATGGCCCAAACTGCTCAGCAGCTGAAATCATCGCACAATCGATGGAAGGCCGGTACGGATACCCTAACGGTTCGTCAGAGAGTACAATCACAGCCTTGCCATCTCCCTGGCGGGCAACCCGAACATGATGATCGCCTGGCACCACAAAACCAACTCCAGGTTGTAACGCATCTCCATCTTGTGCTTCGCGAATAGGAATAGTCGCCACGGCATCCAAATTATCGGCAAAGACTTTCGTAAAATACTTGGGCATATGTTGAACAATAAGAAGAGCCGCAGGAAACCTTGAAGGCAAATGGGGAACAACCGTTTTCAAAAGATTTGGGCCTCCTGTCGAGGCGCCAACCACGACCAACGGGAAATCGGTCTGGTTCGATATTTCAGAGATAGTGGTAATGAAACGTTTTCCAAACGAACTCTCAGGGGGCTTTGGTGGATCTGCAATCTTTAAATTTGAAGGGATCTCACCCACAAATCCGTCCCGATGACTTTCCCTATGCCGAATGAGCGGAAGACGATGTCGCAACTGAAACGCCTCACGAACCTTGTTTTGCAATAGCCCTTCGATCATCACCATCTCAGAGCGATCTGAGTTCATGGGCTTAGCAATAAAATCGACAGCCCCTCGTTCAAGAGCCTGAAGGGTCACAGCCGCGCCTTCTGCTGTCCAGGCACTCACCATAATAATGGGAAGCGGGTAATGCACCATCATATGGTCTAAGACTTCCAATCCATTCATGCCAGGCATCTCGACATCCAGAGTCATGACATCCGGCTGAATGCGTTGAGCTTGCGCGATGGCATCGACCCCATCTATAGCTGTCCCAACCACTTTCAGATCTCCACATTTCATCAGCATCATGGAAATCCGATTCCGCATAAATTGGGAATCATCAACCACCAAAATCCGGATAGGTTGATGGTCAACGCTCATTGGCTTACAGCAAGAAAGGAGAACTTCACGTGCATTCCCCGATTTTCACACCAATGGGACAAAACAGCCTCGATTCTCTATCAAATCCATACAGGAGGTTCTTGAGACCCCAATCCATACTCTGATAGGGTAAACTCATTATTCGTTTATTTACTTTCATAAAGGATACATGTTATGGACAGACCAGCCAGTGCCCAAGCCGACAGATTGATGCTTGATGCGAAAAAAGCCATTCTCCAAGAACAACATCAACGCTTTCAGGATCTCCAACGAGAAGAACGCTGGGATGATGCCTGGAAACAACTGCATGTCACCTTGACTTGCGCGGCGGATCTGTTGAAAGACTCGGTCGGGTTGTTGGAAAAGGCCGTTAACGCTAAGAACCAACTCCCACCTCCTTCGCCCGCTCCCACTGAACCACCACAACCCCTTGGGTGATCCGACTCTCCTAGTCATCGCCAAGACTATCGAAAATGAATCGCCAATGACGGATGAGGCTGTGACCTCATCCGGTCATACCTTAAATACGCTCACCGTCCTCTGTAAATCATTTGCCAACGTACTCAAGTCATGACAGGCATGAGCAGACTCTGCAATACCACTGGTCGTCTGCCGAGTCGTTTGACTCATGGCCTCCAAATCACCGGCAATTTGTCTGGTCGCAGTGGACTGTTCCTCCGCGGCACTGGCAATTTGTTGAATCATTCCAGCCGTTGAATTGATCATCGAATGAATTCTGGAAAGAGCTTCACCTGTTTTATTAGCTAATTCAACGCCTTGGCCAACTTGATGGGTGCCTTGATCCATGGAGGCCACGGCATTTTTTGTATCCTGTTGAATTTGCCGAATCATGTCACCAATTTCTTTCGTTGCTTTGGTGGTACGTTCCGCCAATTTTCTCACTTCATCCGCCACCACAGCAAAGCCTCGGCCTTGTTCTCCGGCTCGAGCCGCCTCGATAGCGGCATTCAGGGCTAATAAATTAGTCTGATCGGCAATGTCCTCAATCACTCGGACTATGGCTCCAATTTGGTCCGAAGAGCGCCCTAATGTGGTAATGATAGTGGCTGCCTGAACAACCGCTTCAGAAACCTGTTGCATCCCTGTGACGGTTTGCATCATGACCTCCTGGCCGCAGCGAGCTGTCTCCGCAGTTTCCTGCGCAATGCGCGCAGCTTCGGTGGAATTACGCGCGACTTCTCCTGCTGTCATCGTCATTTCCTCAACAGCCGATGCAGATTGAACTGCTCGCGACTCTTGTCCTTCTGCCGCACGAACAACGTTATCGGCCGTAGACGCCAATGCAATCGTCGAGGAGGCTAACCGATTGGTTGCCTGATTCACCAAGGAAACTGCGCCATGCATCTTCTGAATAAATAAATTAAAATCACGCGCCAATCCGGAAATCTCATCCGATCCTTTTCCAACCGGCACGCGTTTAGTTAAGTCACCCTCCCCTTGCGCAATATTATGTGAAATCGCCGTCAGAGCATGGAGGGGTTTCAACACAAACAGATGGATGAGCCAATAGACGGCAACCAGCAATACAACAATAATCACGATCATCCATAATCCTGAGTAGATGACCGAACTCTGCATGGAGGCCTGGGCATGAGTCATGGGAATCGCCACGGATAGCATGCCAATCACATCGCCTAATTTTTTGCCTGCATGACAATTGACGCACGCTTCAACCGTGGCTCGATCGGCACTCGCTCGAAGAAACGTCGGGACCCCATCAACTACCTGGACCGCACTAAAACTATCGACCCCCTTATTGATTGCTTCCATCGCGTTGGCTTCAAATACATTCTGAGGAGCATTCGCCGGATTCATCGGCTGACTACTCACCAATCGAGCCTGATATATCCCACGCCCAGCGAGTTCCTTCCCAATTTCTTGCGTAGCAGTGGCCGGAAACGGAATGGCGTCAGGATCTTCTCTATGATCACGCGCCACATGAAGTTGTGACCCCATGGATGACTTTTTTATCTTGCCGACATAGTTTTTGGCGATATAGGCTCTGGTGACTTCAATTTGCTCTTGAATAATTTTTCCTTCATCCTCCAACAACATCCGTAGACGCCCTTCTTCTTGCTGATAGACTCCCCATAAACCACACATCACTAATACGATAGCCAGCAAACCCAAAGACAACACAAATTTTGGTCCAATTCTCAGATTTCGCATGGAGACTCCCGCTAGATATGTTCCGCAAATCATGGTCAATGATTTACCCTTTTAAGGTAAATCGGCTGAGTGATGTCTGTAAATCTGCTGCCAAGCAGGCAAAATGTTGTGTAGCCGTAGCCACGCCTTGCACATGCCCTTCATTTTCCTTGCTCAACTGGGCTACCTGATGAATACTGGATGACAATTGCCCAGACACTTCTGACTGTTGCTGGGTTGAAGCGGCAAAATGCTGAATCATTCCGACGACCCGTTGAACGCCATTCACAATTTCGGTGAGTCGAATGCCTGCCTCTTTCGCCAAAGCCATCCCGGTATGCGCTTCTTGAGTCCCAGCTTCCATCGAATGGACCGCCTCATGTGTGCCTTTTTGTACTGATTCAATCACAGTAGCGATTTCTTTCGTCGCCTTCCCGGTTCGCTCCGCCAATTTCCGAACTTCGTCCGCGACCACTGCAAATCCTCGACCTTGGTCTCCCGCTCGCGCCGCCTCGATAGCCGCATTGAGAGCTAAAAGATTGGTCTGTTCAGCAATATCTTCAATCACCCCGATAATATCCCCAATTTCTTGAGAACGTTGTCCTAAGGTTTGAATACGACTCGCCGACTCCTGCATTCGACTCGAAACAGATTCCATTCCGTGAATTGAAGAAGAGACAATTTCACCCCCTCGCACAGCGGATTCATTCACTTCGGTCGCGGTGGAGGCCAGGCCATGCGTATTCCTGGCCA
Source organism: Nitrospirales bacterium (assembly GCA_040904705.1). Taxonomy (GTDB): domain Bacteria; phylum Nitrospirota; class Nitrospiria; order Nitrospirales; family UBA8639; genus Nitrospira_E. The sequence continues at coordinate 8,290 of JBBDSY010000047.1, read as the reverse complement.
TATCTCCTGCAGTAGATGCCATTTCCTCAACAGATGAAGCCACTTGATTCGCCTGATTCAGTTGAGATTGGCTCACCTGAACGACTTGTTCCCCAACGACAGATAATTGATTAGAGGCTTTCGATAAGGAGTGGGCCACTTTTTTTGTTTGGAGAAGCATGCCATTCAATTGATCTAATAAGTGATTGAGGGCCCCTCCCATTTGTCCCAGTTCGTCTTGCGTGGTAACTGGGACTCGATGAGTCAAATCTCCGTTTGAGGCTCTTATTGCCACCTCCCAAAATGGCTTTAATCGACCAATCACCTTTCGGCCCATCACGATTCCGATTGGAATCACGATGACCAAGCCCAAAAGCATTTCTAAAAGAGTCTTATCCGTAATATCCCCGATTTGCCGAAGGGCCTCCGTCTCTGGAATCTGGACGAGAACAGACCAATGCAATCCCAGAAATCCTTTACCGTCTTGGAGATGACTAAATCCGATGACGTGAACCCCGTGTTTTCCGGGATGAAAATTTCTGGAAAATCCAGATTTACCTTGAACAGCCGATTGGGCAGCCTGTACCCCCAACTGAGCTAAATTGGTTCTGAACAACACATTTTCCAGATCATGAACCACTTCCGTATTCTGATGAACAACTGGCGCATACTCTAATATGGTGAAACCTTGACCATTTTGCAGGGTTAATTCTGCACCGGGGAAACCTGCTTTTTTCAGAGCGCGATAGGCCTGTTGAATAATTGTCTCAACCATGGAATATTTCATGCGTTGAGTCCAATACCCGACAACTTGGCCATGATCATAGAGGGGGATGGACATACCAACGGTTAACCCATTTTCATCTGGGAATATAGCTTTGACATCTCGATCAACGGCCACATCTTCCACAAACACACCTGAATTGGGAGAATGGGACAACACACCATCAGCTTCTGAAGCTCCCACATGTTGATGAAGCGCTTGATACCACATGGCAGAACCAAAGTTTTTTTCATACAGTCTTTCTGTTTGAATAGGCTGTCCAGCACTATCTCGATCATTCACCGCAATCAACTGTCCCTCTCGATCAATGACTTGAACTAAATAATAGGCTCCCGAGATCTGAACATATTCATTCAAGACTTCCACAATGTCGTTGGTCGGACTCCCCGCCTGATACCACAAGGTCCGATCCCGTATGATCTTATCGCGACTCATAGTTTTTGCATCAACGGCACGCTCGGCAAGATAGGCTTGAAGACTGTGAGAAATACCCTCTGCCGTCGCTTGATATTGCACACCCACCTCCTCTTCCAATACCCCGACGGTCTCATAGAGCGAATAAATTTGAACGCTCAGCGGAATGAGCGAAAAAAAGACAAGGATCGAGACGAGCTTGCTCGTAATGCCAATACTTCGAAAATAATTCATATTCATCATTCCTACCTTGTCCGTCCGGTTAAAATTACGATATCTCGTTTTCCATCGAAAAACGATCTCGGTACATGTCGACTTTTGGTATCAGGTGATCACCTTCATGTAAGAACGGGTTCTCGCTGGGACCGTCCAAGGTATTGAATTAACTTATCGCGAAGTTCCGTCGGCTGAAATTTGGTCACATAATCTGTCACACCCATCGACTTTCCTTTCTCGACATTGCAATGCCCGGAGAGTGAGGAATGCATCAGAATAGGCAACTCCTTCAGGCGCGGATCTTCACGAATATGCTTGGTGAGAGAAAAACCATCCATTTCGGGCATTTCAATATCCGTGATGACTCCGTCCAAAGAATCATAAATAGTGTGCCCCGCATCTTCGGCCACATCGGCCAAATGCCGGAGACGGGTTAAGGCCTCCTTCCCCGTCTGAGTTTCAACCCATTTCATCCCTAAGCGTTCTAAGGTTTTCAAGATTTGCTTCCGAGCCACGATAGAATCGTCAGCAATCAGGACTCGTTTTCCCGCTAACTCTTTGACCATTTCAATGCCAACAAGAACTTCTTCATCGGCCCGAGGATGCAATTCCGCTAAAACTTTTTCGACATCGAGAATGAGGATCATTCGACCATCCTCCAGTTTTGTGACAGCCGTCACCGCCCCGTGTCGACTTGACTGCACCATCACGGGAGGAATCTGGATGCGTTCCCACGACATGCGAATAATCCGGTCGACTCCGCCGACGAGAAACCCTTGCTTGTTATCGTTATATTCCGCAATGATCAGCTTGGCACCTTCAATGTTCATAGGGCCCAAACCTATCGCTTGGGCTAAATCAATGAGAGCGATATTTTCTCCACGCAAATTAACCAAACCCAAAATTCTTGGATCGGAATCGGGAATCTTCGTGACCAGAGGCATTTGCATCACTTCGCGAATCTTGAAGACATTAATACCATAGGTTGCTTCCGTGCCGAGATGAAACATCAACAGCTCCATCTTATTGGCGCCTGCTAACCGGGTCCGTTGATCAATTTCTGCCATCCATTTTGCCATTACATGCTCCTCACCCATTGAACGTTTGAAAAGCAAGCGAAGTGAAAAGTGAAAGGATACATGCCGAGCAAACGAACAAACAGGTGCTTACTCTGGCTCGTCATTGTGCCTTTTCCTCCATTTCCTACCATATCCTTGGAACCTCTTTATTCTTTCGATTCGCTTTGCATCCGTATTCACCAAGACTAGATTGACGCAAATGCCGTACTGGACACATCCTTCACTAAATCGGCCATATCTAAAATTAACACCACTTTTCCATCGCCGGTAATGGTGGCTCCAGCCACTCCCGATACATTGGCCAAAAACTCTCCCAACGATTTTATGACGACTTCTTCCTGCGCGCGCAATCGATCCACAACCACCCCAAACCGTTGGGCCCCAATCGTCACTACCACCACATAACATTCGTTATTCAGACGTTCATTCGAAATCCGAAACGTTTGCGCCAAATCCAGCAAGGGCAGGATCCGCTCTCGAAGGTTCAAGACGGCTTGGCCATTCACACTTTTGATATCTCCCTTCCTGACCTTGACCGCTTCAACCACGGAAGCCAAAGGAACGGCAAATGTGGCAGATCCCACCTCAACCAGAAGTGCCTGAATAATGGCCACGGTTAAAGGAAGCTTGATCGTCACTTGACTGCCGCGACCCGGTTCGGAATCCAACTCTAGGCTGCCATTCATCCGACTGATATTTGTCCGTACCACATCCATCCCGACTCCCCGTCCGGACAAATCACTCACCTGGTCGGCAGTACTGAACCCTGGAAGGAAAATAATTTTCATCACATCGCGAGAACTCATGCTTGATAGTTCAGATTCCGTTACCAGTCCCTTGGCCAACGCACTTTTGGCAATTTTATCCACTTGCAATCCACGGCCATCATCTTCAATACGAATGACAATACTGTTGCCTTCATGATAGGCCGCCAATCGCACCGACCCTTCAGAACTTTTTCCCGCATTTTTTCGCTCTTCGATCGTCTCCAATCCATGGTCCATGGAATTCCGCACTAAATGGACAAGGGGATCACCCAATTCATCGGCAACGGATTTATCCACTTCCGTATCTTCACCAATAAGCTCTAATCGCACCTGCTTGCCCAATTTACTGGATAAATCACGCACTAAACGGGGAAACCGGGAAAAGACTTTCCGAATGGGCACCATGCGGGTTTTCATAACGGCTAGCTGTAAATCCGATGTCACCAAATTCAATTGGGCAAAGGCGATTGCCAACTCCCGGACGAGAGGATTGGTCTCATATTCTTCTTCGAGTCCACACCCAAGCTTCATCAAGCGATTCCGTCCCAATACCAATTCCCCGACTAAATTCATGACCTGATCCAGACGCCGGGTTTCCACCCGAACGGTCGAATCCTCTTCCTTACCCGATGCCTTTGTCGTGCCTGTTGCGGCGGCCTGGACCGAACGGGAAGCGGCTTCCTGCATTTTACTCAAGACATCGGACAGGCCCGGAGGAGTGTCAGCCACAGTGGTCGAATCCTCAGAATCAGAAGGAGAATCAGTTGGCCCCTCCGGTTCGTCGGGTGTATCCCTATCGAACTCGACCGTTGCACCATCCACAACTTCCGAAGGTCCTGCCTCTTGATGAACGGGTTGAGGCTCAGCAGGGGCAGCTTTAGCCACCGCAGGAGCAGCCGCCATGATATCCTTGAGATCATCGGCGGCATCCATGGTGAGCGACAATTTATTCACAATTAATGCCGTATCGACATGGGAATCCTCTCCTGTCGTCCGGATATCGGCATGCAAAGCTTTGACGGCATCCACAGCTTCCAGAATAATGTCGATGATAAAGGGAGAGACGCTCATTTCCCCTTGTCGCAATTTATTCAACAGGCTTTCACCTTGATGCGCGACCTCCACTAAATGCGTAAAACCAAGGAATCCCGCAGATCCCTTCATACTATGCATACAACGGAAAATTTCATTAAGAAGTTCCGCGTTGGTGGGCTCGGTCTCCAGCTTGACAAAATGCTGGTCAAGCGCCTCAAGCATTTCTGAGCTTTCCGCAAGAAAATCGTTTAATATTTCTGCCATTTCATCGTTCATAGATCACCCTTTTCAACACAATAGGCATCAGATCTCAATTCATCCTTCGCGTACCCTCTACGAATCTACGAACGTCCAAACTCAGATAAAATATCATCCACAAGGTTTTGTTCAAGAGCTGTCGTGTTGGACGCTTCCAGTTGACGTAGTATTTCACTGCCCCGTCCCGCATCTTTTGTCGCGGTCCCATCCTTTTTCTGCTTAATGCCGAAGATCACGACGAGCTTTAACAATTTAAGCTGAACCTCATTGAGAATCGCGACAAGCTTGGCCACCCGTTGAGCAACCAGGTCTTGAAACGATAAGGCCACATGAATATCCATAAGACGTCGTTCATCCGCTTTGAGCAACTCGACGATCTTCCCCACATCGGTAGATTGGCCTACGGTCATACCGCCTTGCAATTGAGCTAAAGCCGTGACCATGCTTGCTCGATTGGTTTCAATCGCTTCCGTGAGAGCCAATACGCGATGAGTCCCTTCTTCCGTCATTTGCGCTAAATCATGTAAATGCGCAGTCGCCTGAGGGAGTTGATCCGACGTCGTGGTCACCGGTGCTTCCATATCCCGAATCGAACTGGTAATCATTTCTACATACTTACTCAGCTCAGCCAATTCATTATTAATTGAATTATCTTCCTCGCCCGTCTCGCCCTCATCCGTTTCGAAAGTACGATCCACCAACATAGAATTCTCCTTTTTCAATCTGACTGTCGAATATGTTTCCCACCCATGGTCATCCTTTCGCGGCCTGGATATTGGAGAACATCTTTTCCAATTTGCCTTGAAGGGCTTCGGCCGTAAACGGCTTTACCACATAATTGCTGACTCCGGCCTGAACAGCTTCAATAATATTTTCTTTTTGGGCTTCAGCCGTCACCATCAAAAACGGAAGAGTCTTTAATTCAGGATCGGCTCGAACGGCTCGTAACAATTCAATGCCTTGCATGACGGGCATATTCCAATCCGATACCACCAACCCGAATCCACCGCCTTTCAATTTGGTCAACGCATCTTGTCCGTTTTCGGCCTCGGTCAGATCCGTAAACCCAATTTGCTTCAAGACATTTTTGACAATTCGCCGCATTGTGGACATATCATCCACCACTAATACCTTCAGACTCGTATCAATCAGGCTCATGCTAAACTCCTTACCACTCGGGGTTTCTTTCCCCTGTGAGTTCTCCCATAAAATTAGAACACGGATGTACGATTAACTGAACACCATTCAACGGTAATGAATACATGCGGTACAGTGAAATTCGGTTATTTTTCCCCCGTTCTTGAGATCGTTGTAAAATTATTTTTTGCGCAAAGAATTGACTGAACGTAGGACAGAATCATATGGCTTAGGGAGTGATCAGGTAGGATGCATCGAGACAGTTGCGCAGAGCACCTGCAGAGAAGGGAAGTCGGGAAAAGGCCAAATAGATGAAAGAACAGCGATGCTGACTTTTCTACTGTGAGGCAGGGCTTAAGGGTCTTGGAGAAAAACCAAAGGACGATGGAACTCCTCTGACAATCGGCCACCCATGCTGAGGCATCCTCTCCTCAGAATGAGAGCCGTCGATACTGTGAGCTTAGGACTTCATTTCATACCTCCACAACCAAAGAAGAATCGATAGATGAGGACACATCCGATTAATTCAAACTAAACCGGTCACGACTTCCGTTTCCGGCCCCTGCCCCAACCAGGGGTGCATCCACACCAGCATTTTGGACCCAGGCTTCAATTTCCTCCCGGACAAACCGCCAATGTTTCCCCACCTTATGCCCCGGAAGTCGGCGTTCCCTTGCCAATTTGTAAATGGTGGACTTCGGAACTTTCAAGAATGTGGACACCTCACTTAACGTCAGCAAATCTTTCATCGTAATACCCTCGCTTGAGTTTGGCCAATAATGCTACTGGTATCGGACTGATTTTTGGAAAACTTGAGACTTTCAAGCGAATATGTGCATGTATGCTTTTTTCCCGCGTCAACGCTCCGTACAACAAAAAATGTAAAACGCCAGATGTGAAACGTACTGAGAAGAGGAGGTTTTCATCTAGGTTGGTTCTTCCTGGTTTCCGTTTTACTTCTCACGGTTTACTCGCCACTGAAAGCCAATCCCTAAGCAGAGTCATTAAGGCCTCCACATCCCGCTCCAACTCCCTAACCTGGTGGTGCAGACTCGAAAATGGGGCTACGAGCGCTGCAACTTCAAGCTGCTCAGTCCCTTTCGTCTGATGCGTGGCATGAAGGGCAACCAAGGCACCTTTCAATTGATGGACTTGATGCTGCAAGCTCTGCCGATCCTGAGAGGCCATCGCATCCTGTATCCCATGAATCAAATCAGGCGCGGTATCAAGAAATATGTGAAAAAGCGAATGTAGTAAGGTTTCATCGCCCTCCATGAATCCTAGCGCGCCAGAAAAATCGTATACAGCAGAAGTTTCTCGAGGTGCTACCGGTTCATGTATCTGCACAATTGGCGCCTCCAGGCTATTCCCTGCCACTTGACCCTCCAAACCGGTTTCGTTTGAAGAGAATTGATGCTTTTTCCCCTGCGACACCTTGAACCCAACCCATCGTTCAAGTACCTGGACCAAATCCTGCCTATGAATCGGCTTGCTCAGACAATCATCCATGACCGGCCTCCAAAGAAATTGGTTCTTTTCCGTTTGACCATGAGCCGTCATCCCGACAATAGGAAGATGCGAGCATGGCTGAAATGCAGATTCACTCGGAATCCTGCCCAGGGACTCACATTGTTTAAGACGATTGGCATCTTCTAATTCTCGAATGGCGCGGGCAGTTTCAAAACCATCCATACCAGGTAATTCCCAATCCATCATCACCACATCAATGGCAACCTCTTGAAGGAGAGGCAACGCTCGATCTCCAGATTCGGCGACATATACCCGACACCCGAGTTTTTCAAAAAGGCCAACGGCGACTTTTTGGTTCACAAGATTATCTTCAACAATTAAGACCGACGGACACCGTTGTTCATCAGAAATTTTGATGCCAATGACCGCCTGATTCACGCTCTCCGAAGATTCAAGGTCATCGCTTGTCATCTCCTGTGTTGGCGGTTGGGAAAACCCATTGGCCATCGCTTGCACCTCCATCTCTGGATAAACGCATCGAGTGAATGCCTCTCGATGAATCGGCAACGTAATCATCTCATCAAAGACACCAGGATGTTCGGCGCCACTTTTTCGCAACCAAAAAGGTGTCAGTCCCCACAGCTTTAATCCTGCAAACTCAGGGCGTCGAACCGTCGTCAGCCACGACGCCCACGCTTCATTGTTAGCCTCACGGCCAACAATGATTCCTAAAATCTCCGATGGCGCACTCTGTGTATGGAGGAAAAATGCCTTCGCGTCTTGGACTTCCTCCACGCGAATCACCCGTACACCCAGGTCGTCTAAATACCGTGAAATGACTTCAATTGACGCACTCCGTGAAGCACAGATCAAAAGAGATTTCCTACGATCACTAGGAAACGCCGGCTTCTCCAGCTTTAAAGTAGAAAGATGAAAAGGAAGATCACACCAAAATTGGGCGCCCTCTCCAATCCGGCTTTCGACCCCGACAGTACCATTCATCAATTCGGCCAACTGCTTACAAATGGCCAACCCCAACCCTGATCCGCCGAATTTCCTGCTCATAGAACTGTCCGCCTGGGTGAACACCTGAAAGATTTGGCTCTTCAGCAGAATCTGTGGGTGACTTCTGGTTCGGGTAGAGCTCCAAG
>JBBDSY010000046.1:0-137567 GCA_040904705.1 Nitrospirales bacterium | reverse complement strand
AAGCCATCGATATGATCTTTGCCATGTACTAATGAAAAGTTAACCTACTATAACAACGAGAAGTCGGAAACTTGTGGGAAGGAATGGAGTTGCGAGAGTTCGCCTTTACAAGGGTACGTCTGCCGAATTTCTGGCAGGATGAAACAGAAGACTCAAGAGAGATTTAGCCGGCTGGGTGATACAGGCTGGATTTTTCTGACTCAGAGAATAAACCAGGAAGGAGGGCCTGGCCGAATCCTATGAGAAATGGTTCATGGTTATACAAACTACATCATCAATGTATTTCCGGTAGCTCGTTATTGCTCTTCTTTCAAAAACACATCGACGGCTTTCTGAATGGTTGCTTGAATCTGTTCGCAATGATTGTCATCACGAATTTTTTCACCTGAGGTCGTTGTTACATAAAACACGTCAACCACCTGATCTAGTCGAGTCCCGATTCTGGCCATATGGATGGATACGTCTAACTGGACGAATGTTCTGGCTAACACGAATAATAATCCTGGCTTGTCATCGGCAAACACATCAATCACGGTGTAGGCATCGGACACCTCATTGTCGATGAGGACTTCTGTTGGCCGACGTCCAGTTGGAAACTGACGGCCAAACGTCATGCGACGACGGCGTTCAAAAATTTGTTCAACCGAAGACTCTTCTTGTACGACCCCTTGAATTTCTTTGGCCACCTCCTGGAATCGAAATTCCAATGGCTGCCCCTCACAATCCGTGTCATTGACAGAAAAAATGTCCAACACGATGCCGTCACGTAATGTCATAATCTGGGCATTCAGGACTTCCAAGCCTAAAGCCGCAAGGACTCCCGTGACTTGCATAAAGAGGCCCGGTTTGGCTTCTGTTCGCGTGATCAGGACATATTCTGACACACCCAGTTCGCCATTAAATCGGCCCTCAACATACGTCGACCTGATTGACAGATTCTTCATGGCGAGAAGGTGCGCAGCCATTTCCCCAGTCGGAGTAGACGTGAGATACCAATCGGGAAGTTGCGGCAGTTGTTCATCAACCCATGAAGACCACTCAGAACCATGTTTGGAAATTTCTCCCAATTGTTTCGTTATCGCTTCAAAAAGGGATTGTTTAGCAGCCGGCGTCAGAACCATTTGTCCGCTAGCCGTTGCGGTCGGAGATTGCCCCTCGGCCATGGCTTCGTACGTTCGAGTATACAGTTCGCCCAAGAGCGATTCTTTCCATTTCGTCATAACCTCCGGCCCCACAGCCGAAATATCGGCTACGGTCAGAATGAACATTTTTTGGAGCACCCCAACGGTTTTCATTTTTCGGCCAAAGGTCCGCGTGATTTTCGGATCATTGAGATCCCGACGAAATGCCGTATGGGACATGACGAGGTGGTGGAAGACCAGAAAGGCTAACTCCTCGCGTTCCGGTGGGGACAACCCCAACCGATCAGCGGTTTTATGGGCTAGCTCTTGTCCAATCTTACAGTGGTCACCGGCTCTACCCTTTCCTAAATCATGCAGCAAGAGCGCTAAGTGGAGAATATCCTTGTTCTCAATCTGACGATACACCTCACCCATCATTCCTTGATCTTCCAGCAACCGTTCGGCTTCTTTGACAGCTAACAGGCTGTGCTCATCCACTGTGTACTTATGATATTGATTGAATTGCATGAGGCCCCGAACTCGAGCAAAGGCTGGAACGAGTTTTTCCAAGAGGCCCGCTTGATGCATCGCCTCTAGCGTCTTCCCGATCCGACCGGGGCGACGTAAAATTCCTCTAAAGAGCCGGCTGACTTCCTCCGTATGAAACCGTTCGTTGGGCACGGAAATTAAATATTGCGACAGTTCATTCAACACGTGTGAATCGATAGTCACCGCTTGCTCATGGGAGAGTTCGAATATTCTCAGCAGTAAGACCGGGCTTTCCAACACCCCCGGTAATTTTTCCGGTGGAATGGTGAGCCGATGGTTTTCAATGAGGAAGTTCCCCTCAATCAACGAAGTGGGCCACCACCGTCGCATTCGCTCAGCCCAAGATTGTTCCTGCGCTTGCTCCAGAAATCGCAGACATTGATCATGCAATCCGGTGGTATGCCGGAAATATTGCTGCATAAATTGTTCAACAGCCAGCAAATTGGGGAGGTCCGACAATCCATAGATGTCCGCAAGCCGCACCTGGTCATCAAAGGTCAAAATATCCTGCGCTCTCTTTGCCTCAAAGTGAAGAACCCCCCTCAGACGCCACAGAAATTCTTGCGCCTCTTGCAACACCTGATAGTCTTGAAGTGCCATGATCCCTTTATTGGACAGTTCCTGAATGGTTCCGGCTCCATATCGAGCCTGTCCGACCCATTGCACCAGATGGACATCCCGCAAGCCTCCTTTACTTTTTTTAATATTCGGTTCGAGTAAAAAGACCGTTCCCCCAAATTTGGCATATTCCCGCTGCCGCTCTTCGATTTTATCCTGCACAAATTGTTTGGCCCGTCGTTTGAGAATTCGTCGATCAAATTTTCGCTGAAATTCCTGAAACACTTGCGCATTACCCCCCAAAAACCTGGACTCCATCAGGGAGGTACAAGCAGGAAGATCGGTTTCTCCAATCTCAAGACATTCCGCACTCGTTCGAACGCTGTGACCGACTTGAAAACCTAAATCCCACAAACGATGAAACACGCCTTGGGAAATGGCCTGCGCTAAGTCAGCTTGGTTGCCTTGCGTAAGAACCATGACGTCAATATCAGAATACGGCGCTAGTTCACGTCGGCCGTACCCTCCCATCGCGACTAAACAACATTGTTGGCAGCTTGCTCGAATCTTGGCATTGCCCTGTTGAATGACCTCACGGAATCTCGCCAATAACAGCCCATCCATAAAATCAGAGAAGGCCTGCACGACTTCCGCGCCGGTAGCTCCTTCTCTCAATCGATGATGCAAGGACTCCCGTTGTTCCTCTAAGCTTTGGGAACCAATGACCGTAGAAATCGTTGAGGAGACTGGATTACCTGTGGTCATAGATGTATCTGCCTCATTGCGATACGAACATTGTCAAAAAATTCATTCACACTTTTGGAGGATATTGATTCGTAATAGGCATGCGTCGATCCTTGCCTAAGGCCCTTGCCGTTATTTTTATTCCGAGAGGCGCTTGTCGGCGCTTGTATTCACTCTGATCAACCAGTCGCAACACCTTTTGCACCACGTGTAAAGGATAGCCGGACTTCGCAATGGTATCTTTTGACCGATTATGTTCAACATAGGATTGTAAGATCGCATCTAACTGCGAGTAGGGCGGCAACGAATCTTGATCTTTCTGATTCGCTTTGAGTTCAGCCGTCGGAGCCCGTGAATGGATTCGATCAGGAATGTCGACTGGGTCAAAATCTCGACCGTGATACTCACTCCGCCACCTCGCCAACCGATACACCCGCGTTTTGGGAATATCTTTAATGACGGCAAACCCTCCAGCCATATCTCCATACAACGTGGCATACCCTACACTCATTTCGCTTTTATTCCCAGTGGTTAGCACCAGATATCCAAATTTATTGGAAAGGGCCATTAAAAGAGTCCCACGAATACGAGCCTGTAAATTTTCTTCCGTGGCATCAACAGAACACCCTTTAAAAAGTGGGCGCAATTCTCGGAGAAACGCTTTAAATAGGGGAGTGATGGGAAGATTCACCAATTCCATTCCCAAATTCTTCGCCAGCGCCCTTGAATCTTGCTTGCTCGCGAACGAGGTATAAGGAGAGGGCATCATGACACCCACTACTTGAGTGGCCCCTAACGCATCTCGGGCAATCAGTGCGGTGAGCGCAGAATCAATTCCTCCGCTGATCCCCACCACCACTTTGGAAAAACCGTTTTTGCGAACATAATCTCTGACACCTAACACCAACGCACGATAGATTTCCTCCGATTCCGTCATGAACGATGGTTTTCTTGGCACAGATTGGGATCCAATCTGTGAGGAGGGGGGGTGCCACGGAATGCGAATGAAAGTAATTCCTGCTCGCTTTTGTGTTGGCGAGATGGCTGGCAAACCTTTTGATGGTGTGTCAGTTGTGCTAGACATACAAAGATCGGTGAGCAGGAGAGCTTCTTCAAACGCCTTGGCTTGCGCCACCAGGTTCCCTCTAGGGTCGATCACCAGGCTATTGCCGTCAAAGACTAATTCGTCCTGGCCCCCGATCATATTCGTATAGCTCACAAACACGCCATGTTCTTTCGCGCGATCGGCCAACATTCGTCGACGAGCGCGTGTTTTTCCGACGTGATAGGGAGAGGCATTAATATTCACAATCATCTGGGCTCCTCCGTCGTTCACTTGGGTACGGACGGGCCCATCGGCAAACCAGATATCTTCACAAATATTGATGCCGATCCTGACCGGTCCAAGGCAAACAATCGGATTCCCATTTCCCTCCTGAAAATACCGCTGCTCATCAAATACCCCATAGTTAGGGAGCTTGTGTTTTGCATAGCTCACGACCAACCGGCCCTTGGCGAACACCCATGCGACATTCAACGGTTTCTGTCTATGGGGAAGATCATGGCTATGAGATGTTGGATGGGTGTTCAATTTTACATCCCGCGAACTGGCCACGCTACCGACCACTGACATAAGACCGTTTGAGACCCGTGCTATCCGAGTCTGCATGGCATGCACATCGCGAAGAAACTGCGGCATGAGGAGAAGATCCTCTGGGGGATATCCCGATACCGCTAATTCCGGAAACACCACGACATCGGCTCTGGCCTTCTTGGCTTCGCGTATCCATCGACAAATAGCGCGAGTGTTCCCCTCGAGGTCGCCCACAACCGCATTCATCTGTACCATGGCCAATCGTAAGTTCATCATAAAAAAACGTCCCCTGTCCCGAAAGGAACCGAGGACGCCATTGTCCTATACATCCATGTGCTTTGCGCAGGCGACGTCGTTGTCGCCCATTTCAATCATTATACAAGTGCTAGTACCGCGCTTCAATCAACCCGCGACCGTGCCGGAATTCATCTTCCCCAGACACTCTAGGATTGAGTGGCCTGCTGAAGTTCTTCTGCGAGAATGATGGCATCGGCAATTTCACGCATGGATTTACGAAGATTCATACTTTGTCGTTGCATCAGACGAAAGGCCTCAGGCTCAGACAGCCCCTTTGCAGCCATCAGAAATCCTTTGGCGCGTTCCACTTGCTTCCGGACTTCCAGGGCCTCTTGCATTTCAAATGATTTTTCCATGAGCCGCGTATGCTCGATGGCCACAGCTGATTGATTTGCAATCGCTTGAAGGGTCTTCGTCTCTTCTTCTGAAAATAGATGATGAGTCGAGGTATAGACATTGATGACCCCAATGACGTTATTCTTCATCAACATGGGAACGGATAACAGCGAATGCAGCCCTTCCCGTTTGGCCAAATCACGATAAAAATATCCGCCTTCTGCCGTGACGTCTGGCACATACACCGGAGTTTGCTCCTGCACGGCTCGCCCACTCATGCTTTGCCCGACTTTCAAAGGAGGTTTTCGGCGATAGGCCTCACTCAAACTTTGGGTCGCCGTAATCCGCAGCTCTCCTGACTCTTGGTCGACCAGCATGATGGAACAAATTTTCGAACTCATCAATTGTGCAGTCATCGTCACAATCAATTGCAACACATCTTCAATCATGCGATTCGACGCTACCGTTTCCGAGACCTGCGAAAGGGTTGCAAGGCGACGAGCCTTTTCCCGCATGTCATCATACAAGCGGGCATTGGCAATGGCTCCTCCCACTTGATTCGCAATGGTCAGCAGCAAGGCTAGCGCTTCTTCGGAATACCGCTTGGATCGTTTATGTTGCACATTAATCACGCCAACAATTTCACCTTTATTGATTATCGGAACCGACACAAAAGCTTGATAGCGATCTTCCGGCAATCGATGAAAAAACTTAAAACGGGCGTCATCGCTGGCATTTCGTGGAATGACGACCGGGACTTTTTCCCGCGCCACCCATCCCGTGATCCCTTCGCCTAATCCGATGGAGATCCGACCGATCAATCGAGGATGCGGATTCTTTGAGGCACGCAAAATCAGCTCTTCTTTGGTTTCAGAAATGAGATACAACAAACACGCATCCGCTTTGGTGACTTCAACCACCACCTCCACAATTTGCTTCAACACGGTGGCCTGCTCCAAGGTACTACAAATCGTTTCGCTGATCCGATGGAGGACTTGCACTTCGCGAGTGCGTTCCCGCACTTGCTGTTTCAACTCTTCGCTGGTCAATTGTTTGGCGCGTGCCATATTATTTCTTCTTTCCCGTCCCTGAACGAGATGGGGCTTTTCGAAGCGCCGCCGTTGCCCTAGAGGAAGACGGTTGCTGAAGGGAAAACCATTTCCGTATAGATTCTCGAACCAAGCGTACCACACTCACCTCACCAATACGCTGAGGCAACACACAGTGGATGTCCCCTTTGACGACTTTTTTATCATGTTGCATGGCATGCCACAGATCGATAAATTTTACCTTGGGCATAGTAGTGGGCAATCCGACCCTTTTAATGAGATCATCCTGTCGTTCAACCACATCTTTTGAACAGATGCCGAGAAACTGGGCTATGGAAGCTTCGTGAACCATCCCAAGCCCCACAGCTTCCCCATGGATCCATTTTCTATAATGCCCCCAGGACTCCAAGGCATGGCCTACGGTATGGCCATAGTTCAAAATTCGTCTCCTGTCTGATTCACGTTCATCGCCCGCAACCACCTCCCCTTTAATTTCACAGCATCGACGAATGATAGGGGGCATGACATCGTCTGACTGAATTCGAATTTCTTCAACATGGTGCTCGAGATAGTCAAAGAACTCTTTGTCCGCGATCATCCCATATTTAATCACCTCGGCAAGCCCCGCTATCCATTGCCGGGGAGGAAGCGTATTGAGGACGCAAGGATCAATGACCACCATTTGAGGCTGATAAAAGGCTCCGATCAGGTTCTTCCCCTGTGGATGATTCACTCCTGTTTTCCCACCCACACTTGAATCCACTTGGGCCACAAGCGTCGTCGGAACTTGGACAAACGGGATTCCTCTCATATAGATCGACGCCGCAAAACCTGCCACATCTCCGGTGACACCTCCGCCTAAAGCCAAGATGAAATCCTGACGTTCCATACGTTGCGTCACGAGGGTATCCAGAATTTTGGTCAGCCACTTCAAGGTTTTCGCCTGTTCTCCATCTGGAACGATGATGAAGAACGGGGAAAACCCCTCTTGTCGGAGGGCACGATGGACGACGCGACCGTACAATTGATGGACCACCGGGTTCGTCACAATCCCAACGCGACCAGCGCAGCCCGCGTGGTGGAGCACTTGGCCAATTTGGCTTAAGATGCCTGATTGGATCACAATCTCATAACTCCGATTACCTAAGGCAACCGGAACACGATTTATAGCAGGAACGGTATTCATGGAGCGCAGGTCACATGTAAGGATTCAGAATTCGGGCGGGAAAACGTTTAGAACACAACGCCACGTTGGCGAAATAATCCATTAAAATGAGCGAACATATTCTTGATAGGCTTCAAAATTTCGTTTCATTTCATCCAAGGTGTCTCCCCCAAATTTTTCGATGAGGACGTTGGCCATTTCATAGGCAATCACCGCTTCGCCAACGACCCCGGCTGCCGGGACGGTACAAATATCCGATCGTTCGACGGTGGCTTTAAAGGGTTCCTTGGTCACAATGTCCACACTGTCTTTGGGACTATACAAGGTGGCGATAGGCTTCATGGCCACACGGACAATAATATTTTGTCCATTGGTGATCCCTCCTTCTAATCCACCCGCATTGTTGGACTTGCGAACGAATTGACCGGTTGTTTGATCGAAATAGATGTCATCATGGACTTCTGACCCATAACGCCGGGCTGACTCAAAACCCATGCCAATTTCTACACCTTTCATCGCTTGAATGCTCATGGCAGCCATGGCCAATCTTGCAGTCAACCGCCGATCCCATTGAGCATAGGTACCCAAGCCGATTGGAGGATTGGTGACGACGACTTCAAAAATTCCCCCTAACGAATCGCCCTTGTGCTTCGCCCCACGAATATGTTCAATCATCTTTTTGGCCGTTTCAGGGTCGTGACAACGCACGTCTGATTGCTCAGCTTCTCGATAGGCTGCTATAGGGTCCGCTGGGCTTGGTGCGGCCATTCCGCCAATGTCCATCGTATAACTCACAACCTGCATATCAAACTGGGCTAAGAGCGCCTTGGCCACCCCACCGATGGCTACTCGAATAGCTGTTTCACGCGCACTGGCTTTTTCGAGGACATTCCGAATGTCTCGGTGACCATATTTGATGGCTCCAACCAAGTCAGCATGGCCTGGTCTTGGACGGGTAACAACTCGTTCGGTTGAAGCAGGTCCAGGCTCGGACGCCATAATGTCTTTCCAATTTTCCCAGTCTTTATTCCAGATGAGAAGGCCTAATGGGTTGCCTAATGTTTTTCCTTTTCGGACACCACAAATAAACTCGATCCGGTCTTTTTCAATGCGCATCCTTCCGCCACGCCCATAGCCACCCTGCCGACGGGTCAGATCGACATTTATCCCTTCGGCCGAAACCGGCAATCCTGAGGGCACGCCTTCAACTACGGCCATAAGCCCTCTTCCATGAGATTCCCCTGCATTTAAATATCTCAACATAACCTTCCTAACCGTTATTAAGCTAAAAGCCCTAAGTGATCTAGAAATATTTTTGGGGGCCACCCCAAAGGAGTGAGAGATTATGAAGGTTTTTCTGGTCTTTCTCAACCAGAATTTTCAGGAAGGCTTTCCAAGAGTTGAGAAAGAAAGGATAAACACTTTTGGCTGTTGAAAGCTCTCCACTGAGCTCGAGGGGTATTCCAGGAGCACTTCTTCCCGGCTGATTGTTTTAAGGATCCATCCTGATCGTCCTACTTCCAAACCGGGTAGGACAAACACTCGCGCTTTTGGCGAAATTTGAATAACCGCCTGGCGCCCAATCTGCCCATGGATGATTCCCAATAATTTCCAATTTGGATACGTCCATGGTGAGATCATCGCTGGATTTGACGGCAGTTGAGGCGGCGCTGGACTCGACTGTCTGGGTCTAGATGAGAGAGCTCTTCGTTTCTTGATCGGCTTAAAAGGATCCCGCCGTTTACTCAAGTCGTTCCGTGAATGAATGCGTTGAACCGCTTTTTCCCCACTTCCCAAATGATTGGGCGTGATTTTTTTGACTTCGCCATATACGCTCGCCACAATTAGAAATCCGAAAAGAATTCCTCCGAGAGACTGAAACATCATTCGACACAGGAGTCGTTTGGCGTAACTAACTTGGCATACATTGCCTCTTTTTATCAGCATGGTGTTTCCCTTGACCTAGGCATACTTCTAGACAAGTCTCTATGTTTTTAGCTTTTCCTTCGTCGGTAACAATCGATGAGGAACAAGGCCATTGATGGTGAAATCGGTCATTACGAGAGATGTATTGCCGGCATCGGGTTTTCTGATAAGGACCAAAGGATTAATGGTTTGAATCCATGACAACTCCAGCATTTTTTCCAGGAACTGCGCTGTACCATGAAAACTTCCCTCAACTTTCACGATAATCCTGAGTGACATGTCCGCTTGCCCAGCATTCGACAGATTTTTTTGAGGGCGCCACAGCCGAACCGAAACCCCCGTTTGCTTACCAATATTCACCACATCTCTTCGGAACCTCTTCGGCTCAGCCCCAACCGGCATTTGCTGAAGAGTGGGGAGGAGCTTCTCATGCAAGCTGACCACTTCCTCTTCCACACCCTTTAATGCTGAGATGGATTTGATCGCCTGTTGATTCTTGGTGTTTAAATCAGCGATATCGCGGGTTAATAAGACGATGGAATTGTCTTGGAAACTCCAAACCCAGGTCTGCATGCCGAGCCCAAACAGGCCCACTGACATTCCAAAGATCAGGAACCGCTGCCAAATCGGAGTTACTTCCCACCAGTGATTCATGCGGTAACTCGTGGTTCCAAAACAAAGCGAATCATAAAGGAGAAAATTTTTTCATCTTCGCTATCGACTTGATCTAGAATTTCAACAACTGGCAATGCCGTGATCACCTGATGGCTCTCTAAGGCATCAACATATTTCACGATTTCTTTCAGCACAAACGACTGCCCTCGCAATTCAACAACCTGATCCACCATTTCCACTCGATCCAACCAAATATCTAGGCCATCCACACTACGACTGACTCCATCTAATAAGGTCATTGGTTGTTTTTTCCCTGTTTCGCTAGCGTGCCTGGCCGAATATGTTTCATTAAGACGTTGCTTTTCCTCCTGGTATTGTTCAAGACGACTCAACGTGGCTGTGATCTTGGTCAGAGATTGTGTTTGGTTCTTCTTCTCCTGGAGTAAATATTCAAGTCTTTGTTGTTGGCTGTCAGTCCACCACCAACTCCCCATGCCAACTCCTAAGCAAAGAACAAGACCTACCCATACATCACCACGAGTTGAAGCCTGTTTTCCTACAGAGGCCGCCCGCAGTTGACGAGCGAGATTCACTTCAATCATGGACGAGAGCTCCCCGCAATGCGACCCCCACTGCGACGCTCATCAGAGGCGCGGCCTGTTGAAAGGTTGGATCCTCTTGAATGGCTTGAGGAACGGTAATCGACTGAAAGGGATCGAGAGGACGAACCGGCATTCCCAATGACTGTGCTAAAGTAGACACAACATCGGGCACAAGGGCGTACCCTCCGGAGAGGAGAACACCTCTATCGATAACGACTGTTGAAGATTCTGAAAGTCCTTCCAAGGTTTCAACAATATGCTGACGTATTTCTTCAAAAAATTGCTCAAGAAGAAGTAGCTCCGAGGTTCCCGGTTCATTTCTTGTTTTTGACGAACGTTGAGGGAGTAAGAGTTGATCAAGAAGGTCTCCGTACCACTCGGCTTCGTACGCCACCTTTCGAATATGTCGAGGGTGTCCTTTCGCAATGACCGCCATGACGATGCCTGTCGGTCCGACATTGGCCAATAACCATGACCCTTCGTTTCCATAGTTGTAGGTCACCAGATTGATAAGGGCAAACACATCAATATCGACGAACTGAAGAGTCACCCCATAGCGGCGAAATGCTTCCACCTGGTGCGACACACATTCTTTTTTGGCGACCACAAGGAAATGCTCTTGTTGATCTTCCGTTCCCTTTTGTCGAATGCTCTGATAACAGACATCCCAGAACACGTCCTGAACATCAAGGGTAATATATCGATCAAGCTCCAAAGTAAGGTGCTCTCGAAGCTCCTCTTCGGTCATCATTGGCAGGATCAGGGGTTTAATCAACACAGATGGTCCGGATAGCGACGTTCCTATTGTAGGGAGGGGAACCGTCAGTTTTTCTTTAAGAGTCTCGACCAATTCAGCATAGAATAGTTCATCGTGAGATGACGATTCGCCCATAGCCTGTATGGAAAAATCAATTAAGGACAATCTGTGGTTATTTTTCTGCACTACCACAGTCTTCAAAAGCCGAGATCCCACATCAACACCGATGGCTGGCGGCACAGGCCTGAACAGTCCACTGGCATGAGCGATCATTCGATTCCAACGATATTTAATCAAGGTTTCCATAATTGTTTGTATTCTTTCCCTCTCATAATAGTTGTAGCTTGACTGATTTGAGGTCTGCTATTCCTCAATATGATGCCGTATTTTTACCTAGATAGGTTTATGACGAAACCATCTTGTTCAAGAGGGGGCACAGACACGGAAGAGAAATCAATCAACCATAAACGCGATAGTAAGGGGAAGGAAAACCCAAACAGACGGTCAAGTAGACAATGGCAGGAAAAGTCTCTAGACAAAACCACGAAAGAGAAGCAGAGGCATCTTTGTTTTGACAGTAGGATCGAAATCCTACGAAATTTTCACCTGTTCATTTTGAATTTCACGATGACGAAGGGTGGCCTCATATCCTAAGGCTTTAAGGATGTCCCGCATGTATACGGCCATAGAAACCGATCGATGCCGACCTCCTGTGCACCCAAAGGCAATGGTGAGATAACTCCGTTGTTCACGTTCAAACAGTGGAAGTAAAAACGCAAACAATTCGCGTAAATGTCCTAAGAAGTCTTTGCCCTCTTTGTTCTCAAGCACAAACTGTTGTATCTCTGTATGCTCGCCAGTCAAGGGTTGAAGATCAGGAACAAAATGTGGATTGCGGAGAAATCGAACATCAAAGACCATATCCACATCGACGGGAATCCCATATTTATAGCCAAAACTGAAGAGATTAATTTTTAACGTTTGGTCAGCATCTCGTTCCTGGTAATGCTTGATCATCCAAGCCTTTAAATCATGGACAGAAAATTCGGAGGTATCCAGAACCCGGTGCGCTCGGCTTCTGAGCCCCTGCAAGCGTTCCCGTTCCAATTGAATGCCTTCGATAACCGGTCGTTGAGGAAGAAGTGGGTGAGGCCGACGTGACTCCGAAAACCGCCGGACTAAAATATCGTCTTGGGCTTCCAGAAAGAGAAGTTCGACATGACATCCATTGGCTTGCAAGGCTTCTAAATTACTTACTAAATCATCAAAAAATACTCGCTCTCGAATATCAATCCCTAAAGCAACTTTTTTCACATCCTTTCCGGGTTGAGCGCATATTTCCGTAAACTTCTGGAAGAGAGCAGGAGGAAGATTATCGACACAAAAAAATCCTAAATCTTCAAAACACTTAAGAGCCTGGGTTTTGCCCGATCCTGACGTCCCGGTCACCATCACCAATTGAAGTGGCAAGGCATCACGCTCGATTGGATTGCGATTAAGTTCAGTGATCATCGAAGCTCTTACACAAGAATGAGTAATCGTTCAGCGGCAAGTATCCATTTGTACGCTTGATGAACAGCCACTTGTTACACAACCAGCACTCCTCCCTATCTATTGCCGATCCATTAAACAGCGTTCACATATGAAAACCCTTAAGTGGGAATGCGTTTTCGCTGGCTCGCAGAGGCGATATGCAGTTCAGCGCGATATTTTGCCACGGTTCGTCTGGCAATTAATATATTTTTCCCCTTCAGTCTCGCAACAATTTCTTGATCTTTCAAGGGATTGTTTGCCTCTTCCTGTGCGACCATTTCTTTGATGATTTCCCGTACGGTGACAGAAGACATATCCTCCCCACGATTATCCGCTCGCTGAATTCCTGCATTGAAAAAGAATTTCAGTTCTAAAATACCTTGAGGACAATGGACGTACTTATTCGTCGTCACTCGACTAATGGTTGACTCATGCATGCCAACATCATCCGCAACCTGCTTTAGCACCAACGGGCGTAGATACTGAACCCCTTTTTCTAAGAACGCCTCTTGAAATTTGATCAAGCTCGTCACCACCTTCACAATGGTTTTATTCCGTTGATCAATACTACGGATAATCCATTGGGCCCCCTTGAGTTTCTCTTCTAAATACGTTTTGGTTGTCCCGGCATCTTCTCCTGAATTCGACAGCAGTCTCCGGTAGTAGGGACTGATCCTTAAACGTGGCAGTCCTTCCTCATTCAGCAGCACCACCCACTCTCCTTCATATTTTACGACATAGACGTCTGGGATAATGATGGAGTTACTGTCCATTGAAAATGGACGACCGGGTTTTGGCTCTAAGCCCTCAATAAGGTGGACGGCTTCATAGACTTCATCCAAGGTGATATCCAGGGCTTTCGCCACGACTTGATAACGTTTTTTCTGGAGATCGACTAAGTGATTGTTGATGATGGATGAAACCACTTCCATAGAAAACGCTGAAGGAAATGATTGTTCTATGCCCGCCTCATTCTGGCGAAGCAGTTTTAATTGCCCCAGTAAACATTCCGCTAAGTCCTGGGCCGCCACTCCTGGTGGGTCAAAGGTCTGAATTTGTCGACGCACATCTTCCAGTTGTTCAAGCGAACATTGCGCATCTTCCTGCAATTCCGTCAACGGCACACGCAAATACCCATCTTCATCTAAATTTCCGATGATAAGTCGGCCAATATCTCTCTCTGTGCCTTCCAGTGAAGACAGCCGCAATTGCCATTCCAGATGTTCTTCAAGAGAGGTGGGCTTTGTGAGGGTCTGCTCATACGAAGGAAACTCTTCGTCTCCGGCCCCAATTTGATCACGTTGTGCCGGACGCCAATCATTCCCTAAAATATTATCCCATTCTTCAGATGTAAGAGGTTCACTTTCCTTGAGCGTTGGCTGTAGATCATCACTGCTCACCGATCCGTCGCCTTCTGACTCTGGTTCTTTGACTCGTTCGCTTCCATCTTCAGCGGCACTGGCTTCTTCCTCTTGCGTTTCAAGAGTCAAGTCTTCTAACAGTGGATTTTCGACGAGTTGTTGCGCCAAGTTTTGTTGCAATTCCAAGCGGGACAATTGCAACAATTTAATGGCTTGTTGCAGCTGGGGGGTCATCACCAGCTTTTGAGAGAGGCGAAGGTCTAAACGAAGATCCATAGGCGAAAATTCATCCCACGTTATTGAGTCATCTTAAAGCGTTCACCCAAGTATACGGCTCGCGCCTTTGGGCTATTTACGATCAACTCCGGTGCTCCACTCTCCAATATCAAACCTTCACTTATTATATAGGCTCGGTCGGTAATGGAAAGCGTGTCCTGCACATTATGATCGGTGATAAGAATACCGATGTCTTTCTTTTTTAAATTCGTCAAAATATCTTGGATATCCCCAACAGCAATCGGATCAATGCCCGCAAACGGTTCATCCAGTAAAAGAAATTTTGGATTGGTGGCTAAGGCTCGGGTAATCTCCAAGCGACGACGCTCTCCCCCTGAAAGAGTATAGGAAGCATGGGTCCGAAGTCTGGTAAGATTCAGTTCTTCCAGCAGGACATCTAAGCGCTTTTCTCGTTGAGCGGTTGAAAGCTTCAAGGTTTCTAAAACGGCCAATACATTGTCCTCCACCGACAGTCGACGAAAAATTGAAGCTTCTTGCGGCAAATAACCAATTCCCCGCCTCGCGCGTTTATACATGGGAAGGTGGGTAATGTCCTCTTGGTTAAGAAAAATGTTCCCCTGATCTGGTTGACAAAGCCCCACCACCATATCAAAAATTGTGGTCTTCCCCGCACCATTCGGTCCCAAAAGTCCTACGACTTCTCCGCCCAATAACTCCACACTCACACCCCTGACTACTTGTCGACCCTTGAAGCTCTTTTGAAGATTTGTGGCGGAAATTCTGTGCGTCCCATGTGGCCGATCTTCAACCATAAGCTATTGACACCCCAACCCGATTGTACGGAATGGGAGGGAACCGGTGAAGGGTCCACCTGGGAGAACAGCCATTTTATGCTCCACTCCCTACACAGAAAAATTCATGAAATTCCATATTTAGGTCTCATTTCCTTCTTGCTTTTTTTCGCACTCGCCCATTCAATATTTTTTCCAAGAGGACTGTAGGAGAAGGAGGTCATCTAATTTTCTGCGATCTCCTCAATAGTCACTCGGGTACCTCCTTCCACCACACTCCGATTTTCTTTTAAGAACATCGTCATTTTCGGCCCACTAATTCGAGTTCCTGCTTGCCATGCCACAGGAGAGCCGCGAAGAATGATTTTTTCTGCTTGTTTGTCAAAGAGAGCATGTTGACATGTAGCCCGGCTCTCACCTTGTGCAATTTTGACATTACCTTTCGCTTCAATAAATCTGATTTCTTTTTTGGACTGTTGAGGCGAGGGCTGCCCGACATGAGAGGATGCAAGAGGCTCCTTTTCTTTGAAATACACAATCATGATATCGGAATGTACTACCAGCTCTTCCTGAACCATCTTCACATTTCCCCGAAATACAGCCTGATTTTTTTCACTGCTGGCGGTCATCGTCTCCGAGGTAATCACGGTAGCCGTCTTCTGACTCGCTCCCCACCCTGTGAGAGGAAAGAGTATGGCGGCCATTATGACCAACAACCAACCACTGTAGACTCGCAGCAAATGTCTTATGGCGACGATACCTCCGCCCGAACGTCGTGGAGTAACTGAAATTCCTTCTTTTCCACATCTCCAATTAAACCTGTCCCCGTAATCACCATGCCATCACCTTGAATCACGACAGAGTCCTCCGTGAGAATTTGACGGGCATCTTCTTTCCACGTCAATGAATCCGAAAACACTTGATACCCGGATTCAAACGTCATGACCGTTTTTTCATGCTGACTCACTAAATCAAAATCATTACTGGCTGTATTCATGACGCCCTCTTCAGACGTGATCAGTAATTGCTCTTTTTGGAAATCCTGATCAAACAACTGGACTTTAACAGCTTGGAGTTTTGCTATGTGTTCGGCATCAAAAACTTTTGCCTGATCAGCGGTGACCACCCATTTCGTGGCACTGGATCGCGTTTGATGATAGGAGAATCCTTGAATCCAGGCATCTGCCCCTTGCTGTTCCTGTAAAGGCACAGACGTTGTGGCTTGGCTTCTCGTTTGCATATGAGTGAATACCCGCTGCGCAATAAACGCTGCCATGACGATAATTGTGATCGTGAGAATAGTCCGTATAAAATAGGTTTTCATCGGGCCGACATGTGTGCAAAATAAAAAGCCCAGAACGCAAAAAACCCAGTAAAAATGATAGCACAGGGCCTATGGCAAGTAAATGAAAACCCTAGTCGGCATCATTCGCCGACTAGGGCTCAGGTAAGGAGAGAAATGAAAATGGATACAGGGAAGGTCGAAGAGACCGCAGAAATGTTCTATTTCTGAGAATCGGTAGCAGGGACGATAGCTTGCGACTGGGCGACACCCTCGACCAATTCGATCGCCACCAACTTCGCCGCGTCTCCAGGTCGTTGCCGTGTTTTAATGATGCGGGTATAGCCCCCATGACGATCGGAAAATCGCTTGGCTATGTCATCGAAGAGCTTAGAAACCGCTTGTTTGGTACGTAAGACTCGAAGTGCACCCCGCCTGGCATGAAGCGTCCCTTCCTTGCCCAGTGTGATCAGCTTATCCGTGATTCCACGCAATTCCTTCGCTTTGGCCTCGGTGGTTTCAATTCGCTCATGTTCCATTAAAGAAGTGGCCAAATTTCGAAACAACGCCAGCCGATGCTTCGTATTTCGTCCTAATTGTCTGCCCCGTTTTCTATGACGCACAACGACACCGTCCTTTTAAAAAGTTCAGGAATGAGACTCCGTGACCTCACCGACTTTGGTCCCTAATTCCAACCCCATTTCCAGTAACACTTCTTTGATTTCATTTAAAGACTTTTTCCCAAAGTTCTTGGTCTTCAGCATTTCATTTTCGCTTCTCTGGACCAATTCACCAATACTTTTAATATTGGCATTTTTTAAACAATTGGCTGCGCGCACCGAAAGCTCCAATTCATTCACGCTCCGGAACAGGTGCTGATTGATTGGGGAATTGGCCTCATCACCGCCGTCTTCCTGAACCGGCTCACCCTGATCGTCTGATGGCAGACAAATATTCAAATGATCCCGCAAGATACTTCCAGCCGCTATCACGGCTTCTTGGGGTGTAACACTATCATCGGTCCAGACTTCCAGGATTAATTTATCGTAGTCGGTAATTCGCCCGACCCGCGCACTTTCAACACTGAAGTTCACCCGTTTAATGGGAGAAAACACTGAGTCAACGGGGATCACTCCAATAGGCAAACCCTCTTCTTTATTCCGTTCAGCCGGAACATACCCTCGTCCCGGTTTGACAATAAGCTCAATATCTAACGTCGCATCTTTATCCAAAGTGGCAATATGCAGATCAGGATTGAGGATGGTGACTTCCGAATCGACGGCCAGATCCCCCGCTTTTACCTCTCCTGGACCTTTCTTTTTCAGCCGAATAGCTTTGGCCTTCTCTGAATATAACCGTAACCGTAAACTTTTAATATTCAGAATCAGGATCGTGACATCTTCGGTTACCCCTGGAATAGTAGAAAATTCGTGATAGACCCCTTCAATTTTGACAGAGGTCACCGCAGCTCCCGGGAGGGACGAAAGGAGCACTCGACGGAGTGCACTTCCCATCGTGGTCCCAAACCCTCGTTCAAACGGTTCAGCAATAAATTTGCCATACGTCGACGAAGCTGTTTCTTTATCCAATTCCAGCTTCGTGGGCAGTTGGAAATCCTTCATGCTTGTAATCATAAGGATCTGGTCTCCCTTTCTTAATCCCAAGGCGGTGA
The DNA here is from genome assembly GCA_040904705.1 of Nitrospirales bacterium. Taxonomy (GTDB): domain Bacteria; phylum Nitrospirota; class Nitrospiria; order Nitrospirales; family UBA8639; genus Nitrospira_E. Next base: position 119,378 of record JBBDSY010000046.1, on the reverse strand, counting down.
CATTGTCTGTCCCCTACCCTCTTTATCGTTTTGGCAGTTTATGGACTATCCTGTCCATTTACCGTGAATATAATTCCACCACAACTTGCTCATTGACTAACACATCAATATCTTCTTTAGTGGGAAGGGCTTGGACCGTCCCTTTAAATAAATTACGTTCCATATCTAACCAATTTGGCACCCCACGACCCTCAGCAACTTCAAGCGCGGCTTGAACGGGAACCAGTTGTCGACTTTTTTCTCTCACCTCAATGGAGTCTCCCACATTGATGGTCATCGAAGGAATCGTCGCTTTTCGACCATTCACCAACAAATGCCCATGATTCACCAGTTGCCTGGCCTGCCCACGGGATGCCGCAAAACCAAGCCGATAGACCACGTTATCGAGTCGTCGTTCCAACAAGCTCAACAAATGTTCGCCTGTAATTCCCTTCCGGCGAACGGCCATATGGTAGGTTTTGAGGAATTGACGCTCTTGCATCCCATAGACACGGCGGAGCTTTTGTTTTTCTCTCAACTGCGTGCCATACTCGGTTGCTCGAGTTCTCCGGGACTGTCCGTGCTGGCCAGGAGGATAGCTTCGACGTTCAATGGCGCATTTCTCAGTCATGCACCTCGTACCTTTGAGAAATAATTTCACCCCTTCCCGTCGACACAACCGACATACCGGTCCAGTATATTTGGCCATAGCCGTTTTCCCCCTATTATCTCAAGATGCTCTATAAATGATACTTTTATATCTCTTTGGTGAATGCGTTATACCCGCCGCCGTTTTGGAGGCCGACACCCGTTATGAGGGATTGGCGTCACATCACGAATTAAATTCACCCGTAACCCGACAGATTGAAGCGCACGAACCGCTGCCTCTCGGCCCGAACCTGGACCATTCACATAGACATCGACTTGGCGCAACCCGTGCTCCATGGCTTTCTTGGCTGCGACCTCTCCGGCACGTGTAGCAGCAAAAGGGGTGCTTTTTCTTGACCCTTTAAATCCTTGGCTTCCTGCACTGGCCCATGACACCGCTCCTCCTGACAGATCCGTTATGGTCACAATGGTATTGTTAAAGGAGGCCATGATATGAACAATGCCAACCTGTAGGATTTTCCGTTCCTTCTTCTTTCCCTTCTTGACACCCATGAACAGTCCCTTTCGCCAGATTTATCGTTTCGATTTGCCACCGGCGGCGCTTCGATGACCTTTTCTGGTCCTAGAATTAGTTTTCGTCCGTTGTCCTCTTACTGGAAGACCTTTTCGATGTCGAAGGCCACGATACGTTCCAATATCCATTAATCGCTTGATGCTCATCGAGACTTCTTTTCGAAGGTCCCCCTCAACGTCATAATCCTGATCGATCGTTTCTCTTAATTTCACGACTTCGTCTTCTTGCAGATCTTTGATTCGCGTCTCAGGCGCCACTCCGGTTTTTCGTAAGATATCCCGAGCGCGGGCGTGGCCGATGCCAAAAATATACGTCAAGCCAACATCAACACGTTTCCCAACTGGAAGTTCTACACCTGAAATTCTGGCCATCGCTTCTATTCCTTCGTTAAAGGCATTCTCTGGTTAAATTTCGTCGAACGGTTCCCTACCCTTGACGTTGCTTATGCTTAGGATTCACACACAGGACACGAACAACACCTTTTCGGCGCACTACACTACATTTCACACAAATGGGTTTTACTGATGATTGAACTTTCACGACATCACCCCTATTTAAACCGATAAGTAATCCGGCCACGCGTAAGATCATAGGGAGAAAGCTCCACGGTCACTTTATCGCCCGGCAAAATCCGAATAAAATGCATACGCATTTTCCCAGAAATATGAGCCAATAATTTATGCCCATTTTCTAGTTGCACACGAAACATGGCGTTCGGCAATGTTTCGGTCACAGACCCTTGCACTTCAATAACATCTTCTTTGCCCATCAGAAAATTATTAAATGTCCCTTCTAGTTGCCGGCCGTGAGAATACGAGGAGGTCCTGTCGGCTCGATAGAAATGGTATGTTCGAAATGAGCGGATAGCGAGCCGTCGCTCGTCACCGCAGTCCACCCATCTTCCAAAACTTTTACACCAGCTCCCCCCATATTAACCATTGGCTCAATAGCCAGAGCCATCCCGGGCTTCAAACGCGGCCCTTGCCCGGGTTTCCCATAATTGGGAACTTGAGGTTCTTCATGCAGCTGTCGACCAATACCATGACCGACAAAATCACGCACAACTGAAAATCCATGTTGCTCCACATGAGTTTGGATGGCAGCCGAGATGTCCGATAACCGCTTCCCAACCACAGCCTGTTCAAGACCTTTGGACAAAGCCTCATGCGTGACCTGAATCAACTTACGAATCGATGGCTGAGCCTCCCCTACTACAACGGTCACCGCACCATCGCCATAAAATCCTTCGACAATGGCTCCCACATCCAACCCGATAATATCACCATCCTTCAGGACGCGCCGTGAAGGGATCCCATGAACAACTTCATTATTGACCGAAGCACATAAGCTTTTAGGGTAATTCCGATAGCCTTTAAACGCTGGAATTCCCCCAAGATCGCGAATACACGTTTCAGTTAACACATCCAAATCCAGCGTGGTCATTCCAGGTTTAAGTTCACGAATCAATATTTTTTGGCATTCTGCGACAATGTGACTAGCTTGAGATATCAGTTCAATCTCTTCAAGAGTTTTAAGTATAATCATTCTACTCTTGGCTAAGCCAAAAGAGCTACCAATCGATCTTGCACAGCCGGCACTAAGCCCGCTCCGTCTAATTCAACGAGAATATTTCTTTTTTGATAATATTCAATTAAGGGAGCGGTTTGCTCCTGATAGACGGACAAACGCGATTCAATCGTTTCAGGTTTATCGTCATTTCTTTGAATAAGGGCTTTTCCACAGGTATCGCAGATGCCCTCTCGTTTGGAAGTAACCGATTCAAGATGATAGACAGCTTTACAATCCGGACAGCTACGTCTCCCACTGATTCGCCTGACAATCTCTTCCTTTGAGAGCGAAAAATACACGACACGGTCTAAAGCTTCTCCCTTTGCTGTCAGATAGGTCGACAACTGATCAGCCTGGGCTACGGTACGTGGAAAACCGTCAAGAATAAATCCTTGCCGACATTCGGTTGACCCGAGTTTCTCCTCAACCAATCCAATCACCACCGCGTCTGGCACTAATTCCCCCTGGTTCATATACCCCTTCGCTTCTTTACCTAATAACGTTTCCTTCGCCACACTTTCCCGAAGTAAATCTCCCGTAGATAATTTCGGAATCCCATACTTCTGTGCCATGAAATCAGCCTGCGTACCCTTCCCCACTCCCGGAGGGCCAAGAAAAATAAGCCTCATACTCCTATCCGCTTCTTCCTTTCAAGGGTCCTTTTCCAAGAAACCCATCATAATTGCGCATAAGCATATGATTCTCAATTTGTTGAGCCGTATCAAGGCCCACTCCAATGACAATTAACAAAGAGGTCCCACCAAAATAAAAGGGCATATTCAACTTATAAATCAGCAATTCAGGAATGACACAGACAATCGCGAGATAGATGGCTCCAGCAAATGTGATTCTTGTTAAAACCTTATAGATAAAATCGGCAGTCTTTTGCCCTGGACGAATGCCAGGGATAAAACCACCATATTTTTTCATATTGTCCGCCATATCCACTGGGTTTAACACAACGGCTGTATAGAAAAAGCAAAAGAATATTATCAGGCCAACATACATCATCGTATACAACAAAGAACCTGGAGCCAATTGCGCCCCAAACGCCTGAACCCACGGCACCTGAATAAAACTCGTTATTGTGGCGGGAAAGGCAATAATGGACGAAGCAAAAATCGGTGGAATAACCCCCGCGGTATTAATTTTCAAAGGGATATGGGTATTTTGTCCTCCATACACACGACGACCGACCACTCGTTTCGCATATTGGACCGCAATTTTTCTCCGCCCACTTTCTAGAAAGACAATAGCTGCCATAACAGCCAACATCACAATCGCAAGAATGAGCAATAGCAGGAGACTGATTTGGCCAACCTTGTATAATTCAAACGTTTGGACAATTGCACTTGGAAGACTCGCGACGATTCCGGAGAAAATTATTAACGAAATTCCATTTCCAACTCCACGCTCGGTGATTTGCTCACCTAACCACATAAGAAAGGCTGTTCCTGCAACCAGGGTAATGACCGTCATAAATCGAAAAGGCCAGCCTGGGTCCAGCACAAAAGCCCCGTCATTCATTCCTTCAAGGCCAAGGGCAATGCCAAATCCCTGGATGAAGGCAATCACGATCGTGCCATATCGAGTGTATTGAATAATCGTTTTCCGGCCTCGTTCACCTTCCTTTGCGAGTTTCGACAAATGGGGAACGACAACAGTTAACAGCTGCAATATAATAGAGGCGCTGATATAGGGCATAATGCCCAATGCAAAGATCGTGAGCCGTGATAATGCCCCGCCAGAAAAAATATCCAGGAACCCCATCAGGGCGCCACCGCGTTCTGTCAAAAATTTAAATAATTCTTCGTTGTTAATACCAGGAGTGGGAATATGCGCCCCAACCCGGTACACAGCAAGCATACCCAAGGTAAAAAGTACCCGGCTGCGCAACTCAGGAATTTTTAAGATATTTTGAAGGCTTGTAACAAGCCGTTCAAGCACGACCAATCACCCGGGCCTGTCCACCAGCCTCTTCAATTTTTTGTTTGGCGGAACCACTAAATTTATGGGCTTCGACCACTAGTGCCCGGCTGATATCACCTTCACCAAGAATCTTAATTCGAGAATTGCGCCCTTTTACAAGCCCTAATTCCCTAAAAACGGATGGGTTGAAATCGGCAGAATTTTCTTGCGCGGCAAGGACTTGAATATTTATCACGGTATATTCAATTCGAAATGTATTAGTGAATCCTCGTTTTGGCAACCGGCGAGCCAAAGGCATTTGGCCACCTTCAAACCCAGCCTGATTGGCCCGGCCGGCACGAGCTAATAAGCCTTTATGCCCTTTTCCAGAAGTCTTGCCCAATCCTGAGCCATGACCACGACCGAGACGTTTCTTTTTCTTTTTAGATCCAGGAGACGGATGTAAGTCGTGGAGCTTCATGAGCCTGAAACCTCAACAAGATGTCTGACTTTATTGACCAGGCCTCGAACCTGTGAGGTATCGGGCCTAGAAACGGTTTGTCCAATTTTTCGTAAGCCCAAGCCCATCAACACGAGGCGCATTTTGCTCGGATGACCAATTTGGCTCCGCTTTAACGTAATAGATAACTGAGATTGACTGGCCATAATATCTTGCCTACCTCACAAATTCCAAGACAATAGATTATTCATCAAGATCGACAGGGGCTTGCCTCATCGCTCGAACTTCCTGAGGGTCACGAAGCTGCCGCAAACCCTGAATCGTAGCCCGTACTGCATTAAACGGATTACCTCGGCCTAAAGTCTTTGCCACGATATTCTTTGTACCGGCCACCTCCAAAAGTGACCGCACTGCCCCACCGGCAATGATGCCAGTCCCTTGCTTAGCCGGCTTTAGCATGATGTGCTCGCCCCCAAAGTGCCCATGCACTTCATGGGGAATTGAATTTGACTTCAGTGGAATATGAATAAGGTTTTTCTTTGCGTGCTCAACAGCTTTCGCAATGGCCGACGGAACTTCAGCCGCTTTGCCTTTGCCAATTCCTACCCAGCCCTCTCCATCACCAACGACCACCAGCGCTGAGAAGGAAAACCGCTTCCCGCCTTTGACTACTTTGGAAACCCGGTTAATCACCACAGGCTTGTCTTTTAAATTAAGCTCTTCAACATTAACCCTCACAGGCGTGAATCCTTCCCTTCCTCGAAATTTGGGAATTGGTTCCCTTAGAATTTTAGGCCAGCCGAGCGCGCCGCGTCCGCCAAAGCCTTCACCCGACCGTGGTACAGTCTTCCTCCACGATCAAAGACTACTGACTCAACAGGTATCGCCTTTGCCCGTTCGGCAATGGTTTCCCCTACGATTTTTGCTGCCTCAACACTCCCACCGGCTTTAATCCGATCTTTTAATCCAGGATCACAGGTTGAAGCAGAGACAAGGGTTCTTCCAGCGACATCATCAATGATCTGAGCATAGATATGCGCATTACTGCGAAACACACTTAACCTGGGGCGAGAGGACAGCCCGACAATACGTAGGCGAACCCTTCGGCTTCGCCTACCTAACCTTTTGCGTTTTTCTTGAATATTCACGAGTGTCCCTTATTTTTTCCCAGCCTTGCCGGCCTTTTTCAGAAGTTCTTCCCCAACATACTTGATCCCTTTATGCTTATACACATCAGGGATCTTCAACTCTCTAATTTGGGCAGCCACCTGCGAAACCACACGCTTATCAATTCCCTTAAGCGAAATCAGTGTTTGCTTGTCAACCGAAGCCTTGACTCCCAGCGGAACCTTTAATAAAACAGGATGAGCATATCCGACTGAAAAACTCAAATCATTGCCTTGAAGTTGCGCTCGATATCCCACGCCCATGACTTCCAAATCTCTCTGGTAGCCTTCCTTGACCCCGACGATTAGATTTGAAATTTCCGCTCTCGTCAGACCATGCATCGCCCGTAACTTGACAGTATTGTCCGCCCGCGTAAGAGACACCACTCCATCTGCTATTTGGGCTTTAATTCCCGGAGTCAAGACCCATTCCAGTTGCCCGAGAGGCCCCTTCACCAATACTTGAGCCTCATTAACCTTCACTTCCACACCAGATGGAATCGGTATAAGCTTTTTTCCAATCCTCGACATGATTATCCTATTAATTGCAGCTGAACACGTTTACAAATATAAAAGGAGGCTACCACACATGACATACCACTTCACCGCCTACTTGCATCGTGCGACATTGATCATCAGTGAGCAGCCCTCGATTAGTTGTGAGAATAGCCATCCCTAGGCCCTTCATAACCCTTGGGACCTCACCCTTCCCCGCATATACCCGACATCCAGGCTTACTTATTCGTTTAATTCCGGTAATAAATGATTGCTTTTGACGACCAGGGGCATACCGCAAGGCGACCTCTAAAGTAGGATGAGCCTCCGTCGTAACTGTACGGTAATCACGGATGAATCCCTCTTCTTTGAAAATTCTTAGGATTTCTCCCTTTACCCGCGAGGAAGGAATCTTGACGAGATCATGGCCCCGACGACCAGCATTTTGTATTCGCACAAATAAATCGGCGATCGGATCAGTCATCGACATGAGACAAAACCCCTTTTCGAATAACTTTTTATATCTAAAATTTTCATAAGATTAGGATTCAGCTTTACCAACTAGATTTGGTGACACCAGGGATATCCCCGCGCAAACTCAAAAACCGAAAACAGATACGACACATCCGAAATCGTCTGAGAAATCCCCTGACCCGTCCACAGCAAGGACAACGGTTATACTGGCGGCATGCAAATTTTGGTTCACGCCTTGCCTTGTTTTTAAGTGCTAGCCTTGACACTGTTGCTCCTTTCCCTCTCTCTTAGGACGCGCGAAACGGCATCCCTAAATGAGCCAATAAAGCCTTGGCCTCGTCATTCCGCTGAGCTGTGGTCACAAAAGTAATATCCATTCCGTGAATAGAGGCAATGTCATCATATTTAATTTCCGGGAATGTCAATTGTTCTTTGAGACCTAATGTATAATTACCACGACCATCAAAAGCCTTAGGGGAGATCCCACGAAAATCACGAATTCGAGGCAATGCCACCGACACCAATCGGTCCATAAACTCATGCATGCGCACGCCACGTAAGGTCACCTTGACTCCGATAGGAATACCCTCCCGCAGCTTGAAACCGGCAATGGCCTTTTTGGCTCGCGTCAGCACAGGCTTCTGCCCCGTAATTTGCTCCAACTCCGCAGCGGCACTCTCTAATAACTTGACGTTTTGAACGGCTTCGCCCATCCCGACATTTAAGACAATCCGTTCAATTCGTGGAACCTGCATGGGGTTTGTATAGCCAAACTCTTTCATCATGGCCGGCAAGACTTTTTCTTGAAACACCAACTTTAACCGAGGAACATAATTCGTCGGTGCTACAGCCGAAAACACAGGATCCTTCTCTTTTGTTTTACCTGTCTCTTTTAATACTGATTTAGACTTCATTAGCTTTTATCCAATACTTCCGAAGGAGCCTTTTGATACACACGGACCTTCCGCCCATCATCAAAGGTCTTCATCTGCACACGAGAAGGCTTTTGAACAGACTCGCAATAGGCCATCACATTGGAGATAGACATCGTTCCTTCCCGCTCTAGAATCCCACCCTGCTTATTTTTGGCATTAGGCTTGGTATGCCGCTTCATCAAATTCAACTTTTCCACCGTGATTCGACCGTTCTTTGTCAGAACTTCCAATACTTTTCCGGTCTTACCTCGCTCTTTCCCAGCGATCACCATCACCACGTCGCCCTTTTTAATTCGATATTTTTCAGCCATACCCATTTCCTAAATAACCTCAGGAGCTAAAGAAATAATTTTCATATATTTTTTCTTCCGTAACTCTCTAGCCACCGGGCCAAAAATTCGAGTCCCAACCGGGTCCCCCTGAGCATTCACTAACACACACGCATTCCGGTCAAACTTTATATGAGAACCATCTGCCCGCCGCGACCCTTTCTTTGTTCTCACGATAACAGCCTTCATGACGTCACCCTTTTTGACTGATGCCCGAGGGATAGCCTCGCGAACAGACACGACGATCAAATCACCTAATGACCCATATCGACGCTTAGTTCCTCCTAGCACATGAAAACAGCGAACACTTTTTGCCCCAGAATTATCAGCAACATCAAGATAGGTATAGATTTGAATCATGGCTTATTTCTAAATCCTTGACTGAAACTAGAAAAAAAATCATTCATTACGTCGTGGATTCTTTTCCACTCACTTCCGCTATTCGCCAACTTTTATCCTTACTTATTGGACGAGAATACACAATTTTCACCTGATCACCAATTTTACATTGGCCTTGTTCGTCGTGGACTTTCATTTTAGATTTTCGCCTGAGCACTTTCCCATAAAGGGAATGTCGCTCAATCCGAACCACCTCAACAACGACGGTCTTCTGCATTTTGTTACTGACAACTTTCCCAAAAAGCGCACGAGGGACTGATCTTGTTTGTGTCATAAATGAGTAACTTTCCTACAAAAACAGCATGGACCCATCAAGCCTTCTGTCGAATAACCGTATGAACCCGCGCAATATTTCGTTTAGCCTCTCGAATTTTCATCGGGTTTTCCATTCGCCCCATGGCCAGCTGACTCCGAAAGTGAAACAACTCTTGCTTTAACTGTCCAATCTTTTCAAGGAGTTCCGTTTTCTCTAAATTTCTTAATTGATCTAGTTCCATAATAAGTGCCTTCCACCCCCATTAGAGGACGGGAATGTCTCCTCGAACCACAAATTTTGTCAAAACTGGCAACTTGTGGCCAGCCAAACGTAAAGCCTCTTCTGCTATCTCTCGCGTCACATCATCCATCTCAAATAATATTCGTCCAGACTTAACCACGGCTACCCAGTACTCTGGATTCCCCTTTCCCTTACCCATCCGAACTTCAGCCGGCTTTTTCGTAATAGGCTTGTCGGGAAAAATCCTGGTCCATATCCGACCCCCGCGTTTCACGTGACGGGTCATGGCAATACGCGCAGCTTCGATTTGCCTTGCGGTAATTCGTCCTGGCTCCATGGCCTTGAGGCCATAAAGACCATGAGAGACTTCCCCACCTCGGTAAGCCTTCCCATGCATACGCCCCTTATGTACTTTACGAAACTTTATGCGTTTCGGCGCTAGCATCGTGGCAATTCTCCCTTAAAAAAATTCAAAATCCTACAGAAAACCAAGAGAGGGTTCCGTCTTTTCAAGAGAAGGGATCTGTGCGTCGCCTTTATAAATCCAGGCCTTGACCCCTATCTGTCCCATTGCGGTCTTGGCTTCTGCAAAACCATACTCGACATCAGCCCGCAAGGTATGCAGTGGCACCCGGCCCTCACGATACCATTCCGTTCTCGCAATCTCGTGTCCGCCCAATCGACCCGCACAATAGACCTTAATCCCCAAAGCGCCGAGACGAAGAGCTGAAGCCACACTTCGCTTCAAGGCCCGGCGAAATGACACCCGTTTTTCCAATTGAGTGGCAATATTCTCTGCCACCAATTGAGCATCTATCTCTGGCTTCTTAATTTCTTTTACTGTAACGAAGACTTCATTCCCATAATCTTTTTCAAGGGAGGCCTTCAACTTGTCAACTTCTGCGCCCTTTCGCCCAATAATAATTCCGGGTCGAGCCGTATGAATAATCAATTTCAATTGATTTCCTGATCGCTCGATTTCAACGCTAGAAATTCCGGCGTGATACAGCCGCTTTTTCACTACATCTCGGATAGCTAAATCCTGGTGCAGGAGCTTGGCATAATCCTTTTTGGCATACCACCGTGACCGCCATGTACGCGTATAGCCCAATCGAAATCCATACGGATGGGTTTTCTGCCCCATGAGTCACTCTCCCTTAATTATCCCCAGCGAGGGATGGCATTGATTTTTCGTTATTGAATCGGACTGACCACAATCGTAATGTGGCTTGTTCGTTTCTTTATCGGGCTAGCTCGCCCCTGCGCACGAGGCTGAAACCTCTTGAGAACAGCCCCGCCATCGACATAGGCTCTCGAGATCTTCAGACTTTCAGCCTCTCCTAAATCTTTTTGCTCCGCATTTTTGACTGCGGAGAATAACAACTGCTCAACTACTCTGGCGGCCGATCGAGGGGTATATTTCAAAAGAGCCAGAGCCTCAGCCGCGCTTCGACCCCTGACCATATCCATTATCAATCTTGCCTTGCGAGGCGCCATTCGCACGTGCCTCAGAATTGCTTTTGCTTCAGCCATTGTTATCTCTATTCTTTCAATAATCCGATTCTACCGACTCATCACCATTCCACTACTTCAAGGCCATGCTTTTTTCACTGCGAGCCGCACTATGTCCCTTAAAAAGCCGCGTTGGAGAAAATTCCCCCAATTTATGACCCACCATATTGTCGCTTACAAAAACCGGAATAAATTTCTTCCCATTGTGAACAGCAAAAGTCAAACCAATCATATCTGGAGTCACCGTAGAGCGACGAGACCATGTCTTAATGACCCTTGACTCTCTTGCCTCCCTTGCCTTCTCGACCTTCTTGAGAAGATGCTCATCAACAAATGGACCCTTATGAATTGACCTTGGCATCGCTCCCCCAATCTACCGGGATTTTTTCTTCCTACTGGCAATAATGTATCGTGAACTTTGATTTCTTGGCTTCCGCGTCTTAAACCCCTTTGCCGGCTGCCCCCAAGGAGACACTGGATGCGGATTTCCTGCCCCAGCTTTCCCCTCACCACCTCCATGCGGATGATCTACCGGATTCATCACAACACCACGCACATGCGGTTTTTTACCCAACCATCGAGAACGCCCAGCCTTACCAACCGTGACATTACTATGATCCAGATTTCCCACCTGACCAACAGTGGCCATACAGGCCCCAAGAATCTTTCGCATTTCACCAGAAGCCAATCGGATCTGCACATACCCCTGATCTCTTCCCATGACCTGAGCGGAAGCACCAGCACTTCTAGCTAATTGAGCGCCCTTTCCCGGCTTCAACTCGATATTATGAATCACCACGCCTAATGGCACTTCAATAAGCGGTAGGGCATTCCCCACCCTCACATCAGCCTTAGAACCAGACCGTACAGTGTCACCAACAACCAAACCATGAGGGGCCAAGATGTATCGCTTCTCGCCATCAGCATAATGCAGTAAAGCAATTCGGGCCGTTCGATTCGGATCATATTCGATACCCGCTACCTTGGCAGGCACTCCGACCTTGTCCCGCTTAAAATCAATTATTCGGTAGCGACGCTTATGCCCGCCTCCTTTAAAACGAACGGTGATTCGTCCGGCATTATTTCTTCCACCTGATGGCGAAATTGTTTTCGTCAAACTTCTCTCAGGCTTATTCGGAGACAATCCCTCATTCGTCACCGCAGACATTCCGCGACGACCAGGGGACGTTGGATTATATTCTTTTATTGGCATCGATAAATTACTTTCGTGACGAAAAACCGGCGAATGAGAATCTCTTTATTCTTATGCACTCTCATATAATTCAATTTTCTCCCCCTCCTTCAATGTCACAAATGCCTTGCGCCAGTCAGCCCTCTTCCCCAAATACCTGCCCTGACGCTTCATTTTTCCTCGAACATTCATGACATTAACGGATGCCACCTTCACACTAAAAATCTTTTCAACGGCACGACGAACATCAATCCTCGTCGCACGAGTGTTTACCGCGAAAGCCACACTATTCTTTATTTCACGAATGCTCGTGATCTTTTCCGTCAACAAAGGACGAATCAGCACATCATATGGATTCATGCTATACCCAAACTTCCTGAATTTGCTCTAATTCTGGGCGAGAAACCACCAACTTTTCACACCACAGCAAATCATAAACATTCAAATCCTTGGCATGAAGAACCTTCAAGAGCTTCACATTCTTCCCAATCCGAACAAGATCCAACAGCTCCGGCTCCACAACCAATAAAGCTTTTCCAGAGACCCCAACTTGAGAAAGCAGCCGCACAAGCTCCTTGGTCTTCATTTCGGACAAAGTCAGGTCCACCACTATTAAGTCCCCCGCAGATGCCTTAGCGCTCAAAGCAGCCCGCATCGCTGCACGATACGCTTTCCTCGGCAAATCAAACGCATACGATCTGGGCTTTGGTCCAAATACTATTCCCCCATGCCTCCAAATCGGAGATCGGGCCGATCCAGCTCGCGCCCGCCCCGTGTGCTTCTGTTTCCAAGGCTTCTTGCCAGACCCACGAACTTCCCCACGACCTTTAGTAGAGGCATTCCCCTGGCGACTCGACGCTCTTTGCATCACGACGGCGCGGTGAACAAGAGTCTCATTGACAGGCGAATTAAACACCCCTTCATTTAATTGCACGGTATCCACCTTCTTGCCCGCAGCACCATATACAGGAACAACATCCATGCGCAAAACCTAACTAGCCTTTCTCACAATCACCATGCCACCAATAGGGCCTGGAATTGATCCTGAAACAAGTAGAATATTTTCTTCTGACCTGACATCAAAAATGCTCAGTCCCTTGATCGTAATGCGCTTATTCCCCATGTGGCCCGGTAAGTCCTTATTTTTAAACACTCGCGAAGGAAAAGAACTCTGGCCGATTGATCCTGGAGCTCGATGGAACATTGACCCATGAGAGGCCGGGCCGCCACTATAATTATGGCGTTTCATCACGCCCTGAAACCCTTTCCCCTTGGATACGCCCTGAACATTGACTTGGTCACCTTTTGAAAATAAATCCACAGTCAGCAATGCACCCAATTCAGGCTTTCCATTGGCCCTAAACTCTTTCAAATGCCGCCAATGTTTTTCATTGGCTTTCTTTAAATGCCCCAGTTGCGCTTTTGTTAACTTGCGCTCTGCAACTTCCATGAAACCGACTTGAACTGCCTCATACCCATCCCGGCTCTTTTCTTTAATCTGGACAATCCCACAAGGGCCAGCCTCTACGACCGTGACAGGTATCAGCCGTCTGGACTCATCAAAAACCTGGATCATTCCTAATTTTTTTCCTAACAACCCATTAACCATGGTTATGCTCTACCCATTTCAATTCGTTGAATACAAGGAAACTCAACCGGACTATAACTTAATTTCAACATCCACACCTGCAGCCAAATTCAGCTTCATCAATGCGTCCATAGTTTCTGGGGTTGGCTCCATAATATCTAGCAAACGCTTATGTGTACGGATTTCGAATTGCTCACGAGACTTTTTGTCTACATGCGTAGAACGAAGCACCGTATACTTCTCAATTCTGGTGGGCAAAGGAACAGGGCCCGCAATGAGGGCTCCACTACGACGGACCGTATCCACAATCTCACGAACGGATTGATCCAGCACACGATAATCAAAGCCCTTTAAACGAATTCGTATTCTGCGGTCTCGATCCACAAAAACCTACCCTTCTACATTCGCCAGTAATTCTTATTCCACAATTTCCGTGACGACCCCGGCCCCCACAGTCCGGCCCCCTTCACGCACCGCAAACCGCACCCCTTGCTCCATCGCGATCGGCGCAATCAACTCCCCGGCAAACGACACATTGTCCCCCGGCATCACCATCTCCACCCCTTCATTCAACTGCACGATGCCCGTGACATCGGTCGTCCGGAAGTAGAACTGCGGCCGATAGCCATTGAAAAACGGCGTATGCCGGCCCCCTTCTTCTTTCGTCAACACATACACTTCGGCCTTGAACTTCGTATGCGGCGTGATCGACTTCGGCTTGGCCAACACCATGCCCCGCTCCACATCTTCCTTCTTCGTGCCGCGCAACAACGCGCCGACGTTGTCCCCCGCTTGCCCTTCATCCAACACCTTGCGAAACATTTCGACGCCCGTGACAATCGTCACTTGAGTCGGCTTTAAGCCGACAATCTCAATTTCATCCCCCACCTTGACAAGCCCACGCTCTATCCGGCCCGTGACGACGGTCCCTCGACCACTGATGGTGAAGACATCTTCGATGGGCATCAGGAAGGGCTTATCGATGGCCCGCTCCGGCGTGGGAATATAGGCATCGACGGCCTCCAACAGCTTCAGGATCGACGGCACCCCCACGTCACTTTGATCCCCTTCGATGGCTTTGATGGCCGAGCCAATGACAACCGGCACATCATCGCCCGGGAACCCATATTTCGTGAGGAGCTCCCGCACTTCTAATTCCACCAGTTCCAAGAGCTCTTTGTCTTCAACTTTGTCGGCCTTGTTTAAGAAGACGACAATGTAAGGCACGCCCACTTGGCGAGCTAAGAGGATATGCTCCCGCGTTTGCGGCATGGGCCCATCGGCCGCACTGACGACAAGGATCGCTCCGTCCATTTGCGCGGCCCCGGTGATCATGTTCTTGACATAGTCGGCATGGCCCGGACAGTCTACATGCGCGTAATGGCGGTTCGCGGTTTCATACTCGACATGGGAGATGGCGATCGTGAGAATCTTCGTCGGATCGCGCCGCCCCTGGCTTTCACTCGCCTTGGCCACGTCGTCATAGGGCACAAACGTCGCTTGCCCTAAATCCCCCATCACTTTCGTGAGGGCCGAGGTCAACGTCGTCTTGCCATGGTCCACGTGCCCAATCGTGCCTACATTTAAATGCGGCTTCTTCCGCTCAAATTTCGCCTTCGCCATCCTCTTTCCTCCTCAAATCACTTATTTGTCATAAAAGAATAGTTTATAAAGAGAGGCCTCACTCACCTTGATTCTTTTTAATTATTTGCTGGGCCATAACCTTCGGAACCACTTCATACGAATCAAATTCCATACTATACGTTGCTCGGCCCTGCGTTTTTGAACGCAAATCCGTAGAATATCCAAACATTTCACTCAACGGTACAGTGGCGTCCACAACCTGAGACCCACCCCTAGCCTTCATTCCATGAATTTTCCCTCGACGCCCATTCAGATCCCCAATCACATCGCCCATAAAATCCTGTGGAACCAAAACTTCTACCTTCATTACCGGCTCCAACAAGACCAAATCGGCCTTTTGACAGGCACTCACTAAGGCCATGGAGCCTGCAATTTTAAAAGCCATCTCACTTGAGTCAACCTCATGAAAAGAACCATCATAGAGAGTTACCTTCAGATCTCTTAGCGGGTAACCGGCTAAGATGCCACTTTCCATTCGCTCCCTCACACCTTTTTCTACGGGTGCGATGAATTCCCTTGGAACGGAACCACCCACAATTTTATTAACAAACTCCAAACCCTTACCAGATTCAGCGGGCTCTACACGAAGCCACACATGCCCATATTGCCCTCGACCACCCGTTTGCTTAACATATTTCGCTTCAGCTTCAGCCGTCCCACGTATCGTTTCCCGATACGCCACTTGCGGCTTCCCAACATTTGCCTGCACTTTAAATTCACGCAATAATCGATCGACAATAATCTCCAGATGCAATTCACCCATACCGGAAATGATTGTCTGTCCGGTTTCTTCATCAGTCTTGATCCTGAACGAAGGATCTTCCTGAGCGAGTTTTTCCAGAGAATATCCCATCTTGTCCATATCTTGCTTGGTTTTTGGCTCGACTGCCAAAGAAATCACCGGTTCCGGAAATTTAATAACCTCCAGCAAAATTGGATGCTTTTCATCACACAATGTATCCCCAGTTCTCGTATCCTTCAAACCTACCGCTGCCGCTATGTCACCAGCAAATACCTCATCAATTTCTTCACGCTTGTTGGCATGCATTTTCAACAAACGGCTGACTCGCTCTTTTTTCCCCTTGGCCATATTGTAAACATAGGACCCGGAAGTGAGCCTGCCAGAATACACCCTAAAATAGGTTAACTGCCCTGAAAATGGATCGGACATGATTTTGAAGGCCAGGGCCGAGAACGGCTCGCTATTTTCTGGTTTTCGAAAAATTTCTCCCTCCGTAACCGGATCAATTCCTCGAACAGGGGGAAGATCAAGAGGAGAAGGGAGATAATCCACCACCCCATCCAACAAGGGCTGTACCCCCTTATTCTTAAAGGCGGAACCACAGAACACTGGGGTAATTTTCAACGCTATAGTGCCCAACCGAATGGTCCGCTTCACTTCATCCACACCAAGGCTTTCGCCACCTAAATACCGCTCCATCACCCCTTCATCAAACTCCGCCACAGCATCGAGCATTTTCTCCCGATACATCTTAGCTTCCTCAAGATTTTCTTCTGGAATATCTTCGGTTACAAACGCTGCACCAAGGGTTTCATCATCAAAAACCAACGCTTTCATAGTGACTAAATCTATCACTCCCCTGAAAGCCTCTTCTTTCCCCAATGGCAATTGCAAGACAACAGGGTTTGCCCCCAAGCGATCAACCAGCGTTTGAACAGCGGGGAAAAAATCCGCCCCAACACGATCCATCTTATTCATAAACGCAATTCGTGGAACCTGATATTTATCGGCCTGCCGCCAAACAGTTTCAGATTGAGGCTCCACCCCCATAACAGAATCAAAAACGGCCACCGCCCCATCCAACACCCTCAACGAGCGCTCAACTTCAATCGTGAAATCCACATGACCAGGGGTATCAATAATATTAATTCGACTATCTTTCCATGAACATGTTGTTGCAGCAGATGTGATTGTAATTCCTCTCTCACGCTCCTGCTCCATCCAGTCCATGGTGGCCGCCCCCTCATGAACTTCGCCAATCTTATAAGAAACCCCAGTATAAAAAAGGACGCGTTCGGTCGTTGTAGTTTTTCCGGCATCAATATGCGCCATGATCCCAATATTTCGCGTTTTACTGAGAGATACGTCCGTTACCACAAATTCCTCACGTAACAATGCTGCAAGAGACTTGATTCCTCTAGGAGCACAATGAAAAAAGACTCCCTACCCTATCAAGTCCACTGCAGCATCACGACCAACATTACCACCGATAATGGGCAAAAGCTCTATTCGCTTCCGCCATCCGATGAGTTTCATCACGCTTTTTCACTGCGGACCCATTGTTACTTGCCGCATCCATTAATTCAGCAGCCAATCGCTCTTTCATGCTTTTCCCGCTTCGAGATAATGCGCTTTCTTTTATCCAACGCAAAGCCAAAGCAATTTGACGAACCGGCCGAATCTCAACTGGCACCTGATAAGAGGCTCCTCCAACTCTTCGAGATTTCACCTCGACCATCGGCTTCACGTTACCTAGAGCTGCATGAAATATCTTGAGAGGCTCATCACCGGTCTTTGCCTTCACAATATCAAAAGCGCCATAGCATACTCGCTCGGCGGTGCTCTTTTTCCCATCACGCAAAAGAATGTTTAAAAATCTTCCCACAACAGGATCCCTATATACTGAGTCCTGCACAACCTTTTGTCGAAGAACCAGAGGCCTACGTGGCATATACGATTTCTTTCAACGCTAGAAGACGATTAAAAAATTTTCCTGCCAGAAAAAGAAGGGATTACTTAGGTCGCTTTGCTCCATACTTAGAGCGACCCTGCTTGCGGTTCGCGACACCCACTGCATCCAAGGCACCACGGACCATGTGATAGCGGACACCAGGAAGATCCTTCACACGACCCCCGCGCACCAAGACAATGGAGTGCTCTTGCAGATTGTGGCCCATTCCAGGAATATACGCCGTCACCTCTAAGCCAGTCGTTAAACGAACCCTGGCCACCTTACGGAGAGCAGAATTTGGTTTTTTGGGAGTTGTGGTGTACACACGAAGGCAGACACCTCTTCGCTGCGGACAACGATTCAAGGCTGAACTTTTACTCTTAGCCTTAATGGGCTTTCGACCACCTCTAATTAATTGATTCACAGTTGGCATTTTTTATTTTTCATTCAATTAAACAGTGATACATCATTCCCCAAAAAATACTGGGTGGGGAACCAAACGATCTTATAGATTTATCATCTTACTGTCAAGGTTTCCCATGACTTTATTGACAAAAAATACAGGATCAGTTTCTTGATAATTGCGCTTGATCAATACCAGGATTTTCCCCAATAGCCAGCGCATCCTCTTCAGTTGGCCTTGGAACAAAAGTCTCCCGATATTCCCCCCAACCCGTCCCTGCCGGGATTAGGCGCCCAACAATGACATTTTCTTTTAACCCTCGAAGCTCATCGGTCCTTCCATTAATAGCCGCTTCCGTAAGAACTCTGGTGGTCTCCTGGAATGATGCACCGGAAATAAAGCTATCCGTACTGAGAGAAGCTTTGGTAATTCCCAACAACACAGGCTTCCCTAATGCGGGCTTTCCACCTTCTGACAACACTCTCTCATTTTCATCATCAAAGACAAATTTATTTACCTGAGTCCCTGGTAAGAAGGAACTATCTCCGGCATCTTCAATCCTGACCTTTTTCAACATTTGCCTCGTGATAACCTCAATGTGCTTATCATTAATAACCACACCTTGCAAACGATACACTTCTTGCACTTCATTCACTAAATATTTTTGCAGTTCACGGGGACCAAGCACACTTAAAATATCATGCGGATTTGCCGAACCATCCATCAACGGCTCTCCGGCCCGCACCCAGTCCCCCTCATGAACATTCACATGACGCCCACGAGGGATTAGATATTCCTTCACATCGCCAATTTTATTATCGACGGAGACTTTTCGAAGGCCCTTCACGAAACCTCCAAACGAAACCTCTCCGTCGATCTCACTGACAACAGCGTGTTCCTTTGGCTTTCGCGCTTCAAACAATTCCGCCACACGGGGCAATCCACCGGTAATATCTTTTGTTTTAGTCGTTTCTCGAGGAATTTTCGCTAACACATCCCCTGGAAATACGGTCGAGCCTTTTTCAACAAAGATATGCGCCCCAACCGGAAGCAAGTACCGAGCTGGTGATCCCGAACTCAACTTTGCTGTTTTTCCCGATTCATCCTTGACCGAAAGTCGCGGACGCAAGTTGGTTCCGGCTTGCTCAATCACAACACGACGCGATAGCCCCGTGACTTCGTCGACCTCATCTTTCATCGTAACGCCTTCAGTAATATCACCCAAGGCTACCTTGCCTCCGACTTCCGTCAAAATAGTCAGCGAATAGGGATCCCATTCCACGAATTTCTGCCCAATTTCTACCCTTCCACCATCATTTACTTTGACCTTGGCGCCATGGACCAAAGAATACTTTTCCCGTTCACGCCCCGTATCATCATATACAGCAATCTTGGCATTTCTGACCATGACCACCCAATCACCTTGCTGAGTTTTAATCGCCATGCTGGGATTATGAAAATCTGCATTCTTTTTTGCATCGAAACTTAAATATTTCACGACGCCTTCATGCTTGGCTTCTAGAACGGTCTGCGCAACTACCTTACTGGCCGTTCCACCAATGTGAAAGGTGCGCATCGTCAACTGCGTACCAGGCTCGCCGATCGATTGAGCGGCGATCACGCCAACAGGCTCACCCATTTCTACGAGACGTCCACGAGCCAAATCTCTTCCATAACAACTTGCGCAAACCCCCCAGCGAGACTGACAGGTGAGCACCGAACGAATTTTTATGTGATCAATGCCAGACTCTACGATCATTTGGCAGAGCTCTTCATCCAATTCTTCATGCGCCTTGACTAGGACTTCCTGAGTAATGGGGTCATGCACATCTTCAGCCGTTAATCGACCCAGAATCCTCTCATCCAACGCTTGAATGACTTCTCCGCCTTCAACCAATGCGGAAACAATAATACCGTCAGTCGTGAAGCAATCTGGCTCGCTAATGATGACGTCTTGCGCCGCATCCACAAGGCGCCGGGTCAGGTAACCCGAATTGGCGGTCTTCAAAGCTGTATCCGCCAAACCCTTTCGTGCGCCATGGGTGGAAATAAAATACTGCAAAACCGTCAACCCTTCACGGAAATTGGCGGTAATTGGTGTTTCAATAATTTCCCCAGATGGCTTAGCCATCAATCCACGCATTCCACCTAACTGTCGAATCTGCTGTGAGCTTCCACGCGCGCCAGAATCAGCCATCATATAAATGGGATTCAGACCCTCCGTTGCGCCTCTACCGCCACCCTGACTAATCTCCTTCATCATTTCGATAGCAATCTGCTCACTCACATGAGCCCAGATATCAATGACCTTATTGTACCGCTCACCATTGGTAATCAGCCCTTCGTTATACTGACTCTGAACTTGCCCCACCTCTCCTTGAGCGCGGTTGATCAATTCGCCCTTACGAGATGGAATGTGCATATTGTCGATACAGATGGATATCCCAGCCTTGGTCGCATAAGAGAAACCTAAATCTTTCAAACGATCCAACATCACCACCACTTGATGGAGTCCAACCATCCGGTAGACACGATCCACCAGCTTGGTCATTTCTTTTTTAGTCATTAATTTATTCACATGCGAAAAGGGCACATTAGCGGGTAAAATTTCAGACAGGATCACGCGGCCCACTGTAGACTCAACAATCTCCTCCTCAACCCGCACCTTGATCCGCGCCTGCTCATCGACTTCACCCGAATCATAAGCGATTCTGACTTCTTCGGGTGAGGAGAAAATCTTCCCTTCCCCCTTTGCTCCATCACGATCATTGGTTAACCAATAACAACCCAGCACCATATCCTGCGATGGAACAGAAAGCGGACGACCATTGGCTGGAGACAGAATATTATTGGCAGCCATCATCAACACTCGACACTCAATTTGCGCCTCTACCGAGAGAGGAACATGCACGGCCATTTGGTCACCATCGAAATCCGCATTAAAAGCGGCGCAGACAAGCGGATGCAGCCGAATCGCCTTGCCTTCAACCAAAATTGGATCGAAGGCTTGAATACCCAATCTGTGAAGAGTCGGCGCTCGATTCAGCATGACTGGATGCTCCCGAATAACTTCATCCAATACATCCCAGACTTCCGGACGCTCTTTTTCCACCAATCGCTTGGCACTCTTAATGGTGGTCGCTGCCCCACGCTCTTCTAGCTTATGAAAAATAAATGGCTTAAAGAGCTCAAGCGCCATCTTCTTAGGTAACCCGCATTGATTCAGGCGAAGTTCCGGTCCAACCACGATGACAGATCGACCGGAATAATCGACACGTTTTCCTAAAAGATTTTGCCTGAAACGCCCCTGCTTGCCCTTTAGCATGTCACTAAGAGATTTTAATGGTCGTTTATTGGCCCCCCGAATCACACGCCCACGACGACCGTTATCAAATAACGCATCGACCGCCTCCTGAAGCATCCGCATTTCATTTCGAATGATGACGCCCGGAGCCTTCAATTCAACCAATCGCTTCAGACGATTGTTTCGATTAATGACACGTCGATAGAGATCATTCAGATCGGAAGTAGCAAATCGACCCCCATCCAGTGGGACAAGGGGACGCAATTCAGGAGGAAGCACTGGAATCGCATCCATAATCATCCATTCCGGATTGTTTCCGGATGTATGAAAAGCTTCAATCACTTTTAGGCGCTTGGTCAGTTTTTTCCCAACAGCGACAGAGGTCGTACTTTTAATTTTGTCGTGGCGCTCATCCCACAACCCCTCAATATCAACTTTCCGTAATAACTCACGGATCGCTTCAGCCCCAATCCCCACCTTAAAGGAATTCGCCCCAAACTCATCAACACATTCTCGATATCGTTCTTCAGTCAATAATTCTCGATCCTTGAGACTGCTATTTCCAGGATCCAAGACCACATACGCCTCAAAATAGAGAATTTTTTCCAACTGCTTGAGGCTCATGTCCAAAAGGATACCAATACGGCTGGGCACGCCTTTCAAAAACCAGATATGTGCAACGGGTGCGGCTAACTCAATATGCCCCATACGTTCACGACGGACTTTCGACTGAATCACCTCTACGCCACACTTGTCACACACAATACCCCGATGCTTCATCCGCTTATATTTTCCGCAATTACACTCCCAATCTTTGGTCGGCCCAAAAATTTTGGCGCAAAAAAGGCCATCGCGCTCAGGCTTAAACGATCGGTAATTGATGGTCTCAGGTTTTTTGACTTCTCCATACGACCATGAACGAATCTTTTCCGGCGAAGCAATACGAATGCGCATTGCATCAAAGGAAACGGCATCTCGAGGCTTTTCAAAAAGGGAATAGATACTATCCAAGTGCGTTCCTCCAGGTTACATGGAAGGGTGAATGGTCATGATCAACGCGTCTAATTATTCCGCAGATTTAATCAGTTCCACATCCAATCCTAAACTCTGCAATTCTTTGACTAATACATTGAAGGACTCAGGCAAACCAGGCTCAAGGAAATTTTCTCCCTTTACGATAGCCTCATACATTCGAGAACGGCCTGGCACATCATCCGACTTGACTGTGAGAAACTCCTGCAAGGTGGAAGCAGCCCCATAGGCCTGCAACGCCCACACTTCCATTTCACCCAAGCGCTGACCACCAAACTGGGCTTTCCCACCTAATGGCTGTTGCGTCACCAAGGAATATGGCCCAATGGAACGCGCATGAATTTTATCATCGACGAGATGGTGCAGCTTCAACACATACATGTACCCAACCGTGACTGGGCTCTTAAATGGTTCGCCTGTTCGGCCGTCATAGACCACCGACTGACCCGACTCCGGCAATCCAGCTTTTGCCAACAACTCTTTGATTTCTTTTTCTGAAGCACCATCAAAGACAGGGGTTTCCACCTTAATACCCAGGGCATGCGCGGCCCACCCCAAATGGGTTTCCAAAATTTGTCCCACATTCATCCGGGAAGGGACACCCAGTGGATTCAAGACGATTTGCACAGGAGTGCCATCTGGAAGATACGGCATATCCTCTTCAGCCATAATTCGAGAAACCACCCCTTTATTCCCATGACGTCCGGCCATCTTATCGCCAACGGCAATTTTCCGCTTAATGGCTAAATAGACCTTGACGAGCTTGATTACTCCAGGAGGCAGTTCATCGCCCCGTCGAAGTCGCCCAACCTTTTCATCATATGCGGTTTGCAAAATTTCAATTTGATCTTTCGCTTCGCGCTCAATTTCGTCGAGCTTCTTCTGTTCCTCGGCATCGGCCAATATCACTCGGCGCGCATCATCATCCGTCAACTTTCTGAGCACATCCGCCGTAATCCGACCCTTTTTCTTCAGAATGACTTCTCCGCTATCGGGATCCATCAAGTCACGTCCAACAAACTGCCCCAACAACAATTTTCTGATTTTCCTGTTCCGCTCTTCCTCAATAATCCGAAGCTCTTCTTGGTAATCTCGCTCAACCTTTACGCGATCATCGGTTTCGATCGTACGGGACCGGTCATCTTTATCCACGCCTTTGCGTGAAAAGATTTTGACATCCACAACGATCCCTTCAATACCCGGTGGGACTTGCAAGGATGTATCTTTCACATCCCCGGCCTTTTCACCAAAAATGGCACGGAGAAGTTTTTCTTCCGGCGTGAGCTGTGTTTCCCCTTTCGGAGTGACTTTCCCAACGAGAATGTCTCCAGGCTTCACCTCTGCCCCGATTCGAACAATCCCACTTTCATCTAAATTTCGAAGTGCCTCATCTCCCAGGTTAGGAATATCTCTGGTAATTTCCTCTTTTCCCAGCTTGGTATCCCGCGCTTCAACTTCAAATTCTTCGATATGAATAGACGTGAACGTATCGTCTTTCACCATTTTTTCGCTAAGAAGAATGGCATCCTCATAGTTGTAGCCGCCCCAGGGCATAAACGCCACCAACACATTTTTGCCCAGAGCCAATTCCCCATGATCCATTGAAGGCCCATCAGCCAATACCTGCCCTTCTTTCACCGGTTGCCCCACTCGGACGATAGGCGTTTGCGTAATACAGGTATTTTGATTAGTCCGCTGGAATTTTACTAAATCATAGGTATCCAGTATTCGAATATTTTTTTTCTTTTCATCTTTTTCTTGGCCACTGGCTCGCACCACAATTCTTCTGGCATCCACTGATTCCACAATGCCATCCCGTTGCGCAATAGCTAAATACCCAGAGTCCCGCGCCACAACCGATTCCATTCCCGTTCCAACTAAGGGAGAATCGGATTTAATCGTCGGAACCGCCTGTCGCTGCATATTGGAACCCATAAGGGCCCGGTTCGCATCATCATGCTCCAAAAATGGGATAAGGGCAGTGGCCACACTCACAACCTGCTTGGGAGAAACATCCAAATAATCCACCTTGTCCGGAGTCGTCATCACAAATTCTCCGGCTTCTCTCGCCGTGATCGTCTCTGAAGTTAAAAGACCATCCTTATTCATCGCTGAATTGGCTTGGGCAATCACCACCTGATCCCCATCTATTGGGGAAAGAAATTCAACTTCATCAGAAACCCGGCCCTTTTTCACCTTCCGAAATGGCGCTTCAATAAAGCCAAATTCGTTGATTCTGGCATAGGTAGCCAGCGACGTAATCAAACCAATATTGGGACCTTCTGGCGTCTCAATTGGACAAATCCGACTATAATGGGACGGATGCACGTCTCTAACTTCAAAACCAGCCCTCTCACGCGTCAACCCCCCTGGCCCCAACGCAGAGAGACGTCGCTTATGAGTGATTTCGGCTAACGGATTCGTCTGGTCCATGAATTGCGACAACTGACTTCCAGCAAAAAATTCTTTAATGGCAGCCACAATAGGCTTGGCATTAATCAGGTCATGAGGCAAGACGGTTTCCATATCCAGGAGGTTCATACGCTCCTTGATACTTCGCTCCATTCGTGCCAACCCAATACGAATTTGATTCTCAAGGAGTTCTCCAACAGAACGAACGCGACGATTGCCTAGATGATCAATATCATCGACATCGCCTTTCCCACCCTTCAGATCAACCAAGCGCCGGACGACCTCAACGATGTCCTGCGCCGATAAGGTTCGTTGCTCTAATGGCAAATCAAGGTTAAAACGTTTATTCATTTTTAAACGCCCGACGGGCGACAAATCATATCGCTTGGGATTCAAAAAAAGATTTTCAAAAAGCAACTTGGCTGACTCAATCGAAGGCATTTCACCTGGTCGAAGTCGCTTATAAATTTCAACCCAGGATTCTTCTTTGGAATTGGTTCGTTCGGCTTCCAAGGTATCCAAAATAACTGGACTTGTCGTCGGACTATCTAAATAAATAACCTTAAAGCTCTCCATCCGACCTTCCAGAATCCGCTCCAAAACAGGCGCGGTTAGGCGCTGATTTTTCTCCAAAAGCACTTCTTGGGTTTCCGGGTCCACGAGTTCTGTCAAGACAGCCCGACCCACCAAATCTTCAGATTTAATAGGAATTTCCTTAATCCCAGCCGATCGCACACGTGCCATGAGCGTCTTATTTATTTTCATGCCTTCCTTGGCTAAGACCTCGCCTGTTCCCTTGTCGACGAGGTCGACTGGAGCACGCAATCCAGTATGGATGGCCGGATCTAGCTTACGGAGCAATTTTCCACTACTCACCCGAACTTCCTCGACAGGGTAATACATCTTCAAAAGATCGTCTGTGCTGAAACCAAACCCTTTCAACAAAATCGTGGCAGGCATTTTCCGGCGACGGTCGATGCGGACATACAAAATATCCCGCGCATCATATTCAAAATCCAACCATGATCCGCGATACGGAATAATCCGCCCGGAAAACAAGACTTTTCCGCTTGAATGCGTGCGCCCCTTATCATGGCCAAACGAGGGTCCCGGCGAACGATGCAACTGACTGACGGCTACCCGCTCTGTTCCATTAACGATAAAAGTCCCTCGATCAGTCATTAAGGGCAATTCCCCGACATAGACTTCTTGCTCTCGAACGTCCAGCACACGGTTCTTCACCGATTTATCCTGTTGGTCAAACACGACCAACCGAACACGCAGCTTGAGGGGAGCCGCGAACGTCATGCCCTGCTCAATACATTCTCGAATGTCGTATTTAGGGGTTCCTAACGAATAACTGGAAAACTCCAGAATAGCCGAGTTATTGTAATCCATAATCGGAAACACACTCTTGAACGCCGCATGCAATCCTTTTTCATCCCGACGATCAGGCAAGGTTTCCGCCTGCAAGAACTCTTCATAGGAACGACGCTGAACCTCAACTAAATCAGGGATAACAATATGTGTGCGAATTTTTGAAAAACTATGTCGTTGAACACTGCCCTCAAAGGCTGCTTGTGCCATTCACATCTCCTTATGGATTAACAGCTATCCGAAACTGTATGGCGTTTCGAAACTTCCCAAACACGCGAGAACTATTTCACTTCGACTGTGGCACCCACCTCTTGAAGTTTCTTTTGAATCGCTTCAGCTTCATCTTTAGTAGCGCCTTCCTTAACGGCTTTCGGCACACCCTCTACTAGGTCCTTGGCTTCTTTTAATCCTAAACCGGTAATTTCCCGCACAACCTTGATGGCTTGAATTTTTTTGTCTGCAGGCGCCCCGGTTAGGATGACATCAAATTCGGTTTTTTCTTCAGCTGCAGGCGCTGCAGCACCTGGAGCAGCCGCAACAACTCCTACGGGAGCCGCTGCCGTCACCCCAAAACGGTCCTCCAAGCCTTTCACCAAATCCGATAATTCCAACACACTCAGGCCCTCTATGGCCTTAATGAAATCTTCCTTCGACATTTTTGTTTCTGTAGCACTCATCTCTCCCTCTCCTTTCTGCGTTTTGTTTTCTTGTATGGCCGCTAATACAGCAACAATACTTCTCACAACTTGACCTAAGACCCCCACAAACCCACGAATGGGACCCTGGAAGGCCGACAACAACATGGAAAGCAAATCCGACTTCGATGGCAAATCTGCCACGGAAGACAAGCGAATGGGGTCTAACTCCTCCCCGTCAAGCACCGCTCCTTTGATCTGCAATTTCGATTCACATTTTTCCGCGCGAATAAAATCTCGAATCACTTTCGTGGGCAACACGGGATCATCATAGCCAATAACCAACACAGATTGACCGTTAAACAAGGACCGCAAAGGAACGAGCGGGGTATCTCCAATGGCTCGAACGGCCAACGTATTCTTCACCACATGCATTTGTGCCTGCGCTTGGCGAAGTTTTTTCCGCAAGTCATTCACTTGATTCACCGGCATCCCAGCACATTCAGTCACAATGGCAATTCGCGCACGAGCAAAACGTTCGTGCATGAGAGACACCACTTCTGTTTTGTCAGTTTTTTTCATACCCTACTCACCTACTCAGATTAAAAGTTCAGCCAACTTGCTTAGCAAGACCCACGCTATCTATACGAATCGCTGGTCCCATCGTGCTGGACAATGTCGCACTTTTCACATACTTCCCTTTACTGGAAGATGGCTTTGCCTTCAGAATCGAATCAAACACCGTCCGGACATTCTCAGCAATCTGCTGACTCTGGAACGACACTTTTCCGACTGGCACATGGACATTCCCGGCTTTATCAACCCTATATTCCACTCGACCCTTCCGAATTTCCTGAACCGCTTTTCCAACCTCAAATGTCACAGTCCCCGTCTTGGGATTAGGCATTAACCCGCGAGGCCCGAGCACTTTCCCCAGCTTTCCCACCGCCCCCATCATATCTGGGGTCGCAATCATGGAATCAAATTCCAACCACCCATCTTGAATCTGCTGCAAAAGGTCATCACTGCCGGAAAAATCAGCTCCTGCCTCTTTCGCCTCCTGCTCCTTCTCTCCCTTGGCAATGACCACAATGCGAATTTTTTTACCTGTGCCATGAGGCAGAACCGTGGTCCCTCGCACCATTTGGTCTGCCCGCTTAGGATCTACCCCTAAGGACAGAGCAACTTCAACCGCTTCGTCAAATTTGGCAAACGAGACATCCTTCAACAAAACACTTGCCTCTTCCAAGGAGTACTCCGGCTTCGACACCTTCGCTAATGCTTCTGTAAATTTTTTCCCCACGGTACCTACCCTCTTTTTAAAGCTCTCAATAGAATTACCCTTCCACCGAAATACCCATACTCCGCGCTGTCCCAGCAATCACAAGCATGGCGGCAGGAATATCACTGGCATTCAAATCTTCGACTTTCAACTTGGCAATCTCTTCTAATTGCGCTTGCGTGATTGTTCCCACTTTATTCTTGTGCGGAATTCCAGACCCCTTAATCACGCCCGCAGCCTTTTTCAAGAGATCCGACGCAGGCGGCGTCTTGGTAATAAAGCTAAAACTTCTGTCTTTGTAGACGGAAATCACCACAGGAATAATGCTGCCCTCTTGCTTTTGGGTCTTAGCATTAAACTGCTTGCAAAACTCCATAATGTTCACACCATGTTGTCCCAGGGATGGACCAACAGGAGGAGCAGGATTAGCTTTGCCAGCCGGAATTTGCAATTTAATTTGACTCGTTACCTCTTTGGCCATACATTCACCTACCTTAAAATTCTTAGACTTTCACCTACCTCTTTCGAAAAATCTCTTGCAATAGCAGAACGCCGAACGGTCCCCTTATGTTCGCTCAACTTGCGAAAACGCCAACTCCACCGGCGTCGATCGTCCGAAAATACTCACCAAGGCTTTCACTCTTGCATGATCTTGATCCACCTCATCAACTAACCCATTAAAGCCTAAAAATGGTCCATCAACAATTCGTACATTGTCCCCCTTAGAAAAGCTCGCTAACTCCCTTGGGGCCGAAACTCCGGCCTCTAGTTGCTTCAGGAGTGTCGCCACTTCTTCAGGATCTAGTGGAATCGGTCGAGTCCCGCTCCCTACAAATCCCGTCACCTTTGGGGTTTCCTTGATCATCGTGACCATTTCGTCATTGATAGGTCCATTGGCCTCCAACAGGACATAGCCAGGGAAAAACTTCCTCTTTGAAGCGCGCCGTTTTCCCTCTTTAAACTCTATGACATCCTCAGTGGGAACCAGCACTTGCCCGACCGCTTCACCCATACCCAGTTGATTAGCCCGCTCAACAATCCCTGTCCGAACCCTTCCTTCGAATCCAGCATAGGTGTGAATAACATACCAATGGCTCGCCATGAATTCCTTTCTTCTCCGCTAGACAATCCTGCTGATTAACCAAACCAGAAATGAATCCACTACCGACAAATAGAGGGACATAATCACACAAAACAGCAATACAACGGTTGTCGAACCAATTGTTTCAGATTTCGTGGGGTAGGAAATCTTCTTTAATTCACTGCGAACATCAGACAAGAATTCCGCGATAGAAGACCAAACTTTTCTAAACATTCCCTATCCCTTGCATTTTACGAAATCCTTCTTCAATCTTCCCAAAACCTTCCCCCCCAAGAACCTACTTTTGGCAGGGGCACCAGGATTTGAACCCGGACTTTCGGTTTTGGAGACCGACGTGCTAGCCATTGACACTATGCCCCTTCAACACATCTAACCCTAGGGCAGCTACCTAAGATTACTTGACCTCTTTATGCGGAATATGCTTCCGACAAAACCGACAATACTTTTTCATTTCCAAGCGATCAGGATCGTTTTTCTTATTTTTCATCGTTGAATAATTTCGTCGCTTGCAATCTCCGCAAGCCAGAGAAATAATTACTCGCATAGCTACACCCCTGTATGTTTATTCCACAATTTCCGTGACGACCCCGGCCCCCACAGTCCGGCCCCCTTCACGCACCGCAAACCGCACCCCTTGCTCCATCGCGATCGGCGCAATCAACTCCCCGGCAAACGACACATTGTCCCCCGGCATCACCATCTCCACCCCTTCATTCAACTGCACGATGCCCGTGACATCGGTCGTCCGGAAGTAGAACTGCGGCCGATAGCCATTGAAAAACGGCGTATGCCGGCCCCCTTCTTCTTTCGTCAACACATACACTTCGGCCTTGAACTTCGTATGCGGCGTGATCGACTTCGGCTTGGCCAACACCATGCCCCGCTCCACATCTTCCTTCTTCGTGCCGCGCAACAACGCGCCGACGTTGTCCCCCGCTTGCCCTTCATCCAACACCTTGCGAAACATTTCGACGCCCGTGACAATCGTCACTTGAGTCGGCTTTAAGCCGACAATCTCAATTTCATCCCCCACCTTGACAAGCCCACGCTCTATCCGGCCCGTGACGACGGTCCCTCGACCACTGATGGTGAAGACATCTTCGATGGGCATCAGGAAGGGCTTATCGATGGCCCGCTCCGGCGTGGGAATATAGGCATCGACGGCCTCCAACAGCTTCAGGATCGACGGCACCCCCACGTCACTTTGATCCCCTTCGATGGCTTTGATGGCCGAGCCAATGACAACCGGCACATCATCGCCCGGGAACCCATATTTCGTGAGGAGCTCCCGCACTTCTAATTCCACCAGTTCCAAGAGCTCTTTGTCTTCAACTTTGTCGGCCTTGTTTAAGAAGACGACAATGTAAGGCACGCCCACTTGGCGAGCTAAGAGGATATGCTCCCGCGTTTGCGGCATGGGCCCATCGGCCGCACTGACGACAAGGATCGCTCCGTCCATTTGCGCGGCCCCGGTGATCATGTTCTTGACATAGTCGGCATGGCCCGGACAGTCTACATGCGCGTAATGGCGGTTCGCGGTTTCATACTCGACATGGGAGATGGCGATCGTGAGAATCTTCGTCGGATCGCGCCGCCCCTGGCTTTCACTCGCCTTGGCCACGTCGTCATAGGGCACAAACGTCGCTTGCCCTAAATCCCCCATCACTTTCGTGAGGGCCGAGGTCAACGTCGTCTTGCCATGGTCCACGTGCCCAATCGTGCCTACATTTAAATGCGGCTTCTTCCGCTCAAATTTCGCCTTCGCCATTACCCCTTCTCCTTCACCAGCAGTTGGAAAATGAACGCTTCATTTTTGAAAATCTATGTAAATCAAATGGAGCCCACGACGCGGATCGAACGCGTGACCTCGTCCTTACCAAGGACGTGCTCTACCAACTGAGCTACATGGGCTCTCGCCACAAATATCGTAATACGCGATCATGCTCTGAACGCCACCCACTCGCAGGTCTGCCCCATATAATGGAGCGGGCGATGGGATTTGAACCCACGACAGCCAGCTTGGAAGGCTGGAACTCTACCACTGAGCTACGCCCGCAGCACCAAAATAACCCTTTATTGCTAGACTTCTTAGAGAAATGCAAATTTTTGGAGGCTTCATTGTTTTGCCGATGCGTTATAATCAATCTACCGGACATGGTGGGCAGGCAAGGGTTCGAACCTTGGAAGCCGATGGCAGCAGATTTACAGTCTGCCCCCGTTGACCACTTGGGTACCTGCCCATTTGACCAAGTAGGGCCGTTTTCTACACAAACCGTCTTTGAATTACATCATGGAAATTAGATGAAGATCTTTGTGACGTGAGGCTAGGCAAAACATCCTCTCCTGATGATCCCCTCAACAACCACTCAAACGTACAGGTTTGTTCTTAAGTACAGGAGTGGAAAAATTTTACCCTGCCTGTAAACAGAGTATTATAATTTTCTCAGGTGTTTGGGTCAAGATACCTGGAGATATTTTATTCCATGAAGGTGAGGCAGGTGCGAATTTGACAATTACCTATCATCCAAGAGACATTCCTCTGACGCAATCATGCTCTAAAATTCTTGCCTTGGCCAAGATTTCACTTATCTCCCGATGACCGTCACGGACAAAGCGGCCACAGATCTCGGCTTTATGGTGCTAGCCTTAGCCCTCATCTTTGGTGGGATGTGGCCACCTGCGCAGATATCCTACGCTCAAGCAGTTTCCTTATCCGGCAAGAGCCTAGGTACCATTTCCACACCCGGCGGTAGCACCATTTTTGTGGAAATCGCCGATTCCCCTGATACACGAGCGCAAGGCCTCATGTTTCGTCCTTCGATGGCACCAGATCGAGGAATGCTTTTTCTATTTCCCGAGTCGGGAGACCATGCTTTTTGGATGAAAAATACGTTGATTTCGTTAGATATGATCTGGCTTGATCAGCTTGGGACCATTCTTCATCTGGAGACGAATGTTCCCATTTGCACTCGGAAGGACGATGGCTGCCCAAGATACCAATCACCCCACAAATCGCTCCAAATCCTAGAGCTCAATGCAGGCATGGCTAATAAGCTCGATTTAGCAATTGGTAGTCAGCTCATGATCGATCTGCCTCCCATGAGCTTTCCATACTAAGAATTTCCATCCTCTCGGATGGTTGAGGCCCAACCCCTCACACGTTTGGCCGAAAGAATGCCATCAACCCGTTGAATTTCCTGAAGGATCATCTCTAAATGCGCGGTATTCTTTACTTCAATGACAAAATCAAGGACAGCCTTCTGATCTTCTCTGGTTGTAATTTCGGCTTTCGTGATGTTGGCCTTGCACCGGGAAATGCCAGAAGATACCTTCGCTAGTACGCCAGGACGATCAAGTGTTAACACCGACACATCAACCGAATGAGGACCGGCAACATCGGCATCCCATTCCACTTCTATTAGACGATTATGTTCCCATTCCAATGATTGGAAATTCGGACAATCGACTGCATGAATCGTCAACCCTCGTCCGCGCGTGATATATCCGCGAATCGGTTCACCGGGCACCGGCTTACAACATTTTGAAAGTTGCATCAAAACATCGTGCGTCCCGCCAAACTTCACGGGCCCATCTTTGAAAAAACCTGCCGATTGCGAGTGAGGAACTGAAAGCTCGCTTTTGTCCTTGAGGGAAGATGAAGGCTCTTTCTCTTCCTTGAAGGGCCCCACAACTTGATCGGGGGCCAAACGCCCAAATCCCACCATTCGAATTACCTCGTCTACGGTCTCACAGCCCTTCATTTTGGCCAGTGTCACCAATCGTTCTGAGTGCAAGGCCGATTCTGACAGGTGCTGCCGTTGAAACTCTTGTTCTAATAATCGGCGCCCAAGTTCCAGAGCTCGCTTTTGCTCCTCAACTTTAAACCAGTGCTTAATTTTTGTTTTAGCCTTGGAGGTGCGCACAAACTTCAGCCAGCCACGATGCGGTACCTGAGCAGGGGACGTCAAAATCTCTACCATATCTCCACTATGCAATTGGTACCGAAGAGGAACCAGCTTGCCGTTGATTTTTGCCCCAACACAACGATCTCCAATTTCTGTGTGAATCGAATAGGCCAAATCGACCGGGGTGGCGCCCACCGGCACTTCCCGCACCTCACCTTTTGGAGTAAACACAAACACCACATCGTGGAATAAATCCAGCTTCACGGAATCCATGAATTGCCGATTATCCGACAGATCCTTGTGCCACTCCACAAACTGTCGAAGCCAGCCAAAGACTTCCGCATCTTCGCCTCCGGCTTTCCTAGGTTCCTTATACAACCAATGCGCCGCCACCCCATATTCGTTGATTCGGTGCATTTCAGCCGTTCGAATTTGAAACTCCACATATTCACCCTGCGGTCCGACCACCGTCGTATGCAAGGACTGGTAGAGATTGGAGCGGGGGGTCGCCACATAATCCTTAACCCGACCGGGAACTGGAGGCCAAATCGAATGAATGAGACCCAGCACCGCATAACAATTCATTTTGGAATCGGTCACGATGCGAATAGCTGTGAGGTCATAAATTTCATCGAACGACACCGACCGGCGTTCCATTTTTTGGTAAATACTAAACAGATGTTTTGGCCGTCCATCGATCTGACCCGGAAGACCCTGTTCAGCGAGCGCTTTTTGGGCAATCTGAATCAGCGATTGTATATAGGCCTCCCGCTCCTCATCTTTTTTGGCCAATCGCAGCTTTAAAAGTGCGCAGGACTCCGGCTGAAGATATTGAAAACATAAATCCTCTAACTCTTGTTTAATCCAACTCATGCCCAATCGATTGGCTAAGGGAGCATAAATCTCCATCGTCTCTTGGGAAATTATTTTCCGTTTCTCATCCGACAAGCCTTCCAAAGTCTGCATATTATGGAGACGATCTGCCAATTTAATAAACACCACTCGAATATCATCCGCCATCGAAAGGACCATTTTTCGAAAATTTTCAGCCTGTTTCTCTTCGTAGGATTTAAACGGGATCTGTCCAATCTTCGTCACGCCATCAACCAACCTAGCTACATCGGCCCCAAATTTTTTTTCGAGTTCCTCTTGTGTCGCGACCGTATCTTCAAGCGTGTCATGAAGGAGCCCAGCCACAATGGCCGGCACATCCAACTTCATGAACGTTAAAATTCCGGCCACGGCTAACGGGTGTTGGACATATGGCTCACCCGTTTGGCGCATTTGCCCTTCATGCGCCTTTTCGGAATATTCATAGGCGCGCCGAATTAAACTCGTATCAGCATCAGGTTGGTATGCCACCACCTGTTCCATCAACTGTTCAATATCTGTCGAATGGACAACACTCATCGAGTCCGTTCCTCAATTATCTCCCGACTAGTCAATTTCAAAAATCATAGCAAAAAACTCAGGAAATTGCTGAAAACTCTCTCCCTTAGCCCCCTCCTCGCTCCCAATGTCTGACACGTCAGCCCGACACCATAGGTGGATGCTCGTATTTAGTGGGCCTTGTCCGAGCCGGAGCGAGTGGACCTGCTTTTCCTTCTTGCGTCCACCCACTTCAATGAGACCGGACATGGCGGGAAGGGTTTCCCGCACGTTTGCCTTATTAACGACTGTCGCGGTCTTCGGAACGCACCAGGCAAAATAGTCTCGAATGTAGGGACCGAATCCAACGGCAACAATACAGGTTCGAACAATACTGTTGGTTCAACAGAGAAGACGCGTTCCTTCCTCACAACATTTCATAAGACAGAAAAACCAAGATGGATTTCCGATTTACTATATCGGGAATGAGGCCGGAAGCGAAGTGAAAAGGCTGTGACGAAAATAGGAAGGAGGAACAAACGCAGTGGGCTAACAACCGAAGAAAAGCTTGGGACTATTCACCACCTTTTTGCACGTAATTTTTGACAAATTCGGCAGCATTTTCTTCGAGCACCTTATCGATTTCGTCAACCAGCTCATCCATTTCTTCCTTCAACCGTTGCCCGGTTTCTGCCACTTTGGGATTGGCTTGTATTTCTTCAGACTCTTGAGGAGCGCTTGGCTTTTTGGACTCATGCTTTCGATCTTGTTTGTCCATTATCCACCTCCTTTATTTCGTTCAATGAGAGATTTGATTTGAGACTACTCCACGGTTTCCTAGAGCGTCAAGATTGACACCTGCGATAGGTATCATCCATCAATTGCTCCCCTTTCTGGCAATATGATACATTGATGGCTTTGGGCGATTAGCTCAGTGGGAGAGCGCTGCCTTCACACGGCAGAGGCCACTGGTTCGATCCCAGTATCGCCCACCAGATAACTCGTCATTCCTCCATTCATCATTTTTTCTAAACAATGTCTCAGACGATAGTGAATTCGCGATGACCGCGACCCCTATCCAACCACTTCTTCTATCAAGTGCCCTTGGGAACCCTTGGAAGAACCTTGTCGGACTTTTTTTGGTTTGCGTCCTTACGCAATGCTCCAACACCCCTCCGCCATCAGCTTTGCCCCCTTCCGCAAGTGACCTCAATTTGTTAGGTCAAGCCCACCTGTGTCAGACAAAAACTGAAGCCCAGGCCAGTTGGTTGAAGCCAGGAAGTCAAAAAGTCGCCTGGGGCAATGGAACCGAATATTTTCAAGAAATTTCCTTACCTACGAAACAGGGCCAGTGGATAGTTTTTAATAAAGATGAAACACTCGTGGGCGTGGTCACGGTTTTTCCCAATGGTGTCTCTTTGAATGATTACCCCACACTTCGACAGACGCTGTCTAAATTACCACCAGCTCGTGAATTTTATCTCACATCCTCTCAGCTCCTGGAAGGACAAGTGCCAGATTCTGCCACGCTATACCGCACAGGAGAAGCCAAGACAACCCATCAATATTATGTCCGGCATCGGCCTGGCCAGGATGACCAATTGGTCATGGCCGTCTTTGTTTTGGACCCATATGAATCACTGTTGGATGGAAGCCATACCAGATTTCTTTCCTATTTGACGGCATCCTCCTCCCAACCTGCAACGAAGACCGCGCTCCTCACCCCACCCCCATCGACTGACAAGGACTTTTTGGGATTACAACAATTTGCAAGAGGTGAAATCGCTTTATTTGGCTCCTGCGGCACCCCACATCCCGATATTGCCCAGGATGCTTATCAACGCGCCATTCAATATGGACTTTCCGAAACTAAGCAGCATGCCGAAGCGCACCATCGTCTTGGACTGGCCCTTACTCATCTCGGAAAATTTTCCGAAGCTCAAAATTCGATTGAAACCGCCTTGACCATCCTACCCCATGCTTCCAATATTCTGAACAGTTATGGAACCGTGTTGGTGAAACGGGAGAACATCCCTGCTGGCATCCAGGCCTATGAACAGGCCTTGGCCCTGCAACCGGCCTATGCTCATGCCCGATTCAATTTGGCCAATGTGTTTGAAGCCATTAATCCCAAACGTGCCATTCAAGAATATGAAACGTTTATCGTGCTGGCCGAGGATAATCCAGACGAAACAGCAAAAGTGGCTGTTGCCAAAGCCAAAATTAAGACATTACAACATCGATGAACCTTATGAAGAAAGCATGGTCGGAGCCGAAATTAGTCGGATGTGATTCGGTATGAAATTTTATGGAGTGCGTCGTGGCCGCACCACCGGCGTGTTTGACAGCTGGGACGCGTGTCGGAAACAAGTCTACAAATTTCCCGATGCTGAATATAAAGCCTTCCCCACACGAGAAGAAGCCTTGGCGTTTGTCTCTCCCTCATCCGCGACCCTGAACAAAGCCAAACAGAAATCTCACGCCCCATCTGATTCCCCCACTGCCATTT
Source organism: Nitrospirales bacterium (assembly GCA_040904705.1). Classification (GTDB taxonomy): domain Bacteria; phylum Nitrospirota; class Nitrospiria; order Nitrospirales; family UBA8639; genus Nitrospira_E. Next base: position 82,027 of record JBBDSY010000046.1, on the reverse strand, counting down.
GGGTGGATGGATCCTGTTTCCCCCAAAGTGATGGTTCCCTCCGTATTGGATGGGGCGTGCTCGTCAAACAGGATGGGAAAGAAGTCTACCGGGCCAACGGTAACGATATTCCACCTGAAGCCGTTGCCCATCGAAACGTCGCCGGAGAAATTTTCGGTATCCTGAAGTCTCTAGAATGGTGCCAAGCACAGGGGATTACAGAGGTAACGCTCTACTTTGATTACCAAGGGTTGGAAAGCTGGGCCACTGGAGCCTGGCGAGCGAAATTGCCCTTTACTCTATTCTATGCTCAGACGGTAAGGGCATCTGGCATCACAATTCATTGGAATAAAGTGAAAGCCCATTCCGGAATTCCCGAAAATGACATTGTTGATCAATTAGCGAAGGAGGGAGCAATGGGTCAGGACATAGACCGTGAAAAGATCTAATGTGGATGAAATGTCATACGTAAATTGGCAGAGCACATTCCGCCTTATAATTTCCCCTCCCCTTTTAAATAACTTCGAAAGCGCCCCATCAATTCGTCGCCGAGCACCCCGACATCTGGCTTGGTTTTCATATAGTCTCGGATTTCTTCTAGACGGTGTTCGGCTTGCTCATTGCCTTTTAACCGCTTGACCTTGCCGAGGGCATCATCAAAGGCATCAAACGTCAGCTCTTTATACCCAAACGCTCGAATACGCTTGACAGCTTTCATCATGGCTTCGTTTCGAAATACCGTCAAATGTTCCGAATCAATTTCTTGCAGCCCGAGTTTCCGTGCCCGACGCTCAGCAGCCTTCCGAATCCCGCTTCGGACAAAATCAGGAGAGGTCTGAAGACGCTTCCAGGCTTCATCAGACCAGGCCACCTGTGATTGCGGGGCCTCCCACAGACGGTGCAAAGATTCCGCATCGAGACAGGACATCCCCTGCTCACGCGCAAGATCCTCGGCATCATGCTTCAACATATCTGCGACAAATTCCTTCGCCATAGGCGGCGAATGTTCTATCTTGTGTTGCAACAATGCCAAGGCGTCTTCGGTCCATTCTAGGGGAGGGCCTACTTGCTCTTGCAGATCGCCTAAAGCTTCGACCTTTTCAAATAATTCGACATTGACTTCCATATGGCCACGTTCTTTTGCCACATCCTCGGCAATATTGGCGATCATGCTACGCATGAACTCTGGAATCGATTCTAACCGTTTTTTGGCTTCGGCGGTCCAAGGCAGTTTGCCGGCAGCCATAGCGTCGGCGGCCTGAGACATCCCAGCTTCCCCTCCCATTTGCCCCATCATTTGGTTTTTGAATTGATCGAGAATATCAACCGTAATCTCAGCATAGCCAAGCTCTTTGGCTTTTTTCTCCGCCAATCGGCGAACCATTCCTCTCAAGAAGGTAGGCGCACGTTCAAGGCGAGAGAGTGCTTCTTCCGTCCAGAAAATACCTTCTACTGTTGGCGATGGATCAGAGGTCGACATAGGTCACGACGCGACTTTTTCCTCAGGATTGAGTAATTCTTTTATTTCTTTGCCCGCTTTAAAAAAGGGCATGCGTTTTTCAGGAACCGAAACCGCTTCTCCTGTTTTGGGATTTCGTCCCTCTTTGGTTTGTCGATGACGGAGACGAAAACTCCCAAACCCTCGAATTTCAGTCTTTTCCCCACGCTTCAAAGAATCACGGATTGAATCAAAAATGGTGTTCACCACCTGCTCGGCTTGTCTTCGACTTAATTGGGGAGCCTTTTCCGCCAACTTCTCGATGAGATCCGCTTTTGTCATCCAATCCTCCTTGTCTTGACTAGGCCACCCAGAGATAGAGCAATGGAGCCGAAAACCGTGAAGGCGCCAAGCTACGAATCCTGCCTAAAAATGTACTTTCAAGAAATTCTTGAAATGAAAAAGGTTTGGTGGTCTCCAACACACGCGGAGTACCTTCAATCCCACCCAATTCACCCGCTAACTTGATCGCATCGTGCAAATCCCCGATTTCATCAATCAATAACACGGCTTTGGCTTGTCGGCCGGTGAACACGCGTCCATCGGCTAGCTGTTCGACTTCAGCAGCATCCATTGACCGACCATCGGCAACTGCTTCAACAAACTGGCTAAGCGTATCATTCATGACGGATTGCAACAATAGCCGTTCCTCTTCCATCATTGGACGAAACGGCGACCCAAGATCCTTATATTTTCCCGTTTTAACCACCACGCTTTTGACGCCAATTTTCTCTAACAATTCCTGAAAATTAGCCGTCTGCATAATCACACCAATGCTCCCCGTTAACGTCCCTGGGTTGGCCAGAATCCGATCCGTGCCTACGGCAATATAATAACCTCCGGATGCGGCAACGGTTCCCATAGAGGCCACCACGGTTTTGTTATGCTCTCTTCTGACCCGTTTGACAGCATTGTAAATTTCTTGCGACGGCGCGACTCCGCCACCTGGGCTATCAATCCTGACTACAATGGATTTGACTAATGGGTCCTCTGCGAAGGCTTGGAGTTCTTCCACAGCTTGAGAAGAATCCATGATAGGACCTTCAATGCGAACGATGGCGACGCCCTCTTTGCCTGCGACTAAGAGTTCCGGCAAGACGGCCTTCCCGATCATGAACATAACCAAGCCGGCAAGAAGCATCCAGAACACACGCTTCCACCGGGGATACCCGTCATTCATCAGGACGTGTACTTTCCTGGAGCCAGAAGTTTCGACTCTTTACCCATTGGATTCAGAACCGCCGCTGCCTCCTTGATCTGAAGCCTGAGTCATACGACCTAAGCTTTGATCGACCGTTCCCTGGCTACTATTAAATTTCTCGACTTCGTTTTGTTCGACGTCTTTTAAATGCTCCCATAAACTAAGAGCGATTTTACGATCTTCGCAGTCCACCTTCACAATCTTCGCGACCACTTCTTGGCCAACCGCGAATTTCTCTTCCAAGCCCTCTTGCATGTCTGGCCCAATTTCGCTGACATGAATGAGACCCTCCACTCCACCTTCTAATTCTACAAACACGCCAAAATCCGCGACCTTGGATACCTGCCCAGTCGCATTCTTCCCGACATGATATCGTTGAGGAATGTCACTGACCCACGGATCAGAAATTAATTGCTTAAATCCCAGAGACAAACGCTCTTTGTCCTTATCGATCTTCAGTATCACGGCATTGACGGATTGCCCTTTCTTGAACAATTCTGAAGGATGCTTAATATGTTTAATCCAGGACATATCAGAAATATGGATTAAGCCGTCCACACCTTCGTCCAATCCTACAAACGCCCCAAAGTCAGTCACGCTTTTCACTTTGCCTTCGATCTGAGTTCCTTCAGGATATTTTTGTTCAATGATGTCCCATGGATTTGGGGCGGTTTGCTTCATTCCCAAAGAAATTTTTCGGCTATGCTGATCAACATGAAGCACTTGCGCTTCGATCTGGTCTCCAACGGAAACAACTTTTGACGGATGCCGCACTTCGTGAGTCCAGGACATTTCCGATACATGCACCAATCCTTCGACCCCAGGCTCAAGCTCCACAAAGGCTCCATAATCAGTCAAGCTGACTACTTTGCCCTTAACACGACTTCGTTCGGGATATTTCTCCTCAACCTTTGTCCAAGGATCGGCAGACTTTTGTTTGACCCCAAGTGAAATCCGCCCTGTATCCCGATCATACTTCAGGACTAAGACCTCCACACGATCTCCAATGGAGAATATATCGGAAGGATGCCCAACCCGGCCCCATGAAATATCGGTAATGTGCAAAAGTCCATCAATTCCACCCAAATCTAAAAACGCACCATAGTCCGTGATATTCTTGACGGTCCCTTCAATGAGCTGCCCTTCCGATAACGTCGACAAAGTTGATTGCCGCCGCTTGTCACGCGTTTCCTCCAGGAGTGCCCGACGCGAGACGACCACATTTCCCCGACGGTGATTAATCTTAATGATCTTAAAATTGTAGGTCTTCCCGACTAGGCCATCTAGGTCTCGCACGGGGGTTAAGTCGATTTGCGACCCAGGCAAAAAGGCTTTGACGCCAATATCTACAATCATGCCGCCTTTTATACGAGAAATAACTTTGCCTTGTACTTGCTTTTCATCATTATGGGCGACTTCTAAGTCCTCCCAGACCTTCATTTTGTCGGCCTTCTCTTTGGAAAGCATCAAATTTCCGTCAGAATCCTCACATTGCTCAATATAGACCTGAACAGGATCATTGACGGCTAATCCGTCCAATTCTTCCTGGGAAAATTGATCAACCGGGATCATGCCTTCAGACTTATAACCAATATCTACCATCACGCGATCACGCTGAATATCAATGACCCGACCTTCGGTAATGGTCCCCTCTTCAATATTTTTGAACGTTTCGTCATACAACGCGGCTAGCGTTTCTCGATCCATTTTTTCAGGTTGTGTTGTGGAAAGCGTATTCATCCGACTTGATACCTCCAACGATACAGACACGGGTTAAATGGTCAATAATACAAACATCGGTCAACAGAACTCCGACCCGGCTTATTACACGTCACGGTTTAAAGAAGAGATGCCTCCTACTTGGGCAATATGCTCCATGACTGATTCACCAATCATTTCATAGTGCTGTTTCTTATTGGTCGCGTCACTCCTTGGGAAACATATTGATTTCCCAAAGGAAACCGACACCGGAAATAGCCTCGGCCACTTAGCGTTTATGGGCAGAACTTTAAAGGTACCAGAAATATACGCCGGAATCACCTGGCATTGTGATTCTTCAACCAAATAACCGATTCCTGGTCTGCCCGGTTGCAACTGCCCATCTTCCGTTCGTGTTCCCTCAGGAAAAATAACTACGGGTATACCCGATCTCAAGTGATCCAAAGCCACGCCAAAGGCTTTGCGATCCAACCGATTGGTCTTCAGGGGAATCCATCCCAGACTTTGGAGGGTCCAACTCAAGAATCGGTTGGGAAATAAGTTCGCCCTCCCTAAAAAGACCACTCGCCGCCGGATGGCACAGCCTAATAATGGAATATCAAAAAAACTGGCATGATTCGCCGCAACAATCACCCCACCGGTTTTGGGGAACACCTGCTCGCCTTTAGTTCGGAAACGAAGAAACAACCCACCCAGCAATCTAAAGAGAAGCCAAAGCCCCCAATAAATCGCTCCACTCACAAACGATCCGTGATCATACCCATCATGTGACCAACGACCTCCTCAACGGAGTGTTGGGAGGTCTCGACCATGATTGCGTCCGACGAAGGACGCAACGGGTCGGTGGCTCGGTTCCGATCACGGGCATCTCGCAAGACCATTTCCTCGCGTACCGCATCCAGGTGAACCGGCTTCCCCTTTTCGGCAAGCTCTTGTTGTCGCCGACGAGCCCGCACATTCACATCGGCCTCCAAAAAGAATTTAATCTCCGCGTCGGGGAAGACTCGGGTGCCCATATCTCGGCCTTCAGCCACCACCCCACCAACTTTCCCCACTTCTTGCTGAACCGGGAGCAACCATTCTCGCACAACCGGCAAGATCGCGATTGACGAAGCCAATTGACTCACGGAGGGGGTACGAAGTTCTTGTTGACCCATGGGCCGACCATCCATCGTCACGGCAAAAACATTGTGGTCAGCTCTCAGCCCAAGACTCGTGCGAGACAGAAGGGCTTGAATATGAGCAAGATTGTGAGGGTCAATGTGCTCTTGCTGCACTTTCCAGGCAAGGGCCCGATAGAGCGCTCCAGTATCAAGGTATCCAAAGTGAAGACGATCCGCCAAGCGTCGGGAAACCGTACTTTTTCCGACCCCGGCTGGACCGTCGATGGCAATCACTAGTCGACGGGGTTGAACGGCCCTCTTTTCCTCATCACTCAAAATTTCAGCTCTATTATAAACGTCGCTTGGAATTTGTCAATAATTCCAATAGTTTACTATGAAAGCACGGGAAGGAAGTCTCCACGCAATTCACGTCCGTAATTACCACCGGATCCTTCGCCACTAATCCGGCAATAGCCAAGGACATGACCACGCGGTGGTCGCCATAACTCTGGCACATGGCTCCTCGCAGGGTGGCGCCCCCCTGAAGGATTAAGCCATCCGGCTGCTCTTTCAATTCCACCCCCATCCGGGCGAGTTCTACTGCCATGGCATGTATACGATCTGTTTCCTTGACGCGCAATTCCTGAGCACCCGTAATACGTGTTTCCCCATCTGCCAACGCGGCCGCGACACACAAAATCGGCAATTCATCAATGGTCTTAGGAATCAATTCCGGTCCGATTACCGTCCCTGTGAGTTGAGTGGCCCGAACACGCAGGTCACCGACTGGCTCCCCTGACTCCTCCCGTGTGTTGAAAATTGCAATGTCCGCTCCCATAGCTAGAAGCACATCAAGAACTCCCGTCCGTTCGGGATTTAACCCAATACCTGTCAACAGGATTTCCGAGTCCGGAACAATCGAAGCCGCCACAAGAAAAAAAGCCGCCGCCGAAATATCTCCGGGCACGGTGATGGGCTTGCCCTCAAAGGACTGTTGGCCTTGGAGATGAACCGTACAACCTTCAACCTGCAGTGGAACGCCAAAATACTTCAACATCCGCTCTGAATGATCACGGGATTTCATCGGTTCGTGAATCGTCGTAGAGCCTTCCGCAAAGAGTCCTGCAAGGAGCACGCAGGATTTAATTTGGGCACTGGCCACAGGAGACTCATACATCACCGATTGAAGGGTTCCTCCCTGGATCGCCAATGGCGCCAAATCCCCACCCCGCCGGCCTGAAATGGTCGCACCCATTTGTCGCAATGGCTTGACCACTCGACCCATGGGCCGACTTCTCAACGATGCATCCCCGGTCAAAGCTGAAAAGAATTTTTGACCCGCTAACACTCCGGCTAAAAGACGAAGCCCTGTACCGGAATTCCCACAATCCAACACGTTAGTTGGTTCCGTTAACCCCCAGAGTCCCTTGCCCGTCACATCCAACCCTTCGGAAACCTCCTGAACGTCAATGCCTAACTCTCGAATCACTCCGAGGGTGTTCAAACAATCCTCGCCGTGGGAATATCCGGTAATACGAGTGTGGCCATGAGCTAAGGCTCCCAGGATTAGAGCCCGATGCGTGATCGATTTATCACCAGGAACCGTTACCGTCCCGCGAAGGGGGCCTGTGGCAGGCGCAACCGATAGCTGACTCATGCCAAACCTTCGCGTAACGTTTTAGCTTGTTCGATATTATTCGCCAACCCAGTCCCATTGTGATCATTCAAAAGCTGTTGAAATGCTTGAAGCTGCGTAATGTAATGGTCAATCATCTTCAATAAATTTTCGCGATTGGCTAAACAAATATCCCGCCACATCTCGGGAGAACTCGCCGCAATTCTCGTGGTATCGCGCAACCCGCCGCCGGAAAAATCCAATAGTTGTAACGCTTCAGGAGTGAGGTCTTGCAAATCTTGCAAGGCATGCATGAGCGAAAACGCCGCAATATGTGGAAGATGGCTCACGGCCCCCAATACCCAATCATGAACCATGGGATCCATGGACAAAACTTCGGACCCTGTTTTTTCCCACAAACCCCGAACCCTGGATAAGGCCTCAGCGTTCGTATGGGGAGTGGGTGTCACGATGCAACGTGCCCCAGCAAAAAGCTTCGATGTGGCATGGGCGACACCCGACTTTTCTTTGCCAGCAATCGGGTGGGCCCCAACAAAACTCGCGGTCGACGGAAGGGCCGCCTCCACATCATAGACCAACTGGCCCTTCACGCTACCCACATCACTGACAATGGCACCAGAAGGCACATGCTGCCCCCACTGCTGAACATGAGAAACATAGGTATCAACTGGCGTGGCTAAGACAATGAAGTCAGAGTTTCGCACAGCCTCCTGCGGTTCCAAGAAAAAATGATCAATCGCCCCAAGTTGCACGGCCAATTCGAGATGACCCCGTCGGCGACCAATCCCCACGACCGTTTTGGCCAACCGTTGCTCTTTCATGACGAGCCCGAGCGAGCCCCCCAACAGCCCCACGCCAATAATCGTGACTTGCTGAAATAGGTATTCTGAAGAAGAGTCAGCCATGGGGAAAAAGACAAGAAGGTGACAACTGGGTGGGGGGACTATCTAGAGTTCTCGCCCAACAGCTTGAGCGACCTTTTTGAGATCATTCATTAAGGTGTGAAATCGACTGGGCTTCAGCGATTCTTCTCCATCGCACAAGGCGCATTCTGGATTGGAATGGACTTCGATCAATAAGCCATCGGCGCCAGCCGCAATCGCAGCTTTAGCCATGGGAGCGACTAGCTTCCAATTCCCCGTCGCATGACTCGGATCCACGATAACCGGCAGATGCGACATCTCCTTCAAGGTCGGCACAGCGGCAAGATCCAGGGTATTGCGATATTGGGTCTCAAACGTCCGAATCCCCCGCTCACACAACATCACATTGCGATTACCACGAGACATAATATACTCCGCGGACAACAAAAATTCTTTTATCGTCGCCGACAACCCCCGCTTGAGTAACACCGGTTTATCGTAGGCCCCAACTTCTTTCAGTAGTTCAAAATTCTGCATATTGCGGGCACCTATCTGAATAATGTCCGCATGTTCCAAAAAATATTCCAGATCTCGCGGATCAAGGATTTCACTCACCACTGGTAGCCCCGTTTGCTTCCGCGCTTCGGCCAAAAACCCCAATCCTTCCTGTCCCAACCCCTGGAATGAATACGGCGAAGACCGCGGCTTATAGGCTCCACCTCGTAGAATGGTAGCACCAGCCTTGGCCACTTCTTTGGCAATACCAACAGTAATCTCTAATTTCTCCACGGCACAGGGGCCGGCCATCACCGTAACTTTAGGGCCACCGATTTGAATCCCCGCCACATCAATCACTGAATCATGTGGTTGAAACTCTCGACTGACTAACTTCCACGGAGCCAAAATGGGCGTCACACTTTCAACACCTGGGAACACGGTTAACGGCTGGCCTTGCAAAACCCGCTCATCTCCAATGACACCGACGACCGTTCGTTCCTCGCCTTTTGTGATTTGAGATTTCAACCCTAGAGAACGCAGACGATCCACTAGATGTTCGATATCCTGTTCCGTCGCTTCAGGTTTCAACACAATAATCATACGACTCTTTACTCAGGCGGATTTGGATAGGGTGGGGAGCACGCGTTCCAGAGCGTCTAAAAACCGACGGTTTTCTGTGGGCTGGCCAATCGTCACCCGAATCATGGACCCACAAATATGGCGCACGATCACCCCTTCACGAAGTAGCGCGTCATACATGGCCCCACCATCCATGCCCACATCACAATAGATAAAATTGGCCTGAGACGGGACCGTCTTGAATCCCATTTTGGTCAACCCTTCTTCCAAAAACGTCATTTCAGCTTCGTTCATCGCACGACTTTTCGCGACATGCTCGTCATCCAACAGCGCGGCCTGAGCCGCTTCCTGTGCCAGACTATTCACATTAAAGGGCGGACGGACGCGATTCACATAGCCGGCAATCTCCGACGTAGTGATTCCATACCCCACACGCAACCCCGCGAGGCCATAGATTTTCGAAAAAGTCCGCAACACCACAACCGGTCGGGCATCCCGAACATAGCGCAAACTATCTGGGTACTCCGCATCACGGACATATTCATGATAGGCCTCATCAAAGACCACCACCACATGCTCAGGAATGTCGGCCAGAGCCGCTTCGATTTCGGTGGCAGACAGCATGGTGCCCGTGGGATTATTTGGATTACAGATAAAGAAAAGCCGAGTCCGATCAGTAATGGCATCCACCATGGCTGACAGATCATGAGTCCAGTTTTTCAACGGCACTTCAACCGGCACACCATGCCCACCTAACACCGACAAGCGATACATGACAAAGGTCAGATCCGCCATCACCGCTTCATCACCAGGGGCTAAGAAGGTTTTAATAAGCAAACTAATCACTTCATCGGAGCCATTGCCCACCAGAACTTGATCATTCGACATATGCCATTTATGGGCCAAGGCCTGCCGCAACTCATGTGCTCCGCCATCGGGATACCGATGGAGTGACGCAGCCGCTTGCCCAAGAACTTGTAGCGCCTTTGGAGACGGCCCCCAAGGGTTTTCATTCGACGCCAGTTTAATGGCTTCACGAATCCCGAGTTCCCGTTCCAACTCCGAAAGCGGTTTGCCAGGAGAATAGGGCTTTAACGAAACAATGGTCGGATGAATATGCAATGCCATATAAAGGACTCCGTGAGTATTCTGAAGGCTCTAAAGACGGAGATTATTGGTGAATGGGATAAGAGCCCAATACTTTCAGGAACAAGCACCGCGACTTCACTTCGTCTAGAGCCTTCTTCACACGGTCATCGTCCTGATGGCCCTCTAAATCCATAAAAAATAAGTATTCCCAGACTTTTCGACGAGTGGGACGCGATTCAATTTTCGTCAAACTGATGCCATAGGAGGAAAAGGGACGAATGAGATCATACAGCGCCCCTACTCGATCTTTGGCCGAAACCAAAAATGACGTCTTATCGCGCCCCGTCTGTTCGGCACCCCGGAGGGAGAGAATAAGAAATCTGGTGAAATTATTGATGTTATCTTCGATGCGTGACCGCAATATGGTGAGCCCGTATAATTGCGCCGCTAATTCTGAGGCAATGGCCCCCGCAGTCGGGTCATTCACACATCGCTCTGCGGCACGCGCGGTGCTGGGCTCTTCGGCGATAGACACCGAAGGCAAATGAGTTTCCAGCCAATTTCGGCATTGCGCGATCGCATGCGGATGCGAATAGACCGTTTTGATATCTTCGATTTTCGATGCTTTGGATAAAAAATGATGGGAAATTTCCAACATGACTTCGCCATAAATCAGCAGGGGCGAATCCACGAACAGATCTAAGGTATGATTAACCACGCCTTCGGTTGAATTTTCTATCGGCACCACGCCAAACTGCATGCGCCCGCGTTCGACATCATCAAACACTTCCTTAATACTATTCACAGGAATGTAGTCGGCCGACTCTCCAAATTTCCGCATGGCCGCCAAATGAGTAAATGTGGCGGGCGGGCCTAAATAGGCAATCGTCTGCGTCCCTTCCAACGAAAGCGAAGCCGACATGATTTCGCGATAGACCGGCCGCAGGGCTTCACTGGGAAATGGTCCAGGATTGTTGGCCATAAGCCGTTCTACAATGGCCACTTCCCGGCCTTGGGTATGCAAATGTGCCCCGGCATCCTGTTTCTTTTTAAGATGCCCAATTTGCAGGACGTATTGTGATCGTTCATTCAACAGCTTGAGTATCTCATCATCAAGCCGATCAATGCCTTCCCGGCATCCTTGGATATTGTCAGGAATGTCCATGAATTCGTGTTTTTTACCCCCTATGAAGGCTCGGATATTGAGCTCCGAGCATACTAGGAATGCCCTGCTGTGGCAAGCCAAACCGCTGGCGCCCGGTACTGACTTCTCAATGTTCTTCACCATAAAACCCTCCCCCCCCTCACGCGCCGACACCACACTAGGGCTCTTCACTACATTACGCTCCTACCGTTGCATACAATCAGCCCGTTCCTTCTTCAATGCATGACGAGAGAAAAGTTCGACATTTTTCTTGGCTTAAATCCCAAACTCCTCCTTATTTCATCAAGTCACTACACGGCAAGCCTGCTACCTCTCCTTCCCGCCTACGTTTTCTCATGACACCTCTCTTTACAGCCAGAGCCAAGAATGTGCTTTTCAGTGTCTGTTTCATCCTCGTCCGTCGCCTGTTCACAACAACAAACGCCCAAGCCATTCCGACCTTCGCCAGAAAATATAACGTGAACTGCACGGTCTGCCATACCCGTGTCCCACGACTCAATCGAATCGGCCAACGATTTCTGGAACATGGCTATTAATTGCCCCGCCCCAAATACGGCGACACCATCAAAAAGTCACGGCTGGGAGCCTGACGCTGGATGACGTCACGAACTAACTTGGCTTCCGCATGCGTGGGAACCTTCTTCGAACAGTTGACTAGGCCCGCCATGCTTCAGGGACGAACATGGATAGCGATCCAGAAGACCGAACCGAATTGGGATTTCCTGAAGTGTTCAGTATTTTCACTACAGGAACCGTCACGAATAACGTGGGGGGTGCCGAGGTCAAATCCAATCTCGAAGAAGATGAAGCCGGGGTTAAACGCGCCTTCCTCACCCTCACCAATATCGGTCAACATGATTGGGACCATCTACTGATAGGGAAATTTGATCCGTCCGCCTATTCGTCCTATGCCAGGCTTCGACAACAATTTGAACTGGTGGGACCATTCAGAGGATAACGGGTCATGTATGCTTCCGATTTCACCGGAGGAGAATTCAAATTCCGGTCGACCACACCGGGAGAATTACCCACCGATCACAATCTTTTTTGAACAATTACCCGAGGAATTCATGGGTATATGCCCTTCTTTCGAAGTTTATCAAAAACCAATCGTTGGGACATCGTGGCGTATGTGAAAAGTTTTTCACCCCTGGATCAGGAGGCCGACAGAACCCCGATTGCCATACCGCCCGGCCTACCTCTCGCAACGGCAGAAAGTGTGAACCGCGGTCGGGAAGTCTATGCCTTTCTGGCTTGTGTCATATGCCATGGTCCACAAGCCATGAACCCCGGAGGATTGTATGAGCAAGGTGAATTGCGGGATCGCCCGGGGGTTGGATCTCTTCCCTTGGGACCTCAGCAACCATCTTCGTTCAAGAATGGCCATCGAAAACCACCGGCAGACTTTGGCAAGATATCTTTTAGAGGTGCGGAAAGAGCGATCAAGAAAGAAGCTGCTCTTGATTCAGCAGTTGTTGCAACGCGATGTAAACGCGAGCAAATTCTTTTTGCATTGCTTCAAATAGTGGAGCGATATTCAGAAGATTCTGCTCCCGTCCATGGGTCTCCATGAGATGCGCCAACATGGCTAACTGCGTGAGACCCATATTCGCAGCCATCCCCTTCAAGCCATGAGCCGCCTCCCGTATATCACTCGCGCATTGCGCCTCCAACGCCATTTGAATTTCTTCCACACAAACCGTGGCATCATGAACAAATTGGTTCACCAATTTCACCACAAACGCATTTCCCCCAGCAGCCAGCCAATCCTTTACCAGGTGCGGCGAAAGGACAGGCCCGACAGGCTGCGCCTCGCCAATCAAGGAGAGATGGTCATCTGATGTGGAATTTGCGGTGACATCTTCGAGATTTCGAGAGACGGCCGCCCCTTCCTCAAGCGTCAGGTGTCTCTTTTTTTGTATAGGCAACCATTTGGCGACCAGGAGAGCGAGATCGTCATGTTTGATGGGTTTACTAATGTAATCATCCATGCCAGCCGCAAGACATTTCTCGCGGTCTCCCTTCATCGCATTGGCGGTCATAGCCACAATCGGCAAGCGAAGCATGCCTGCATTGGTAAGTCGTAAAGCGTCAGGCAAAATTGATTTTTTCTTTCTGTCTTTTTCGCCGAACGCCTCACGTTTTACGCTTTCCACTTCACGAATTCTTTTCGTGGCTTCATATCCATCCATTTCCGGCATTTGACAATCCATTAAGACGAGGTCATACGGAATCCGTCCCACAGCCTCTATGGCCTCTAACCCATTACCAACCACATCAATCCTATGCCCTAAACGCGCTAACATCATGTGGGCTAATTGCTGATTGACCACATGATCATCGACCACCAAAATATGCCCAGAATCACGCTGGCAGGAAAAATCTCCCGACTCAGAGACACCCTTGAATGTTGACACACCCATTTCTTCAGCTTGAGTCGAACGTCCCATCACCATCCTCAAGCAAGCTTGGAGGTCTGTTTTCCGAACGGGTTTACTGAGATAGGCCTCAAAGCCGACGTCTCGTGATCGAGCGGCATCTCCCCGCAGGCCACTGGAGGTTAGCAACACAAGCGGTAGGCCGTGCAATTCAGGATCATTTTTGATGGCTCGCGCCAGATCCATCCCATTCATCTCCGGCATATTCATGTCAAGAATGGCCAGATCACAGGGCACGCCCTTCCGGAACTGTTCACGCAAAAGATCTAAGCCTTGCTGGCCATTTTTCGCCAACAGGGGTTCCATCCCCCATGCATGGACATAATGATATAACACCATCCGATTCGTCTCGTTGTCGTCGACGCAACAGATTTTAAGGCCCTGTAACGATTGGGAAATATCTGGCGTAGGCTGAATGGGCTCTGCTGGATGTAGACGGATCTGTACCGAGAAACAACTCCCTTGACCTGCCTCACTCATGACACTCATTGTGCCATTCATGGCCTCCACCAATTGTTTGGAGATAGCGAGGCCTAATCCTGTCCCGCCATATTTTCGCGTCGTGGAACCATCCGCCTGCGTAAAAGGCTGGAAGAGTTTCTTCTGCTGCTCAGGAGTCAGTCCAATACCTGTATCAATGACCTGCACTTGTAGCACGACCTCATGAGTGGTTTCACTCTCCACCACCACTTGTACGGACACTTCGCCCGATTCAGTAAATTTGATCGCGTTACCGACCAGATTCATAAGGACCTGGCGAAATCGTCCAGGATCTCCTTGCACGGTGGGAGGCACGTTCGGAAAAATCCAACTCGTGAGTTCTAAATGTTTGCTGTTAGCACGTTCGGCGAGAAGTTCTAACACCTCCTCCACACACTTCTGAGGGTCAAAGGGAACATCTTCTAATTCCAGCTTTCCGGACTCAATCTTGGAAAAATCTAAAATATCATTAATAATCGTAAGCAGAGCTTCCCCAGATATTCGAACCGTTTCAGTCATTTTTCGTTGTTCAGGATTCAGGCTCGTTTCCAAAAGCAAACCCGTCATCCCAATAACACCATTCATCGGCGTACGAATTTCATGACTCATGGTTGCCAAAAATTCAGTTTTGGCTTTTGCGGCTCCCAAGGCCGCATCACGAGATTGGGCTAATTCCCGATTATAGACTTCTAACTCACGTGCCGTGGTTTGGACTTGCACCTCAGCGAGTTTTCGCTGCGTGATGTCATGAAGATAGATCCGCAACACATGACTAGCTTCCACGAGGATAATCCGCGCTTCAAAGACACGATCGGACAGAGACACTTCTTGAATAGCGCTTTTCTTTTCCTTGCCAAGCACACATTCCAACGAATCCATCACCTGGACCATGAGCGGATGACGAGGACCCTTCTGAAGCAACTCTGGGAATACCTGTCTCCCTGCAGGATTGATATAGGTCACCTGCTGGTGAATATCCAACTCAATAATCGGATTCGGATTCATTTCGGGAAAAGTAGCCAGCCGCATCAGCTCCCGATTTTTGATCTCGTGAGCGTCCATTAAACGCTGAAGGGATTTGGTCCGATCTTCCAATAATACCGCAGTCCTCTTGGCTACCCCCGCTAATTGTTCAACTTCGCCCTTCAGGCCATCCTTCACCGAATTACCAGAAAAAGGGGACTCCCCCATGCGCTCATCCAAAGGAACGGCCGCCTCCGTCACTTGTGCCACCCCCTGCAGTTTGTCAATCATCCCCTGTAAAATAGGGACAATTTGAAGAAATCCCCTTCGTACTCCAAAAATCGCCAGTCCAATAAAAATCCCAGCCAGCATAAAAATCCCGAGCCACAGTTCACGTTCTTTTTGTTCAATGCGGCCCATGGAAAATCCCACTCGCACCCAGGCGATTACCCTGCCTTGATTCCATAATGGTTCAATCACCAAAAACATAGACCCTCCGGTTGGTACGTCCACAAAAACCTGAAGCTCCGAACGATTTTCTTGCGCCTGCAGGAAATTGGCGTCGGCTATAATGGTCCCAATGGAGGTAGGCTTCATTGAGGCAACCACCATCGCATCTTCATCAACGACTTCTAAGAGGAGAAGATCACGATCCTGAGCATATTTCTCCATGGCCTCTTGAATACGGAATAAATTATCCAGGACAGCGCCAGCGCCAATTGTTGAGTACGTTCTGGCGACCGCCACGCCACGCTCTTGAAAAGCCTCTTGAAGCAATTCCCGCTGGCCATACCCAATCATCAGCGCACCCAAAAAGGCGAGGAGTCCAATCCCGAGAGTGAGACCAGTGGAAATGCGAAACACCACACTGCCTCGCCACCTCTCCCCAAACCAGCCCAACATGAATGGCTTACCCTTCCGCACAATCCCGTTCCACAATGAATTCGAGCATCTTATCAACCACATGTCCTTTCAAAGGCACACATCTTTCCCGACAGCCAAAGATAGGCTGAGCGAATATACCTAGGCATTCCTTAAGAATTTCGGTTTGTAGGCTGCAATACTGTAGAATTTCTGCGCATTCTCGATACCTAGGAAGGGTTAGGAAAAAGACACGACATGAAGAGGAGGAACACGGGCAGAACTTACGGATAGGCAAAATCGACACGGATCGTTCCGTTTTCAGGGATATTGACCACTGTATCCAACACTCCCAACGTTTCGTGCCATACATGGATAAGGTGATCCCCTACCGGAATCCCTGTTATCCGAAACGTCCCTGTTTGATTGGTCAGCGCATAAAAGGGGTGGGAAAACACATGCAGATAGCCTTTCATAAACACATGCTTATCGCACCGAATATCATGCACACCGGACCGTTTCAATCGCTTCACGATTAATTTCCCGCCTGGAACTTGAGCGACATTCAGGAAAGTCCGTCTCCCATATTTAATATGAGTATTGTGAAGAATGGGATCTAGGTTGCGTATTTCGACCGCCTGCCCTTTTCGAGCTGTCCCAATCCGGGGAGAAAAGGCACACTCCCTATTCAAAACCGAACGTTCGATATTGTCGATGTGAACCTCTTCTTCCCTATCTTCCATACCTTCTACACTTACCACCACACCGCTCAACGCACCATGGGCATCATGGATATTTATGGTTTGTATAAGGACCTCGGTTCCACAATAATCTTGATCTTTGGCAACCGGTATCATCCTAGGGCTCGGTTGGGAACCAAGGTAGTGAACCGTGCCCACAAGTGTTCCAGCATGAGCAGACTCAACCGAACCAATCCCATGGATACCGAATGGGCAAAGGAGAAGAAGGCTAGTAACCAGAAGAGCCCGATAGGCATGGTACGCAGTCAGACTGAAGTTTTGCGGCAATTCCATAGCGTAGAGAAATAGAGTGATATGCCATGATGGTTAATTAATTCTGCCCGGATAAGGACAGAAGATAATTGGCCAAATGCCAGGCATCGTCTTCATGACCGGCCAATTGACTTTCATACGAGGGCATCGGTGTCCCATCCAAGCCCGTGAAAAGCGTTCGGACCACATCCTGCGCCGTGGTGCCATTTTTCCAACCTGTGGGATTGGTCAAATCATTGGGCGATATCGGCAACCCCCTGCTATCTTTCAACTCTCCAGCTAAGGCCACCTTCCCGGATCCCCTGGCTTGTGGCCCATGGCAGCTATGACAATCCATCGCCTCATATAACGCTCTCCCCCGTTGCACACTCTCCGCCGTGGATGGAATCGGAGAAGCCGCTAATAGTTGGATAGACTCCGGGGTCTCTTCCTGAAAACCAGCATAGAAGCTTTTGATATAGGCTACCACCTGCCAGCGCTGCTCTGGGGATAATCCACCGAACGAAGGCATAAAGCCTGGAATGCCATTAGTGATCGTGCGGAAAAGATCTTGGTCGAGAGGCAGGCTCCCTGAGACCGTCGAGCGAAATTTATAATTGCCGACCGTAAAGTCTCTAGCCCGAGATGCAGAATACGCAGCATTGTAAAAAGCCGCGGGTCCATCGCCTTCTCCAGAAGCCCCATGACACATCAAACAGGATCGTTCATAAATCTCTTGTCCTTGCCGAACATCATTTTCCATGATTGCAGACGCGTAGACGATTGAAGCCAGACCAACGATCAATCCAATAATCAGAGTGAGATATTTCAAGCCCGTCCTCATGGTCAGCCCTTTTCTTTAAAAAACCAAGGCCAACGAAACATCGAATCTATTTCGCAGGTTGCGAGCGGCGCTAAGGCCACCTTCGGCATCGCGGACGTTAAGATCATCTCGAACGATAAACGACATATTCGATCGAAAATAGTATTTGGCCTGAATACCGACAAATGTGCCGCTTTTCTGAGTGGCCAATAGACCTCCGGCATCCATATGATCAAACCGTGTCCCGAGCAACAGCCGATCGGTCACGAGGGCATGGGCCTCTACTGTCACGCCGGTGGCCGTCGAATCAAAGATCGCCTCCATCCCGCTCGGCAAATCCGTCACTCGATCGATAGTATAGGCCCCATAGACATCAAGCCACTTGTATCGCATCCGAGCTCCGATTCCATAGCGACTCCTACTGACATCGGCATTGGTCGAGACCTTGGCGTTGTGGTTGCCAAAATAGGCAAAGCAGGAAAGATTGGCCGAGAAATACTCCGATTGGGCATAATCCAATCGCGTCATGACGTACCAGTCTTTGGAATTATTTGAATCCCCCGCTCGCTCATTGCCTCCGTTGAGGATTCCTGCTTGATACAAAAACCAATCGCCGAAAGGCCGCCCATGGATATCAAGACCCACTTCTTCAGGAGAGTGAAACAAAGTGGAGTCGTAGGGTTGGATCGCCGTTCGGCTTCGATCAAACAACCCATAAAATTTTGACGCATATGCACTTTGAAACACTGCCCACCGATTCACGGTCGGTGTTGTAAATGTGCCAAACGGTGGAGCCAACTTCGGGCCAACGGGGGCAAAGTGAGGGCGTCCACCTGCCATGGAGAAAAACGCTGACGGATCGAATCGACCCACGCGAAGATGCCCCCAGTTCATTCCCCCAAGATTATTGAGGGTGACAAAGGCTCGACCGAGTTCCAACTCGCTTGACCGCCCAAAAAGAGTCGTGGTCTCCACGAAGAATCCGACATTGTTGGTGATGGTTCCCGCAGTAAACAACCGGAGGATGGTGGGAGTCCCTAATTCTGTCTGATCACCTGCTCCTTCGATATCCCTCTTCAGTTCAGTAAGTTCAACACCACTAGTGGCGAAGAGGACGCCTAAATAGTTGGACACCTGATCCAGAGTGAGATCGCCATATTTGAGTTTGCCGACGATACCTCCATCTTCGGTACCAGGCAATTGATAGCCATTTTCCAAAAATTGCTCGCAAAGGGATTCAGTCGAGGTTGTCGGGTGTGGCACACATTGCAATTGACTTGGTATTTTCTAGCAAAGGCCGGAATGGCCTTGGATTCAGGAATCGATCCTGGGAAGGAGGTCGTTAGAAGGATAAACCCCATCACCCAGGTGGTTTTCATACTAACGCGATATCTGCTTACTCTACCTTTTCTACACATATCCATTTTTTTTGGATCATGTGTGCCCTCCACCTCGATGCCCAACTGAGAACTTGGACTACCCCTAGCATAAGCCTTTTCCTATCGCTTATCCCAAATTAGTGTTACATTCTTTGGGTCTTATGTCATGAGGTTTTCTTGCTGTGAAGAGCATTATTCATGAATGTCTCCAAGCATTTCTTCCACATGCCCCCAATGCTTTTCGCTATCATCATCGGGTGCGAAACGATCAGTTATAGCTCAGGGCTATCGTCCACTCGATACCTGGTTAATGAACCGGAAATGACGGTGGGCATGGAAGTGACGTATCGGGATGGATCTCCTGAATACTCACACCCCGCAGCCATAAATCCTGAGTTACTCGACCAGGTATTGCACCATATCGAGGTGCAACCATCGTCACTTCTTGAGCGAATTGCTGGAGGGTCCGCCACAATCCAGCAAGCCTTTTCTGCAGAACAACGAAGTGTTTTGTGCAATGCTCTTTCAAAGGCTCTAAATTTAGCCACCTCGTTGGAAACCGTGACCTTTTATTGGGCAACGCCTCGTGGCAATGGCCTTTGGGAGATCACGTCCGGCGGATTGTACCTGCAAGAAGATGATCTTCATATGCTCCTAACCAATTACCGACAGACAGTTCCTGCAAAAAATCCCCCGCAAAACCCCAGGAAACACCCCTTGTCGCCATTAGGCGAATCGCTCCATTCATTAAGAGCCATCGATCCGCTCAGACAGCTCAGTCACAGCTTGGCCACTGAACTGTGGTCGCCGCAAACGCCTCACTTCATTTTCCCTCTCAAGACGTGGAGCACAGGTCAGAATCCTTCTCATAGCCCAGAGGTAAGCGCTTCCCACACATCTGGAGGATCACGTGAATCCATTAAACAACGACTGAAAAACTTAGAAGACCTTCGCAAGGAAGGATTGCTGACGGAAAAGGAATATCAACAGAAACGGCAGGAGATTTTTGAGGAGCTGTAAGATGCGAACTCGTGAATTCAGAGGGGAAATAACGTATTACAGCCTATCCGTTATTTGTAGCTTTCTTCATCGGTAGGAAATTTCCCACATTCCACTTCTTCTTTATATCGTGTGAGCGCTTGCAACGCATCGGCCTTTAAATGGGCATAGGGTTTCACAAATTTTGGAACGAAATCGTCAAACAACCCCAAGAGATCGTAGAGTACGAGAACTTGCCCATCGCAGCCGTGGCCCGCGCCAATTCCAATCGTTGGGATGGCGAGTTCCTTGGTAATCGTGTTGGCCAACGAACTCGGCACACATTCCAAAACTAACGCGAATGCCCCTGCAGCTTCAAGTGCTTGGGCTTCCTCCAAGATTTTTTCGGCTTGCTTCCGGCCTTTCCCTTGAACTCGATATCCTCCGGATTGATTCACCGATTGTGGGGTCATGCCCACATGCCCCATGACGGGAATGCCGAAATCTGTCATAGCCTCGACGCGATCCACCACTGAAAGGCCGCCCTCAAGCTTGACGGCGGCGGCACCGGCTTGGAGGAAGCGCCCGGCATTTCGCACCGCCTCCTTCACACTGACCTGATAGGACAAAAAGGGCATGTCACCTATGACTAAGGACCGTTGCGCTGTCTGAACGACCATTCGCGTGTGGTAGAGCATTTCCTCCATGGTGACAGAAAGGGTATTGGGATTTCCTTGCACGACTATGCCTAAAGAATCTCCTACCAGAATCACTTCCAAGCCAGCTTGCTCAACAATTTTGGTAAATAACGCATCGTAAGCCGTGACAACGGTAATTTTTTTACCTTGTTGTTTATGCTGCTGAAACTGGGGAATGGTGAGATGACTCATGGTTTTATGAGTGTGAAACTATTAGTGTTTGGCAAACCGTTTGGCGGAATCCAAGGTATTCTGAAGCAGCATGGCAATGGTCATGGGGCCCACTCCCCCTGGGACCGGCGTGATCCAACCGGCTCGTTCTTTGACGTGATCAAAATCTACATCTCCAACTAACTTGCCATCCGCCAATCGATTAATACCCACATCAATCACGACCGCCCCGTCCTTGATCATATCCGGTGTGACGAACAAGGGTTTTCCAATGGCGGCGATCACAATATCAGCCTCTCGAACGACCGAAGGAAGATCCTTCGTTCGAGAATGACAGATCGTCACCGTCGCATGCCGATGAAGGAGGAGCATGGCTACCGGTTTTCCCACGATATTGCTACGGCCAATCACGACGGCTCGTTTTCCCACAATGTCCACGCCCGTGGAATCAATCATATGGATGACGCCCTTTGGCGTGCAGGGGACAAAGACCGGATCGCCTTCAACCAACCGTCCCACGTTAACCGGATGAAAGCCATCCGCATCTTTCTCAGGAGAGACGGCCTGTAAGATCGCCCTACTTTCAATGTGAGCAGGCAAGGGTAACTGGACGAGAATCCCATGAATTTTGGGATCCGCATTCAACTGATGAATAAGCGCCAATAAGACTTCGTCGGTCGTCGAGGCTGGCAAGACATGTTCTTGCGGATAGAGCCCGGCTTTTTCGCACGCGATTTTTTTATTTCTGACATACACCGCCGAAGCCGGATCATCTCCGACCAAGACCGCGGCCAGGCCAGGCTTCAGGCCTGTCTTTTTTTCAAGAGTACTGACTTCATGCGTGATGCCTTCGCGAAGACTCAGCGCCAGGGCTTTTCCATCAATAATATGTGCAGACACGAATTATCCTTTGTGACAAGGTTTCGATCATGTTCAAGCAAATCATACGAACATCATTTTCCGATAGTCACGTTATCAGGCACTCAAAAACTTCGTCAACGCAAGGCATCCCTTCATGTTCCTTGACACTCTGAGAAACCCTCACTTACCATGCCTTCCACCAGCTATATCACACCCATGTGTCCCTGAACATCCACCGTCGCCTCAATTATTGAACCGTTTCGACATCAATCTTGAATATTTAGGCAACGACGGAAGTGAGCGATATCACATTCACGATGAATGACATGGACTGTTTCTCACGAAAAGTACCCCATGTAGGTCAGATGGGACCTTCAATCTCAAAGCATCCCATGGAAGATGTGCAATGACTGATGTGTCACCGGAACGCGTATGCGCCTGCCTTATAGAGGAGATGCACAGCCTACAACTATCCACAGTCGGGCCGGACGGCGTCCCTCATTGTGGATATACGCCATTCTTGCACCGAGCTCCTCACAGTTTTTATATCTTTGTGAGTCAGTTAGCAGCGCATACACGTCATCTGCTGACAAACGGGACTGTCGCAATCATGATCATCGCCGATGAACAGTCTACGTCTCAGATTTTCGCGAGGGCGAGGGTCAGTTACCTCTGTGAGGCCAAACAAATTCAACCCGACAGTCACGATTACACATTGGTGATGGACGACTATCAGGAACGGCATGGGAAAATGGTCGGAATGTTGCGACAGCTGCCGGACTTTGTCCTGTTTCAGCTACACCCACGGAGTGGGCAGTTTGTGATGGGATTTGGCAAAGCGTACACATTGACCGGAGACGAGTTGTCGGTATTCGAACATGCCCGCACGGGATAGTCTAATAGATCGATATTCTGGACAAACGCCCCTAAGAAAATCTGTTATGCCACTGTCGTTCATACATATCAAAACTCTTACTCTTGGCTTACTCCGATTCTTGTGATGGCTTCCCGCTCCCCCATGATCTTAGCCCTTATGGCATTCGCTGGGACTTTGCTCTTGGCGAATAACGAGACCCTCGCGTACGAGATCGCCAACCTCCGGTTTCCACAAAACATCATCGCGGACGAAGGGCAGGTCTATTATATTGCCAACGCAAACGGTGATCCTGGTACACGGGAAAACAAAGGATTTATCAGTAAGGCCGATCAAGAGGGAAAAATCACGAACCTTCATTTCATCTACGGCGGGCAGAATTCCGTGACACTCCATTCACCGAAAGAAATGGCCATTATCGGATCAACCCTCTATGTAGCTGACCTGGACATGGTCCGTGGGTTCGATAAACAAACTGGGGACCCCGTGCTCACGATCCCTTTTTCCCAATATCATGCAGAATCCTTGACCGGCCTCACGGCTGACTCTCATGGGTTCCTCTATGTTTCGGATGCGAAGACTAATACCATTTTTCGAATTGATATCACTCGGGACCATGCCATTTCACAACTTGCGCAAAGTGCAAGCTTGTCGCATCCTCACGGGTTGGCGGTTCATCCACGTAACGGCCATTTAGTCGGTGTTGGGTGGGACGATGGAAAAGTGTTTGAAATCGATGAAAAGGGCATCATTCATGAGCTGTTTGTGAGCACGTTTTTTTCCGGGGGATTTCATAACCTCGACGGCATTGATTTTGATCGTTATGGAATCATGTATGTGTCTGATTTGACGGCGGGAAAAGTCTGGCGCATTCGGCCAGACCTCAAAAAAGAACCTATTGCCGAGTTTTTACTTTCTCCCTCGGGTATCGGCGTGGATCGCATCAATCATGTGATTCTTGTCCCCTACCTCTATGCCCAAGGCGCGGAAGTCAACGGCTTAGAACGGCCATCCAACGATAATCCAAATAAGAAAAAACGAACCTTTTCGGATTATGGGCTGGATTTCTTTAAGAAAGCCCCGCCGAATGAATAAATGCGTGTATTGTCATCAACGCAAGGGCAAACGGGCTTGCCCCGCATTACATGGGATGATTTGCAGCCAATGTTGTGGCGAGCATCGGATCACCAATATCTCCTGCCCAACATCCTGCGTATTTTTAGAGGTCAATGATGACTACCAGCAAAAGCGGGCAGGCGGGCGGTTCGAGTTGGAACGACGCACGTTTTATCGAGACCTCTTGGATTTTTCCGGAGAACGGGCCACCGAAATCTTTTATGTATTCGAAGCTCTGACCTTTCGACATTTCCAAGATCGGCGTGACGCCCAGGACGCCGATGTCCTGGAGGGCCTTCAAAGCCTGCGCCGGAGCTTCAGTGTGATTCAAATCCCCGATACGGGGATCCCGGCTTTCGGAGAGGAATTACGAAAAGAGTTTAAAGTTTTCGGAGATCGCCAATCGCTGGATCCCACGATGGTCACAGAAGTCTTGGATCGAGCCCAAACCTTTATTCAAGCCTTTTCAGGGACCGGGCTTCGGTCTCATCGGTTTTTGCACGGACTTTTAGGATATGTTCGGGAACGCCATCCGGATGTGGCCGAACAACTTGCTCGTCAAACCGGAGCGGGAGGACGCATTGTCATTCCAAGTGGGTTTGATTACCAACCAGAATCTTCATCTTCCTAACGCCTTCTCTTTTGAGGCTACAGCTTTGGCTCGACTCGTGTGGTCTCGGCTTACTTCATGACTTCAATTGTCATCTCAATTCGTTCAACCGGATTATCCCTCGAATCTCGGGGCTGACTGACAATGGTGTCAGCAACCTCAATGCCTTTGACGACTTCCCCAAAAACCGTATATTGGCCATCTAAGTGAGGTGCCTTATCCACCATAATAAAAAATTGGGACCCCGCACTATTCGGATCCGCGGTTCGCGCAGCAGAAAGAATGCCTTTTTCATGAACCACTTTACTGAACTCGGCCGGCAGAGTATAACCGGGGTCACCAGTTCCATACCGACTGCGATTGGCCGGATCCTTGGTCAACGGATCTCCACCTTGAATCATGAACCCTGGAATGATGCGATGAAAAATCGTGCCGTTAAAAAATCCAGCTTCCGCTAGCTTCAAAAAACTTTCCACATGCTTAGGGGCTAATTCCGGAAAGAGCACAATTTCCATTTCCCCAAACTTTGTTTTCAACATCACGTGCGGCGCTGATTGTGCCGTGGTGGCCTCTTCTCCCCAGGTCGCAGCAACCACCAGTAGATTCATCATAGCCATGAGCCCAATAATGACCAGGCCTCGTCGAACAATATTGATCTCTGTACAAGAGAAAACGCTCATTTTGACTCCTCCATTGCTATTCATGTAAATTTTTCATGCTATCAGATCCCTGCCGCCCCACGTGTGTGAAGGCTTGCTCTGCCGCACGTTGCTCGGCTTCCTTTTTGGTTCGTCCTTCGCCACGCCCCATGACCGTTCCATGGATTTCGACGGTCAGGGCAAACAACTTTTGATGATCCGGACCAGATTCTTGAATCACCCGATACCGAGGGGTGGTTCCCTCGTGCTTATGGACCCATTCTTGTAAACGGCTTTTCCAATCCTCTCCACCAGATAACTCAGGACGGTCTCGTAAACTTGAAATTTCTATAGCCAGCACGCGGTTGATAAATTGGCGAGTGGCCTCCAATCCACTATCAAGATACACCGCCCCGATCAGGGCTTCAAGCGCATTAGCCAACAACGAATGTTTTTCTCGTCCGGATGACACCTCTTCCCCACGACCAAGCCGCAACCATTGGCCGAGCGTCAGACGTCTAGCGGCTTTGGCCAGCGTAACCCGGCTAATCAGGCCCGCCTTCAGTTTGGAGAGCTCCCCTTCCGTAGACAGAGGAAATATCGAAATGAGGCTTTCGCTGATCACCAGGCCTAACACCGCATCGCCTAAAAATTCCAATCGTTCATTATGTGGAGCTATCGCCTGCCCTTGTCCCTGCGAAAAAGATCGATGCGTCAGGGCTTCATAAAGCAAACCTTCTTGACTAAAAACAAAACCAAGGGTGCGCTGAATTTCTTCGATCTGTAACACGACTCAACACCACTGTCATCTGGCTAGGCCCTCATTACAGGGCTGGATGAAATCCCTTTGCCAAAAATCTTTTCATTGTATCATATCGCATGACTGGGCTAGGAATGAGAGGCTGGAGACAACCGAATTGGCAATGAATACGATCACCACGGTCAGAACACTTGGGGTGTTAGGATTCCTGCCACCGACGAAAGACTAAACAGGCATTGACGCCGCCAAACCCAAACGCATTGGAAATCGCTACATCAAAAGAACCAGCCCGTGCCCGGTTGGGGACATAATCCAGGTCACAGTCAGGATCGGGGTCATCGAGGTTGATCGTAGGAGGAAGCATACCGTGTTGCAGAGCTAAGATCGAGAAGACCGCTTCAACGCCTCCTGCCGCTCCCAATAAATGCCCAGTCATGGATTTGGTGGAGCTGACCGGAATGGAATACGCTTGTTCCCCAAACACTTCTTTAATCACTTGCGTTTCCACTCGATCGGCAAAAGTCGATGTCCCATGAGCATTAATATAGCCGACCGCAGATTTGGAAACCTTTGCATCCTGGATCGCACGCTCCAAACACTTCACCGCTCCTGCGCCATCGTCAGGCGGGGCGGTAATATGATACGCATCGCTGTTCATCGCATAACCAATGATTTCGGCATGAATGCGTGCACCACGAGCACGCGCATGCTCCAGCTCTTCGATGATCAAGACACCGGCACCTTCTCCAATCACAAATCCATCACGGGCTTTATCAAAGGGCCGGCTCGCTTTCTCCGGTTCGTCGTTTCGGCGAGACAGGGCTTTGGCGGCCGCAAACCCGGCAATCGCTGTTGGACAAATGGTTGCTTCTGTCCCGCCAACGATCATCACATCGGCTTCTCCCCGTTGAATCAGCCGAAATCCATCCCCGATACAATGATTGCCAGTCGCACAGGCTGTGACAGTACACGCATTGGGTCCCTTGGCTCCATATCGAATGGCGACTTGTCCTGAGGCCAAATTAATAATGACCATGGGAATAAAAAACGGGGATACGCGGTCTGGGCCGCGTTCCAATAAAATCTTATGATAATGCTCAATGGCAGGAAGACCGCCAATCCCAGCGCCGATATACACGCCGACTCGCTCGGCATTCTGAGAGTCCACGACTAATTGGGCATCATCAACAGCCTCTTGGCTGGCCGCCACGGCAAAATGGATAAAGGTATCCATTTTTTTTATCTCTTTTTTTTCAATGAAGCGTGCAGGATCGAAATTCTTCACTTCTCCTGCAATGCGCACGGAGTATGCACTCGCGTCAAACCGTGAGATAGGTCCAATACCTGAGTGCCCCTGACAGAGTTTTTCCCAGGTCTTGGATACACCAATGTCCAAGGGGGTGACGAGCCCTAACCCTGTCACAACAACTCGGCGTGGCATCCACTCAGTCATGGTAACCGCTCTGCGTCCTTATGGGATGAGAAAATCAGACTTTGTCCTTGATGAAATCCACTGCAGCTGAAACCGTTTGAATCTTTTCCGCATCTTCATCAGGAATTTCAATTTCAAATTCTTCTTCCAAGGCCATCACCAATTCCACAGTATCTAAAGAATCCGCACCGAGATCCTCCACAAACTTGGCATCAGGAACGACATCATCTTCTTCAACACCTAATTGTTCTGCAATAATTTTTTTAATCCGTTCTTCCACAGCCATCGTTGGCACCTCCTCCTTGCATTGTTTATTCAGTTTAGAAACCCATAACCTATCGTCTATGCCATATGCATCCCGCCATTCACATGCAGAACATGGCCTGTAATATACCCGGCTTTCTCCGAAGATAAAAAACTCACCGCATCCGCAATATCCGAGGCTTGGCCTAACCGCTTTAAGGGAATCTGACTCAATAGCGCCTCTTTCGTATCAGCAGAAAGATCTTGAGTCATTGCCGTATCAATAAATCCTGGCGCGACCGCATTGACCGTAATGTTACGACTCGCATATTCCCTCGCGACGGTTTTCGTCAGACCAATAACCGCCGCCTTGGAAGCGGCATAATTCGCCTGTCCAACATTCCCGATAGCGCCAACAATCGACGCAATATTCACAATACGCCCATTCCGCTGGCGAGTCATGATTGGCAGCACCGCTTTTATACAATAAAAGGTTCCCGTCAAATTCACTTGCAATACCGACTGCCAATCCTCTTCTTTCATGCGCAGCAGCAGTCCGTCACGGGTAATACCGGCATTGTTCACCAAAATATCGATTCGCTCCCATTCTTGCTGGACCCGATCAATCATGCTTTTGACCTGATCCCAGTCTCCGACATTGACCGAAACCGCCATGGCCTTTCTTCCCAACTTCTGGACACGGGCGACTGTTTCGGCACATCGATTGGCATTCAAATCCGCAACAACCACATCAGCACCCTCTTGGGCTAACGTGGTGGCAATCGCTTGACCAATGCCCTGTGCGCCTCCTGTGACCACCGCGACTTTCTCTGTTAATGACATGATCACCCTTTCGCTACAATATGCAGCCGAAGAATATTATGCCACATGGGCAAGAACATGTTCATAGGATTCTTGATCTGAGATATTCCACAACTTCGCCTCTGGAACAATACGCTTGACTAGCCCGGTCAAGACTTTACCCGGACCAATTTCGATAAAGTGGGTAATGCCCATGGCCCACATGGTCTGAATCGTATCCTGCCAGCGAACAGAAGACGGCAGTTGTCTGACCAAGGATCCCCGCACCTCATCTGTTGAACGCAGCGCCTTGGCTTCTACATTATTGATTAACGGTACCGTTAAATCAGACCACGTTAAACAATCAATATCTTTTTTTAGACGATCAGCTGCGACTTGCATTAACGGTGTATGGACCGGGACGCTGACCGGAAGAGCCTTCACCCGAGCACCACGCAACTTCGCCAATTCCAGTGCCCGTTCTACAGCAACTTTCTCTCCCGCTATGACCGTTTGCCCTGGAGAATTCAAATTGGCCGGTGCGACAATACCCAATACTTCAGCTTCCTGACAAACTGCAGAAACCTCTGACTCGGAAAGGCCCAACACCGCAGCCACTAATCCACTGCCCGGACTCACCGCCTCTGCCATATATTGCCCTCGTTTTTTCACGAGCCCGACAGCTTCAGAAAACCCTATCGCACCCGCGGCGACAAGGGCCGTATATTCACCCAAACTATGTCCAGCCACTGCAGCCGGAGTCAGAGGCCCGGCTTGCACCAAATGCAAAGCGGCAAGGCTCGTCACAAGTAACGCGGGTTGCGTGTATTCCGTTTGGTTAAGCCGCTCTGCCGGGCCATCAAAACATAAGGCACCCACATCATACCCTAAGACTTTTTCGGCGTCTTGATAGAGGGCAGAAATTTGAGCATTGGACTCGTACAGCCCTTTCCCCATTCCGACCGATTGCGACCCCTGCCCTGGGAATAAAAAACCAATGGTTGCTTGCACGTCGCTAGGTCACTATTTCAAAAAAAAAGGTAGGAATTTCATGGGTTCTACGTCTGCTATTATTGAGACATCTAATCTACGATAAATTCGCCCCCATCAACACAAATCACATTCCCCGTGATCCAATGCGCCTTCGGATGACACAAAAGGCCTAAGGCATCGGCTACATCCTGGGTCGTGGTTAAACGGTTTGAGGGATTTTTCCGCTGCGCCATGGCAATCATTTCATCAGACCCAGGAATTTTTCGCAAAGCCGGCGTATCCGTGACTCCCGCCATAAGAGAATTGACGGTAATGCCAAGCGGGGCCAATTCCAAAGCGAGTTGGCGTGTGTGCGATTCGAGGGCCGACTTGGCGGCTGAAACCGCTCCGTAGGTTTTCCACACCCGAGATCCTCCCGCACTAGTCATCGAAAAAATGCGACCTCCCGAACCTAAAAATTTGTGCCTGACTAAATCTTGAGTCCAATACACAAGAGAATTGGCCATGACATCCACAGTCATGTCCATTTGAGCCTTATTGATTCCTTCGGCCGCAGATTCCGCAATATACGGCTTTAATGTTCCAAAGGCTAATGAATGCAAAAGAACTCGAATAGTGACTGGCTTTTCAGATTCTTCGCCTCGTTGTTTCACTGCCTGTAAAATATCGGCTCGCTTTTCCGGATCCGCAGCATTCGCATTAAAAAATAGCACATCACGCCCCAAGTCACGAATCTGCGACGTAATACGTTCCGCATTGGGGAGGGTCGATTTCCGATCTAAATGCACCCCGATGATATTGAATCCCAAATTCGCGAGTTCTATGGCCGCAGCCTCACCAAACCCGCTGGACGCTCCAAGAATTAACGCCCATTCACCCTCACCCCATTTCATGTCGGACATACAAACTCCCCTCTTCGTTGATTCCTTGTCAACGACGATTCCAATCACCCCTCTCCGGGATGACAGGACATCAAAAAAGTACCAGCATACTTCAGTATTCTCTTTGAGCCAGACCGTATTTTTACCAACGAATTAATGCGGAGGCCCAGGTTAAACCTGCCCCGAACGCTGCAAGCAACACTAAATTCCCTTTTTGAATTCGTTGACTGCGCACCGCTTCATCCAAGGCTAAGGGAATAGACGCGGCAGAAGTATTACCAAATTTGTCTAAATTTATCATCAATTTTTCTTGCTCTAATCCCAGACGCTGGCTGACAGCCTTTAAGATTCGCATATTGGCTTGATGAGGGATAAACATATCAATATCGGCCATGGCC
Organism: Nitrospirales bacterium; assembly: GCA_040904705.1. Lineage (GTDB taxonomy): Bacteria > Nitrospirota > Nitrospiria > Nitrospirales > UBA8639 > Nitrospira_E. Next base: position 51,307 of record JBBDSY010000046.1, on the reverse strand, counting down.
ACACCATTGGCCTTTACGGCCTCTTGAGCCGCCTCTTCCATAGATTTAACAGCAATTTTAAACGTTTCATTGCCTTTCATTTTAATAAAGCACCGATTGTTCTCTAACACGTGTCTAGAGGCTGGTTCTTTGGATCCGCCACCAGGAACATGAATCATTTCAGAGAGCTGCCCATTGGCATGCAAATGGGTAGAAAGAACTCCTGATTGTTGGGCCCCTTCTCCCAGCACCACAGCCCCAGCTCCATCACCAAATAACACACAGGTGTTACGATCAGTCCAATCGGTGATGGCCGACATGACTTCTGAGCCAATAACCAACACATACCGCATTCCGCTTTTGACATAGGCATCGGCAATAGACAAAGCATAGACAAACCCGCAGCAGGCAGCCGAAATATCACAGGCTGCCGCCCGTGTTGCGCCCAATCGATATTGGAGGAGGCACGCTGTTGAGGGAAGTGGGGTATCACCCGTGCACGTGGCCAGAAGGATCAGATCAATATCACTGGCCTTTATATTGGCGGCCTGGAGTGCACGCTGAGCCGCTTCAAGCGCCAAGTCCGAACAGGCTTGTCCTGGTTCGACGAGTCGCCGTTCACGAATACCGGTACGCTCCACAATCCACGTATCCGAGGTCTCAACCATGTCCTCCAGATCGGCATTGGTCAATACCCGATTCGGTACGTAACTACCTGTCCCAAGAATAGCACTATGCATGTTGTATCAAGAAAGTGTCTGAGATTCAGCCACGAGAGGGAGGACACCTTGGGCAATATCACCGCGAATGGCTTCAATTAAGCCCCCCGTGGCCAGGGAATGAGCTTGTAAAATGGCGTTCTTAATGGCTTTCGAGGAAGATCGCCCGTGACAGATCATGCTGATACCCTCCACGCCCAACAGCGGAGCCCCGCCAAATTCCGCATAATCTGTTTTCCGGCGAAGCCGAAGAAGAGGACCAGCCACAAAAAGGTAGGAAAAACGTCCAAGAGCAGACTGCGCAATTTCTTTCATCAGCATTTTTTTGATCGCATCTGCCAATCCTTCCGATATTTTCAAAGCGACATTCCCGATAAAACCATCACACACAATCACATCCGCATTCCCACTATAGACATCTCGGCCCTCGACATTCCCGATAAAATTAATCGGACTGTCTTTGAGGAGTTTAAAAGCCTCTTTTGTCACTTCATTGCCCTTCGTGTCTTCTTCCCCAATACTCAGGAGGCCGACACGGGGCCGGTCCACACCTAAAAGATGCTTCCCATACTCATGACCCATAATGCCAAATTGGTGGAGTTGGCAAGCCGTACAATCAACGGTCGCCCCAACATCCAACATGATGGCTTTACCTTGCCTCGTCGGCAATGTGGCCGCAATAGCGGGCCGATCCACCCCTGCAATTAACCCTAACAAAAAAAAGGCCGAGACCATAGTCGCTCCAGTATTCCCGGCGCTCACCAAGGCATCAGCCTGCTTCAATTTTACTAGCTCCGTGGCCTTCCATATGGAGGAATCACGCTTTTTCCGGGCTGCTAAGGCGGGAGATTCATGCATCCCGACCACTTGAGACGCATGGAAAATTTCAATGTTGGGTTTCTTGCCGCTGAGTGTATCTAAATGCGCTTGAATCGCGGACTCATCTCCAACAAGAATGACCGAGAGGGAAGATTCCCTTGTGGCCTGAAGAGCTCCCTCAACGGTGGGAGATATCCCATGATCTCCTCCCATCGCGTCAACGGCTATTTTCATGGGATTGGCTTGGAAAGAGTCCGGTGAAAAAGGGTCAGTGACTATCCTTCTTCAACAGCAATGATTGCCTTCCCTTTGTAGGTTCCGCAATTCAGGCAAGTGACATGAGGCTGTTTGAGTTCATGACATTGGGGACAAATCGAAAGATTTGGTGGCGTTAGCTTAAGATGAGACCGTCGTTTATCACGGCGAGCTTTTGAAATTTTGTGTTTCGGATTTGCCATAGTGTTCCAACTTAATCGTTAAGAGATAAATGTTTTTCTTACCTTCACGCCCCTTCTCAGAGGGATTTTGAAGAATGTTTCACAGTTTTTGAACTCAAGACATTGGGCGCATTCGAGACGACGGTTGATGAAACCGTTACAGGGGAGCAACACTCACAGACACCTTCGTTCAAATTGGCTCCACAGACCTGACACAATCCGGAACAGCTTGCATGACACAGCGGTTGCAACGGAGTGGCGAGAATGAAGTGCTCTCGTAAAGCGGGAAGCAAGTCAATGTGATTATCCATGATACGATATGAATCAATATCCTTTTCATATTCGTTATCAATTGGTACATCATGCCTTCGACTGCCTTTTTTTTTGTTTTTAGAAGTCGCGGGTATGGATACAGAAGGAGTCGATTGACAGAATTCTGCGTCCAAAACCAAAGACAGATCTTCTTCATAATGCTTTAAACACCGCACACATTCTCGAACAACCCGACCGGTCAATTTTCCGTGAAAATTAGCTCTATTCTCTTCAGGTGAAAAAACCTGCCCACCGCAATGGAGAGAACCACATATTTCCCCATCGTCAAATGACAAGGCAAATTCAGAAGACTGCACGTCACGGTCGATAGGAAATCCTTCAGGAGGAATATCGACCAAATTGATGAGTAAAGGCATGGGTCACACCAAGAATAAATCTCGACCAATTCCCCTAATATTTCCCCGGGTTCAGGGACACCGTTCTGTTGAATTCCTCAACGAAGCTCTTCTGAAAAAGAAAGAATCGCAATATGTCGAGCTCGCTTCACAGCCTGGGTAAGCCGACGTTGGTGCCGCAGACAATTTCCCGAGGTCCGACGGGGAATGATCCGCCCACGTTCGGTCAGAAAATTCCTCAAAAGATTGGCATCCTTATAATCCAACGGCATCTTTTCAAAACAAAAGCGACACAGTCTCTTCCGCTGAAATAATCGTCCTTTTTCCACAGAAACTTCTCCTCGGCTAAAAAATTAGGGCATGGGGTCAGGATAATACTCTTCTGAATCATAGGATGACTCTTCGACATTTGCAGATCCAGAGCTCCCCGAAGGCGCCTTTTTTGGTAAAAATGTTACGGTCTGGGCAACCACTTCATGTTTGCTTCGTTTCTGCCCGTCGTCTGTTTCCCAACGTCGTTGCTGGAGGCGGCCATCAACGATCGCACCATCACCCTTATTGAGATATTGCCCACAATGCTCGGCTTGCCTCCCAAATACCACGATATCAACGTAGCATACTTCTTCTTTTTGGTCATCCGCCTGACGATACCGCCGATTGACCGCCAAAGGAAAATTCACGACAGGCGTTCCACTGGGGGTATACCGAAGCTCAGGATTTTTCGTCAGGTTCCCAATCAAAATAACTTTATTGAATCCCACCATCCACGGATTCCTCCCCCTCAGCTTCAGCTGTAGCTGCCGCAACCAAGTCAGCGGGGTTCACAATAACAGTCATGAATTTCATGACCTGATCTTCCATACGCTGGAAGCGCTCCAATTCAGCCACAACTGTTGGTGGGCCTTCAAATTGGACGGTAATGAATGTGCCCTTTCGTTCATGCTGAATGTCGTAGGCTAATTTTTTCTTACCGCTATTATCCAATTTCAGAATATTAGCCCCAGACTGGGTGAGAATTTCTTTTATTTTCTCGATAACCCGATCATTTTCCGTTTCTACCTGAACGGGGCGCAGGATAGATATCGATTCGTAGAGTTTCATAACACCCTTTCTCGATGAATAATTGACTCGTTCTCAGGCACACCAGTCCCCTTGTAACACTAAAAGGGAAACGAAATTACCACAGGGTCAAAGATACTGTCAAACCTCGCTGAACACGAACAAAGTCTTATTATCTTATTGAAATAATTACCAATATTGGCAGAATTTCAGTTTATCCCTCTTCCATGTCTTGTGGTGGTGGCGAGTGAAATCGATTCATCGCAACGGAAATCCCTTCTCCCATCAAACATTCAAGAGCCTCCACGGCCTTAGGAAGTACCGCATCGACCTTCCCACATTGATCGGGGGTAAATGGGGACAACACATACTGAGCTGGATCTTCATGTATTGGAGGTCGACCAATGCCGACTTTCAAGCGGTAGAAATCTTCCGACCCAAGGCAATCGAGAACGGAACGTAAACCATTGTGTCCACCGTGGCCACCGCGAGCTTTTAATTTAAACGCCCCTAGAGGAAGATCAAGATCATCATATACGAGAATAAGATCAGAGGGACTAAGCCTTCGATCTTGCAGGAAGGAATGAATGACCTCACCAGTCCGATTCATCCATGTCAGGGGCAGGACAAGCACCACGGTAGACCCATGAACGGCTCCCTGTCCTTGAAGAACCTCGCCCTGTTGAGCTAAACGAACCCCCCAAAGATACGCCGCATGCTCAATAACCATCCACCCCAGATTATGCCGCGTCTTCTGATAGGCCTGCCCAGGGTTCCCAAGACCCACAACCACATGCAAGGATTATTTTTTACCTTCTTTCGCCTTACCCTCTGGAGCGGCAGCGGCAGCAGCTACACCCTCAGTCTTGGATTTCTCTTCAACGGGAGCCGCTGCGGCCTCAGTGACTTCTCGAGTCAGCAAGGATTCTAGTTTCGCCTCAGAGATCTTGGTTGCGACGTGAACAACCATCAATTCTTGGTCATCCAATACCTCGACACCTTCCGGGACCTCAACTTCTTTGACATGGATACCTTCACCCACACCTAAATGTTCAGCGGAAACCTCGATATGATCGGGAATCAATCCAGGTAGACATTCAATGTGCAGTTCTCGAAGAGGCTGATGCACGATTCCCCCTTCTTTCACTCCAACTGGCACCGCCCCAATGATCGAAACGGGAACTTTCATTCGGATGGGCTTGTCCATCGATACTTCAAATAAATCAATATGGAGAATCGCCCCAGTAATCGGGTCAAGCTGGTGATCTTGCAAAACCGCAATCCGTTCCTTTTCTCCTGCCACTCTCACTGTTAACAGGCCAGTATGACCCACTTGGGATAACACCAGCTTTCTCGCCAAATTATGTTCTAATGATAAAAATTCAGATTTTCCTCCTCCGTAAAGGACGCCTGGGATCTTTCCCACGCGACGGAGCTGCCGTGCAATGCCTTTTCCTGCCTGTTCTCGTCGTTCAACATCAAGTTCATATTTCATGATCGTGCCCTCTTCCTCTTAACCTATGAATGAATGTGCGTGAATGCTTCCAACCCGTTATAGCTATACTGTTTACCTCCCTTACACAAACAGGGACGTCACAGATTCTTCTCGATGTATTCTCAAAATGGCCTCACCCAACAATGGAGCAACCGAAAGCGGCTTTATCTTGGAACACTGTTGTTCTTTGCCATTTAATGGAATGGTATTCGTCACGACCACTTCGCGCAAAGACGATCCTTTTAAACGCTCCAAGGCCGGACCGGATAAAACGGCATGAGTACAACCCGCCCAGACAGAAAGTGCCCCATTATCTAAGCACGTTTGCGCTGTTTCGACAATGGTACCAGCGGTATCAATCATATCATCAAATAAGAGCGCATGCATGCCTTTGACATCCCCGATAATATTCATCACTTCGGCCTGATTGGGTGATTTTCGCCGTTTATCGATAATGGCCAAAGAGGAATTGAGCCGTTTGGCGAAAGCTCTGGCTCGCTCCACTCCTCCGGCATCTGGCGAAACGATAACCATATCAGACACTTGTTGCTTTTTAATATAGTCCAGTAGCACGGGCATCGCATACAAATGATCCACGGGAATATCGAAAAACCCCTGAATCGGCCCGGCATGCAAATCCATCGTCAAGACTCGATTGGTGCCAGCCACCGTCAACAGATCCGCGATCAACTTGGCACTAATTGGCACTCTGGGTTGATCCTTGCGGTCCTGCCGACCATATCCATAATACGGAATCACCGCCGTGATTCGTGAAGCCGAAGACCGCTTCACGGCATCAATCATCAGCAACAACTCCATGATCGAGGTATTTACCGGATGACAACAGGATTGGATCAGAAACACATCCCCGCCCCGGACATTCTCATCAATCCGAACACGTATTTCTCCATCACTGAACGTTGTCACGGTGGTTTGGCAAAGACTTTGTCCAATATACTCACTAATTTCTTTCGCCAACGCGGGATTAGAATTTCCCGTCATCAATTTCAGATCAGGCGGCATATGATTCTCGGACCTTCCGGAAAAGATAGAACGTGATGGTGACCGATTACCTAAGCAGAAAAGCAGAGCAAAGTTAATGCGAAAATCCGTAGCTTGTCAACCACCTTCCTGAAGTCAGGCTGGCAGGGCCACAGAAGAATCTTCATGAAGAAAGGAATGATGCGGTAATCCTGTGGTTCCCATCGGGACCTGAAAGACATGCCATTGGGTATGTTGCTGCAACTGAACGGCTGCGGCATGAGCACTATCAGGGGTATCGAACACTCCAAAAACTGTCGCCCCACTTCCCGACAATAATGCCGCCTGGGCGCCGAGATTACGAAGTTTTTCCTTTATATACGCTAAAATTGGATAGACGGGAAACAACGGGCATTCAAAATCATTCTCCATAGCGTCAATCATATCGTCCCAGGATACCTGCAATGTGTTTTCAACGGATTGGGTCCAGGGGGGCAGGGGAGGAATCTTGGCCCGATCCGAAGCCAATTGCTCATATGCCCATTTGGTCTGAATGGGAAATCCCGGGTTCACTAATACGATCCATCGTTTGCCTTCGATCGTGCAGGGAGTAACTTCTTGGCCCCAGCCCCGAACCATCGCACAGGGAGCTTGAAAAAAGAAGGGAATATCACTCCCTAACTCGGCACCCACTTCACAAAGATCGGACAATCCCCACTCTAATTTCAACAAATGATGTATTCCGTAGATGGCCGCAGCCGCATCACTACTTCCCCCACCCAAACCCGCTGCTAGGGGAATGCCCTTCCGAAGAGCAATATCCACTCCAACTGACCGTTCCGCCCGGCGTAGAACGCTTTCAATGGCTCTATACACTAAATTACCCTGATCGACCGGCAATGCGGTATTGTCACATGTCAATTGAATACGATCGTGGTTGGGATTCAACCGAATCTGCAGTTGATCGAACAGATCCACGGAATGCATGAGAGACCACAAAATATGGTACCCATTTGGCAGGCGATCTAACACACGAATACACAGATTCACTTTAGCCGGAGCCTGTACGGTAATTTCCTGCTCAAAGGTGACTCCGTTATCCACGCGTTATCCTCCTTCTACCCGATAAGAGATCCAATAGAAAAAATTGGAAGATACATGGCGACGACCACGAGAGCAATCCCACTGCCCACCACCACGATGACAGAAGGCTCCAACACTGACGTCAATGTCGCAACCACTCGATCTACCTCTTGTTCAAATAGATCTGCGATTTTTTCAAGCATCGTATCCAACGACCCGGTAGACTCCCCCACTTTGATCATTTGGGTTACCAGTGGCGGAAACATGCCGCTAGCCCGCAACGCGTCGGAAAGTGGCTTCCCATCTTGAACCTCACTTGTTAAGCGGTGAAGGCTTTGTTCCATCACGGAATTTCCTGTCACCGTTGCGGCCACCGACAATCCCGTTAATAGCGGAACCCCTCTGCGAACCAAAAACCCCAGCGTCCGAGCAAACCGCACAATCGCCGATTTACGGAAAATTTCTCCGACGAAGGGAAGACGAAGGAGCATCCCATCAATAACCTGCCGGCCTTTGTTATTGGCTAACAGAATCCGAATTCCTACTATCAGCATTCCACCTAGACCAATCAGGATCAGCGCATGCTCCCGTATGCCATCAGCTAGATCAATCACCATCTTCGTCAACCATGGAAGGGACTCGCCAAATTCTCGAAAAAGCCCGGAAAACAGCGGGACCACCCAAACGAGCAAAAATACTAAAACCGTCAACGCGACGGTCACCAGCAAAGCTGGATAGGCCAAGGCGGATATGATCTTTGCCCGCAATTGTGCCTGCTTATCTAAATACACCGCTAACTGGGACAAGCTTTCATCCAATCGCCCCGTGGCTTCTCCAACTTCTACCATACGTCGATAAAATTCATGAAAGATGGCAGGAAATTTCCCGAGAGCTTCGGCCAATAATGCACCCTGCTCCACATCGTCACGGATCCGACCAAGCACGGATTGCCAAGCTGGGTTTTCTCCCTCGATTCCTAAAATATCCAAACACTCCAGAAGCGGGACACCCGCCCGAATCAACGTCCCAAATTGATGAGTAAAAGCAATAACCTCTTTATTCGTCACCCGCGGTTTTCTCCATGAACGTTTCCACGGACTCTCAGGATGAACCTCGTCCACTTTTTCAGTTAAGTGGGTCACCAACATATTCTGCTGACGAAGCAACTGAATAGCTGCTTGAGGGGAAGGCGCAACGATTTCACCCTGCAAGGCTTTGGCGCCTCCTATTCTCCCTATGTAGTGAAACATCGGCATCGTATACGGTTCCAACTCCCGTTAGTGATTTGATTACTCCAACCTGTGAACAGTGCCAAACAGCTCGAAAGAAATTAGTCTTTTCACTTTCTCCTCGTCATTGCTGCCTTATTTTATTTTTCACACTTTATGCTCTTGGCCGCAATCGGCCTAGGGCCATGGGCGAAGATCGAACATGCTCGGTCCGTTCTATGAGTTTGGTTAATTCTTCGGGAAAGGCCGTCAACTCGAGGGCCAATTCCCTGGCAATCACCTTGTGACTCACTAAATCGGCTAGCGATTGACTCATCGTCTGCATACCGAATTGCGCCTGACCGGTTTGCATCATAGAATACATCTGATGCAACTTATCTTCACGAATGAGGTTGCGAATAGCAGGAGAGAGAATCAAAACCTCTAAGGCCATGGCCCTGCCCGTGCCCTCCAGACGGGGCACCAACCGTTGCGACAGAATACCCTCTAAAACCATCGATAACTGAACACGCACCTCTGGCTGTTGATGGGCAGGGAACACAGAAATCAGTCGGGTTAAGGACTGAATGGCGGAGTTGGTATGCAAGGTGGCCACGGTCAAATGCCCGGTTTCCGCCATGGTCAGTGCCGCGTGAATCGTTTCCCGGTCCCGCAATTCCCCTAAAAACACCACATCGGGATCCTGCCGTAACATCCCTCTCAGGGCCGACTGAAACTCTCGAACATCGGCACCCACTTCCATTTGAGAAACGAGGCTCTTCTTATGTGGATGGAGTACTTCAATGGGATCTTCAAGTGACACAATATGGGCCCGCCGTTCTCGATTCACTTGATCCAGCATCGCAGCCAGGGTGGTACTTTTCCCGCTTCCAGTGGGACCGGTAACGAGCACAAGCCCTTGCGACTTTTGCATCAACGCATTCACCACAGGCGGCAACCCTAAATCACGCAATGAAGGGATATCTTCGGATACAGCACGAACCGCCATTGCCAAAGAACCTCGCTGGGTATACACATGGAATCGAAATCGACCGACGTCCGCCACCGTATGGGCACCGTCCCATTCACCTGTATCAGTCAACAGCCGTTGCTCCTCTTCCGTCAGCAGATCCTCGACGAATCTACTCAGGTCCTGATTTGTGAGTATGGCCGCCTCTACCAATCTTAAATCCCCATCGACACGAAGACGTGGCACGCTCCCGGCCACAAGATGCAAGTCCGATCCCCCTTGTTGACGTAATACCTGTAACAGTTCCAACAATGCCATCGATTTCACAAGTCTTTCGCCACAGGGACAGGCAATCCTTCACCACTCGTTTCAGTCAAAATTTCACTCACCGTCGTGAGGCCTTGCTGTAAGGCAGCCAGCCCAGCTTGGCGCAACGTTCGAAACCCTTCCTGCATCGCACAGGCGCGTAACTCACTGGTTGAGGCACGCGACAAGATGGTGTGATGCAAGCGTTCCACCATTGGCAAGGTTTCAAACAACGCCATACGTCCTTTGTATCCCGTCATATGACACCGTTGACAGCCACGCCCCTTCCTCGACTGCACCGTTCCAATCAGCTCATCATCAAGCCCTAAATCTCGCAATTGAACTGGCGTGAGCATGTCAGGCTCGGCACAATGCTCACAAATTTTTCGAATAAGTCGTTGGCCAATAATCAAAGATATGGCTGAGGACACTAAAAAGGGCTCGATCCCCATATCAATAAGACGCGTGATCGCCCCAGGTCCATTCATCGTATGAAGAGTTGATAAAACACGATGGCCAGTCAATGCAGCCTGAATCGCGATTTGGGCCGTCTCTCGGTCACGAATTTCGCCGACCATCATCACATCGGGATCTTGTCGCAAAAACGACCGTAGCCCCTTTGAGAAATTCAGGCCAATTTCCTCGTGAATTTGCAATTGATTGATTCCCTGAATCTGAAACTCCACAGGATCTTCAACGGTCACGATATTCATATGAGGGGTGTTGAGATATTGCAAGGCACTATAGAGTGTCGTGGTCTTACCACTGCCAGTCGGACCGGTGACCAGAATCATGCCATAGGGGTTTTCTAAAGCGGTGGTCACACGATCTAAATCCGGCTGGTCCAACCCAAGATTGGTGAGATGCAAGGCCAACCCCGACTGATTCAACAGGCGCAGGACCGCCTTTTCTCCGAACAAACACGGCAGAATCGCCACTCGAATATCCACCTGTGGGAATTCATCGATTTTCATCCGTCCATCTTGGGGCAGCCGTCGTTCAGCAATATCTAAATTTGAAAGAATTTTGAGACGCGCCAACAATGACGGATGTAACTCCTTCGGCAAATTATGAATAGGTTGCAAGACGCCATCCAATCTGAACCGTATGCGAATGATATTTTCCAACGGTTCCACATGAATATCGCTGGCCTCCATTTGAAGTGCCTTTTGAACCAAGGCGTTCACCACCTCCACGGCCGATGCATCACGATCAATCGTGATACCAAGTCGGACAGATCTGGATTCAGGGACTGGGAAAAGAGTCGTCCCCCTGTCGAACGTATGCGGAGATGGGGTACATGATTGCCCAGCCTCTCCAGGTTTGTGGTCGGTTGTCCCGCGTTCTAATGAAATATTGCCTTGTGAAGAAGAACCGTTCTGAGGTCTTTCATACACCTGGCGAATCGTCGTCCGAATGTCCGACTCAGTCGCGACCATCGGAGTAATCTGAAGCCCTGTTCTGAATCGAAGTTCATCCAACAAGGAGGAATTCGTGGGGTCAACCATCGCCAAGGTTAATCGGGAAGTCGTTCTTTTGACCGGGACAACCAAATATTGTTGAACAACCGCAACCGGAAGCAATGCCAGAAGACTGGGGTCGAAAGAACAGGTGGCCAACTCCACAGTGGGAACCCCATAGTGCTGGCTCAAAAATTCCAATAGAGTCGATTCCGAGAGTACGCCCATGCCCACTAAAATACTCCCAAGTCGTCCGCCTTCTCCCTGTTGAATCACCAATGCCTGGGAAAGATCTTCTGACGAGACCACCTTCGCTTCCACTAATTGCTGACCCACTCGATCGCGATTCACCCCTGTTCTCCATTCGAATCCGTTTTCGCATTGGCACCATTCACATACCGAATCCCCCGCCACAAATAATGCACGCCAGAACCCAAGGTCAGCGCGACCATGACCCATAAGACTGGATCCACAAGGGAAGCAGGCACCTGCCCGGTCACCTGCAACATGATGGCGATGACATAACAGACTTGAGCAAAGGTCGTCCCTTTGCCCATGGCAGTGGGGGAGATGTTGATATCGGTTTCGCTTAAGTTCGCGATGAGTGTACCCGCCAGCAAAATCGCATCGCGGCTGACCACGACAATGACCGCCCAGATAGGAATAAAATTCAGAACCGAGAGCGTAATAATGGCCGACATTAACAGAAGTTTATCGGCTAGCGGATCGAGGTATTCGCCCAAACGGGTCCGTTGGTCCGTCAGGCGGGCGATCATTCCATCCAGGATGTCGGTTAAGGCGGCGATCAGGAGTGCAATGAGGGCAACATCATAGTGCCCATAGAGTAAAAGCCCAACAAAAACAGGCACCAACAGGATACGAAGGACAGTCAGACTATTAGGGAGGTTAATGGGAATGTCAGCAACCGGTGACTCGCGATCCATCTCCCCACACGACCTTTCCCACTACGATTTATCAAAGGCAGTGTTCAAAAAGTCCTGCCCCGTATGGCCGCAGCCACTTTGGCATGCGGAGCGTCCAGAAGAATACGTGAGCACGCCAAATTGGCGAGAACGCCCCCTGGCAGTCTTTTTCAACATTCCCTCCTAAGCGTAGTGAAGGGTACGTTTCGTTTCTGACACAAGTCAACCAGGCTTGCAGCTCATTTCGGAGCAGCCTATAATCTCTGCTCGAAGTCCTCAAACAATCATTGAACCTTTCACCTAAAAAATTTTCAGTCTCAACTAGCCGGAGCTGACATCCATGACCTCTCTCCCTTTATCCTTTCGAATCAAAAATGCCGTTGTAGAAAAACATCAATTGGAGGGAACCGATCCCAGCGATCGATACTTTAATCGACTCGTTCCGATCAAGCGGGTGGAGGGGGGGTATAATGGATCAATGATGTATGAGGCGCTCACCCTTGAATCACAGGTGCATCGAACCGTGCAAGAAACCAACAAGGATATTGTCGATCAGCTCCGTGTATTAGGGTTCACCAACATGCGCACCCGCCTCAACTTCAAAGGCCAAAAATACCTCGCCGAAAAAGAAACCTGGGTCGACTACTCCGACACTTGACACTTGACACCCTATTGCCAAGCTTCCAACCGGGCAAACCAGGGATTCTTTCATGACGTTTTCGTAAGAACAACCTCACCGTCCCTTCAGCATATGCCTGTCCCCTATGCTCTTCTCGAAGAACTATTTGCGGTCAGGTGTGATGGGAATGATAGGCCTGGCCCTAACAGGAGCCGGCCATGGAACTCCTATGCCCAGTCACGCGCAGAACGCTCCAGATTTTACTCCTAATCCGATAAACCACACTCTCCCCGACGAACCACTCGGGTTGTTTCAGCGTTCTGACTTTGAGCTGACAACCGGCAACTGCCACGATTGCGGCGTTCTGCAACCGGCCTTATGGTATTTCCAACATGAGGTGATCGCCCAACCGAAATCCACACAAACCGCTACCGCTTCGATACCGCTTCCGTTCCTCGTATGGCTTGGGTCACCGGAAGTACTCCAACATGTCCAGCTTGATGAATCTACTTCACACATTATTCTGCACAACGGCCCCAAAATGCCGTTGAAACTCACGCCACAGATCCCTTTGAATCGGTCCTTCTATGACCACTCGACAGCACAATATTTTCAAAACCAACCTCTGCGCCTGCGCGGTCATTTCGAGAAGAGTGAAGGAACTCCTACATTTATCGCGAGAATGATATGGCCGGAACATTTCCGCCTGGAACGAGATCGTTCCCCGACAAATAGCTCGGCAGCTCCACCCTCTCTCTCAGATCTCATTGAAGATCAAGGAGGAGGGGCAACAGCCCCGTTTCTGACCCACCTCTTGTGGGAACGTCAGCCAGGATCATCACGCGAGTGGTCCAATCATGCCGTGCTCGGATTCATGTTAAATGGCGCACAGGGAGATGACGATGAAGCCCATGGAGGCCACTTCGGCCTCGTGACCGGCCAAGTGGGGCCAGAGGGTCAAATGGCTCATTGGATGATGAATAACTTTTATGACTTAGACGTGGAGAGTGAAAAGGGCATCATCCCAGGCATGCTCCCCCTGGATCATTACTTGATGGATCTGAATAGCGGACAATCCTACTATCGCCCAAGTTACTGAGGAGGCCGGTAAATAGTGCGCAGTAGGTTCTCAGGCCGCATACCGAACATGCTTTTCGCGAAACAGATTGCGGATAACCCCTGGTTGCTTTTGTCGTCGATGCAAGTGGCGGCGCATGGTGCCCAGGAGTTCTGTCTTATGCCGAGATCGGCTTTTCCCTACCGCATTAGTCTTGACATCCTGGTTGAGCAGCTCATCCGGGTTGAGTTCCGGGCAATAGCCTGGCAACAGGATCAGGCGCAGGCGTTTCCCTTGTCGCGCCACAAACTCTTTCGCCAGACGGGACTTGTGCACGGGATGTCCGTCCACGATCAAATAGACCGGGGCTTTGGCCTGCTTGAGCAATCGGCGCATAAAAGCCACGAAGCCCGACGCGACGAATTTTCCGGTAAAGACCATGAACGCCAGCGCTCCCTTGTTGGTGATCGCAGAAATCATGTTGCACCCAAATCGTTGGCCGGTCGCTCGAATGACTGGGGTGTGTCCCACCGGCGCATAGCTCGTTCCCGTCACATGATCGCTGCGCACCCCCATCTCATCGCCCCAGTAAATCGTGGCCTTCGCGCGTTTGGCTTGCCGGGCGATAGCCGGATAGTCTTCAGCGAGCCAGCGAGCAATCGCCCCCTCGTTGCGTTCGTAGGCCCGCCGCACCGGCTTCTGGGCACTCAGCCCCCAGGCCTGCAAATACCGGCCCACGCTCGTGAGCGAGAGCCGGAGGCCATAGATCTGGGCAATCAACTGCACGACCGCGACGCGTGTCCACAGATAAAACGGCAATTTCAATTGATCCGGCATCTTGCCAATGACGACTCGGCGAATGTGCGCCGCTTGCTTGGTCGTCAGCCGGCCTTGCCCGCGGGGTCGGCCACGGCGCTTGGGTTTAAGTGCTCTCAGGCCCCCGACTTTACTCCGAGCCACCCAGTTATTGACCGCTCGCAGACTCACTTGATACTTCTGGCTCGCTTCACCTTGCTTCATCCCCCTCCGCACCGCCAGAACGACAAGGCGCCGCAGATGCGCTTGCGTGGCGGAGTCCAAGGTTCGGGCATCGACTTTCGTTTCCATGCAAGAGAGTATACATCTACGCACTATTTAATGCACTAATCCGTATCTCATCGTCGCCATCCTTCGGCAGGACCGCATCGCCGAAAGCGTACAAGCGTCAGCGAACACGTTATTTGAAGAATTTTATCGCCATGATTTCCCCTATCACCATGCCAAGGCCAACTGTACGGGACTGAGCATCGACATTTTGAGACGCCTAGGCTGGGCCATCCCCACAAAAGGTCCAACAAGCTATCTCAAGGCAATTGGTGCGTTCTATTACGTGGCAGCCACCGAACGAAACCTAACAGCCGGGGAAAAGATTTATGATTACCTCACCCAAGAACAAACTCGACTGTTCCCGCGCATAGCATTCGAAACAGCAGGCCAAGATCTTTTGAGGATTCTTGAGGGAACAGCAGAGAGCGCCGGGCGCACCCTCACACCATTTGAACGCTTCTTCAAAGAGGATGTCGAGGCCGTCGTGTTCGTCCGCATCCCACAAATTCCTTCAAGTCGAGCCTCAGGCACCTATCCGGTACTGACATTCAATGACTATGAAAAACGCGTCCCGAAAGATCGCAAAGATTGGCAGGTTGTTCCCGTATCGACACGCTCTATCCCGGAAACCTTGCGAGAACGATCTCTCGCAAACACGCAAACTTCCTTCTTCACTCCAACGATGATGTTCGTAGTCGTCCCCATAACCATTGTCAGTATCTTTATACTTTTCATCCTAATGCGACTTCTAAGATAAAAAGACCCATCAAATCCATCCATAGAATTTGACTTATTTTTTCATTTGACTAAGAATCCCCACACGAACACCCTAGGGAGTTAGATTGAGGTCTAGTCTCCTTCGGAAAGAGTATGCGTTCGCCGTCCAGCTGATCCTCGTTCTTAGAGTAGTGTCTACCACGCTAAATCCTGGATGGCAACAAATGCACAGTGGACCAATTAGAGCATATATCTGATATGCGGATCACTCGAATATACATCGAAGGGTTCAAGCGATTCACTCAATTCGAGCTTGAGTTGAACCCAACCTTCAATGTCATCGTTGGGGACAATGAGACTGGAAAGAGTTCCCTACTCGAAGCCATCGGACTCGTTCTCACCGGCCAGTACGACGGGCGCCTAATTCAGTACGCCCTTGATCCGTACCTCTTCAATGCGGCGGCGGTAGCAGAGTATTTTTCGAGTCATCAAAAAGGTAAGCACGCACCTCCGCCCCAAGTTCTGATCGAAGCTTATCTAGAGTCCGTTGGCAAAGATCCTGCTTTGGCAAAACTCAAGGGTACGAACAATACAAGGGGTGAAGATTGCCCTGGACTCTCAATGAAAATTGAAGTCGATAGCAATTACGCTGCAATATTGAAGGAATATGCCGCTGACGTCTCGAATCCAAATGTATTGCCCGTTGAGTTCTTCAAGACCGCATGGAGATCATTCGGGGAGAATGGAGTAACGCTCAGGAAATTACCCTTCAGGGCCGCCATAATTGACACCAGTCTTGGACGGGTGTATCGAGGGCCAAACAAGTACTTGGCGCAAGTAGTTAATAATGTCCTCACCGAGCATCAGCGTCGAGACTTATCGCTTGAGTACAAAAGGTTACAGCATGGTTTCTCACAGGAACCCGGCGTGAAATCCATCAATAAGCACCTAGAGAAGCAGGGCAACCCTGCAACAGCGAAGAAACTGAGTGTCCAGATGGATATGTCTTCTCGGACGTCATGGGACAGCGCCATAACCGCTCATCTTGATGACCTGCCTTTTGACTGTGCAGGGAAAGGCGAGCAATGCCGAGTACAGTTGCGGCTTGCTATTGCTGGGGCTGAAGAATCGCAGATACTCCTCATCGAGGAGCCGGAGAATCACCTGTCGCATTCACACCTGAACATGCTTATGGAGGACATCAGGAAAGACTGTGCGGATCGTCAGGTGATTATCACAACGCACAGTGGATTTGTGTTAAACAAACTGGGAATTGACAATCTCAGACTTATCTCACACGACGGGCAATCGGCCACTCTCCATGGATTGACTGCGGAAACAAAGGATTATTTCATGAAGCTGCCGGGGTACGACACGCTTCGGCTGATTCTCTCAAAGAAAAGCATTCTTGTAGAAGGCCCGTCAGACGAATTGATCGTTCAACGAGCATACAAAGACAAGTATAAGAAGCTACCGCTTGAAAATGGAGTCGACGTGATTTCGGTTGGCTCACTCGCGTTCAAGCGGTTCCTCGAGATTGCAGAACTTCTGAATCTCGAGGTGCGCGTCGTGACGGACAATGATGGGAATGTGGCTGCACTAAAGGCAAAGTACTCCCCATTTCTCAATAAGATAGATTCGACAATTCGTATCTTCTTTGACGAGGATGAAACATGTCCCACGCTCGAACCGCAACTCCTTAAAGCGAACTCCCTCGACATGCTCAACAACATTCTTAAGACGAAGCACGCGGATACCCAAACCTTATTGAAGTACATGGGGGGCAAAAATAAAACTGATTGTGCTCTCAAGATGTTCGAGACTGAGCAGTCATGGGTCACACCGGAATATATTATCAATGCCATCAAGTGAGAATAGGGTCATCATTGCTTGTGCAGGATCAGGTAAGACAACGCGGTTAGTTGAAGAGGCTCTCAACAATCGAGCTCGCCGTATTGTGATGGTCACATACACCAACAACAATGCGCGGGAGATCAGCGCTAGATTTGGCCAACAAAACTCGGGAGTGCCAAAACATGTCGATCTGATGACGTGGTTCGGGTTTCTTCTGCGGGAATGTGCCCGGCCTTATCAACGAGCAAAATATACTGAGAAGAGAATTGAGTCGTTACTATTCGTGAACGAACAGTCTGCAAAATATGTCAAAGAAACGGATACCGGACGCCACTATTTCGCTAATGGCGAATTGATCTATTCAGACAAAATTGCGAAATTTATCCTTGAATGCGAGTCCAAGACGTCCCAGGCTGTGACCGCACGATTGGAACAGGTCTATACCGATGTGTTTATCGATGAATTTCAGGACCTAGCGGGATGGGATCTTGAATTGATCAGAATGCTATTGCAATCGGGTATTCGTGTCACAATGGTTGGAGATCCTAGACAACATATCTACAGCACCAACCCGTCACAGAAGAACAAGCAGTATCTTGGGATAAAAGTGGTTAATCTGGTCGACGAATGGGAAAAAGATGGGTTGTGCTCAATCGAGCATATGAGTGCTACTCACCGGTGCAATAGGGCGATCTGTGAATTCTCGAACACGCTCTGGCCAGGAATGGACGGTATGACACCCTTACAAATGGACGCAACTGACCATGATGGAGTCTTTCTTGTGGCCAAAAACCTAGTAAAGGAGTACATAGAACACTTCAAGCCTCAAATTTTACGTCATGACAGGCGAGTGAATACGTATGGGTACGAAGCGTTGAATTTCGGATTGGCAAAAGGCCTGCAGTTCCGACGGGTTTTGATTGTTCCTACTGGACCGATCAAGAAATATCTCCAAAGTAGCGATCTTGCCCACGTGGAAAAGTCGAGGGACAAGTTGCATGTAGCAATCACAAGGGCATGGCACAGTGTGGCGTTTGTCTTTGACGAGCACTCCCCAGTTGTGCCGAATCGATGGAATCCCTGATAGGCGAGTCCACCCCGCCCGCAAACCCCACAGGCATTTCCGCGATCATTTCCAGCAACTGTATTCAACCACATAACTCTAATCCACGAGCCTTCAGTCCAAAGCCACGCATAGATCCTGTTAGGTGAAGATCATAGACAAGAGACCGGGCCGAGCAAGAGGACAGGGAAAGGAATGTGGTGGCAAAGATAACCAACCGAAATGAGATTATTTATGTACAAGACCAGATTTGAGAAAGGACATCATAATTTTCTTCTTCACCTTTATTCGAAACGACGCCTGCTGTTCGGCCTTATGGGCGGACGCTCTTCAAACATTGGCGGTCCTTGTTTGAGCGAAGCGAGTTGGCCCGCCTCCCAATTCCCGCGTCCGCTAAATCTGAGGAGGCCGAACTGGGCGTCAATGGTTTTGGGTCCTTTTGCCGCAACAAAAGGACCTCGCTGCCGGGACGAAACCCGGCAACTCATTAATTAGAATTAGGGGTCAGACTCGATTAATAATCGCCGCCGTCACCCTCTATTTCACTTCAATCAATTCAAGTCGGCACCTTAAACGCAGAGAGCAAAAAAATCTCGCATTATGGACCATTGGCATACCCTTAGGACTCTTTTTTCACTCGTTTCGACTTTCTGGCAGGCTTTTCGGTCTTAGCAAGTGACGCCTTTTTTGATTTTTCCACAACAGGTGCACTCGGCACACTTTGCCGAAATCCTCCACTGGAAATAATCTGGGCTTGTTTTCTGATTTCCTCAATCGACTTCGGTTCCGGTCCCTTCCGGGGATCACGGATTCCCAATAGATCCCACCGTACTTTCTGTGAGGTGGCGGCAGCCTTAGGCTTTGGATTTTTTCCGCCCCAATTCGTGGTTAATTTCATCCTGTCCTCCGTCCGTCCCAACATTCTTCATGTCTCATCATCCGTTCCCCTCCCTACTTTGACATAGACTCACAAGCCCCGCTTAGCACCCCGCCAAATCACATGAGGTAGGTTTTCTTCTACGTGGCAAAAGCGGGATGCACGTACTTGGCATAATCATACGCACCGGTTTGGGCTCTAGCATGTTAAAACTTCAAACCCTTTCTGAAATAATCCGATAGGCCGGCAGTTTCTCTTCCCAGAGCACGGTCCGGGTGGACCACCAAAAACCAAGGAAGAACGACTGTTTTGACAGACAAGAATACCAGGAAAAAAATTCGGCTCCTGGTTTACGACTGAAAGAGGTAAGAAAGAGGAAAGTCGCGTTATATACTGCTGCGCGTGATCAATACTATGACGAATTCTACAATAATCTAACAGCCTCTGGGTAGGGAGTCAAATACGACTCAAACAAAGAATATTCAAAGAGATGCTTAAAGCCCTTGAATAATCACGTCATGCAATTGCGGACGAAAGGCTTTGATCGCTTGATTGGCGCGGGTAGGGTGGACGCGGTTCGAAAGAAAGATGACTTCCAATTCTCGAATAGGATCAATCCAAATGGACGTGCCGGTAAAGCCTAAGTGCCCAAAGGACTGGGGTGAAAACCATTGACCGGAAGACGAAGGATGAGACGGCGTATCCCAGCCTAACGCCCAACTGGTTCCAGGCTGCACGTGCACAAACTGACTGACAAGTTCTTGCTGGAAGATACTTGGCTTTCCGAGAAAACTATCCAACCAGGCTTTCGTAATCTGTCCAACTGCATGAGCCGTCCCAAACAAACCGGCATGCCCGGCAATCCCCCCAAGAGCAGCCGCATTTTCATCATGGACTTCGCCTTGGAGGACGCGGCCTCGCCAGGGATCTTCTTCCGTGAGCGCAATCTGACCCGACACATTCCCGTGGACGTCATGAAGACCAAAGGCCAGGTTATCTGCCTCCAAAGGAAGGAAAATTCGTTCCCGGGAGAAATCCGTCAATGATTGCCCCGCCACCCGTTCAACAACGAAACCCAACACCATATAGCCTAAGTCGCTATACACGCTGGTTGACGCAGAGGCCCGGTCAATCGGCTCCTTCAAGATCATTTCCAACACGCCTTGTATTCGTTGTTGCCGGGAAGCAGGTTCAGATGGAAAGACCGGAGAAAACGATTGATAGAAAGGACGGTAGCCTGGAAGTCCGCTTTGATGAGACAGGACATCTCTTAAAGAAATTTGGCCGAGAAGAGAGTCCCGGCTCTCGGCTAAGAAGGAATCCAGGGTTTGGGAAAGACTCAGCCGTCCCTCTTGAACTAAAAGGAGAATTGAAGAGCCTGTCACCAGGACTTTGGTCAGGGAAGCCAGGTCGTAAATGGTATCGAGCTGGACGTGAGGAGCGTTTGGAAAGGAGGAAATGTGGCCGATGGCCTGGTGACTATGAATATGCCCTTGGTGGCGGACAAGCAGGACGGCTCCGGGAAAAACCCCTGTTCGAACGCCTTCACGTAAAACACGTGTGATGGGATCGGGCTGATCCACAAATTGATATGAGAAGCGAAAGGATTAACCGGCTTCTCGATGGGAGGCGGGTTCAATATCCAATTGCGAGCCTTGGTCTTCCGTTGAGTCCTTTCGTTCTTCTAATGAAGAATCAAAAGTGGCATCCGGTTGTTCCTCTATTTCAACTAATCGATGAAAGGAGCTTAGGGTCGAGCGAAGGCGATCCAACACCAAAGCACGTTGTTGCCGTAACCCGGAAATCGTCCGTCGCATGTCCACCAGCTCTGTTCGGCTTTGCGAAAGAATTTCTTCGGCTTTCAACTCGGCTTCTTTCACGACAAGCTCGGCATCGCGTTGTGCTCCTCGCTTCAGTTGATCGACAAACGATTGCGTCGAAATCAGGGCACTGGTCAGTGTGGACTCCCCACGTTTGAGCTGCGCAAGTTCCTCATCTTTGGCCGATAACTTTTCTTTCAAGACCAAATTTTCCTTGGTAAGTTCTTCAACCCACTCGGCAATTTCTTCCAAAAATTGATCAACTTGAATTTTGTGATAGCCCCGCCATTGCGTATCCAGGACTTTATGCTGAATGTCCAACGGTGTAATTTTCATGACGCCACCCTTTCCCCGCACTCACTAGTGCATACGTATCGCCAAATCCCTCAACGATCCTACCACGGCAATTTGCAGAAACATAATTAATAGAATAGCAATGATCGGGGAAAAATCAAATCCCATGTTTCCCATACCCAACCGCTTCCGGATTTGATAGAGGACCGGATCGGTAACCCGTTGCAAAAATTGCACGATCGGGTTCCAGGGGTCAGGATTCACCCATGAAATCAACGCTCGAATAATAATCACCCACATATATAACCAGAGGAGGGTATCGAGAATCGTCGCGATGCCTTCTAACAGATTTCCAGCAATAAACATGGCGCTCCTTTGTTATGACCCAGGGATTGTTCTTCTTTCCACACTCGGGATTTACCCTCGCTTGCCAAAGATAGCCGTGCCAATCCGGACCATCGTGGCACCCTCCTCAATCGCAATGTGATAGTCATGAGACATCCCCATCGATAATTCCTCAATTCCGGCATGGGCCCCATGTTGCACGAGGGAATCCCGCAATTGACGGAGCTTCGAAAAATAGGGCCTGACCTCCTCCGGATTGTCGCCAAAAGGCGGAAGAGTCATCAACCCACGAAGAGTCACATGAGGGAGCCGCCCGATGTCCTCCACGGCTTTTGGCACCTCCTCGCTGAGAAATCCACCTTTAGCTTCCTCACCTGAAACATTGACCTCCAATAGAATATCCTGCCGAATTCCTAATTTTTCAGCAATTACGGCAATACGACGTGTTTGCTCCACACTCTCAACTGAATGAATCATGGCAAAATTTCCCACAATATTTTTCAGCTTTCGACTTTGCATGCGCCCGATAAAATGCCAAGCCAAGCCTTGGCGCGGACCAATCTCGGGCATTTTCCTCTGTGCCTCTTGGAGCCGGTTTTCCCCGAAAATTCTCAACCCGGCGGCATAGGCCTCAAAAAGCACACTGGATGGCACCGTCTTCGTGGCCGCCACTAATTGGACGGTCGAGGGGTCTCGTCCTACCCGGATGGCCGCCCGACGGATGCCTTCTCGAATATTCTGGACATTGCCAGCAATGGTCCCAGACGTGAGTGAATCATCTAACGGCAACACGGTTGATACTCAGATTATTGTAAACAGGAATGGGTCTTAAGTCACAGGAACCGATTGGTGAGGCGTCCTATTCAAGGATAAAGAGATCAAATCCCTACCCTATTCCTTCTTTTCTTGCACTTCTCACTTTTGCTCTATTCCCCTGGAAGCATGATTCCACTCATCATCGTGCCGATGACTTTCCCCTCTCGACGGTAGGAAAAAAACAGATCGGCACGACAGCGCGTACAATACTCCATTCGCTCAACTTGCCCCTCCGGAATCCCACTGGAAAGAGTTTGATGCCAGAGCAGCTGCTTCAAATCCAACATGCCTTTCCCTGCGGAGGTTTCCTGAAGCACACCCTGCCAATCAGGGTAGCCGGCATGCAAAGGTTCAATCACTTGGGCATCGACTTCATAACAACAAGAGGAAATCGAAGGCCCAATGGCCACATGCAAGTTAGCCACATCTGACCCAAATTGCTCCACACAGGTTTGAATGGTCCTGAGAAGAAGGCCCCCAACGGCTCCTCGCCAACCCGCGTGAACCGCCCCAATCACTCCGGCTTTACGGTCCATCAGCAAGACCGGAACACAATCTGCCGTCCGAACCACTAACAAGAGATTCGGCTGATTGGTCACCAACGCATCGGCTTCTCCAACCGACATCGCTCCGGGATTCACCGGGCTGTCAAAGACGACAACCCGGGTACTGTGGATTTGCTTCAGGCTGGCAATGAAGGGAAACGGTGGAGGCCCGACGGTCACTTCTCCCGCATGAATAAAGGTCTCCAGCGCTGTCGGCACCTGACGTGTGCCAAAGAAATGGCGCAGGGGAATCACCTCACTTGTGAATCCGTCTTCAGACAACGACGAGTTCGCTGGATCCAACTTTCGCAACATGTTCTTAACAGCGGACCTTAGCTATCGGATTTTTTCCGTAAGAACGTGGGAACATCCCAATCGTCATCCACCAGCAAACTTCCATTGCCATTCCCATTTCCATGACCATTTTCCGTAGCCTTCCGTGTCGCAGCTTGCCGACGTAAGTACGTAGGACGATCCATATCATCTGCTGCGGCATTGTCGCTCTCATGGTCTACACCGACCGAAACCATCGTACGAGCCTGTACAGGTTCAACGACCAGTGTCGGCTGCTGAGCATTCGGGAACCGCAGGACCGATTCTCCTTGTTCAAATCCCGTGGCAATCACGGTCACCGTCAATTCTTCACCCAAGTCTGGATTAATGACTTGTCCCACGATGATATTGGCCTGTGGATCAGCCGCATCGCGTGCAATATTGCAAGCCTCATTCACTTCATGCAACGTCATGCTGGGGCCGCCGGTAATATTCAACAACAAACCTCGAGCGCCTTCCACGCTTCCGTCTTCCAACAACGGACTGGCAATCGCCAATTTGGCCGCCTCTTCGGCTCGTGAAGGTCCACGTCCAATGCCCATACCCATCACGGCACGCCCTGAATAGCCCATCACCGTGCGAACATCGGCAAAGTCGACATTCACCAAACCCGGAGTCGTAATCACATCGGAAATACCTTGAATGGCTTGGCGCAAGACATCATCCGCAATCTTAAAGGCTTCCAAAAGAGGGGTATTTTTATCCACTAATCCAAGCAGCTTTTGATTGGGGATAATCAACAGTGAGTCCACATGCTTTTTCAGTTCACGAATACCGTCTTCGGCAAAACTGGCACGACGATTCCCTTCATATTGAAAAGGCTTGGTGACCACCCCTACGGTGAGTATCCCTAGTTCCCGCGCAATTTTTGCCGCCACGGGGGCCGCACCGGTTCCGGTGCCACCACCCATTCCTGCGGTGACAAAGACCATGTCCGACCCTTCCAAGGCATCGCGAATTTGGGTTTCGCTTTCGAGGGCTGACTCCTTCCCGACCTCTGGCCTGGCTCCAGCGCCTAACCCTCGCGCCCGTTCAGGGCCCAATTGAATTTTGTAGGACGCCATCGAACGGCCAAGCGCCTGCAGATCCGTATTAGCCACCACAAATTCCACCCGGCTCAAGCCAGATTCAATCATGGTATTGACGGCATTGCAGCCAGCCCCACCAATACCCACAACCTTGATTTTGATCGTCGCTAGTTCATCATCAGACAGTGAAAACATAGGGAACCTCCTTTCTGCCATTTCTCAGGCAGATTGTTGTGACAGGTAAATTGAGTTGTTGTTTCAGTATCAATGTGACAGAGGGCATGGTTGTCTCCTTCTCCTTTCCTTCCATGGATTAAAAAAAGTTCGTGACCCAGCTCTTCATCTTGAAGACCATTCCCCCCATCCACCGTGAGGGTTTTTGAGATTTTCCACCTCCCGCCCCGACCACTTCGAATTCATTTTCCTGGCTCACGGAATGAACAATTAAACCAACAGCTGTGGAATACATCGGGTTTTGCACGATATCGCGCAACCCTCCAACCCCCAGGGGACGTCCCAATCGCACCGACAGATTGAGGACGTGTTCGGCCACTTCGGCCATTCCCGGAAGCAACGAAGTCCCACCCGTCAAGACTCCACCCGCCACTAACATTCCGTCATAGCCCGCTCGTCGAATTTCACGACGCACCATCTCGAACACTTCTTCCACACGTGGTGAAAGAATTTCTGCCACAATCGTTCGGGGCATGACCCGTGGGGGACGCCCTCCCACACTCGGCACTTCAATATTTTCATCGTCATTCAATAACTGACTACTCGCGACCCCATATTGCAATTTTATTTTCTCGGCATCTTCGGGGGCCGTGCGTAACCCAATCGCCAAATCAGACGTCAAATGATGCCCGCCCATTGGAATCACGGCGGAATGCCGGATACACCCCTCTACCCATATGGCGACATCCGTCGTCCCTCCTCCAATATCGACCATCACCACGCCCAACTCTCGCTCCTCAGGAGAAAGCACGGCTGCACTTGAGGCCAACGGCTGCAGGATAATATCGACGACATCTAATCCGGCTCGACTCACACATCGTGCAAGATTTTGGGCCGAAGTCACCGCTCCCGTCACAATATGCACATCAACCTCTAATCGTGATCCAGCAATGCCCAAGGGATCTCGAATCCCCTCTTGATCATCGACGATGAATTCTCGAGGAAGAACATGCAAAATCTGTCGGTCCGGTGGAGGAACCGCACAGCCACGGGCTGTATCGACGGCACGCTTGATATCACTTTTGGTGACCTCACGCTTCTTGAGCGCCACGACCCCTTGCGCACTCTCGCTCCCGATATGGCTGCCGGCAATCCCGGTGTAGACCGAATTAATCTGTACGGCAGCCATCAATTCGGCTTCTTCAACCGCCCGTTTAATGGATTCCACCGTGCTATCCATGTTGACGACCATACCCTTGCGCAGGCCGGTCGATTTATGCGAGCCAATGCCAATCACGTTGACGGAACGGTCGGCCAAAATTTCGCCGACAACCGCGCAAATTTTCGTCGTCCCGATGTCGAGTCCCACCACAATGTGTTCTTTTTTTGTCATAGCTTAGAGTGTCCTCTTGCGAAGAATGACTTTTTGAGAAAATCTCAAATCCACTTCTTGCGATTTCCGTTCGATCGTGTCTTTGACGGTCGGATACAACACCAAGAAACGTTCCCACTGTCGGTCCGCTTCCTGCCCAAAATGGAAACGCCAATTGGGAAAATCAACACTGGTCGTATGCCCATGAGTCACATTGACGGTCGGCCGGCCGGGGAAACGTTCCGATAATAACTCAGCTAAATGAATGCCCAGCTTTGCCCGACGATGACTTTCATCCGTGTGTTGCGAAAAAAATTTCGAGGTCATACCTTCGAGTACCGGCAAGACCTCCCCGGCTTTTGTGGTCTCCCCTGGTAATAAATGGCCTTCCTCATCCAGAAAATAGGTGGTCTTCGATGCTCGCAAGAGGGCGGCCGGTTGTCGTTCTTCCACCTGCACGATCAGAGAATGAGGTAGGACCCGATCGAAGGTGACAGACCGAATCCAGGGATGGGTCTCCAATTGATCTTTGAGGTGAGCCATGTCGATGGACCACAAACTCGAATCCGCAGACAAACTCAGCTTTGCCGTAATTTCCTCTCGAGAAAGACGCTCCAAGCCGACAATCGTGATTTGTTGAATTTTGGTCCATTCATTCATCGACCGTATCGCAATTCGTCCGCCAATCATCAGGACCACGATCAGCCCAGCGAGAAGACTGCCCACCATCACACGTCGAACGGGGGAGGATTTCCGTGATTTCTCCGTCCTCCCTAACGCATCCCCACGTTTGAGGGGACGGTTTTTCCGAGGCGGCTTGGACGATAAGGCTTCCCGAACACCCATTATGTTGTTCCCTTTTTTAGGGTCTTCGCTCGGCCAGAAGCCCGTCCAACTTTTGGTAACGCCGCATGTAAGATGGCTTCCACCAAATCATCGTACGTCAGACCTTGTTGCGCCGCTGCCATCGGCAACAAACTCCGCTCGGTCATACCAGGAATGGTATTCAGCTCCAAAACATAGGGATGCCCATTTGGATGAATTCGAAAATCTACGCGCGTGGCACCACGACATCCCAACGCCTGATAGGCTTGGATACTGTATTCACGAAGCAGTCGTTTTACACGAGACGTGAGAGGGGCAGGACAGAGATACCGAGTTGCCGCTTTCCCATACTTCGCACGGAAATCGTAAAACCCTCCCGGAGCGACCACTTCCACGCCAGGGAAAATCATCGTATCCAACACGCCGACGGCCACTTCACGTCCGGGAATATATTTTTCCACTACCGCTTGTCGCCCATATCGAAAGGCCTTGGTCACCGCGCGTCGCCATTCAGACGACTGTTTCACGATCGAAACACCGATACTCGACCCTTCCGTGCAGGGTTTAACCACAACCGGCCATCCCAAATTACCTGTCGGACGGGCAGGAATGAGTGGCGCCTGCAAGGTGCTTCCCGCCGGAACGGGAATGCCTGCTGCTTGCAACACCACACGGGTCAACCCTTTATCCATACACACCGCACTGGCACACACATCCGATCCGGTATACGGAATGTTCATCACTTCTAATAACCCCTGGACCGTGCCATCTTCTCCGCCCAATCCATGAAGGGCGATAAACGCCACCTCAATATTTTTGGCGCGAAGTTGTTGAGGTAACGTCGCATCCACATCGATAGGCACTACGGTATATCGACGGCGTTGTAACGATTCACAGATGGACCGACCCGTCTTCAGGGAAATGTCTCGCTCAGCCGAGGATCCTCCCATGAGCACACCCACTCGCAAGGACTTCCTTTTCATGATGACTCGTTTTTTCACATGAACCTCAAACTCTCATGAACGGTACATGCTCTCTCGTTTTCACCGGTTTTCTGATCACGTTTGCCGTTTTTGCCGTCGCTCATTCATTATTCCCCAACCACTTTCCATTCCAACTGTAAGCGAACGCCAAACTTTCTCACGACACTATCCTGAATTTCCCGAACTAACGTGAGCGCATGCTCAGCCGTTGCTCCTCCTCTATTCACGATAAAATTAGCATGTTTGGTGGACACTTCGGCATCGCCCATTCGCAGTCCCTTCAGGCCTGCCGCCTCTATCAAGCGTCCAGCGGAATCTCCGGTAGGATTCTTAAAGACCGATCCGGCATTGGGGAGAGTCAACGGTTGTGTGGCCTTTCGAAATTGGAGATACTGTTTTGTCGCAGATTGAATTGTGGCTTTGGCAGCAGGCGCTAATTGTAGCCATGCTCCCACGACGATTCCTTTAGGCAGCCGGGTCTTGCGATACTGAAACGCGAGTGCCGCCGCCGCTATTCGCTTCCGTTTGCCGTTAATCGACACGAAATCAACCGCGTGCAATACATCCTGCATCTCTCCTAAGCGAGTCCCCGCATTCATGACCACTCCACCACCCACCGTTCCTGGAATGCCTGCCGCCCATTCCATGCCGGACAGTTTTCGCCCGAGGGCAAATTGCATCAGTCGCGGAAGTCTCACGCCAGCCTGCGCGTAGACGACATGGTCGGCTTCTTCTTGGATATGCGTTAAGTGTTTCAAATCCATCACGATACCCCGAATGCCCTTATCCCGAATGAGCACGTTCGTTCCACCCAACACCATCAGAGGAATGAGACTGGTCCGGACCCCGCGAATCACACGAATCACATCGGCCACATCAGAAGGCATCACGAAGACGTCAGCCGGTCCCCCGACGTGAAGTGACGTCAACGGGGCCAATGGCTCGTGCCACCGGATTTCGCCTTCCACCAGAGTGAGGGCACGGCGAAGTTGTTCTCGAGTTGGCAGCTTTCGCAAAATGATTCCTTTTTCGTTCGTCGTTCCCCATCAAGGCTCGATCTATTCTCTTGCCGTCTCAAAGAATTCCTTCCCCACTTTCCACACATCCCCGGCGCCTAGGGTCATCAACACATCACCTTCTTTCAGGTCATCTCGCAGCCGATTGACCAATCCGGGGTCACCATTCACCCAATGAACGGCAGGATGGCCCGCGCCACGAATTTTTTCGACCAGCGTGTTTCCGTCAATCCCTGGGATGGGTTCTTCCCCCGCTGCATAAATATCCAAGACATACACCACGTCAGCTTGTTCAAACGCTTTAGCAAAATCATCCACCAAGTCCCTGGTCCTGGAATATCGATGGGGCTGAAAGACGACCACCAATCGCCGAGACCAGGTGGATCGTGCCGCCGCCAATGTCGCACGGATTTCGGTAGGATGATGGCCATAATCGTCCACGACCATGATCCCGTTTTTTTCTCCTCGAATCTGAAACCGGCGTTCCACACCGGAAAACGCGGCCAGCCCCGATCGAATGAGATCCACCGGCACATCTAATTCCAAGGCCACACCTATGGCCGCCAAGGCATTCGAGACATTGTGAACACCGGGAATGCGAATGCGGAACGGCCCAATTTTTTGACCACGATAATGTGCGCGAAATTCGACGCCCAGCGCTTTTGATTCAATATCCGTCGCGAATAAATCCGGCGTGAGCACACCTGAAAAATCACTGAGGCCAAAGGTCAGATAGCGTTTCACTACACGAGGCAAGATACCGCGAATCCAGGGATCATCCGCGCAGAGGATCGCCGCCCCATAAAACGGGATTTTGTTGATAAAATCCAAAAATGCTTCCTGCAGTCGATCCATACTTCCATAATGTTCAAGATGCTCCCGGTCCATATTGGTCACCACGGCGAGAGACGGAGACAACCGCAAAAACGAGCCGTCGCTTTCATCGGCCTCGGCAATGAGGATGTCACTCCGCCCCAAGCGAGCATGAGTCCCCATCGCATTCACTTTTCCGCCCACCACGAATGTCGGGTCGAGTCCGGCTTGGGCCAGAACCGTGGCCACCATGGAAGTGGTGGTGGTTTTGCCGTGGGCTCCAGCTATGGCAATGCCGAACTTCAAACGCATCAATTCAGCCAACATTTCAGCCCGAGGAATGACTGGAATCACCTTGGCTCGTGCCGCATGAATTTCAGGATTGTTTTTCGCGATCGCCGAGGACATGACGACAACCTGTGCCCCTTCAATGTACGATTCATGATGTCCGATATGCACAGTCCCGCCCATTTCCTCTAACCGGCGAATGCTGTCGGAATATCCCATGTCGGAGCCGGTCACCTTATAGCCTAACGTCAGAAGCACCTCCGCGATGCCGCTCATTCCACTCCCACCAATTCCAACCAAGTGAATGTGTTGAATTTTTCGAAACATAATTGCTTAGGCTCCCAGAGGTAAGAACAGGTATGTCAGGTCGCCTGATGGCCAGCTCGTGATGGCCAGAGATGTCACAGGGTACTCTCATGACAAGTTCTTGGTTTCCGCGACGTGATTCCGAGACTCGAGCACATTGACAATCACCATCGTGGTCAGCAAGATCGCCAACTCCAACCTCCTGCATCATCTCTTAACAGGCACTCCCTTCATTCCCCGACACATCCTTCCTCATGATTAAGGTGGACAATGGACCCATGAGGCTTGAACAACACATATGAATTTCCCATTCGATATCGACCTGGTACTTCTTCTATCAGTGATGAACCAGAGCGAGACACTCTTCAACCATTTGTTCAGTCGCGAAAACCTTCCGCGACTCCCAACTGTTCCGAGCCATGGCCTGTAACCCTGGAATATCCCGCATACAATGCTCAATTTCTTGTGCTAATCGTTGCCCGTTCAGTTCCGACTGCCGCAACATCCGTGCGGCCCCGACCTCTTCCATCGCTCTCGCATTCATTTCTTGATGATTGTGCGTCGCATGAGGTAGCGGAATCAGAATCCCGACCTTCCCATACGCGGCGAGTTCAGCTAACGTGCTAGCCCCAGCCCGGCAAATCACAAGATCCGCTTTGGCCAACTCCTTGGGCATATCGAATAAAAATGGCTGAACATCCGCCTGAACACCAAGTTGCGCATACCCTTGTCGAACCCGTTCATCATCATCGGCTCCGGTTTGATGGGTCAGCGTGACCGATTTCTGGAGAACCTCCGATTGTTTCACCGCATCAAGCATGGCGGAATTAATCGCCTGTGCACCTTGGCTTCCCCCAAAAATCAAAATGTGTCTTACCTGATGAGGAAACGCTGTAGGATGATCCACAACAAAGGCCTGACGGATGGGCGTTCCAATGACCCGGACTTTGGATGAGGGAAAATATGACTTCGCACTCTCAAAGGCTAAAAAGATACGATTAGCAAAAGGCCCTAAGAGACGATTCGCCAATCCCGGCATCGCATTCGGTTCCAGGATCACCCGAGGAATCTGAAGCAACCAGGCCGCCACAACGACCGGCGGGCTGAAATATCCACCTGTCCCAATGACCAAATCAGTTTTGTGAAACCGCAGGATGTGTATGGCCCGCCATAAAGAACGAGGAAGCAGCCAACAAGCGCGAAACATGCTCAGGAGACTCTTGCCAACAAACCCTTCCACCTGAATGGGCTCAACAGGAAATCCTTCTTGACTGAGAATTTTCTGCTCAACCGCCTTTCCGGTTCCAACAAACACAATCGCTCCGTCTGGATCACGCCGTTGAAAAGCTTTCGCATACGCAATAGCCGGATACATATGCCCCCCCGTTCCACCTGCGGCAATCACCACTCTCATTCCACTCCAGGGCTAGGGACTTGCCCGTCCTTGACGAGCGATATTCAATAAAATTCCAATGGCCAACATCGTCGTGAGCAGGGAAGACCCGCCGTAACTCACGAGAGGCAGCGTCAGCCCCTTGGTCGGCAACATTCCGCTCACCACTCCCGCATTGATCATCGCTTGCAACGTCAACAACAACGTGATCCCGAGCGCGAGACACCGTCCAAACATATCCGGCGCTAACGCCGCCACTCGAAATCCTTTAAAGACAAGAATGACAAACAAGCCTAATAATCCTAATGTGCCCATCAGCCCTAACTCTTCCCCAACCAATGCCAGCACAAAGTCGGTATGGGCCTCCGGGAGATACAGCAATTTTTGCTTCCCTTGCCCAAGACCCACGCCAAAAATACCCCCGTTTTCTAAGGCGAGAAGAGATTGCACTAATTGATACCCTGCGCCTTCTCGATCCTGGAACGGGTTGAGAAACGTGGTGATTCGCTCCCATCGCTCCGGGCTGAACACAATGAGGGCCAAAAATCCCAGGACCATCGGCAAACTCAAGCATGCTAAATGTCGAATCCTCGCCCCCGCCAAGTACATCATGCAGACGAAAACCAAGCCGATCACCACGATACTGCCCAGATCAGGCTCTACCACGATGAGGAAACACACACTGCCGACCACCACAACGGGGGGAAGAAACCCCCGCCGCCAATCCGTCACCCGACGATTGGGATTCGACAGAAACGCGGCCAGGTATAAGACCATGGCCAACTTGGCCATTTCAGTCGGTTGAATGGAAAAATATCCAAACGTCAGCCACCGCCGAGCTCCGTTGATTTGAAGTCCAAACACCAAGACCAACAGCAACCCGCCCACACATCCCATCACAATCCAGGGAACCCATTCCTTCCATTGTTGGTAATCAATTTGAGCCCCGGCAAAGAGGACGCCAAAGCCCAACACCATCCAGATAATTTGACGTTGAAGATAATGGGTGGAATCCGAATATTTCATTTCGGCGACCACGCCACTCGCACTAAACACCATGATGAGCCCGCCGAGCGACAGGGCGATGGTAATCCCGACAATCAACGGATCAATTCGTCGTCGGCCTAGAGCCATATGCCCTTGAAACAAATCAGCCCAGGCACGCGAGTCTCGATGCGCATTCTTCCGTCGCAGCAACATGGGCAGACTCACTTATTGAAGCTCCTGGACAACACGTTTAAACTCCAATCCGCGAAGATGGTAATTCCGAAACATGTCAAAACTGGCGCAAGCCGGAGAAAACAAGACCACATCTCCACTCGACGCCAACGCCACAGCTTGTGAAACGGCATCCTCAAGACTCATGGCTCGACTCATAGACACTTTCCCTTCCAGCGCCTCAAAAATCCGAGGGGCCGCGTCGCCAATCAGAACGATGCCCTTTACGCCATGAGGCTTGGCCTTTAACAAGCGAGTGAAATCTCCCCCTTTATCTTTGCCGCCTAAGATCAGGACGATGGATTCATCGAAACTCTCCAAGGCCTTGAGCGTGGCATCCACATTTGTCCCCTTTGAATCATTCACGAATGTCACGCCTCTCCAAGTCCGAACAGGCTCCAAGGCATGTTCAATCGTGGGAGCGCGACGCAGGGCCTTGACGATATGTTCTCGCGAACATCCACAGAGTAGTCCCACGGTGATCGCCACCATGGCATTGGCGATATTATGTTGACCGCGCATCGGGATATCGGCACGATCGAAAAGGATTTCCTCCCCTCCCTCCAGTTGCCCACGAATGACCGTTCCGTCCCAATACATCCCTTGGGGCACCTCATGCCGGAGACTAAACTCACACAGACCGGCTTGAGCATTTCGTGCCATGTCCCTTACGATAGGGTCATCAACATTGATGATCATCCAATCCTGGCCACTTTGATTTTCAAATATCCGGCGTTTAGCCTTCTGATAATCGTCCTGAGTGGGATGGCGATCAAGATGATCAGGGGTCACATTCAATAAAGCTGCAATCCACGGTTTGAAGTGTTGAATCGTTTCAAGCTGAAAACTCGAAACTTCCGCCACAATGTAGTCGTAGTCGGTCGACTGAGAGGGAACCGTCGATTTGGGTACCGCTTCACAGAGCGGAATACCCAGATTACCTCCGACAAAGACGTGCTTCCCACTTTCCTGAAGGATCGACCCAATGAGACGGACCGTTGTACTTTTTCCATTCGTCCCGGTGACTCCAATAATAGGAGCCTTCAAAAACCATGAGGCTAATTCAATTTCCCCGATGACCGGAATATTTTTCTCGGAGGCTTGAGCAAGAAACGGATGTTCCTTCGGCACACCCGGGCTCACCACCAGGAGCTCAGCATGGTTCAATGCGGGCTCAAGATCGCCCCCGAAACAGACACGAGCCCCACGTTGGCCATAGGAGTCTCTCGCAACCTCAAGATCTTGGCGTGGATGTTCTTCAACCAGCGTGACTGTCGAACCGCGGTCTAAGAGAAGATCGGCGGCAGCCAAACCACTGCGCCCCATCCCGAATACCGTCACGCTCGTCTCCTTCCAATTGGTCATTGGAACCACCGGAGTGGCGCTCATCATGTCCATAACTCCAGAGAATTTCACCGAGGGGCCTATATTTACCGTAACTTCAATGTACTGATGCTCAACAATCCTAAAATGATCGCAATAATCCACAGACGCACCACCACTTTGGGTTCCTCCCACCCCTTCATCTCAAAATGATGGTGCAACGGCGCCATAAGAAAAATCCGCTTCCCGCGTGATTTAAAAGAGATCACTTGAAAAATCACTGATACGGCTTCCATAACAAAGACGCCACCAACCAACACCAATAACAGTTCATGCTTACAGACCACGGCGACCGTTCCGAGACCCGCACCAAGTGGTAACGATCCCACGTCTCCCATGAACACCGATGCTGGATAGGTGTTGAACCAGAGGAACCCCAGACCGGAACCAATAATGGATGCCGTCAACACGGCTAATTCTCCTGCCCCTTCGATATGCGGAATCAAAAGATAGTCTGAAACCAATCGATTGCCCACCGCCCAGGCGACGACGGTATAGGCCATTGCGGCAATGATCACTGGCCCCACCGCCAGACCATCTAGCCCATCAGTTAAGTTCACGGCATTGGAACATCCCACAATGACTAAAATCGCAAAGGGAATGTAAAAGACGCCAAGATCCGGCGTGAAATTCTTAAAAAACGGGACGCTGAGTTCGGTCGAATAGGCGGGGGACAGATAAAAGAACAATCCCACTCCCATCGCCACACCGAGCTGTCCGATAAACTTTTGCAGAGGCGTTAACCCTTTGGACTGACCTCGTAAAATTTTGATGTAATCATCCACAAACCCAATCAGGCCAAACCCCACAATGGCTAAGAGAACCAACCACACATTGAAATTAGAGATGTCCGCCCATAACAACGTGCTCAATATGACCGAAAACAGAATGAGCATGCCTCCCATGGTTGGCGTCCCGGATTTCCCAAAATGCGATTGCGGGCCATCGGTTCGGATCTTTTGCCCTAATCCCATTTTTTGCAGTTTCTTAATCACAGGCGGCGCCAAAAAAAACACAATCAGAAAGGCCGTAATCGCCGCATAAATCATGCGAAAACTGAGGTAGCGAAAGACGTTAAAAATCGCAAACTCGTTATGAAGGGGATACAGCCAAAGATACAGCATACAGAGTGACTTCCTACGACTTCACGATTGCGCAAACCGCATCGAATACCCGTTCCATTCGAGCCCCTCGTGAGGCTTTAATTAGAACGATATCACCACGCTTCACATACGCCTTCAAGCATTCTCCTGCTTCGACCGCATCCTTCACGACCGTGACCGGCATGCTCTTCCGAACAGTCCGAGCCCCGTGTTGAATCATGGGGGCAAAGGCTCCACAGGCGATCACATGATGAACCTGCTTCTGCGCAGCATAGCGCCCAATCTCTTGATGAAATTGTCCTTCTTTTGGTCCGAGTTCCAACATATCGCCGAGAACGGCAACCGTTCTTCGCACAGGATCCAATTCAACCAACACATCTATCGCGGCCTTCACCGAAGCCGGGTTGGCGTTATAACAATCATAGAGATAAATCACCCCTCCATGACGACGGATTTCTGATCTCATGGGCGCCGGGCGAAATTTTCCTAATCCAGACACAATGTCAACAGTGGAAAGACCCAAGGCATGGCCAACCGCCGCCCCGGCCAGCGCATTGGAAATATTATGTAAGCCCATGGTTCGCATCGAGGTTCGTTGGCTTGTTTTTCGATTCGGCATCCACAGTTGAAAAGCGGTGCGCCGTCCATTCCAAACGGGCTTCGTCCCTCTCACATCGGCATGCGGCGCCAACCCGAAGGACACAACCGGACACCGGGATTTTGAAAGAAACTGACGGAAATACCGGTCATCCGCATTCAAAATGGCGGCTCCATCATGAGGAAGCCAAGGAAATAATTCGGCCTTGGAGACGGCCGAGCGCGCCATGGTTCCGTAAAACTCCAAATGGTCAGGACCCACATTCGTGACAACCCCTACCGTCGGCTGCGTGATCTCACACAGTCGCGTCGTTTGCCCGACTTGATCCACACCCATTTCAATGACGGCCGCTTGATGCCGGGCATTCAGCCCCAGGAGTGTTTTGGGGACACCAATGGCATTATTGAAGTTCCCTTGCGTTTGCAGCACGCGCCAATGAGTTGCCAGGACTCGACTCACCATTTCCTTCGTGGTGGTTTTTCCATTGCTCCCTGTGATGGCCACGACCGGAATTGAAAACCGCGCTCGATGAAAATTCGCCAAGTCCTGGTAGGCCCGCAGAGTATTCTTCACATGCACAACAGTGAGAGAATTTCGTGGCGTTTGACGCCAACCTTGCAAAGCCTTGTTCGCGCCGGCCTCCTCAATGACAACACCCTTGGCCCCTTTTTCCCAAGCACTGGCAATAAATTCATGCCCATCAAAATTCGGGCCTTTTAATGCCACAAAAAGATCGCCTGGCTTGACGGCACGAGAATCCGTTTGTACTCCACGAAACTTCCCCTGAGGGACTCCTGTCGAGAGCAATGTTCCCTGAGTCGCTACGAGCACTTCATTCACCTCAAAGGTCGCCATTGAACCTGTCTGTCCAATTTAATCTGAACAACCGCGCTGACGAATGGCCTTTCGAGCCTCTTCACGATCATCAAAATGAATTTTCTGTGTCCCTAGAATTTGGTAATCTTCATGCCCCTTACCGGCAATCAACACCAAATCTCCGGAGCGGGCCGTCTCAATCGCCACCTGAATAGCTCTGGCTCGATCAGAGATGGTTTGATAGGAACACCGCTCCTCAGGAGGCAGCATCTCAATGCCTTTTTCGATATCAGCAAGAATGGCATGCGGGTCCTCCGTGCGCGGATTATCGGAAGTCACAATCACCAGGTCACTCTTTCTGACCGCCACCTGTCCCATCTTGGATCGCTTCCCTGGATCTCGATCACCGCCACATCCAAAAACTGTGATGATCCGTCCTTGCTTGATAGTCTGAGCAGCTTCAAGTAAGCGTTGGAGCGCATCATCGGTATGGGCATAGTCTACCACCACGGTAAAATCTTGGCCCTCCTGAATCCGTTCAAACCGACCGGGAACATTCGAAACAGACCGTAGCGCCTGCTCAATACGAGTAGGAGGTATCCCCATTTCTAAACCGATACCAATCGCTGCCAACATGTTGGACACATTATGTTCACCGACCAATTGACTGGTGATAGCCATGCGCCCGCGAGGACTGGTGACCGCAAATTTGGTTCCATCCAAACCGAGATGAACGGCTTCAGCCTGAATATCGGCTTTGGTATGAAGTCCAAACGTCCAAAGGGGAATAGAGCATTGCTGGAGAATCAACGGAGCCCAGGGATCGTCCGCATTCACCAAGGCCCGTTTGGGTCCTGACTTGTGTCCACCTTCCACGTAGTCGGTAAACAAATGAAGCTTCGACTGAAAATAACGCTCCATCGTTTGGTGAAAGTCCAAATGGTCCTGGGTTAAATTGGTAAACACCACGATATCGAACTCGCAGCCGGCGACTCTGTCTAACTCCAATGCATGGGAGGAGACTTCCAGCACCCCAACATCTGTTCCTACCCGCACCATCTCACCTAACATGTCCTGAAGCTGGACTGGTGCCGGTGTGGTATGTGAAGCTTCTCGTCGTTCGTTCCCAACCACATAGCCCACGGTCCCAAGTAATCCAACCCGGTGCCCCTGTGCCTCTAAGAGCGATTTAGCCAAATAGGTCACCGTCGTCTTACCATTCGTTCCGGTAACGCCCACCATCTTCAAGTGTCGAGACGGATTCCCATAGAGTTGCGACGCCATCAATCCCAATGTCTTGCGGGAATTGTTGACATGAATCAAGGCGGAAGCTGCGGGTAACGTGCTAGCAGAGGCAGCTTGAAAGCATCCCTCTTCCACCACCACAGCTACGGCGCCTTGAGCAAAGGCCTGATTCACAAAGATATGTCCATCTTGCTGTACACCTTGAACCGCGACAAACACCGAACCGGGCCTGACGGCACGCGAATCCTCAGTAATGGCGAGGACCTCAGATTGGAGGTCACCAGAAGTTTTCACGACATCGAGCGAGTGAAGTAACTCGTGAAGCGTCACAATTTACTGCACTCGCGCCTGTAGAGAGGACGAGCTTGGGGAGAAAGAAGCCGTCCGAATCAATTGCGCCCCGCCTGGCAAGACGCCCAGATGCGGCAAAACTCGCTTCGCCACATTCCCAAAGACGGGGGCAGCGATAGTGCCACCCCACTTTCCAACCTCGGGTTCATCAATCACGACCAACATCGTGAGGGAGGGTTGCTCAACCGGGGCAAACCCGACAAAGGAGGCAATAATACTCGAAGACGAATACGCTCCAGTTTTGGGATCGACTTTCTGGGAGGTCCCCGTCTTGCCGGCAACCCGATACCCCGCCAATTGCGCCCGCTGACCGGTTCCTGTCTCAACAGCAGTTTCAAGAATATGGCTCAGGCGTTGCGCTGTGCGAAGAGAAATGGGCCGTCGCTTTGGCTCTATATTATTGGTAAGAATCAATTCTCCCTGACCGTCCAGAATGGAAGACACCACATGTGGCGTCATCAACCATCCCCCATTGGCCACAATAGACATCGCCGCCACCATTTGAATCGGGGTGACCGCGATTTCCTGCCCCATCGCCAACGAGGACAGACTGAGTCCACTCCATTTTGATGGTTCATGTAAAATGCCTGAAGATTCTCCGGGCAAATCGATTCCGGTTTTTTCGCCAAAGCCAAAAGCTTGTAAATATTGATAGACGCGTGAGGGTCCCAATTCGACCGCCACCTTAATCGCGCCTACATTGCTGGACTGTGCAATGGCTTCTTGAAACGTCATCCAACCCGAATTGGCCGGGTCATGCACGATCGTCCCGGCCATGGACATCTGGCCCTCTCCCCCATAAATCAGGGTCTCGGGCTCCATGACCTTCTCTTCCAACGCGGCAGCAGCGATCACCACCTTCAAGGTCGATCCTGGCTCATAGGGGTCAGTGACCGCCCGATTTCGCCAATCCTTAGCAGAAAATTTCTTGAAGTTGTTCGGATCGAAGGTCGGATGCAGCGCCCATGCAAGAATGGCCCCGGTCAAGGGGTCCATGATCACAATACTGCCTGATTTCGCATGACTCTTCTGTACCGCTTTCGCCAATTCATCTTCGGCAATAAATTGAATCACCTCATCAATGGATAGGGTGATGTGATAACCAGCCTGAGAACCTAGCGTATCCTGGGTAGACAGAGGGGCAATGGTTCGACCCAAGGCATCTCGCTGGTACTGCACAAGATTTTTTTCTCCCCGCAAATAGGACTCATACTGAAATTCAACCCCTTCAAGGCCTTGGTTATCGATGCCGGAGAAGCCCAAGACATGAGAGACCAACGCACCTTTGGGATAAAAACGATGTGGTTCCCGTATAACGACCACCCCTGCTAGAGGCTTCGCTTCCAATTGTTTAGCCATGGGCTCAGAAATATGGCGCTTGACCCACACATAGGGTTGCTCACGTTGAAAGAGGTCACGCACCTGCGCAACCGGCATCTCTAAAACCTTGGAAAGAGTACGGGCTGTTTTCTTGGGATCATTGAGAGAACCAGGATTCACGTAGACTGAAGCCACATCAACATTGAGCGCCAATGGATGACCTTGCCGATCAACAATCACGCCTCGATCCGGCTGAACCATCACGTTTTTCTGATGTTGGCGTTGTACTTCATGGGCCCCGGCATCCGATTGCAATACCTGCAAATAAAACAACCGGCACCCGATCAGGGCAAACCCACAGAGCAGACTGAGGCAGACAATGCCGCTACGCATTCTACACACCGGATGAATGTCTTGTGCGGGCAGGCTCATGGCAGACTCAAGAATGAATCGGAAAATTCCCTCACCAATCGCATCGGAGAACCATTCCCCGATTCCGGCAAAGAATTCAAATCGAGAGAAATCATGACCACCTGTCCTTCCTGGGGCACGATCAGCCCTAATTGCCGATGGGCTCTTTGAGCAATTTGTTGTGGATCTGTCAGTTCGGACAGCTTGACTTGCAACATTTCTTGTTGTTTTTTGAGGACCGTACGTCGCTGCTCCAATTCTTCCATGTCATAGCCAAGTCGCCACATATCCAGCTTCACTCCCACATAAAAAAGGCACCACACTCCTAAGACAACCATCACGCCCAACAAGACATTTTTCTTCATGATGGAAAAGCTCCCTCTGCTAAACGTTGGGCAACCCGCAACTTGGCGCTTCTCGCGCGTGGATTCTGTTCTATTTCCCGTTGATCCGCCGTCACCGGTTTTTTGGTTAATATGGCGATTGAAGGATGATCCTTTCCCGCCATCGCTCGAAAGGTATGCTTCACTATCCGGTCTTCCAAGGAATGAAAGGCCACCACACACACTCGCCCTCCTTCCTTTAAGAGGCTGACCGCAGACTGGAGGGCCGGCTGCAAAAGATCCAACTCCTGATTCACCCGGATACGGAGGGCTTGGAAGGTCCGCGTGGCACAATGGATCCGCCCTTTTCTATACGATGAGGGAACGGCGCCTTTAATCACCGCCACAAGCGCATGAGTGGTATCCAAGGCATAGGTTTTTCTTGCCTCAACGATCGCCCGGGCAATGCGTCGAGAGAACCGCTCTTCGCCGCATACAAAAAACAAATCAGCTAACTCCTTCTCGGAAAGCACCTTGACTAAATCCGCGGCGGTTGGACCCTGCGTTTGATTCATGCGCATATCCAAAGGGCCATCCGAAGCAAAACTAAATCCTCGCTCCGGCCTATCTAACTGCAATGAGGACACCCCGAGATCGAAAACCACCCCATCGACCCTCTCAAAACCTGCTTGATTCGAAAATTCCATAAGGTGGGAGTAATTCCCATGAACAAGCTTAACTTGAGACTTATACGGCTCTAAGGTTTTCTCCGCATAAGCCAAGGCCTCAGGATCCCTATCCAAACCAAGAATATAAGCATTATTTCCTGAACTTTGAAGGATTTTTAATGACGTTCCTCCCACACCCAAGGTACAATCGACATAAATTCCACCTGGTTTTGGGCTGAGCCACTGGCAAATTTCTTCAGCAAGAACAGGAACATGCACATCAGACACTCATATTGTTACATTTTTGACATACACTGAGCTTTTTCTCCCACTTCCTCCCACTCCACGAAGTATACAACTCTGGCCAATCATGTCAAGCACCTGCTGAAAGTTGTGGAAATCAGTCGAAAGAAAGAAGAGAAATACTATTAGTAGTATCTCCCGAATAGGCAAGAAAATCGTACCACTGATTTTATCTGAATAGTCTCACGATTTTACCAAGGCATGTACAGTCATATGCTTGTCCTACGGGGTTTCGTCCCTGCACGCCGAGGTCCCTTGTTTCGGCAAAAGGACCCAAAACCATTGTCACCCTGCCGCGGCTCTCCAAGTCCCCTGCGATGCTCGTCAATTCCTGGGGCTGCGCAACCCGCTACGCTCAAACAGTGCTCGCCCGTTTTCCGGAATTGCCTGCGTTTCTCAGCCACGCCAGAAGGCGACTAAAAGCAAAAAATGAAAAATGGATTCAGCGCTTACTTTTGAATTTGTGCATGTACCAGAATGGGGTATTCGGTAGCATTTTCCCTAACGTTGGAGTTCAACGTCCACTCTCCGGGGTCTGCTGCATCGACAAGTTAGGCGGGTATCTTGATTAATCCATGTTGTGTCTGGTTTCGGCCAAAAGCCGTCCTTCGTACCAAGGGGCCAAATTTTTTGTTAGCTGACGATCATAATATTTTTCAAATAGCAGAACAACTAAACCCCTGAGCCAAGTTATCTCAGCTGCAATGGTCACCC
Source organism: Nitrospirales bacterium (assembly GCA_040904705.1). Classification (GTDB taxonomy): domain Bacteria; phylum Nitrospirota; class Nitrospiria; order Nitrospirales; family UBA8639; genus Nitrospira_E. The sequence continues at coordinate 9,123 of JBBDSY010000046.1, read as the reverse complement.
TCGTCTCTGATTCTCAACACAACTAATTCAACATCCAAAAATTGCTCCCTAATTCCTGCCGGCGCGCGTGACGAATTCTTGCCAACGTCGCTTAGCCACTATCACCAGATAAATATCGGCAACCCGCTTGGCCGTAATGGCGTAGGAAAGTGCCTTTTCATCCGTGGGGGTCCCTTCAAGGTCCTTCAATAACAGATTTCTGTGGGCTTCTTCGGGAATGATGGGCTCAAACACACGGTGCAAAGCCGTTATCAGTTGAGTGTCCTCGCCGTTCCAATCTCCATAGCTCAGCATCGCCCGGCGCAGCACCTTGAGGAAGGCGTCGCGAGCGTTGTTTTCGACCGATAGATGCAGATCGGTCTTGCTGAACAGCATAAGCCCTTCGAGGTATGGTCCAAATATAGGAGCCAGGTCTTCGACGGCCCAGGGCCCAAAAGCCGCGAGACACATCATTGAGTTAGTGAGGTGTGTTTCTTCCAGCGCGACCAGTTTGCGGTAACCTCCGTCAGGGGTTTCTTCAGCCCATTCCTCAAGAAGGCCGTGCACTTGACTGATGCAGGGCTTCAAATGGGGTGCGTCTAGATCTTGAATACTTTCGTAGTAGATATGTGCTTGACTGGAGAGCTCGTACCAAAAAAATCCACCTGTGCCGATGTTGAGCATCGCAATGTACATCTTGCTCAAGGAAAGCCCGGCATAGAACAATCGATCAAGCTTCACGCGGTCATTGATCGTCATTTCTAGCAAGAGCTCGTTCTTCAGCTTTCCGACCTGTCGAAGCTTCACCGCTTCCATCCGGTCATTCCAAAAGTTGAGCGTCTTCTTGTGGAAAGAATGCGAAGGCGTGTGCAACCGCACTTTCATTACCCATTTGGGTTTCCCCTCACCGGACTCTCCGACTTGGCGAGTAAGCTCCCGCTGAAGGTGTTCCTGTTCTTCTGCCGCGATCTTTGCGAACTCCTCACGCGCCCACCTTATCCAGGCGCGTGTGTCTCCGTGGAATTCCTCATATTTTTGAATGAATGGTCGACTGAAGAGTCTTTTCTTTCCAAGAGCGTCGGTAAGAGTATCGAGATACCACTCCAAGTCCTCGTTTCGCTCGTCTAAAACTGGTGTTCCGCTCTCAAGCTCTAATGCGAGACGGGCCCTAGCAAGGCTTAAGATCGATGTTGCATGATCGAGCCGTACCGCTTCACGTGGCGGTGCTGGAGTTTTGTCGTCTGTGTGATCAACATAGAGCCCTGCTATGCGGCGCGCATGCGTACTTTCGGCAAATTGGCGCGCGGCCTCGAAATCCTTTGGATCGATCTTGCCTTCCGACATGCTTGGCGACCACACAGCCCACATCAACTTAAAGACGTGATCGCCCAAGCGCCTTTCAAGCCACTTCCCATCATCCAGGGCCACACCAATGGCCACACGGGAGGCAAGCATTCCAGCCTTCCCAATCTCCTCCATTGCTAAGATGGCCAAGTGATAAGCGATGTTTTGGAGTGCGTTATCGTCTTCGAGCACACGCTGGGCACCAGAGACAAGATCGCCCGCGTGATCGAGGCAAAGTAGACGTTGCTCCAAGTAGCGTGCAGCGCCGCTGTCTTCCTTCCGTGTCTCTGAATCTTCATCCATACAACATACGAAGCCTAATGATTCGAATTTAAATCAATCCTAATTGAACAGTTGGCAGCGCAGATGACCGGTATCACTCCACGGGTTCGGACGGCGAGCCCGAGGCGGTTTCGGTATTTCGGTGATTGTGAATGTCCACTTCTGCCAATTTGAATGGCGCCTTTTGCGCAAGTCGAATGTCGCCTTTGGGTCGTTTCCGGCCCAGGCTGTGTGAAAACTTTCCTGGCCCCTCTCATTGCCACGCGATAGGAGGCGCGTCAGCCCATCTCCTCTTTAGGTGTTCGTTGAGACAAGCTTTTCCGTTTTGTGTCACCTCGAGCCACCTAATGCGTCGCAGGTGGCGCTCATGTGCCCCTTGTTGCGTTGTAGGAGGGTGGTCCTCACGTCTGGATTGCCTGAAGGAGAGGGGTCACACCGAGTATCGCCAGCACCCACTTGAAGTTGTACGCCAACACATGCAAACTCATCTCGGTGCGCACCTGCTTGAGGGTTTTGGTTTGGAAGTGGGTATACCCCCTCCAGGCTTTCAGGGTGCCGAAGGGATGCTCGACCGTTTGTCGTCGAATACGCATTCGCTCTGGTTCTCGATCGAGACGGGCTTCCGCAGCCTCCAGCAACGCTTCATGTTCCCAGTGCGTCACTCGTCGGTACGGACTGGTTGTACATTGCGACTTCATCGAGCAATTCGGACAGTGGGAGGACCAGTATTTGTGGAGCGTCAAGCCTTTCTCCTGTGTCTCGAACCGCCAGATCAAACGTTCCCCGGCCGGGCATTCATACTCATTATCGTCCGCTTTATAAATAAAATCGCGTTTACTAAATAAGCCTTTCTTCGTGCTCCCCGACGTCTGCGGCTTGGGGAGATAGGTCGTGACCTTCGACTGCTCACAGGCCAGAAGTTCTTCACTGGTGCAGTATCCCCGGTCGGCGACCACCTCGAGCGTCTCTGATCCAATAGCTTCTTTCGCTTGTTGCGCCATGTGGGACAACTGGTGCTGATCATGCCCGACATTGGTGACCTCGTGCGTCACGATCAAGTGGTGCTCCGCGTCCACAGCGTTCTGGACGTTATACCCGACGATTCCATTGCCCCGCGTTTTCATCGCTCGCGCATCCGGGTCTGTCAGGGAGAGCTGCTGGTCTGGCGTGTGGAGCATCTGAACTTCGAGCTTCTTGAGACGTGCCATTTCCGTCTTCAAGGCCGTGATCTTGTCCTCGAGCCGTTGAGTTTTGGCCGTGGCCACCGCCGCTTCGTGTCGATCCGCGCTGGCGATCTGACGCAGATACCGGTCAATGCTCTCATCAATTTGTTTCAACCGGCGTTGCATCTTGGCATTGGTGAAGTTTCGGTCTCGATTATTCACGGCCTTAAACTTACTGCCATCGATGGCCACAAAGGCGTCGGCAAACAAATTGAGTTTCTTGCACAGCAAGATGACCTCGCGACAGACTAAGCGGATGGCGGGACCATTGTTCTTGCGAAAATCGGCGATGGTCTTAAAGTCTGGCGCTAAGCGTTCGGTGAGCCACAGGAGCTCCACGTTGCGGTGCGCTTCGCGTTCCAGGCGACGACTGGACTGCACTCGGTTGAGATACCCATAGACATAGACCTTCAGCAGGATGGTTGGGTGGTAGGCTGGGCGACCCGTGTTCTCCGAATGGGTTTTGAAGCCAAGCCCTGAGAGATCCAGGTCGTCGACGAAGATATCGATGACCCGAACGGCGTTGTCCTCGGCGATATACTCATCCAAGCGTTCGGGGTATAAGGTCGCTTGGTGGCGATCCGTCCCTTGAATAAATCCGCTCATTCGTAACACCTCCGTGGGAAAGTGCCATTATACTCTCTTGCGGAGTTTTCACACAGCCTGGGCCAGAAGCGGTCGTTCACGGTCTTGATATCGCAAGATGAGCAACCAGCCGCTTATTTGGACGGCGGGCGTGGCTTGTTACGTGGCGGCTTAACGTTGAAACCATCTGCAATGGCGCCCCTGGTATAACCCTCGGCAAAAATTTCCACCAGTTCCTTCTGCGACATAGCGCGAAGACTTTCTTGATCGGCATAATTAGGTAGCAGCTCTATGAGCCGTTCCTTCGGGGTATCCCGATAACCGTCGACCAAGAAGTCGAACATATCCATTGCGGTCTCGACCTTTCGGGTTTGCCGTCGATAGACGCCGAAATAGGTGTCCGGGTGTTTGACATAGTCGGCTAGCTCATCGGGTGTCATGTCAAAACTACCGATCCAAGACTTGTTGGTCGCCAGATCATGGAGAATGCAATTGGCCTTATCATTCGAGACTATTGCTTCCATAAGCTGCGCATTAACTTCTACCCCATCGGGTCCAGGTACAGTATAGAACTGACCGACCTGGAGCCTCTGCGGCGGGTTAAGAACGAAGGCCTCTGACGGTAGCTTGCCGTCAAACGTTGGCGGAATCTCGCGATGCTCCTCCATTGATTTTAAAAGCTGGAACATGGGCCAGTGGCGTTCTCGAGCTCGCGCCGCTTCTCGCAGTGATAAAAACTGATCCCCCATGAAGTCGTGTATTTTGAATCCGCAAAATGAGATCATTGTTGAGAGGGCCGACGTATCGGCCTCGTACTGATCGTTCATGTTCGTGATGCAGACGTACGCGGCAGGCGCGGGTTTGTCGTGGAGCGTCAATCCTTCCGACTGCCTTACAATGCGCTCTGCTCGATCCAGGGCGAGTTCTGCTGCTTCCTTGCTATACAACGGTTTATTGAGGTCGAGAAATATTAGTCTCATGAAATTAGCTTCTTTCTCAAGGGCCTGGTAGAGCTTGCGGCCCACCTTCGCGCGGGAGGAATTAGTGGTTTCAATCTCTCGCGATTTTGCTTCTACGGAGTATTTTTCGCCGGTTGCCGTGTAAATGGCAGTGAACTCGCAATGCTTTGCTGTTCGGTCCGACTCATCTTCGAATTCCAGTTCAAAACCAGCCTTGATCAGCCATGCCGCGACCTGGGTCTCGTAGAATGCACCCTGGAAGTTGTCTTTATTCTTCAGTCGAGCGATAAGCCGCGTTTGGATGTCCTTGCCGTTGTGGTCGATGAGGTACAGGTTATAAGCGAGTCGGTTATAGGCCGATATCGCGCCGGATATGGGCATTGAGAATACGGATCCGGGTTCTTGGGCATGAGCGGCCTGAAGGCGGCAGACCTTGGCGTACCACTGCATAACGGGATGACGCTCTTCCAGGGATTTGGCGATCTCGGCATTACCCCATTCGCTGCCTAATGTCTCCTTGATGTAATGGGTTAGGAAATCAAAAAAGGTCTTCCAATCCCCATAGTGCAATCGGTCCCCGACGGCTACGAAGCGGTATCCCTTGTGCTCCATTGAGATGATTTGCCGGCCCAACCCTTGTTGCTTTTGGCGTTGGAGTTCTTGGACCTTGTGTTTCTCGAAAAGATTCCGGCCCTGCTCAAGGATCTCCTTTTCGACCCTATCACGGCCAAGTAGGGCTGGGAGGGTATGCTGCACTCCGCCGTGGCAGTGCTTGAATTTGCGGTCGCTGCCGCAAAAGCATGGGGCATTGCGGCCGGTCTTGGGGCGGTCGCGTCGAAAGGGAGTACTAGCCATGAAGAGAATGTGCCGATGATGTCTTTACAGCCTCAATTTTACCAACTACCGTTACAGAATCACCACACAGCGCTCATGGGTCGGTACTATCTGAACGTCTGCTTTGGGTCGAATAGCGAACATCTAGGACCTCGATCATAATTATTACCCACTTAATAAGGAGGGCTATAATTATGATTCCTTTACCTCAAACAGTACCAACGACAACTCCTTGGAATAAAGGGAAACTCATTGGTCAAAAACCCCCGTTAAAACTACGTGAGATTTGGGCGATTCGAATCAGACTTCAGCTAAAGAAAGATACCCGAGAGTTGGCCATGTTTAACCTGGCGATCGACAGTAAATTACGCAGTTGTGATCTCGTTAAGCTCAAGGTACGAGATGTCAATCATGGCAATGGTATTCCTCCTCGAACAATGGTGCTGCAGCAGAAAACACAACAGCCCGTTCAATTTGAACTCACAGAACAAACCAGAGATGCCCTCACCAACTGGATTGGCCACAATCATTTCCGACCGGACGGCTATCTTTTCCCGAGTCGCATCAATTGTTCCCATCATATTTCAACCCGACAGTATGCCCGAATCGTTCACAAGTGGATGGAGATGATTGGCCTCGATCCCTTACTCTATGGCACGCATTCATTGCGAAGAACGAAAGCCACGCTCATCTACCGGAGAACGAAAAATCTTCGAGCCGTGCAGCTCCTGTTAGGACACACCAAATTAGAAAGCACGGTTCGTTATCTGGGGATCGAAGTGGACGACGCGTTAGAAATGGCGGAACAGACAGAAGTTTGAGCGAAGCGACGATTAGCGGCCTTCTGAACAAGGTCCCTAGCGGCCAAAAGCGGACAGCCGGTAATTCTTGAGTTAAGAAGCGAGCCTAATAGGGGCGCCTCCTATTGAGCAATTTGCTTTTAATATTGATGCCTACGCAGATTTTCCAGCAAACAGGTTGAGTAATATTGCAAAAAAGCAAACAGCTCATTTCCACGAAAACTGGCAATAACCACATCAACTTCTGTGTCTTTGAATTCTATATAGTCAATAAGTTTGCTATCATTTTCTGAAACTACATTTATGTCGAAATGTGCAACTGCGTGCCTAAGACTTTCTATTAACTCTCGAAGGGTTTTAATCTCTGGTTTGATTACTGACTGAATTAGCCCAATTTCTTTTTTAAATGCATTTGTTAATCTTTTTGTAGGGATATAGGACACAACCCTCTCCTTAGGCATGACAATAAGCCCCAGCAGACAATTGATTGTCAGGGTGTAATTGTATTGTTCATCGAATGAAAATTTTTCACATAGACCCGTATATTGATCAATTAGCTTAATTGTCCTTTCGATGAACTCTGACTCTAGGTCTGTATAATTTCCCATTTATATATTCACATAGCAATTAATTAGAATTTCTAATTACCAAAAGCTTTCCCTGTAGTGGGAGTTTCGGCCAGAAGCGGACAGAGTCATATATGGAGTGTGATTGAGATAGATCTGAAACCGGGAGTAAAACCGGGATCGAACTGGGAGTAAATCAAAAATATGGTCTTGTGTTTTGACTGTTGCACCCAACTGGTAATGGATTAAAAGTTAGGGGGCATCTTGGGCACAGCGAAACCCGACAGCAGCACTCCGCCTTAATGGAAGGAGCCTGCCCCGGAGCCCTGATCGTAGAGCCGTTGGATCATTGCCCCAGGAGCCACCGCGCCGGACTTTGAAATTACCGCTCGATGGCCCTTGCGGATTCTTCTTGGGACTGATCAGATAATAATCCTGGTCAAACCAGTCTGCGACCCATTCCCACACATTGCCGGCCATATCATAAGCCCCATACAGACTTTTCCCTCGTTCAAATGATCCTACAGGCTGGAGTTTTTCTGCATAAGCTTTTCCCGGTTCGTAGGCTTTCCCTAAATTAGCCGTGGTGAAATTGGGGGTGGTTTCTCCCCAGGGATAAGTCCGGTTGTCTGGTCCTCTGGCCGCTTTCTCCCATTCCGCCTCGGTAGGCAACCGCTTTCCTGCCCATTGACAATATGCCTGAGCATCATACCAAGTAATTCTCACCACCGGCTTCTGCCCATCCCGACTTATCTCCACCCGATCCCAATATTTCGGAGCCCCCCGATTGTTATCTTGTAAAAACTGGTGATACCGCTCTACCGTCACCTCATATTGATCGATATAAAAATCGTTCAGGTATACCCTATGTTGCGGACGCTCATCGGGCTCACCTGTGCCTTCCGGTGAGCCCATCAAAAATGACCCCGCCGGCACCAACACCATCGGCCCACCATCCTTACCGGTGATTTCTCTGGACAAGGCCACAGGCATCCCGTTTGGTTCTCTGCTACCGGTTGAGACAAGGCTGTCCGCCTGTCTGAAACCTTGTTCAACCACAAAATTGGCGGTCTTATCTTCAATTCTCATGATGAGGTCCGTTCCAATCCCGTGTTGTTTGTCTACCATGTCCGTGATCTTCACCACCCCTTCTTTCAGATCATCCATGGTTTTGGCGAGGCGCAGGGGAAAAGCTTCGAACACGGACCCCAGAAGAAAGGGAATGATAATGCTGAGAGAGTAATGAGAGACCATGGATCTCCTCCAGCCAGATGATTCGACAGACAAAAATTTATCTTCTCCAGACTACTCCAAAGCGTACCTCACGATACAATCCACCATAAATTGAATCAAAATGATCTCTCGTTTGCTGGCTCTTGCCAACTTGGTATTCCTACATTGATGTTCAGGCTTCGCTCAACCAACCATACCGGCGACAGGAGCACCCTCAAACCTGCCCAAGCCTTAGGCAGAGGACCTGGTACCACCAAATTCTTCCTACGCCCAAGGCCAGGAACAAACATGGCAGAACCAGGACTAACTGACCAACCTTCACACCCATATTATATCCTTTTAACGTTGGAAAATGTGACAGACCAGTGAGCCTAAAAGCTAGCAGAACAGAGGCAAGCCCCATGCCACAGATCACCCTAAACACCGTCGCGACTTACCATAAACCTGTCTATAAGTAGGGTACATATGACATAAGGCAGCGACCAACATTGATATGGAAATTGTACTCCCCACCACTTGGGATGTGAGGTTAATAAGGTGGCACCTGGCTGATGGTTTGCTGGAACCAACGACCTCTGATTTCGCAAGAAGTCGTGGACGATCTCGAAGTATGCTCGCCCATCGTATAGGGCAATTGGGTTTATATGAACTATCCTTCCAGTGTTCTCTTCACCAAATTTTAGAACTACCTTGAGGGCGCAATTAATTCTGGATTACAAGAAAAGGCTACGAGGGGGAATTGAATTTATGAGAAATGAAAAAGGTGATGGGAAGACAAAATGAGAACTCGATATCAGAGGGAAATCAAAATTAGATTCTCTATAGAGTCTCAAAGAAAACTTTTCAAAAATTGGGAGGGGAAGTAAAGTGGTTGGGGGACGAGGAATCAAACCTCGGTTCTCAGAACCAAAATCTGAGAACTATATTTCTTCTGGTGCTTAGAGTGGATGATCAGGGCAGCTGATGTACAGTCAGTGGTCCTTGGGGTGGGATGGGATTTAGTGCTTGAAAAGTATGGTGGGTGGTACAGGGGTCCAACTTGTGGCCCGCTGATTAAAAGTTCAAAAGGCTAAAAAATACGGGCAACGGAATGTCCGCTGTGGGTCGCTTTGCGACCATCAAGCTTTGGAATGTATTCCATGTTTCTGATCGGACGCTTACCGGCAAGTAGCGGACGTTCCCTTGTGAGTTACCTTGAGCTGCTTTGCCCACCGCCTTTTTCAGTTCATCCAAGTTGCAGGGTTTGGTAGTTTATCCATAAACGCTATAGTAATTTAACCTTTAACTAAGACAAAAGTCTTGCTATCCTAGGAGGTAT